>JAXLWG010000052.1:0-28872 GCA_046328615.1 Anaerolineae bacterium | reverse complement strand
CCCTGACCACCCCAGTACAGCACAATCGCGAAGCCAACGCTCGTTAGAATTTGCAGGATCGACGCGTAATAGGTATAGGAGTCGCGCAGGTCACCGTGTACCGTCCGAATACTCACGTTGATTTCGTTAAATTCCGACCGGCTGACTGCCTGACGGCCAAACAACTGCACCACCAGCATGCCGTTGAACTGCTCGTTGATGAACGCCAAATATTCGCCAATCTGGCGATGATAGCGTGTCGAAGCCTCGCGAATTTTGCGGCGGAAAAACACTGTTGCGGCGATCATGATCGGCATTGTCGCCAAACCGAGCAGCGCTAACCGCCAATTCAGCGCGAACATCACGACGATAATCCCGATCAGCGTCACCATATTGCTTGCCAGCACGACGATACTCGTCGAAACCAGTTCCGTCAGCGCTTCAATATCATTCGACATCCGCGACACGATTTGCCCGACCGGCGTGTTGTTGAAGAACCGCATATCCTGCTTGAGGATGTGCTCGTACAACGTTTGCCGCAAATCGACCAAGGCGCTTTGCCCAACCGTTTGCAGCAGATACGTATGGCCGAAGCGCAGCACAAAGATGATGAAGATCGCGGCAAAGTACATCAGCCCATACGGAATTAAGCCGTTCAGATCCCCGCCCGTGATCGGCCCATCGACCGCGCGCTGAATCAGATACGGCAGCAGCAAAGACAGCCCCGATACGGCGACCAGCAGAATGAAGGTGATCAGCAGTTGCATCGCGTACGGTGCGAGGAATTTCCCCATCATCCAGTACAAATAGCGGTCAGTGACTTTCGCGCCCCCTTCCGCATACTGCTTGAGTTTGTACGCGCCTTGTTCGGTATTCAGGTCGCCAGCGTTTTTCTGCTCAGGTTTAGGCGTTTGCATGGGCCAAATCCTCCCGCAGCTCACGCTCTGCCATACGGGCGTAAAAACCGCCGTGGGCGAGCAGTTCGTCATGCCGCCCTTGCTCGACAATTCGCCCGTTATCCATCACCACGATCAAGTCAGCATTTTTCACCGTCGCCAACCGGTGAGCGATGATCAAACTGGTGCGTGTACGCAGCACATCGCGCAGCCCTGAAAGAATATCCGCTGCGGTATGCGTATCCACGCTCGACAGCGCATCGTCTAACACCAAAATCGCGGGATCGCGCACCAACGCGCGGGCGATCGCTACGCGCTGCTTTTGACCGCCGCTTAGCATGACGCCTTTTTCGCCCACCAGTGTTTCCACGCCGTGCGGAAGCTGCGGCAGGTCATTGCTGATGCGCGAAATCAGCATCGCGCGGTCAAGGTCTTCTTGTGAAATATCCGCTTTGCCCATTCGCACGTTGTCTTGCAAGCTGCGGCTGAATAAGAAGGTCGATTGTGGCACGTATGCGATCGCTTGGCGCAAATCAGCCAGTTTCAGCGAACGCACATCATGCCCATCAACCCGCACGCTTCCGCTGTTCGGGTCTAGCACTCGTGCCAGCAAATTGACCAACAGGGTTTTTCCACACCCCGTCGGGCCTACAAACCCGACGATCGAGCCCGCCTTGATCTTGAGCGACACATCACGCAGCAGCGCCGTCCCTTCGATCTCAACATTGACGTGCTCGAATTCGATCTCGCCCTTCGCTTCATGAAGCGGCAGGGCGTTCGGCGCATCGGTCACCTGTGTTCTTTGCAGCAGCGGCGTGATACGCGCCAGCGCCCCGGAGGTTTGTTGATACCGCTGGTAGATGGTGCCAAGCTGTAACAGCACGTTGCTTAGCAGACCCAGATAAATCAAAAATTGGGTGAAGTTACCGAGCGTCAGCACGCCCTGAACCGTCAGAATTCCGCCAAACAGCACGACAATTCCCGTCGTGAGCTGGCTAATCATGTTGGGTAGCATCCCCACGGGCTCGTTACGCCGTTTGAAGAACAGCCAAACCCGTCGAAATTCGCGGTTTTCTTGCATGAACTTTGCGGCGGCACCACTTTCGCGCCCAAACGTCTTGATCGTTTGGATGCCGCTCACCGAGTCCTGCACGGCGGCGGCCAGTACCCCGGCTTGATCCTGAACGCGCTCGAACATCGCCGCCAACCGCGCGCCCGCCATCAGTTGAAACGCCGTCGAAATCGTCAGAACGATGAACACCACCCCGGTGAGCGGCAGGCTCACGACACCGAGCAGGATGAACGCCGTGATCAGCGAAAACAGTGCACTGCCGAAACGGTTCGTCCCAATTGCCAGCAAACGCCAGATCATGTCGATGTCGGCATTCATACGGGACAGATCGCCCGTCGGGTAGTGCTGGTAAAACGGTGCTCATACGTCAGCAGGTTATCGAACAGCATCCGCCGAATGGCAAATGCGACCGAATACGCAATATTGCCGCTGTAATATAGCGCTGGCCAAAGAGAGCGATCACCGTCGTGATTCCCATCACCAGCAGCGGCACAATATCCGTCAAAATCTGCCCGCTTTGGACACCATGATTGACGTGATCGACGATCTGACCGATCAGGTACGGCTCCATCGCCGCCGTGATCCCGCCCAGAAAGCCGCTGCCTAGTGCGCCGATGATCATCCCGCGATAGGACAGCATGATGCCCCATAACCAATGCATATTGGCGCGCGGGGGATCCGATTCCGAGCTTGAGGGTGGGTAAAGTTGCGCCGCATTAGCGGGCGCAGGTCGAACAGCCACCTTTAGTACCTTTCAATTTGTGTGAAGTCTTAACAAGATAGCAGTCTGAACCTGATCCAACTATGACCAATTTATGGGAGGGTATCTGTGACAACTGCCCATATTGAGCATGCGTTCATGACGTATTGACAGGCTCACCAGTACAATGGATTCAGGACGACCAAACAGAGGATATGTGAGTCAATGCACCTACTGCGCCCAAACGGAAATTCCCCCCTCGCCGCATCTACACCGCACCGGGGCAGCGCGGATGGCAGCAGCACAGCCGATCACCGTATCGTACTAGGCCGCTTGATCGACAATGTGCGCAGCGCCATCATCCTTGATCCGTCGAAACTTGAATTAATTCTGGCAGCGATGCTGGCAAAGGGGCATGTGCTGCTCGAAGATGTGCCCGGAATTGGCAAGACCGTCACCGCGCGGGCAATTGCGCAGTCGCTTCAAGCGGTCTTCAAGCGCATTCAATGCACGCCCGATTTACTTCCCAGCGACATCACCGGCAGCGCGATTTACAACCAGCGCGACGGCAAGTTCGAATTCGTCAAAGGCGCGATTTTCGGCAACATCATCTTGGTCGATGAGATCAACCGGGCATCCCCTCGCACCCAGTCCAGCCTGCTCGAAAGCATGGCTGAAGGACAGGTTAGCAGTGATGGTTTTACCTATCCGCTTCCGAAACCGTTTCTGATCATCGCTACCCAGAATCCCATCGAAATGGCCGGGACATTCCCACTCCCTGAAGCTCAGCTCGACCGATTCCTCATCGCACTCAACCTTGGCTACCCGGATTTTGAGGATGAAGTGACCATTCTGGAGCGTGAGGAACACGCCAACCCGCTCGATTCGCTGCAACCGGTCATCACCCTCGAAGAAGTGATTGCCCTGCAAAACGCCGTCCAGTCCATCGATGTGGCTCGTCCGATCAAGGAATACATTGTCCGCCTGAATCAAGCCACCCGCACCCATCCGGAAACTGTCTTGGGGGTGAGTCCGCGTGGCGGCGTTGCCTTGCAGCGCGTGGCTCAGGCGCTCGCTGTGATCAATGGGCGTTCGTTCGTAACGCCGGACGATGTGAAACGCGCCGCGCCCGTCGTCATCGCGCATCGTATTTTGACCCGCGATCGAACCATGGACACAGCCCGCGATCTCGTCGCTGAAATACTCGCCACGACGGCGGTTCCGCTGTTCTAAATACCACCCGCTCGGTCACGAAGAAAAGAGTTTTGGCTTCCCTATGAGCAAGCGTGCCATTGGCTTTCTGATCATCGCCTTCATGCTCTATCTATTCGGCAACCAGACTCAGATCGGTTGGCTGTATGTCATGTCAGCGCTGATCGCCGGGCTAGTCGTTGTCGGCGGCCTCTTGAGCTGCGGCGCGCTGCGCGACATTCAGCTAGAGCGCAGTCTATCCGCCGAAAATCTGTATGAAGGCGATGAAATCAATGTCGATCTTCGTGTCAAACGTGCACGCGGATTGGCGGCCTATCAGGTCGAGATGACCGAAATCTGCCCCTTAGCTGAACTGTCAGAACGCGAAAAGCGTTTGTATCTCCCCGTCATCCCGTCCAATCAGCCGCTCACTTATGCCTATCTCGTGACGCTGGATCGGCGCGGCGTGTACGCCTTTCCGCCCATCCTCATGCGGACACGCTTCCCATTCGGTTTCTTCCGTCGTCACGGGCGGCTTACCGCGCCCACACAAGCGCTCGTTTATCCGGAAGTCAAGCCGCTGCTGCGTTTTCCGCTGCTGGAAAAACAGCTTGCCGCGCAAATCGCCACCCAACGCGCGGGCCACGGCAGTGAAGTCATTGGCGTACGACCCTTTCGCAGTGGCGACTCGCCACGGCATATTCATTGGCGCAGCACCGCCCGCACCGGCCAGCTCATGAGCAAAGAATTTGCCGACGAAGCACAGCCGAATCTCACGCTGCTGTTGGATACCGATTTCTCCGGCACCGCCGAAAACAAGCGCAATCCGTTTGAATGGGCGGTCAAAAGCGCCGTCAGCATCGCCGATCACGCACGCCGTCGTGGGTTCCCGCTTTTTTTGCGTCACGGCGACTCGGCACTGTCGAACGTCGAGTCAGCCCTTGGGTGGGAAACCTTTCTTCAGATGATGGCGCGCATCCAGCCTTCGCCCTGCGAATTTGCCGATCTCTGCGGGCAGGTTCCCGCCGGGTCGATGATCGCTGCCGTACTGCCGATGCCGTCGATGCGACATCTCGCCCCGCTCATCGAATGGAAATCGCGGGGCAGCGCCGTTATGGTCGTGCTGATCGATCCCTCATCATTTGACCCTGCTGCCGAGTCTGCCGAACCCATACGCGCAGCGCTGGCCGCTGCCGGGATCGATGCCCTCTTGATCGACTCGTCCACCGTTCCCGCCGATCAACTCGCCCGTTCATTGGCCGCAGCCACAACACAAGGGACAAACCCCCGTGAAGCCAATCCTTCCACGTCTGCGGCCCACGCGTAAGCGATCGCGCGCCGCCGAACGCTCCTTACACCTGCGATCTTTGGTTTTCGCGGGACAGGCGATCAGTTTCATTTCAGTCGCCTATGTGACCCAACTATGGGCGGTCGCCTTTATCGCGCTCATCATCCTTGGCGTCGGCTCTATCTATGCCTATCGTTTTCACGCGCAAGATCGCGCCATCAAATTCGTCCGCATTGCGATTTTTCTCGCGCTGCATGTCGATCTGTTCTATCTGCTTTATGGCATTTTCGGCGGTGTCGCCTATCCACAGGCGCAGTTTGCCATGTTGGCGACCGCCATCGTTACTTTCGAGCTGTACAACCGCCTGAATCTGTTCTCAGGGTTCGGGATGGGGTTGGTCAACCTCTACGTCGCAGCCACGTTGAGCCGGGATGTCATCTTCGGAATATTCCTGATCAGCTTTTTGGCGTTGTGGCTCGCTTTCATGTGGGTGGCCGACAGCGAAGACGGCATCAAACGCAGTACTGCCGTAATTGTCCGGCGTGATTCCACCACACCGCGCCGAAAGCTCGGCGGTCTGCTGCCGCGTTCGCTGCAATTTATTCTGATGGGGATGCTTGCAGGCGTCACGATTTTTGTGGTCACGCCGCGCTTTGTCGGGCATCCAATTTTTATGCCCATTTCCATTCAGGTGCCTATCCGCGCCCAACCCTCCGCGCAGATCATCAATCCGGCGCTGCCGTTGGTCAGCTTACAGGGGTCATCCGAATCGCAGGACAGCGAATACTATTATGGCTTCTCCAATCAGCTCGACCTAAGTTATCGCGGTACGCTCAGCGATACCATCATGATGTATGTGTCCAGTCCTTCATGGAGCTATTGGCGCGGCTATGCCTATGATTCCTTCGATGGAACCCATTGGTCGCAGTCCAACCCTGCCATTCTCCGCCGCCATGCCGATCTCATGACTGGCAGTTTCATCTTAGACAATGCTCCAACGCGCGAAACGTTTGTCCAATCATTTTATATTGTCCAGAACATGCCCAATATTGTTTGGACGGGCGGCAGCCCCAACGAGTTATTTTTCCCGGTCGAAGAAATTGCCATCGATGCGACTGGCGGCCTGCGCGTTGGCGAGTCGATGTCTGTGGGAACTGTCTATTCAGTTGTTTCGCAAATCGAACAGCATGATACAGCCGTGCTCCGCGCCGTAGACTTTGCCAACGTCAAACGTGCCTTTGGGATGAGCGCCTACTTACAGCTTCCGGACAACACCAGTCAGCGCACGCTCGATTTGGCGCATACCCTTGGCGATAACGCCGAAACCACCTACGACGCGATCATCGCCGTTCGCGACTACCTGCTGAACAACTACCCCTACGATTATTATCCGCCGCCTCAACCGCCTGAAACCAACGCCGTCGATCAATTCCTGTTTGTCGATCGGCGCGGCGTCTGTGAACACTTTACCAGCGCGATGATCGTCCTGCTGCGTGCGCTTGGGATTCCCGCGCGGTTTGTCGTCGGCTATGGCAGCGGCGACTACAACCCCATCACCAATTACTACGAAGTCCGCGCCAATGATGCTCATGCATGGGTTGAAGTCTATTTCCCGTCGCAGGGGTGGGTGGCCTTCGATCCGACCCCCGGTTGGACAGCGCAGCCGCAGAACAGCTCCATCGCGCGCTCGGTGCTCACCGATTGGATCAGTCAGTCTCCGCTCGGTCGTCTTCCAATGGAACAGATCGCCAGTAAGGGCCTGCTCGTCTTAGGAGCGATGCTGCAACTCGCCGTGATAGCCGCAGTCATCGTTGGGGCAATTTTCGCGCTGCGTTGGTTCCTGCGCCACCTGCCGCGCCGAGTCGATCGTCCCCACGCGCTCCGCGATCCGCAGCGACAAGCCATCTACCGGATCTATCGACGTGAACTGCGGCGTGCCCATGCGCCGAGAGCGTATGCGCAGACTACTCACGAACACGCGGCACACCACACTGCCGATCATCCAATCTTTGCCGAAATCGCTCCGCTCGTGGATCGTGCTGCCTATGATCCGTCTCCGCTCAAACCGGAGGTAACCGCACGTCTGAAAGCGATCGTGCGCCGCGCCCATCGATAGCGGTCTACTAGCACGTCCTGTTTTTCTCAGTACAATCATCCTTTCTGAGTGAAAAGCGGGGGATGAAGCATGATCGAGGCAGTCATTGCGCCTCATCAATGGATGGGTGGAAACGGCGAACTGCCGCGCATAGTAGAAGAAGCACACAGAGTCATCGCGGAATGCTGCGCGCTGGCGATGCTGGATGCGCGTCAATCCAGCACAGTGCAGTCCACGCTTGAGGGCTTGATCACCTCATCGTTCGCTCAGTTGACGGAGCATATCGGGAGCCGCCGCGTGCGGTTGTCGTCTCAGCTCTCGCTGGATGCCATGCGATTCCTGCTGCATGTCGATTCATCTACGGTTCTTACCCCGCTTCCGCCGGGGATACGCGCTGAAGTCGAGGACGAGGGCTGCACCTACCATCTGGAAGTGCCCCGCTACACGTCATCAATCAGCCTGCGTGAAGCCGAGCGCTTAAGCGATCACATCGCCAATGTCGTGCTGCCGCTTGGGGTTGCGCTCGCCTCGGAAACCGATTTCGATCGTTTGCTTGAACGCATCCTGACCGAAGCAAAAGCCATTTGCAATGCCGATGCCGGGACGCTCTACCTCCGCAAAGATGAGTATCTTCACTTCACCATCATCATGACCGACTCACTCGGCATTCACCTCGGCGGCAGCAGCCCCAAGCCGGTGACGTTCCCTTCGCTGTCGCTGCGCGATGCGCAGGGAAACCCGAATACGCACAATGTCGCGACCTATGTCGCGCTCACCGGGCATTCCATCAATGTGCCGGATATGTACCGCGCCGAAGGTTTCGATTTCTCCGCTGCCCGCCGCTTTGATACGCAGAACAATTACCGTTCCGTCTCCAATCTAACCGTTCCGTTCAAGGGCAGCAGCGGCGATGTGGTCGGCGTCTTACAGCTTCTCAATGCGCGTGACGACTCCGGCGCGATCGTGCCTTTCGGCAAATATGATCAGCTCATGGTGGAAATTCTGACCGGGCAGGCCGCGATCGCCCTGAATACCCGGCTCCTGTGGGAACAGCAGCAGCAGCTCATACGGATTCAGAGTGATATGCAGGTCGCGCGCCTGATCCAGAACAACTTCATCCCCTCCACACTCCCCATCATCAATGGATGGGAATTAGGTGGTCGCTTCCAACCCGCACGCGATGT
Source organism: Anaerolineae bacterium (assembly GCA_046328615.1). Taxonomy (GTDB): domain Bacteria; phylum Chloroflexota; class Anaerolineae; order Aggregatilineales; family Phototrophicaceae; genus Flexifilum. The sequence goes on along the minus strand of JAXLWG010000052.1, from coordinate 20,467 downwards.
CAGCGGTGATTTTTATGATGCTTTCACCCTATCAGACGGGCGCGTCATCCTCATGATCGGCGATGTTTGCGACAAAGGGGTGGGGGCAGCCTTGTTCATGTCGCTCACACGCAGTTTGATGCGCGCTTTCACGACACAGGCGCCAACTTCGTCGCCGTTCCTCGATTTGGAGATCGATCCGGCAGCGCTGCGATCGCAAGCGATCTTGACCGCCGTCGCCAACACCAATGCCTATATCGCGCAGCATCACGAAGCGCTGAATATGTTCACCACGTTGTTTATCGGCGTGATCGATCCATCTCAAGGGTTGCTGACATATGTCAATGGGGGGCACGCACCGCCGCTCATTATCGGGCGTACTGGGGAACTCAAACACCGCCTCAAACCGACCGGCCCAGCGGTGGGCATGTTCGGCGGTTCCACCTATACCTCGCGCGAACTGGCGTTGGAACCCGGCGATATTTTGTGCTGCTATACCGATGGAATCACAGATGCCCGCGCCGTCGATGATGCGCAATTTGGGGAAGAATCGCTTACCAGCCTGCTGAAATCCCCCTGTGACACGCTCGAAATCCTGCTGTCACATATCTTGAGCGGCGTCAATCAGTTCATCGGTGAAGCCGTGCAGTTTGACGACATCGCGATGGTCGCTATCCGCCGCATCTAAGGCTCGAACATGATCGGGAGACGTGCCGTTGAACGCCTATTGCCCATGATGCGCGGTTAGCACGGTCAGATACGGCCATGCGGCGACCTGTTCCGCCGTGTACCCGCTGAACGCGACATTGTGTTCACCGTACACATATCCCGCATAAACGGACTCTGCGGTGATGCCGTCCTCATCCATATCCAGCAAATCAAGGAACGGGATAATCCCGAAGGCCTGCCCGGTTTCCAAGTGCAGGTGCGGCGCGGTTGAATACCCTGTGCTGCCTTCCTGCGCGATCACATCGCCCGCCTGCACGGGCACCGCGCAGTTTGACACCGAAAAATCATCGCTGCACTGGCTGACGATCCAATCCGGGATGCTGTCATGCCGGATATGCCCATACAGCGAAAACTCGTGCTCGCCGTGCTGAATAATCACCGTGTTCCAATACCACCACGCCCCATAGCGGTAGGTGGACTGCCCGAATCGATCTGACGCAAACACAATCACGCCGTCTTTCACGGCGCTGATGTCCGTCCCTGTCAGATCAATATCCAGCTTCCCAATTCCGTGTACATCATAGCTGCGCGTGACCAGTCCGGTCTGTCCCTCCGGGAAGGGCAGCTCATAATCCAGCAGCGCTTCAGGCGGCACCAATCCCGGCTGCGCCTGCGTCCGGTATAGGCGATCGGTTGGATCGGTTTGATCTTGCAGTGTTTCCGAGAGCGCCCGGTAAGCAGCGGCGTAACCGTCCGTGCCGGGGAGCGTCACCCGCCATACACCATCAACCCGGTTGGCATACACCCAATCGAGCACGCCGGGGTAAGGATCGCCCGTTTGAGTGTCAGCGACTTCCACGAACATCACCGCGCCTGTTTCATCGGTGATTCGCGCTACTTCTCGATACTGAATCGGGTTTTCCGGCAGTGCATTGTAGGCAGCAAGCGCCGCACTCACCGCCGCATCAAGTGCCGGATCAGTCCCGCTGTCCTGAGCGCCAACCGAAGCGGCGCACAGGGCAACCAGACAAACAACCGCCAGCCAACGCACTACTTCACATCCTGCCATGCACGATGAATTTCGCGTTCGCCACGTTTCATCGCCAGCAGCAGCGCATCCTGATCGACTGGTGTTGCATACACTCGCACGCCCACCGCGTTATAGATGGCGTTGCAGATCGCCGGAGTCGTATTGATCGACGGGATTTCGCCCACGCCTTTCGCTCCATACGGCCCTTCGGAGGCGCGGTGCTCGACCAGATGACTCACGATTTCCGGGGCATTCTTGATACTCGGCATCTTGTAGCGCGACAGCAGCCGCGTCCACGGCACCCCATCCTCAATGATGAATGCTTCGCTGAGGCAGTGGCCCATCGCCATCACAATTCCGCCTTCGATCTGCCCTTGCAGCATCAGCGGATTGATCGCGCGCCCAATGTCCGTACTGCTCAGCACTTTATGCACGCGCACTTCGCCCGTGGTGGTATCAACCTCTACCAAAGCGGCCTGTGTCGCGTAGCTGAAGGCAAAGTGCATATCGCCGCCTGTGCCGAGCGGTTTCGTCGCAGGCGCATGATAGGCGTGCTTCGTACGGGCCGATAAGCCCTGCTGTTTCATCCAGCCAACCACCTGCCCAAGTTCAACCGGCTCCCGCCGATCCTCGGTGCGCAGCAGTCCTTCCTCATAGCGAATGGCCGTCGGCGGCACATCCATCATTTCCGCCGCGCTCTGCGTGATCGCTTCACGCAGGGCGACCGCCGCCAATCGTGCCGCGTTGCCCGTCATGAACGTCTGCCGTGAAGCCGTCGTCGGCCCACCGTTCGGCGTCAAATCGGTATCGCACAGCAGCACGCGCACGCGATCATACGGCACGCGCATTTCCTCAGCGGCACACTGCGCCACCACATGCGCGATACCCTGTCCCATGTCCGCCGCCGCCGTGCGCACTTCCAGCGTCCCGTCCTCGAAGGCTTCAATCTCCGCTTCCGAGACATCCGGTGCGCCGCCGCCGAGTCCGGTGTTCTTGTACGCGCATGCGATACCCCATGCGAATGCTTTATCACCCTCGCGCCACGCCCAGCGGAAACCGTGCCCGTTCGAGACCGTGGTCATATCCAACCGCACATCATCGATCGTTTCCAGCAGTCCCACCGATTCGCGCAAAAGCTGTCCGGTTGCCGTCGTCACGCCGACTTTCTGCGCATTGATTCGGCGGAATTCCAGCGGATCGATCCCCAACTCTTCAGCCAGCATATCCATATTCTGCTCAACTGCGAACGCCGACTGTGTGACGCCGAACCCGCGAAAAGCGCCGCTTGGCACATTGTTCGTGTACATGGCAAAGCAGTCGATCTTCGCATTCGGCACATCATACGGGCCTGTCGCGTGAGTCGTCGCCCGCGTCATCACTTTATCGCTCAGCGATGCATAGGCACCGCCATCGCCGTACAGCGTAGCCTCAACCGCTGTCAAACGTCCGTCTTTGGTCGCCCCAGTCTTGATTCGAATGATCGTCGCATGCCGCTTCGGGTGAAAGATCAGCGATTCCTGACGCGAGTACAGCATCTTGACCGGTTTACCCGTCACTGTCGCCAGCATTGCCACATGAATTTGTCCGGCAATGTCCTCTTTGCCGCCAAACCCGCCGCCGATCAGGGTGCCGGTCACGCGCACAGCATCTTCACGCAGCCCCATCGCCAGCGCGATCTGGTTGCGATCCTGATACGGAATCTGCGATCCCACATAGACCGTCAGCTTGTCGTGGCCGTCGTATCCCGCCGGTACCCCAATGGCGCATTCCGGTTCCAAAAAGGCATGTTCCGTCGTTGGCGTCCGGTATTCGTGCTCAACGATCACATCCGCCTGCGCGAATCCCTGTTCAATATCCCCGTGCCGCACTTTGATGTGCTTGAGCAGATTTCCGGTCGGGTGATTTGGGTGCAGCACGGGCGCTTCCGGCGAATGTGCGTACACCGGGTCAGCGACGACCGACAGCGCTTCATACTTTACGTGGATCAATCCCAGCGCCGCGTCCGCGATTTCTTGTGTGTCAGCGGCAACAATCGCCACTGCATCGCCCACATAGCGCACCACATCGCCGCACAGTACTGGCCAGTCACGATACACCAGCCCATGCAGGTTTTCGCCGGGGACATCCTCATGCGTCAGCACCGCGCGCACACCGGGGAGCGCTTTCGCGGCAGCCGTATCAATGCTGATCACTTTGGCATGCGGCAGCGGCGATCGCAGCGTACGCGCATAAATCATGCCGGGGAAATGGAAATCGTCGGTATATTTCGCCGATCCGGTGACCTTCTCAATCACTTCTTGCGGCGGCACGCTCCGGCTAATCGCGTGCATCGGTTCATCCACCTCAGGTTCGTTCACGGGCAGCGGCGGCAGGCCGCGCTTTTCGCGTGCCGCGCTCTTGATGGCCTGCATCACACTCGCATAGCCGGTGCAGCGGCACAGCGTATCTTTCAGCGCATGCTTGATCGCGTCATCGTCAGGATCGGGATTGGAGTCGATCAGTGCCGCCGAGGTCATCATCAGGCCGGGGGTGCAGTAGCCGCACTGTACCGCGCCATGCCGGACGAAATTCGCTTGGATGGGGTGGAGCTGCTCACCTTCCGCCAGTCCTTCGACCGTCGTCACCGCACAGTCCTGCGCCTTAAAAACCGGGTACACACATGAATCGACCGGCAGGCCATCGACTAGCACCGTACAAATTCCGCATTCCGCTTCTTCGCAGCCGATCTTTGTCCCGGTCAGGCCGAGGTCATAGCGCAGAAATTGCGCCAGTGTGCGCGATTCCGCCACGTCCAGCGAGACCGGTTTACCGTTCACCGTAATATTGAGCAGACTCATGGTGTTTTCCCCCGCACTATATACACGAACGCGCAGGCCTCAAACGGTGCGCCGCGTTTTCTTCAGTTTACCTTCAATCAAGGAGTTGACGGCGCAGGATCGGTAGCGCGCTGAACTGCCGCCGAAAGCGTGCGCCGCAGCAGCACGCCCATTATCTCATCGCGATACGCCGCCGTTGCGCGGAATTTGCTCGTGCGTGGATGCAAACTGCTTTCCGCCGCTTCGATCGCCGCTTCGATCGCCGCTTCACCCACCGGCTGACCGGCAAGCGCGGCCTCAACCGCATCCGCACGCTTCGGTGTCGGCGCGACAGGAGCGATGCACACGCGCGCCAATTCATAGTGGGTTCGCGCAGCGTTCAGCTTAATCCACACCGCGCAACCCAGAATCGGCAGCGCCACACCCTGCGGGCGCATCACCCGGCTGAACGCAGTTGCTTCTCTTGAATCAGCGGTACGGAAGCGGAATCTCACCAGCAGATCGCGCGTCGGATCAACCAGCGATTTTGCCGTCCCGATGAACATATCGAGGATATTCACCCATCGGCGTTCCCCGTTTTGGATGATCTCGGCTTGTGCGTCCAGTGCCACCAGCGAGGTCGTCCCATCGCCAGCGGGGAGCGCGTGCGCCACATTGCCGCCGAGGGTTGCCACGTTCCGCACCTGCGGCCCGCCCACCACGCCGCAGCTTTCGACCAAACAGGCGGCATGATGACGCAGCAGATTGGACGCGACGATTTGTGTGTGCGTCACGCCCGCGCCGATGACGATGTAATCGCCGTCCTGCTCAATGCGAGTCATATCGGGGATGCGCGTAATATCGACAAGCGCGTGATGCGGTTGAACACTCCCGGCCTGTGCCGGATCACTCAACGCCGCGCGCATATCGACCAGCAAATCCGTCCCTCCGGCGATGATCCGGGCGCGTCCACCATAGTCTGAAAGGAGACGCACGGCTTCATCAGGTGTCAAAGGCACGTGGTAATGTTCCCAAAGTTTCATTGCGAACCAGCCATGTTATGGTACAGGGGTTAAGTTAACTGTAATCTATTTTGCGCCGGCCATCAATGCGCCAAGCTGACGAATATCCACCTCGTCCCGCCGTACATCCCCCACAACCCGGCCTTCGTACAGCACCAGAATGCGATCGCTCAGCGCCAAAATTTCATCCAAATCTTCCGAAATAAGCAAAATCGCCGTACCTTTGGCGCGTTCGTCCAGCAGCCGGTGATGGATATACTCTGTCGCGCCAATGTCCACCCCACGCGTCGGCTGCGCCGCGATCAGGACACGCGGTTTGCGGCTTAATTCACGCGCCAGCACCAATTTTTGAATATTCCCGCCGGACAAACTTTTGATCGGTGTATCCGTCCCCGGTGTCTTGATCTCATAATCATGGATCGCCTGCTGGCATGCATTCACGATCGCCCGGAAATTCATGAAAATCCCCCGTGCATACGGCGGCTTGCCGTGATCGTGCAGCACAAGGTTTTCCGCAACGGTGAATTCCTTAATCACCCCGTCGATCATGCGCTCTTCGGGAATATAAGCGATCGTCCCGGTCTGCGATCCACGCTCAACGCCGTCTATCCAAATGGATCCCTGTGTGCAAGAGCGAAGTCCGGCAATCACCTGCGCCAGTTCATGCTGACCATTGCCACTCACCCCAGCCACGCCAAGGATCTCGCCTGCGTGCAGCTTGAAGGAGACATCGGTCAATCCGGCCATATCGCGGTCGCTCTGCGCACACACACCATTCAACCGGAGCCGTTCGTCACCCACAGGCAAAGCAGGGCGATCGTATTCTAGCACCACCGGGCGACCGACCATCATTTGCGCCAGCATCAGTTTATTTGCGCCGCCGCCGGGGATCGTATCCACACGCTGACCATCGCGCAGCACTGTGATCCGGTCGCTAATCGCCAATACTTCGTGCAGCTTGTGCGAAATGAAGATGAGCAGATGTCCATCTTCGCGCATCTGCCGCAGCACACGGAACAGATCATCGACTTCACCGGGAGTCAGCACCGCCGTCGGTTCGTCAAGGATCAAGAGCGCCGCGCCCTTGTACAACGCGCGGATGATCTCGACGCGCTGCTGCTCACCTACCGCAAGCTGCCACACCGGAATATCAGGATCGACTTTCAGGTGATAGCGTTCGCTCAGTTCCCGCACACGCGCACGGATGCGATCCAGATCGAGCAGTGCACCGCGTGAAGACCTCAGCCCCAGTGCGATGTTCTCGGCGACTGTCAGCGATGGAACCAGCATAAAGTGCTGGTGAATCATGCCAATCCCCTGCCGGATCGCGTCTTGCGGCGACCGGATTGATCGATCCGTGCTGTCGATGCGAATGGTGCCCTGATCGGGGCGGTACAAGCCATACAGCATTTTCATCAACGTCGATTTGCCCGCGCCGTTTTCACCCAGCAGCGCGTGAATTTCGCCGCGCCCGTCCGGTGTGCCCGTCGTCTCAAAATCGACTTGATTCACCGCCAGAACGCCCGGAAATCGCTTGACGATTCCGTGCATACTAACCTGCTGAATACGCTGCTGTCCGGTGGGGAGTGCTGCCGTCATGATTAGGATCACCTTGCCAGCCCGTGAGGGCAGGCTGTCAGACCAACTGAAGGGATTTCCTCAAAAAAGAGCCGGTTTTAGGGGCGAACCGATGGCTCGCCCCTAAACAAAGCCGATTAGCTCCCCGCCTCAGCCGTAGCTTCCACGGTCGGCAGAACCTGCACCATATCCGCTTGAATATCCGCCGACAAGGTGTCAATCGCTTCCTGAAGTGTGGCAGCGGTGTCTGCATCCAGCGACGGGCTGAGTTCGATCACTTCGCCGCCGTTAGCAAGATTCAGGCTGTACGACGTGCCGCCCAGAGTCCCGTTCTGAATGTTCTCGATCATCTGGGTCAGGACGACTTCCCAGTGATAGACCTGGAACGCCACGCCCGAATCAGCCGCGAGTTCCGCCTGACTGCTCTGCGTACCGAACCATGGAATTTCGTTCTCCTGCGCGACCGCAATCGGGCCAACCACCATCTGCGCCGTACCGGTCAGCACATCCGCGCCATTGGCAACGTGCGCCGCTGCGGCTTCCGTTGCCAGCGGGACATCGCTGAACGACTGGATGTAGGTCACCAGCACTTGAATATCCGGATCTACGTAGGCAACACCCGACTTGAAACCGTCGATATATGCCTTCGCATCGCCCACTTCGATCGGCCCAACGACGCCGATCACGCCGCTTTCCGTCAATCCGGCAGCCAGCGCGCCATTGATGAAGCCGCCCTGTTCCGCTTCGGCGGTATAGGCATACACGTTATCAAGACCAAACGTGTTGACATCCGTACCCCATGCGAACGACACATCGGGGAATTCCGGTGCCAGTTCTTCAATGATCGAGCCGTACTGCGAACCGTGCGCGATGATCAGATCATAGTCACCGCTCGATGCCCAGTCACGCAGTGCCACTGCCGCGTCATCGACAATGAACGTACCTTCTTGGAAGGTGAAGTCAAACGCATCACCCATCTCTTCCTTGATCAGCGTCAGGGCATCGAACATGCTCTGGCTGAAGGCGAGGTCATTCGTGGCGCTGGGGGCGACCGCCGCCACACGGAAAACATCGTCTTGTGCATGCACGACAGGCATTACCGAAAGCAGAACGCCGAGAACAACGAGGAGAACGATCCGAAGTTTCATAGTCTTACTACCCCTTTAGTTGGTATGGATGAGAAAACGTCTGTTACTCACCTCTTTCAAACGGCTTGGTCAGCGCTGTTGGCTTTTCTGTCCGTTTGGAAGCAAAAATCAGGGCGATGATGGTAATGACATACGGAGCCATCACCGCGAATTCAGAGGGGATGTCGAGTCCCAGCGATCCAATTTGCAATTGGATCGCGTTCACGAAGCTGAACAGCAGCGAGCCGATCAGCACTCCGGTCGGTTTCCATCCGCCAAAATACACCAGTGCCACCGCGATGAATCCGATCCCGGAAGTCAAGTTCTGCTGGAACACGTTCAGCAGCGCGATCGACAGCGACGCACCCGCCATTCCAGCCAGCGCTCCGCCAATCATCACCGTCGTGTAGCGTACCCGTGTGACATTGATCCCCATCGCATCGGCGGCTTCAGGGTTTTGCCCTACGGCGCGGATCATCAACCCAAACGTCGTGCGGTTGAGCACGAACGCCGCGATCGGCACCAGCGCAAATGCCACGTAGACCAGCAAATTCTGGTTGAACAGCACCTCGCCAATCACCGGAATATCGGACAGGATCGGAATTTGAATCCGCCCAAATCCCTCCACTGACTGCGGTGTGCCAACCAGCGTTTGAAACAGCAGTTCGCTCATGCCAAGTCCGAACAGATACATCCCAATCCCGCTGATTCCCTGTTCGGCTTTCAGCGTCACGGTAATGAACGCAGTCGCTAAGCCCAGCAGCAGCCCAATTCCAAGCGCGGCGGCGATTCCTAACGCCAAACTCCCGGTGATGTGGACGGCATAGAACGCGAAGAACGCCCCCATCAGCATGATGCCATCCACACCAAGGTTGAGTACCCCGCTGCGTTGGCTGAAGGTTTCCCCTAATGCGGCGAACAAATACGGCGTTGCAAGACGCAAAGTCGCCGCGAACACACTGGCGGTGAAAATCGACTGAATCATGACGGGATCTCCGTCGGCTGCGCGGATGGCGGCGGCGAGGGAATTTTATCGGCGGTACGCACGGCGGCGACGACTCTCCGTCGCTGGCGGCGTCGTGCGAACCACTGTGCGCTCACCACAAACATCACGATCAACCCGTTGATAGCGGTGATCAGTGAAGCAGGGACGCCCAATTCGCGCTGCATTTTTTGAGCGCCGACCAGCAGCCCGCCGAAGAAGAACGAAGCCGGAATCGCGCCAATCGGATTCAATCCGCCGAACAGCGCCGCGACGATCCCATTAAAGCCCGCGTTCGCCGTAAACCCTGTCGGTGATCCGTCCGTTTGAAGCCGATATTGCAGCCCCAACACCTGAACGACCCCTGCGATCCCGGCAAATCCGCCCGCCAGCAGCATCGACAGCACGATATTTCGTTTGATGCTCATGCCAGCGTAGCGCGCCGCGCGTTCATTGTGTCCCACCGCGCGAATACGATAGCCGATCACCGTTCGCCACAGCAGGATATACACCACCACCGCCAGCACCATCGCGATGATCAGTCCCCAGTGCAAACGCGTACGCCCGAATAAATCGGTCGTACCGAACAGATCGGACAATCCCGGCGGCAGGGTGATCGATAAGCGCGGAAGTTCCGCCCATTCGACGATGCGCGCCGTCTTGGGGATATTATTCGCCCCGGCGGACTCAGGATCAAGCAGCGGCCCGTTCAGCAGATAGTTCATCAACTGCACGGCCACCTGATTTAGCATAATCGTGCTTAAAATCTCGTTGACGTTGAAGTACGCCTTCAAAAACCCGGCGATTCCACCATATAACGCACCCGCCGCGAATCCGACAATCAGCGCCAACGTAATAATCACAAGTCCCGGAGCGTCATGTAGAGCCAATGTGACCGTGGTGCCCGCCAGCGCCCCGGCGATCATCTGGCCTTCACCCCCGATATTCGTCACGCCACCACGAAAAGCGATGCAGATACCGATGGCAATGAACAAAATCGGCGTGGCTTTAACGAGAGTCTCGGCAGTGGAATTCTCACTGCCCGCCGCCCCCTGCGCCATCGATGAAACCGCACCGAGCGGCGAAGCATTGAGGGCGATCAAGAGGATCGAAGCGGCGGCGAAGGCGGCAGCCAGCGCGAGCGCGTAGGGGTAGCTGTCGGTAATGCGTTGGAAAAACTGCTTGAGTGCCATAGGCTTCTAGGTGTGCTGCGTCAAAAATCCAGTATATTTTGTACAGTTTTGCGCGATACTCCAAAAAGTGACAAGCGTCTGATGCGTTCATTGGCGAATTTCACTAAAGACGCGGAACGTTCCGTCTGATGCAAACGTCTTTCGTAGACGCGAGGGGTATGCGACTCCAATTCACCCAATTTCGACATTAAGCGAAGCAGTAAACAAACGTCTTGAACTGAGCGTTAACACAGAAAGTTCTGTTTTTCCTCGTGTTTGGCGTTTCCCGTGATAAAATAGCAGGCTATCGACAGGAGACAGCACCCCTTCGCATGAAGAAATTCGTAATCGACTACATGATCGCCGAATGTGGACGCTCGGCACGGATCAAGGGCTGCCGCATCGATACGGCACAGGCCGACCTCCGTATCGACTTGTCAGATGGGAAATCACTCGCCATCTACGTGATCAATCGTGCGATACGGCTGCCGGAAATTCGCCAGCGCCTTGAGGAAAATACGCAGCGGAAACTGTACACGCTGTTCGTGATTGATGGCCGCATGATGCCCGCTGACAACAGCGAGCTGGAGCCGCCGCATTGGATGAGTGCGCTCCATGCCTTGTGCAATGGTCGCGTCTATGGCTATTGGTGTGATGGCCGCAGCGTGCAAATTCGCCCCATTCACATGGATTGGAAGTGGGGCAGCAGCGAACGCAGTGTTGCCTATGGGCCGGAAATTGATGTAGATAAGCTGCGCGGGGAAATCACCAACTCGGCCTCCAAATTTCTGACCGGAAACTATGCCGTCGCGGACTTTGGCGAGGGGACGTTCTGGAAGAAACAGGAGCCTTTCAGCGAGCAGCAGTTCAAATGGTCGTGGCGCCAGTGGTCGTATTCGACGCGTAAAGAGGAATCCACCGAAGACGAGGCCGATGCGCAAGAACCCTCATGGGATCCTTGGGAAGAATTCGACCGTCACTACGGCAAAGCGGGTGAAGATAGCGACTTCTGGCGTTCATCGCGGCGTCAACAGCAAAGAACGTGGGAATCCGGCTCCAGCGGGCAGCAAAACCGTGAACGTATCCGCGCCGTTTACAAAATCAATCCATACACGGTGCTAGGCATATCACAGACCGCGACCGACGCCGAAATTAAGGCCGCTTATCGTCGCAAGGCGCGTGAGAATCATCCGGATATGCACCCCACCGAGAAAGAGAAATACACTGCGAAAATGGCCGACATCAACGCCGCCTTCGAAGCATTGTCCAAGCGCCGCCAGCGCCCCGGAGTTTAAGACCAACGCGTGATCTGGCCCATGATGGGCACACCAAATTTCTGTGCATTTTCCTATCACGGTCACTCAACTTGCTCAGATGAGGTGAGAGCCAAAATGGGCTCTCCCTCCTAGAAATTGGGTGGTGTTGGGTTTTGAACCATTCGCACCATTTATCCGATCAATCCATGGCATACTAAGAGTGGACTCTGTCATATAGTCTTGACAGCATTGTTCATTTATGTCCATAATGAACCATAGTGACCCTTCAACAGTCGGGAGTGTTCAACTTTGCAGTTGCAGAACACATCAGCAAGACCCGCCGCCGATCACAACATGATCGACCTGCACGCGATCCTTACCAGTGGGAAGCATCGCTTCAGGAACATGTGGCAAATTATTCAAGGCTATCGCGGGCGCTATGTCGCCGCGACGCTTTTCATCGGTTCAGCCGCCATCCTCCAAACAGGACGGTCGCTGCTGCTTCAATATCTCGTCGATGATGTGCTGAATTCACAAGTCAGCAATCTGGTTCAAATGCTGCTGCTGGTCGCGCTCGGATTCATTGGGCTCGCGCTGTTCCAAGGGACATTCACGTTTCTAAGCGGTACGCTTGCCGCCCAAACGGGTGAAGGCATTGCGCAGCGCTTACGCAACTACCTGTACGACCATATTCAGCGTCTTTCGTTCAGCTATCACGACGTAACCAAAACGGGTGACCTCATTCAGCGCGTCACATCCGATGTGGACACGGTACGCCGTTTCCTTGCTGAAGAAGCCTTAGGCTTCGGTCGCATTGTCATGATCTTCACGGTGAACTTCATCGCCCTGCTCCTGCTTCACTGGCAGTTGGCCTTGATCTCCGTGATCATCGTGCCGGTCGTAACCGTCGCATCAATCTTCTTCTTCCGCCGGGTCGAAAAGGCGTATGAGGCCTTCCAGAATCAGGAAAGCAAGCTGTCCTCGCGCTTGCAGGAAAGTCTAACGGGCGTGCGCGTGGTTAAGGCCTTCGCACGGCAGGGTTACGAACGCGACAAGTTCGAGGTGGAGAACAGAGAGAAGCTCAAACGCGGTAAGTTCTTCATGATGCACCACGCGATCTTCTGGCCGACGACCGACCTGATCACCGCTGTGCAGCTTCTCGGCGGCTATCTCGCCGCTGCGACGCTCGTCATGAATGGAACTATCACCGTCGGGACGTATATCGCCTATGTGAGCATTCTCGTCTGGATCATCTTCCCGATCCGTGAGCTGGGGCGCTTGATTGTCCAGATTTCGCAGGGCTTGGTTTCGCTTGACCGCCTGACCGAGATCATCAAGCAAGACCGCGAAGTATTAGGGCAGGAAGTCGTGCCGCCCGTTGAAACGATTCGCGGAGCCATCTCCTTCAAGCACATGTCGTTCGAATATGTGAAGGATCACACCGTTCTGCACGATCTCACATTCGACGTACAGCCGGGTCAGAAGATCGCCCTGTTAGGTTCAACCGGTTCGGGCAAAACATCGCTGGTGGGTCTGCTCCCCCGCTTCTACGATTACACAAGCGGCAGCATCACCATCGACGGCGTGGAACTGCGCGACTATCCGCGTTACTTCCTGCGCCAGAACATTGGCGTGGTGGAGCAGGAACCGTTCCTGTTCTCGCGCAGTATTCGTGAGAACATCGCTTATGGCGCGGGTCGCGCAGTCACCGATGAAGAAGTTTACGCGGCGGCCAAAGCGGCAGCCATCCACGATACCATTCTGTCCTTCCCGGAAGGCTACGCCACCCTCATCGGTGAAAAAGGCGTGACGCTCTCCGGTGGGCAAAAACAGCGTGTCGTGCTGGCGCGAACACTGCTTAAGAATCCGCGCATTCTCATATTGGATGACGCGACGAGTTCGGTGGACACCGAAACCGAGGAACAGATCCGCGAAGCGCTCGAATCGCTGATGGAAGGGCGCACGTCGTTCATCATCGCGCACCGTATTCAGACAGTCATGTATGCCAATCTGATTTTGGTGCTCGATAAAGGACGTATCGTGCAGCGCGGCACGCACGAGGAATTGATCCGTCAGGACGGCATTTACCGCCGTATCTATGACATTCAAGCACGAATTGAAACAGAACTTGAGGAGGAAATCGCACGTGTCTGATGAACAACTGCGATTTGAAGAAGAGGAATTTACCTCTAAAGTCACACGCGGCACGCTGATCCGCATTCTCGGCTTGCTCAAACCGCACAAGGGATTGGCCATTGGCTTCTTGTTCTTTGTCGGGTTGATGGCGCTGGTCGATTCGACCTTCACCTATCTAGGCAAGCAGATGATCGACACAGCCATCATCCCCGGTGACCGGGATGCCTTGTACTCGCTGCTGGCAACCTACGCGGGGCTGTACATCGTGTTTGCGGGGGCGGTATTCGCGTTCATCTACTGCGCTGGTCTGCTGGGTCAAACCGTGCAGTATGATTTGCGCAAAAGCCTGTTCGATCACATGCAAAAGCTGTCGCTGTCATACTACGACAAGACGCCGGTCGGCTGGTTGATGTCGCGCGTCACCAGTGACAGCGAACGCATTGCCGATCTGGTCACATGGGGTTTGCTCGATACAACATGGGCGGTGATGGTCATCATCACGGCGACCCTGTACATGCTCTCGCTCAACTGGCAGTTGACGCTGGTCGTAATCGTCACCATCCCGGTACTGATCGTGGTGGCCGCGTGGTTCCAGCAGCGCATTCTGGTCAGCTTCCGTCAAAGCCGTAAGTTGAATTCGAAAATCACCGCCAACTACAACGAGACCATCAACGGCGTGCGCGTTATCAAGGCGCTCAACCGGCAGGATGCGAACCTTGTCGAATTTGGGGACTTAACCGCGCAGATGCGCCGCGCGTCCTATCGTGCGGCATGGCTTTCGGCCCTGTTCCTACCGGCGGTGCAGTTGATCAGCGCGTTCGCGGTTGCGGCGGTCGCCTACTTGGGCGGCATGCAGCTTACGTCTGGTGCGATGACGGTGGGCGCGATCGGCGCATTTATCTCGTACATCACGTTCATGATGTGGCCGATTCAAGACATGGCGCGTGTATATGCATCCATGCAGCACGCCGTCGCTTCGGCAGAGCGCTCGTTCTCGCTGCTCGATACACCGCCGGAAATCGTCGATCGTCCCAACGCGGTACCGGTGGATACCATTCGCGGCGACATCCAGTTCGAAGATGTAACGTTCTACTATGAGGAAAACAAGCCCGTCCTCAGCGATTTCAATCTGACCGTCAAACACGGCACTGTGATCGCGCTGGTGGGCGCAACGGGCAGCGGCAAGAGCACAATCGTCAATCTCGTCTGCCGCTTCTACGAGCCGCGCAAAGGCGTGATCCGCATCGGCGGGCGCGACTATACCGAACTGACGCTGGAGTCGATCCAGTCGAAGATTGGTGTGGTGCTGCAAACGCCGCACCTGTTCAGCGGCACCATCCGCGACAACATCCGCTACGGTCGCCTCGATGCTACAGACGCGGAAGTGGAATCGGCGGCAGTGCTGGCGGGCGCGGATGAATTCATTCGCACGCTGGACAACGGTTATGATGCGGATGTTGGTGAAGGGGGTATCCTGCTCTCGGTTGGTCAGAAGCAGTTGATCAGCTTGGCGCGTGCTGTACTGGCAAACCCGGAAATTCTGGTGATGGACGAAGCGACCAGCTCAGTCGATACGATCACCGAAGATCTGATTCAGCGCGGCATGGAAACACTCATGAAGGGCCGCACCAGCTTCGTGATCGCGCACCGTCTCAGTACCATCAAGCGCGCTGACCGCATTCTGGTGATCGACGCAGGGCGCATCATGGAACAGGGCACCCACGCCGAATTGATCCGTGCGAAGGGGCACTACTACCAGTTGTACACCAAGCAGTTCCGGCAGGAGCGCGAGGCGATTTACAACCCGTATCTCGCCAACGAACCCGCCGCCGCCCCGGATGTTGAGGCTATCCCAGCGTACGACAAATAAGTTGACCGCTCGTTTCGCAAAAAGCAGCGCCCACAAATCAGAAGATTTGCGGGCGCTGTTCATTTAGACCAAGTCCTCTGCTGCCGATTTACCTAAATGAACCGCTGCGCGAAATCCGCCACCATTTGGCGCACACCGCCCGGCTGACGCAGACTGGCCCGCGCGGTTTCGATGCTGACGGTTTGCCGCTGCCGTTTGAGGAAGAAATGGATTTCGTGGATGCCCACGCTTTCGAGCATATCCATCGCCTTGTCAAAGTCCGCACCTACCCGCTTGGGATCGTGTGCATCCGAACCGATGACAACCGGGATCTGACGGGCCGCGATTTCTTGCAAAATTGTCTTTGAGGGGTACATCTCAAAGGGAGATTTGTTCAGGCCAGACGTATTGAGTTCCATGCACAGCCCCGTCTTGACGATCCGATCGAGCGAGGCCTGAATGCTGTCGAGGATAGCCACCGGCTTGAACTCATGCGGATGCACAAACTTGATTACATCCGGGTGCGAAATGCAGTCAAACAGCCCAGTTTCCGCCGCCATCGCCAGATGGTCGTAATAGGTGCGGTAGAACGCCTCAGCATTTCCCTGCAAGTACCAACGCTGATATTCGGCCATCTGTGGATGGACGGAGCCGAGGATATAGTCAAAATCGGCGCGCTGGTGCAGGTCGGTTAGCCACGCTTCCGCGCCGGGAAAATAATCGCTTTCCAACCCTAGCCGAACATCGACCTGTCCCTCAAAAGCAAGGCGCGCACGTTCAACCATGCTCAAATACGTATCAAACTGATCAACTTCCATGCGCAGGTGCTGCGAATACGGAATGTTCATCGGGCTGTGATCGGTAAAGGTGATGCCTTTCAGCCCTTTCTTCACCGCTTGCTCGGCATAAGCCTCAGGCTCACCGCTGGCATGTTTGCACAGCGGGGTATGCATGTGGGTATCGTACAACACAGCGTCTGTCATGCGGGTGTTCATCCAAAATACTCAAGGTGAATATGGAATGATTCCATTATCGTGCGAAACGTAAATATGGTCTAGTGCAGGGCACTGCTTGAGCAAAGAACCATTGATGCCATGAATGGCATGAAGGGATTTTGCACACAAACGCTAAAATCGGAGCAGGATTCAGCAGTTACCCATAGGGCATAGCGCATGCAAACACAGGACAGCAGCACTCCACTTCGCGCAGGCATTATCGGTGTAGGTGGCATTGCCGAAGCCCACCTCAAAGCCTACAAAGCACTGCCCGGTATCGAGGTGATCGCGATCGCAGACCCAAACGCCGCTCGCCGTGAAACCGTCGCTTCCGCCTATAACATTCCTTTTTCCTACGAGAATTACGAAGATCTGGTCAACCGCACGGACATTGATGTGGTCAGCATCGCCACCCCGAATTATTTGCATTCTCCGGCGGCGATCGCCGCAATGTCGAGCGGAAAACATGTGTTGAGCGAGAAACCACTCGCCCACAGTCTTGAAGCAGCCGAAGCAATGGTCAAGGCAGCGACGGATTGCAACCGCGTGCTGCATGTGGCGTTTAATCACCGCCAACGCGGGGATGTGCAGCTTCTTAAGAAATATGTGGATGAAGGCGGCTTGGGATCGACCTACTACGCCAAAGCCTATTGGATGCGCCGCAGTGGGATTCCGGGCTTAGGCGGTTGGTTCACCAACAAAGAAACGGCAGGCGGCGGCCCGCTCATCGATCTTGGGGTGCATGTGCTTGATATGGCGTTGTACTTACTCGGCGAACCGGAAATCGTCTCGGTGACGGCCAGCACCTACAGCGAACTAGGGCATCGCGGAATCGGTGGGCGCGGTGATGAGTACAAAGATTCGAAGTTGTTCAACGTCGAAGACCTCGCAAGTGCGTTTATCCGGTTGGCGAATGGTCAAACGCTGCTGTTGGAAGCCAGTTGGGCCACCTATGGGCGTCACTGGGATGATTACGGCGTGGAGTTGTTCGGCACAACCGGCGGCGCGCATATCGACGTGCGCAGCTACAACTGGGAAGATACACTGACAATTTTCTCGGATACGGCGGGTTCCCCGTCGCAAATTCGCCCGAAAGTCACGCGCGGTGAAGGGCATTTGGCCGTCATTCGCAACTTCCTTGACGTGGTGCGCAGCGGCAGCTATGCCGTACACAACGGCTACGAAGGATTGAAGCGCACACGCATCATTGATGCCTGCTATCGCTCCGCCCGCGAAGGCAAAGAAATCCATTTGGGGCTGCCAACGCCCTAAAAACTGCATGCGGGGGTGCATCGATAACGGTGTGCCCCTCTTTGAGTTGTTCTTGAAAATGACTTGCAAGCAATATCACAACCATAAAAAGTGAGTGATTGCGAGATGGGCAGAGAAGCCAACAAGGAGAGACGCCCTCATTCACCGGGCAGTGAGCTGGAATATGCGACGCTGAGAAGTGAAATACTTCAGCGGATTGGACTTCGACAGCAAATGATGTCCATTACACTGACTCTTGCGGGAATATTCCTAAGCGTCGGTTTGTCCAATGAACTGGTGAGCCTCATTTTTCCGCCGCTCGCCATGCTGTTAGCCTTCGGATGGGCGCAAAATGACTTTCGAATTAGGGAAACCGCGAAATACATTCGCGACTACTTGGAAACACCCGAAAGTGGACTTGCCTACGAAACGAACATGCAGAAATCTCGAAATACCAGCAAAGGGTTTGGCGCGTGGAGGTTTGTCGTCATCTCGCATGGTGGCACATTTCTTCTAACGCAAATCATGGCGGTTGTGATTGAACTTGTGAGATACACCCCCTTGAACCTAACGCCCTTGAAATTGATTCTGCTCGTGATCGATGCTGTTTCAATTGTGGTCGTGTATTCGCTCATGAGACAAAGTGGGCAGTAATTTTATGGAAGCACATCGATCGTGATGTGCCCCCTCTTTTTCACAGGGTGCCGTCGGACTCCGTCCTAAATCCAATTTCCCCGTGGGTACCATCACAGAACGGCTTGTGATGCGATCCACCACATCGGCATAACCATGCACTGCTGCCGCTATCCAGCCGATCGCCTTGTGCATTCTTGAGATCAAACGCCCCTTCGAGATGCAAACTGCCATTCGTCTGGGGCGTGATGCGGAGCGAAGATGCAGAAACCACCTCTGTCTTTTCGATCTCAGATTCAGCCGTCAGCGCATCACCCGCTTGGAATCCACTGGAAAGATGGCTGTTATCGCAAAACGGCTTGTTCTGGCTGGCACCGCAGCGGCAGAGCGCGACACGGGTATCTTGCAGGATGATGCTTCCGCCGTCCGGTGAGACGATTTCCACGCGCCCTCGCACATAGAGCGGCCCGTTGACGGCCAGCAGCACCGCATTGATCGTGTCAGCCTGCTCGCTCATTCCGTCGGGGCGCTCGTAATGTAAAGCTCCTGTCGGGCAGCGCTTCAATCACCTCGGCGATCGCATCAGCCGCGACTTGCCGCAGGATTGATCCAAGGACGCGCATTTTTGTCGAACACTTCGGGCAGTCCGTGAACACATTCCTCAGCATGAATGCAGCGGCTCAGTTCGTATTGAACGGAGATTTGTTCGCTTTGATACGTCCGTACTTTTCCCATAATCCACCCCTCTTCACCCATGAGCAAACAACGCTGCAACCGCTTTACGCTCAATTTTGCCGGACGCCGTCATTGGCAGTGCTGAAACGAACAGCACCCGGCGCGGCACTTTATAACCCGCCAAATGTTCGCGTGCAAACGCCGTCAGTTCGTCCGTAGTAAGCGAATGCCCCGGTTTGATCGCGATCGCTGCCGCAACCTGCTGTCCCCATTCAGCATTTGGGATGCCAACGACACATACTTCCTCGACACTGGGCTGCTGGCGCAGCACGGATTCGACTTCAGCAGGGTAGACATTTTCGCCGCCCGTCACGATCAAGTCGGTGCGGCGCTGCACAACCCATAAATCACCCTCCGCATCCAAGTAGCCAATGTCACCAGTGTGGAAAATGCCGCCCGCCTTCGGCAAACCGAGATAGCCTTTCATCACCGTTGGCCCGCTGACGACGATCTCACCATATTCCCCCGGCGGCTGATCATGCCCTTGTTCGTCAAGGATACGCACGGTCGTTCCGCGCAGCGGTTTGCCCACGCTGCCCGGTTTGTGAGGTGCCTCATCTGGGGGCATCGTCGCCACCTGCGAACAAGCTTCGGTGAGGCCGTAGGTCGTCGCGATCGGGATGTTTCGCTCTGCCGCCGTATGCAGCAGTTCTGGGCTGGCAGACGCCCCGCCGAGCAAAATCAAGCGGAGATAGGGAGGTGGCTCAAACCCGGCTTGCAGCATCCGGTGAAGCTGCGTCGGCACCAGTGACACGACCGTCACGCGCTCTTTGAGGATAATGTCGCTTATCGTCTGGATCGTATAGCCGCGATCCAACACCACGAACGGTGTGCGCGTCAACGCGCTGCGGAAAAGAATGGACAGCCCGCCGACATGATACAGAGGGAGGCACAACAGCCAGCGATCATCCTCACGGGTGCCCAACCGGGCGGCGGATGCTTGTGCGCTGGCATAGAAATTGCCGTAGGTGAGCTGCACGGCTTTCGGCTTGCCACTGGTGCCGGAAGTGAACAGTATGGCGGCAACCGCTTTCAAGTCCACTTCAATCGCCCGATAGCGTTTGATTTCGCTTTCGGGAATGGGCGACCAATCCAATGAGTCAACCAAATCGGGACGCTGCACTGCGCCGAGCGCGATCAACCTGCGCTTGTGCCCAGTCAGTTTGCGCGCGCCTGCCTCATCTGGATACAGGGTAATGAGGGTACGGCAGCCCACATGCTGAAGCTGATAGTCATGCTCTTCCGGCGTGAGGCGCAG
>JAXLWG010000051.1:0-33163 GCA_046328615.1 Anaerolineae bacterium | reverse complement strand
GTCGAGAAACTTGTTAGCAACCTTATACTTGTTGTCGGCATCCGAATTTAAAGTGCGCAATGCTGCTTCTTGCTGGGCTGCGTTGTGAAGTTCCAAGAACTCGAAGGTGTGCGGATAGGCGCGGCGAATCGTCTTAAGGAAATTTCGCAGCAGCAGTATCCATGTGGTCAAACGCTCCGTTTCATCATCGCTCCCTGTGAAAATATCAGGCGTTTCCATCGCAAACAACGACCACGTGTTGGTCATCAGCGCTTTTTTCAGAGCGCTATTTTTACCATCCTCCGCAAATTTCGCTGTTGCAGCAGGTTTTAGTTTCTTTGAAACTGCGTTTGTAGGGACTTTTTCAAGCTCTGTGGTGAATTTATCCTCATCTCCACGCTTAAAAACCGCATACACATATTCAAAGGAATTGACTTCACCACGAGCGCTACCTTCTCCATGCCCACTCGGATCACCTCCTTGTACCGTGGCAGCGGGGAGATAATTCACAAATGTTAGATAAGCATCAATAAGCGCCCGTAGCGTGGAGAGAATCTTCGGCACACTGTCTTCTGCAACCGCTGCTTCGACAGCCAAAATCACTATATTGAGGTTTTTATTTGAACTATCCAACAGATTTTGATGTGCTGTGCTGAGTTTTGCCTTCAGTTTATATAGGGAGTGCTCGGTGTCCGTGTCCGCTTCCTCTCTCGCGCGCGCCACCATTGCGAGTGCGGCATTCCCAATATTCCTATTCACCAATAATCGTCGTACCTCATCGATATGTGCAACCCATGCAGTCGAATGCGCACCCATTGTCCCCGGAAAGGGCGATGGAGTTCGTCCCGCAATGACAACATCGGTGACAAATGCAATTTGCAGCGCCATATTTGCTGGGTTGGGTCGGGGTTCTATTTTGATATCGCTCAGCACTTGTCGCTGCAAGCGAAAGGAAGCGGGGCGCTGCCGAATTTTGGGCTGGTGAGTCTGAGTCCGCTGGCTTATATAACGAGAAACTGCCCGATTCCCGACGGTACGTTGAAGCTGAAGAATCGCAGCAGGCGTGAGTGGATATTCAAAGATTGAGGACTGCTGCTCCAAATCTGAGGAAAGAGATTCGGTGGGTTGCACCTCTGGTTTAGTGGAAGGCCGATTCGCTTTGGGTGCAAGTTCAGACATCGTTCCTCGATTGACAGGACAAAACCTCGTTCTAATAAAACGGGCAGGCATATTCGATCTTGTAAGGGCTTGATGCATCAAGCGCCTAAGCAAAAGCCTGCCAACCAAAGGATGATCAACGGAAGAGTAATGATTGATTAAATTGTGCTGTGTTGAGTATCAGTGATGAATCAGGGTAAATTCTAGTATATGGGGAATGCATTTCTATACAAGTTTCACGAATGTTACATGCCATCACAATCCACCGCCGTCAGCATGCGGCTTCGATGGTATAATTCGCGTCACTTTTAGAAACAAACAACCAGTTAGTGAGCACAATATCATGTCGATAGACTCTCCCAGTGATGTACAAGGGCTGCTGCGGATCGGGCGGGTGGTCGGGTTAGCGATCAAGGCCATGCGCGAGGCGATGCGCCCCGGGATGACGACACTCGAACTCGACGCGATCGGTGCGGCGGTGCTGCGGCAGTACGGCGCGCGTTCCGCCCCCATCATCACCTACAAATACCCCGGCAACACCTGCATCAGCATCAACGATGAAGTCGCGCACGGCATCCCGTCCGATAATCGTGTGATCCAGCCCGGTGATCTGGTCAACGTGGATGTGTCGGCGGAGTTGGACGGTTATTTTGCGGATTCGGGCTATTCGCAGGCGGTACCGCCGGTCACGCCGGAAACGGAAAAACTGTGCACCGCCGGACAGCAGGCGCTCGAAGTCGCCATCGACGCGGCGCGGGCAGGCAAGCCGATGTACGTGATCGGCAAAGCGGTGCAGGCCTACGCCGATAAACAGGGCTACAACATCATCCGTGAGCTGAACGGTCACGGCGTGGGGCGCAAACTGCACGAAGAACCGCGCAACATCCCCAATCACTACAACCGCGCGGCGACAACCATGCTCAAAGAAGGCATGGTGATCACGCTGGAGCCGTTCCTGACCCCCGGCAAAGGACGCATTTACACGATGGATGATAAGTGGACGCTCAAGACGATTGACGGCAAGGTGGCGGTGCAGTATGAGCACACAGTCATCATCACCAAGGATCGTCCGATTTTGGTGACGGCGGTGTAGCTCAGCACGCTATAATCGAGTAAATGAGAGATTTCCCACATTGGCACGACCTGCACGCGAGGGCGGATTATGGCGAAGAAAAAAGTCTTCATCTCATACGCGCGCACGGACATGGACTATCTGGAGCGACTCCGGGCAGATTTCCAGCAGGCGGATATTGGGGTCTGGATCGATCACCTCGGCTTGCAGGTTGGCACACCCGATTGGGAAGACAGCATCCGCGAAGCACTGAAAGAAGCCGACGCGGTGATCCTGATCGCCAGTCCCAATTCGCGCGACTCGAACTTTGTGCGTGACGAAATTGCCGTCGCCAGTCACCTAGGGAAGCCCGTCTTTCCGGTCTGGGTACATGGGGAGTTCTGGAACGACGCGATTCCGTTGGGGCGCGGCATGATCCAGTACGCGGATCTGCGCGGCGAGAAATTTGCTGAGGGCGTGCAGGCGGTTATCAAGGCCATCTTGAACCTTGATCCGACCCAAATACAGGCGGGCTCCATCCCCACGCGATTTGTCTCTCAAGAAATCCCTCAAGTCAGTCCGACTGTGCCACCGCCGAGCGCAGTCGCGAAGCAAACCCGGCAGCAGGGGGTACGCGCCCCGCTGATCTGGGGAGCGGTCTTGATGACGCTGATCGTAGTGGTCATTCTGCTCGCCATCAATAGAACTGGTCTCCAGCCCGATGATCGTGGAGCGACGAGCGAAGCCGCTGCGCTCACCGATACCCACACAGCATCCCCTTCTTCTGTCTCCTCTTCGCAGATACCCGATCAGACTGACGACTCTGCGATGAGCGAGGGAAGACTGATATACAACGCTCCGGTCAGTGTACCTGCTGGCTGGCGAACCTATACCGTCAACGGAATCACGCTCTCCGCGCCGCCCGAACTCCGCGAGACCGATGTTAGCATGGGGCCAGCATTCTTTTCCGGTATCCTTGCTCAGGGCGGGCAGCTTGACTATCTCGCGACCGGTCTTGATTATCTAAGTGAACACACGCGATTGTATCTGGCCGATTTCCTCAGCTTGCGCGGAATCATGGTGACGCGCGAGGACACGCAGCTTCCCATTTCACCCTCAGAAGCCGTTGTGTGGTCGCGCTTGAGTGCCGTCTTTACAGACATCGACATTCCGCGCGATGCGGTACACGCGATGGAAAGCACTGTGGGCACGATATACCGGGCTGATTTGGACATTCTTCTAGGAGAAGGCAGCGTGCGGCTGCGGAGCTTTTTACTGGTCGATGGCACCGTGTGGTATGGGATCGCGTTCTCCTATCGGCTTACGGATGCCGAGGCATGGGAGCCGGAGATCGAACAGATCGTGCAGACGATACAGCTTGCCCCGGCAGGCGAAAGCACCGAATCACCTTAGATCACTTCGCAGCGGTGCGGTTTTCGATTTGAGCGGAATGTGAATCGTAAATGTACTGCCCTTTTCCGGCGAACTGATCGCGGTGAGCGTTCCACCGTGCAGTTCGACCACGCGGCGCGCGACCGGCAGCCCTAGCCCCGCACCATTGGTCGATTGTGCAGAGTCTCCCCGGTAGAACTGTTCAAAAGCGCGGCGAAGTGTTTCTTCGTCCATCCCCACACCCGAATCTTCGATGTCGATCCGCAGTTGATCGCCCTCAACGCAGGCTTTGAGTTTCACATGCCCTTCCGGCGGCGTGTAGCGGATGGCATTGGAAAGGAGATAGCGCAGCGCGCGCATCAATTCTTCCGGTGCAGCACGCATCATCGGCAGATTAGGCGAAATATCGCCGCTTAGATCGATCGATTTCGCGGCGGCCTGCTTCTGGAAATACTCCACTGAATGCGTCAGCAGCGGGGTGATGTCGATCGTTTCCTTCATCAGCGAGGCATCATTTTCCAGCCGGGTCAGCGTCACCATATCTTCGACCAAGCGCATGATACGGTTCGCCTGTTCTTCGATACGATCGATGCGATCCACGCGCCGATCTTTATCCTCGGTCGTCCTCAACAGATGCAGGCCGGTGTGAATCGTCGCCAACGGCGTGCGGAATTCATGCGAAACGCTTTGGATGAAGGACGTAAGCAGCGCGTGACGTTCACGTTCCAGCGCTAATTCGACGGCACGTTCCTCTAAATCTTTCAGCGCGGTGATGTCTTCAGCATAGCCAAGGCTGCGGGTCGCGATGCCTTTATCGTTATAGATTTTGGCGACACGCGACCAAAGCCAGCGGATCGACCCGTCATCCAGCACGATGCGATAGCGAATTTCGTATGGAACGCCTTCTTCCTGATACCGGCGCGTCATTTCGATTTCGGCGGGCAGGTCGTCCGGGTGAATGCGGCGGCGATATGCAAATCGATCCGTATCCTGCTCAGCCGCGCTGTGATGAAAGATCGACTCGTACGATGGACTGAAATAGATGTATTTGCCATCCCGAAGTAGATCGCGCACCCAGAAGGTCATGTTGGAATGTTCGGTGATCTCACGGAAGATCATGTCCTGCTCGTGCATGCGCTCACGGGCTTCGACCAGTGGGGTGATGTCTTCGGCCAGCCCAATATCGCGGATACGGGTGCCATCCGGTGAGGGAATCGCGTAGCTGCGTGCCCACAGCCAGCGGATGGAACCGTCTTTCAGGATGTGCCGGTAGCGCACATTGTAGGGAACATTTTCTATATAAGCACGGCGGGCTGCGGCAGCGCGCACTTCAACATCGTCCGGGTGAATCGAACGCTTATAGGCGTTGGGATTGGCGATGAGTTCTTCAGGCGTGATCTCAAACAGGGTTTCGTAATAGGGACTCACGTATAAGTAGCGCTTCTCCGTCACGCTGTAGATCCAGAACGCGATGTTGGTGTGCTGAACCAGTTCGTGAAAGACGAGCTCTTGTTCGCGGGCATAGGCTTCCAATTCTTTTTGCGGCGTGATGTCCTGAGTCACACTGCAAATCCCGACGATCTGCCCCTGCGCATCGTAGACCGGGTTGCGGCTCCAGTGGAGATAATGCGGCTTGCCGGTGGCAATATCCGTCATCTGCATATCGCCAAACTGAGATTCGCCTTCGAGGACAGCGACATAAGATTGGCGAGCGTCATCGCGGGCGGGCGGGGTCATATAGTCCAGTACACAGGTGTTTTGTTCGAGCGGTCTCCCGTAGACCTGACTCCACAGCTCAACTGCATGGGCATTCCATGCAATCATCCGGTATTCGCGATCCAGCAGCATGAAGGCAATGTTCGAATTGTCGAGCATCGTGCGCATATTTTGTTCGCTCAGGCGCAGCGCGTCGATCACTTGAGTATTGTGTTCTGCTAATCGTTGGCTGTACCGCGTCAACACAAAGGCGGTACGCGTCATCAGCACAGAGGCGATCAACAGTCCAGCAACGCTGAAAATCCCAATCGTCGCGTAAACCGGATCGGTGCGCTCGGTCACGAACAACGCATGAATGACATAAACCAATGCTCCCAGCACAATCAAACTGAGAAAGAGCTGAAACACGGAGAGCCATCGGTGCGTGCCTAAAGGCAGCGGAGATGGAGGCGAAACGGGAGGAGTTGCCATATGGCCGCCCAATACAGTCATTTATGGAAATTATACGTCAATGATGTGCCGATCACGATTTCTATCATCGATCCGGGTCCCATTGTCATATCACACGACAGACTCATTCTCGTGGGCATTTCTCTCAGCATAACCCGTTATTGTGAATAGAAATACAAAGACCGGAGATGAGCTCTCTCCGGTCTGTGATGCCAGCAGTTTTCAGTTAGTTCAACGACGGTGCCTCAGGGACACCCAGCAGTCAGGCGGGTGCAGTTTCGGCGGGCTGCATTTCTTCAGCGGGGTGGCTGGTGTTGTTCACGACCAAATCCCCCATCGTCAAGCCGGTACTGCTCGTTTCGGGCAGCACAATCACCTCAGGAATCGGGAAGCCATTGAAGGCCGCCGCGTATTCGTTGGTGTAAGCGCCTGTGTCGTAGAACACCAACCGATCGCCAATCTGCACTTCCGGCAGTTGAAGATCGCGTGCGATCACATCGCAGCTATCGCACGATGGCCCGGCCAGCGTGTAGGTCTTCAGCGAGCGTTCGCGGCCATCAACATCGAGCACGCTCACGACCGGCGGGAAGCCTTCATAGGTTTCCATCAAGCCGTTGAACACACCCACATCAAGGTACAACCACGACTGATCGCCAGAGGCGGTGCGGCGGATCGCCTTGCCTTCGACGGTCGCCAGCAGACGGCCACTTTCACCGACCATGCCGCGCCCCGGTTCCAGCACGAACAGCAGATCGGCACGCACTGGGATGAACATATTGAGCGCGGGCATCACGGCATCAGCGATCGCTTCGATGGTGGGAATACTGGCATCATGATAGTGTCCCGCCGGGAAACCACCGCCAATATCCAAGAAATTGAAGTGATGGCCGCGTGCTTCGGCTTCACGCCACACTTCACCGCACGCGCGGATGGCGTTGACCCAATTTTGCGGTTTCAAGCACTGCGAGCCGACATGGAACGACAGCCCGATGGGGTGCAGTCCCAGCTCACGCGCCAGATCGAACAGTTGGAGGGCAAGTTCTTTATCGACACCGAACTTTCCGGCCAGCGGCAGTACGCTCCCCGTGTTATCGACGGCGAGGCGCACATAGACGCGCATTCCGGGCGCGGCGTCGGCAATTTTGTACATTTCGTCTATGCTGTCTGCCACGACGGCATACACGCCTGCGGCCTGCATCTTGCGCAGGAAAGCGGGGGTTTTAATGGGGTTGCTGCAAATGATGTGTTCGCCCTGTGCCCCAGCGGCAAGCGCTTTGTACAGTTCAGGCAGCGAGGCAATTTCAAAGCCTGCGCCTTTTCGCCCCAACAGATCGAGCACGTCCTGCGTTGCATTCGCCTTCATGGCGTAATAGACCACACCGCGCGCGTTGTAAGCGCGGAAGGCACTGACGAACCGATCATAGGTTTGCGAAATGACCTCGAAATCGAGGGCAAGGGCGGGTGTTGCGACATGCGGATTGAGCAGAGTAGTGTCCAGACGAACGGTGTCCAACCGGACCAAATCCTCCTTGCAGGCTGTCCTGCGAACTGATGACGGCGTACGCTCGATTGTAAAACGGTACAAAGAAGGTTAACGCGCAGGGTTGGGGAACTGCCTTACCCCCACGTTTCGGAGCCCATTCCAAAGTGCATTATAGGGCAAATACCCTGTGATTTACATTAGAAAAAGTGTGAATTTCTCCCCCTGTAAATGGGGGAATCTGTGGGGGGTATATGGACTGATTGACCCGCCAATTTCACAGGCGCACAATGAGACGAATTGGGCAAACATTCACAGGAGCGGGCGAATGCAGCAGCGGCGGTTGGGTTCAAGTGGTCTCCATGTGTCGGCAGTGGGGCTGGGCTGTATGGGCATGTCGGAATTTTACGGCGCTTCCGATGAAGCCGAGTCGATTGCGACGATTCACCGGGCCATCGATCTTGGCGTGACGTTTTTCGATACCGCCGATATTTATGGCATGGGCCATAACGAGTCGCTGGTGGGGCGCGCCCTGCAAGGCAAGCGCGATCAAGTCATCCTTGCCACCAAATTTGGCATCGTGCGCGATGAGCAAGGCAACCGCAAAGGCTTCAGCGGAAAACCGGAGTATGTGCGCGCCGCCTGTGAAGCCAGCCTGAAACGCCTCGGCGTCGAGGTGATCGATCTGTACTATCAGCACCGCTACGACGACAGCACGCCGATTGAAGACACCATCGGCACGATGGCACAGCTCGTCCAAGAAGGCAAAGTCCGCTTTCTGGGACTGTCGGAAACATCAGCGCCGATCATCCGCCGCGCGCAAGCCGTCCATCCAATCGCCGCGCTGCAAAGCGAGTATTCGCTGTGGTCGCGCGACATTGAAGGCGACATTTTGGCGGCATGCCGCGAACTCGATATTGCGCTGGTGCCGTTCAGCCCGTTGGGGCGTGGCTTCCTGACCGGGCAGATCAAGTCGCCCGACGATTTCGCCCCGGATGATTTCCGCCGCTCGATCCCGCGTTTTCAAGGCGAAAATTTCGCCAAGAATCTGGACTTGGTCGAGAAGATCAAGGTGCTGGCAGCGCAAAAAGGCTGCACGCCTGCTCAGTTGGCGCTGGCGTGGGTGCTGGCACAGGGCGACGACATGATCCCGATCCCCGGTACGCGGCGCGTGCGCAACCTTGAGGACAATCTCGGCGCGCTGAATGTGACACTCACAGCGGACGAACTCGCAGAGATTGAGCGCATTTTCCCGAAGGACAGCGCGGCTGGCGGGCGCTTATCGGCGTTGATGGCGAAAGAGAATATGAAGTAGCGCGCAAAAACAAGACGACGGAAAAAGAGTCAACGCAAAGGCGCAAAGATGCCAAAGCGCAAAGATGATCACAGGTCAATAAACAAGGAAAGTATTCTTAAACCACAGAGGACACGGAGATCACAGAGAAAAATAGCTTGCTTTTGACCTCTCCCCCACGAACGCGAAACTTCGTACCTTGTTGATCAAAATCTCCCTCTCCGAATTCGGCTGGAGGAGAGGACGGGTTTGGAGGGTTATGGGGCGCCGACAGAATCGCTGTGCGCATTTTTCGCGTAAGGGCTTGGCCCTCGGGCATCAAACCCTTACAGGCACTCCGTAAAGGAAAATGAGGGATCCCGCGCGTGCAAAAGCATAGCGTAGACCCGTGCTTTTCGGGTCTGCTATGCCCGCGTGGGATTGGCCGTCAGGGCATAGCAGCGTCCATCCTGCGGATGGCACGCTACGCGATGCCCCTACAGCTCGGGGTGGGGATGAACGGGCGATTTGTCGGCAGTGTTGATGGGCTCGATGCCCGAAGGCCAAACCCTCACAATCCATTTCGTCGAATGAGCCTCCCCCGTTGTCAAACCCGTCCTCTCTCAGCTCCGAATTCGGAGAGGCGAGCAAACACTCACACTCGTTTTTGCACGCGCCCCTTCCTGAATTCGGGAAGCGAGACGGGGTTAGGTGATCTGTAAACAACTTACTTGAGATCACTTCCGTAGTTTAAAGGCCTGAAGGCCAAGCCCCACCCTCTTGGTTATACGCGTCGCAGTGTATAGGGAATGTCAAACCAGTGATGACGCATCTCACGCAGAAAAGCGTCGGTGATGGGGTAACCTGACGTGGAACCTATCACCGAATCGATGCCACACTGGGGGCAAAGGGCGGTTTCTCCCCCGCTCAGTTCTGTGATCCACCTGAGAATGGTTTTCGGTGTGAAGATGTGCAGGCAGTAGAAACAGCCGCACTGCGCGCTGGCTTCAATTTCCGTCCGGTGATTACTGGAGTGCCGGTGCGCCTCCCGAACAGCAGGCGGCATCGGCATCATGAGCTTGTCTCTGGCACGAGGTCGAAGCGCATCGCGTCCACCTTACGATCAGGAAACTCAACTTTGCGCACGAAAAAGCGCAGCCCACGGGCGCGCAGCTTGATCAGGTACGCGCCGAGGCGGGAACGGGTTTGCGTTTCGGCGCGGAATACGCCGCTTTCGGGAATTTCATCGCCAAACAGCCGCTTCACTTCGTCGATCACGATACCGCGCCATGCCCAATAGTAGGCCATCGAGAGCGCCATCACACGGCGGTGAATGGTACCATCGCGCATCGGCGTCATCACCAGCGCCAGCAGCCGGTACAGATCGACTTCCCACGCGGCGAGCGTCGTCAAATAGACGATCGTGTTGGTGATGGCGGGGATCAGGTCGGGATCGGCGGACTCGGCGCTCCACGCGCCCGCCTCAGCCTGACTCAAGTCAAGCAGCGCGACGCGCTGCCCTGCCGTCGTGCGTTCTTCGATTTGGCGCGCGGTTTCGACCGGGTTTTCGCGGTGAATCACCAGCACGGTATCGGCGTCATCCGGTACATCGACAAACTGCACGCCGGGGATGTCTTGATCAATGCGCTCAGTCGGGTACACCTTGAGCGTATAACCGCCGTTGAATACCCGCGCTGCCGCCACCGGATCGGTCAGTCCGGTTGGGCGCTCCATCTGCGCCATCGCCGCCAGTTCCTTTAGAAAATCAAATGCTTGTGGTTCGCTCATGACGAGATTGCGCCTCCTCATACGGTGATCTAGCACCGATTCTAGGCGCAAATGTCCCGCCGTTGTAGGGCATGAGCAAGGGTTAAAAATCGGGTTACACTCGCAAAGAACCTGTAAAGAATCCGCACTTCAGCAATCCAAGTGACATATACTGAAGGTATCGGGCTTTAATCTGATCCCTCAAAGGAGCTGTTGATGATATCTCGTCAAGGTTTCCACAGCACCGTCCGCGTGCTTCGTCTCTTTCTTGTCGTCCTGATCCTCATCACTGCCTTTTCCGCATTCGCACAGCCGAGCCGCGGTATCGAGGTTGTACACGTCGATCAAGCGACCATGAAAGCCATCGTATCCGGTCATGCGGAACGACTGTCTCCCCCGGCGCAGTCCGGCGGCACACTGAACTTTTCCCTTCCGCCCAATTACGGTTCCACGAGTCTTACCTCCGGCTTCACGCCCGATCCGTTCAGCGTCAACGTGACGAGCGGCGGCAGCGTGGATGTGTCGTACCTCGGCGATGGCTGCCGTGGCTTCGCGACCGCCGCGCCCGATTTCAGCGTGACGTATACCAGCGGCGGTTTCAGCCTGCTGCGCTTCTACTTCGTTGGCCTTGGCGACACGACACTGATCGTCAACACGGCGTCTGCCGATTGGCTGTGCAACGACGACTCGTTCAGCAGCTTGAACCCGACGGTCGATGTGCAGAACCCCACCAGCGGTCGCTATGACATTTGGGTCGGCAGCTTCAGCTCCAGCGGCAATGTGTCCGGCACGCTGTATGTCACCGAGGTGAGCGGCAATAACCCCGGCACTTCAGCGAGCGCCCCGCAGCCGCTGCCCCCGACCGCGACACCGCCGAACAACCCGCCGCAGAATCCGCAGGGCGGCACCAGCCTCGACTACAGCTTGGAACCGAACTACGGCGCGACAGAACTGACGAGCGGCTTCTCGCCCGATCCGTTCACCGTCAACGTAACGAGCGGCGGCAGCGTGGATATTCAGGCCGATCTGGGTGATAGCTGCCGTGGTTTTGCGACGGCCTCGCCGGATTTCAGCGTCCGCTACACCAGCGGCACGTTCAACACGCTGCGCTTCTACTTCGTCGGTGATGGCGATACGACACTGGTGGTCAACACGGCATCCGCCGAATGGCTGTGCGGTGACGACTCGTTCGGCACGCTCAACCCCACGATCGACGTGGAAAACCCCACCAGCGGTCGCTATGACATTTGGGTCGGCAGCTACAGCTCGTCCAACTTTGTCGCCGGTACGCTGTACGTGACCGAAGTCACCAGCAATGACCCGTCCACCTCCGCGAACCTCAACACGGGGAACACGAACAATAACGGAAACAACAATAACAACAACAGCAGCGGTGACGCCCTCGATTTCAGCCTGACGCCGAATTTCGGTTTGACGGAACTGACCAGCGGCTTCACGCCCGATCCGTTTACCGTCAACGTGACGAGCGGCGGCGGTGTCGATGCGTCCTACATTGATGGCTGCCGTGGTTATGCGACCGCCGCGCCGGACTTCAGCGTCCGCTACACGAGCGGCAACTTCGGCACGCTGCGCTTCTACTTCGTCGGCGATGGCGACACCACGATGATCGTCAATTCAGCGTCCGCCGATTGGCTGTGCAGTGACGACTCGTTCGGCACCTTGAACCCGACGGTTGACGTGGAGAACCCCTCCAGCGGTCGCTATGACATTTGGATTGGCAGCTACAGCGAAAGCAATAACGTCAGTGGCACGCTGTATGTGACCGAACTCACCAGCAATGACCCGTCCACGTCCGCGAACCTCAACACGGGGAACACGAACAATAACGGGAACAACGGCAATAATGGCAATAATGGAAACAACGGGAACAATAACAACGGCAATAACGGAAACAACAATAACAACAGCAGTGAGTTGAACTACAGCTTGTCGCCCACCTTTGGTTCGACCAGCCTGACGAGCGGTTTCACGCCTGATCCGTTCGGTGTCGGCGTGACGAGCGGTGGCAGCGTGGATGTGTCGTACCTAAGCAGCGACTGCCGTGGTTTTGCCGCCTCCGCGCCAGATTTCAGCGTCAGCTACACCAGCGGTTCGTTCAGCAACCTGCGCTTCTACTTCGTCGGCAGCGGTGACACGACGATGATCGTCAACACGGCCAGCGGTCAGTGGCTGTGCAATGACGACTCGTTTGGCACGCTGAACCCGGCGATCGATGTGGCGAATCCGTCCAGCGGTCGCTATGACATTTGGATCGGCAGCTACAGCCAGAGCAACAATGTCAGTGGTACGCTGTATGTGACCGAAGTATCGGGCAATCACCCGTAAAGTCGGTTCTCTAGTGGGTTTACAGGGGCGGGTCGTTTGTTAGTGACCCGCCCTTTTGATTCCCGGTCTGCGAAGCTCTCTATGCGAGTGGGTTCTGATAATTCACATTGTCATAACCATGAGCGAGAGTACCCCTTTTTCGCGCTCAAAACAGCGCGGCGTTTTTCAGAAATCGTGGGCGTAAAATGGCACGCCGATGAAAACGAACTTTTGCCACAATCGATTTTGGCAGCGGTTGAATCGAGGATGCGGCGGGATTTAGAGTTTCTTTTTGCCAGATTTTTTGACCGCCAACGCATGGGTGTGCGTCAGGCTGCATTCCAACCATTCCATCAGCCGATCGTCATCGGCGGCGATGCTGGGCGGAATGGATGCATATTGTTTTCCACCCGGTGGTTCGGGGATCGACTCGCCCGTGTTCAGCGATTCGCGCCCACCGGCAGGCAGTTTCAGCGCCAGTGACACGGTATCGTCGTCTAAGCCCATCAAGGTTCCGAAAATCGATCCGCGCGTGTACAATCCGACACCGCCAAACATGAAGCGATGGGAAAAGTCGCTCGTCGAATCAAGTTGGGCGCAAAGGTGTTCCAACTGGCGCAGAATTGGCTGGTAGCGTTCTTTAGACATGGTTTGATCTCCGGTCGAGTACTATCACTGAATGTGAGTGTACTGAGCCTACGTGAACTTGCGAGATTTCAGGGAATTGAGAAGCAGATGAGCCTGCGATGCGGCATTGACATGATCGAAAGCGCGCGGATTCAGGAAGGGCTGGATCGGTTTGGCGATCGCTTCCTTAACCGCTTTTTCACTGCTTCGGAGCAGCTCACGTGCGCGGGACAAGCGCATCGACTGGCGGCGCGGCTGGCGGCGAAAGAAGCGGTCGCCAAAGCGCTCGGCACCGGGATCGGCGATGTGCGCTGGGTCGATATTGAAATCCTCAATGACACGCGCGGACGCCCAATTTTGCAACTCCACGGGGCCGCCGCTGTGCTCGCCGCCGATCTCGGCCTCACGCAATGGGATGTCAGCCTGACGCATACAAAAGACATGGCTTCGGCGGTCGTGGTGGCGATGTGAAACGCAAAGGCGCAAAGAAAGAAGGGGTTCCCTTGTGGCTTTCACCTTTCGTGCTTCATCCTGCAAGTCTTTTAAGTGGGCTTTCAACCGAACGCCCCTACAATCTGCCATCATATAGATAAAGCACTGAGCATGTTTGCGTTGAATTTTTGTCCGGGCTTGACATATCGATAAATGTCAATATGATCAAGCTAGAGCGAACGCTCTTTTTTATTCGCGATATTCATCGATAAGTATCGATATGTCAAAGGACGACAGATCATGAGCGAACAGACGGGTTCGACCATTTCAGTTAACAGCATCGGCATCGGCGGAGATGGTTCCAATGTGCATGATGCAGTACGCCAGCGCTACGGCGCGATCGCCAGCGGTCAAATGAATTCGTGCTGCGGCCCGGCTGATGCAGCAAGCGACTGCGGTTGTGCATCGAGTGCCCTCTACGATACGGCGATGCTGACCGAACTTCCGGCAGACGTGGTGAATTTGTCGCTCGGCTGCGGCGATCCCGTAACGATCGCGGGACTGCAAGCGGGTGAATGGGTGCTCGATCTGGGCAGCGGCGGCGGGATCGACTGCTTCCTCGCCGGGCAGCGCGTCGGTGAGACGGGCTATGTGATCGGGATCGATATGACCCCCGCCATGCTGGCGAAGGCCAACGCGGCCAAGGTGCGTATGAATGCGAACAATGTCGAATTCCGGCGTGGGCAGATCGAACAAATGCCGGTCGTGAGCGAAACCATCGATGTGATCCTGTCCAACTGCGTGATCAACCTGTCGCCGGACAAGGGCGCGGTGTTCGCGGAAGCCTTCCGCGTGTTGAAACCGGGCGGGCGTATCAGCGTGAGCGACATCGTCACCGAAGGCGAATTCAGCCCCGAACTGCGCGCCGATCTGTCGCAGTGGTCGGAATGTGTCACAGGGGCGATCGATGTGAGCGACTACACTGGCATGCTGGTAGCGGCGGGCTTCACCGACATTGTCGTGGTCGATAAATCGAATGCTGAAGGCATTGTCGAACGCAAAGCGGGGATGCCGCGTTTGTTCAGTGCCCGTGTGACCGCGCGCAAACCCGCCTAGATCAGTCTATCATTTAAGGAAAGGATACTCACATGTTGATCCCCACACAGGGTTATCGTCAAGAACTCCTGCGCGAGGCCGCTAAAGTCCGCTTGATTCGCTACGTCACCTGCTGCAACTCGTCCACACTCGTGCAGCGGATCGGTCATGGGCTGTCCGCGCTGGGAGCTCGGTTGGCTGCTTACCGTCAAGCCGAACAGCATCTAACTCTCACACCGCCGACGGTGTGCTGCTCGAACTAGGCACAACATGAAAAAACGCATCCTGATCCTGTGTACGGGGAATTCGTGCCGCAGTCAAATGGCGCAGGCGATTATCAATGCCGAGCGCGGCGACCAGTGGGAAGCACACAGCGGCGGCACCCAACCCGCCGATCGTCCCAACCCCTATGCGCTGCGTGCGCTGGCGGAGATCGGCATTATCACCGAAGGCCAGCGCCCGACGCACCTCAGCGCGTACATCGGCCAGCCGTTTGATCTAGTGGTCACGGTGTGCGATGACGCGGCGGACAACTGCCCGGTGTGGATGGGACAGGGCCAGCGCGTGCATATCGGCTTCCCTGATCCGGCGCTGGCAATTGGCGATGAGGAGTCGGTCATGGCGGTGTATCGCAGCGTGCGCGATGCTATTCATGTCAAGCTGCTGGCGCTGGTGGATGAAGCATGACCCTCACAACTTCCCGGTTAGTCTTGGAAGGGTGTACGGCAGCGCATATTGAGGCGCTCATCGCGGGCAGTGAGGTCTTTGAAAAGCAGTTCGGGCTTCGGGTGATGGAGGGCTATCTCGAATTTCCTGAAGCCCTGCCGCATATGCTGAAGGATCTCGGCAGCGGCGGCCCGTGGGCTTCCTACCTCTTCATTCATCCCATCGACCATGCGCTGATCGGGTTAGGCGGTTACAAAGGCGCACCTGATTCGGCGGGCATGGTCGAAATTGGCTATGGGATCGCACATGCCTACCGGAATCAGGGCTATGCGGCTGAAAGCGCACAGGGGTTGATCGATTTTGCCTTTCGACAGCCAGCGGTACAAAAGGTGTGGGCGCATACGCTGGCCGAAGATAACGCGTCCAGCCATGTCTTGAAGAAATGCGGACTCCGAGTCATCGAGGAACTCAATACCCCCGATGACGGGCCGCTATGGCGATGGGAGATCGTTCGGTCACCCTGATCGCTTGGGTTGGCAGGCTACGCCTCAATCCGTTCTTCCGCTTGCGCATCCGGCGGAGGAACGGGTGGTTTCACATCGGCAGTCCCTTCGCCCTGCGGTTCCGGCTGAACCTCTGCTTTCACGATCGCGGTTGCAGGGGGAATGGTTTCCGGTGAGGGGGCGGGGAGTTCCAGCGGTTTGGGGCGCGGCGAACGCGGACGGATATGCGTGCCGCGCCGCTTGGCAAACACACGCGTGAATTCCGCGCCAAGCAGCAAAATTTGCGCGGAATAATACACCCACACCAGCAGCACGACGAGCGTCCCCGCCGCGCCGAACACCGAGGCCACCGCCCCACTGCCCAAGTACAAACTGAGCGCCGTTTCACCGATGACGAACAGCAGCGCCGTCACCGCCGCGCCGAACAGGATATCCCCCCAAGTCGAATGCGCGTCCGGCAGCACCTTGAACAGGGTCGCAAACAGGATCGTGATCACCAGCATCGACAGCACAAGATCGAGGATGCGCAGCAGGAGCGGGGCCAACCCAAACAGTACGCCCATACTGCTCCCCAATGTAATAACCGCGCTGATGACCGAGCTGAAACCGATGAACACGATCAGCAGACCGCCAATCAAGAGCACCATCAAAAAGGAGAGCAAACGGCTTTTTAAGAAGAACAGAATGCCCGCCCGCGTATCGACCAGATGCGGCGATACGCCCCAGATCGTATTGAGCGCGTCTTGCAGGGCGGCGAAAAAGTTGAGCGCACCGAAGACCACCACCAGCACGCTGATCAAGGTCGCGATTGGCCCGGCGTGTGCGCGCTGACTGCTGGCGACGAGGTCTTGTAAAAACACGGCAGCCTCTGTGCCGACGATATGTTGCAGCGTCAGGCCAAGTTCGCCGCGCGCCGCTGTTTCGCCGTAAACGGCGGTTAAGATCGCTACCGTGATCACCAGCAGGGGCGCGAGCGAAAACATCGCGTAGTAAGCAAGCGCCGCTGCTAGACGCGGCGCACGATCGGCATTCCAAGATTCGAACGTTTCGCGAAAAACCGATCCGATTTTGAGCAGCACTCGTAACAATGGAGTCGCCTTTTCTGTTCTCCGTCGGTTTCGTTTATCTTACTCTACGACGGCGTACCGGTACGATCATCCCCCAAATGGCACACATTAAGCTGATTTTTCTCGGTAGTTCGCATACAATCAGAACGTATAGGCACATTTGAGATTAATGGATGCAGCGCCATGTCGTTTATCCAGCGAAAACTAAATGAACAAGGTTCGAATAACCCGGGGCAGAAAAAGCCTGCCGATAATCCCTTCGATGCCCTCACGCCGTCAGCCGCCCCACCACCACCTCCGCCCGGCCCCGCCGCTGCTAACGATCACCACTATGTGATTCCCAACAAACGGCGCAGCCCTGCCAAGTTAGCCCAGCTCCGCCGAATGCTGCGATCCAAACTGTTGAAAGCCCCGGATGAAGCGGATACATGGGTACGCGACGATCCTGAAAAAATCGCTGTCATTAACGAACGTCTGCGCCAAGTGCTGACCACGCTGGCCGAACAGCGCCCGGAATTCCGGGTATCCTCGTCGGAATTTGCCGCCCTGAGCGAAATGATCTGTGATGACCTGCTCGGTTTCGGCGCGATTGAGCCGCTCGTCCGCAACCGTGAATGCAGCGAAATCATGGTCAACGGGCCGGAAATCATCTTCGGCGAGTTCAAGGGGCGCATGGTCGAAACCGAACTCGTTTGGGACGACGAAGACCATATCATGTGGACGGCACAGCGCATCGTCCGCCCGCTGACGCGTACGTTGGATCGCAAAAATCCGATGGTGGACGCCCGTCTGCCCGATGGATCGCGCGTGCATATTGTAACGCTGCCCTCGGCGCTGCTCGGCACCACAATGACCATCCGTAAATTCCCCGACAAGCGCCTGACGATCGAAGATTTGATCAAGTTCGGATCGCTGACGCGCGATGTGGCCGACTTCCTTGAAGCGTGCGTGAAATCGCGCTTGAACATCCTCGTCAGCGGCGGTACCGGATCCGGGAAAACGACGACCCTCAACGTGTTGAGCACGTTCATCCCTGATGACGAACGCATCGTCACCATCGAGGACAGCGCGGAACTTCAACTCGCTCAGCGGCACGTCGTCCGGTTGGAAACCGCGCCGCCTATTCCCGGATCGGAGGGTACCGCCGGTATGCTGTCGATCCGCGATTTGGTGCGCGGTTCGCTCCGTATGCGCCCCGATCGCATCGTCGTCGGTGAATGCCGTGCGGGTGAAGCGCTCGACATGCTGCAAGCGATGAATACCGGTCACGATGGCTCGCTGACCACCATTCACGCCAATACCCCGCGTGATACGCTCGCCCGTCTGGAAACGCTGGTGCTGATGGCGGGGATGGATCTGCCGCTGTTCACCATTCGCCGCCAAATCGTGAGCGCGATCGACTTGATCGTCCAGCAGACGCGCTTGAAGGACGGTTCGCGCAAGATCACGCAGATCACCGAAATTCAGGGGATGGAAGGCGAAAACATCACCTTCCAAGACCTGTTCGTGTACAAGCTGCCCGGCCAGAAAGGCAGTGAACCGGGGACAATCGGCGGTGGCAAACTGGAACCGACCGGTTTCCGTCCGAAGTTTAGCGAACGGTTGGAAGATAACGGATTCAAGCTGTCCGGTCGTCTGTTCGGCGCGGGCGGTTCTTCCCGTTAATAAAACGGGGATCACAGAGGTTTTGAGGGAGAACTTACCTTCTTTCTCTATGATCCCCGTGGTTCAAGTATTGGTCAGCGGCTTTGTTGAGATCGCTGTCATCCTCTGATAGACCGCCGGTGGGCCGCCGAAAACGTTACGCTTATGTTGCGGCACGTTGGCGGTAGGATTATACTAACCAACAATCAAGAATGATGAGCGTCGGTTAGCTTTAGTGGTTTACGACCAGCCCTGCGGAAGCGGTGCCACCTGTTCAGGAGAATAAGCGTTGGTCAAGTCACGGACTGAACAATTGATTCAGCGCTTGCGCGACTTGCAAGCAAACTCAGAAAATGTCGAAGCGGCTGCGATTGTCAGTGTGGACGGCCTGCCGCTTGCCTCGTCGCTTCCCGGCGGCTATGAAGAAGACCGCGTCAGCGCCATGAGCGCCGCCATGCTCTCGCTGGGCGAGCGCATTTCGTCGGAATTGGGGCGCGGCGAACTACAACAGGTCTATGTGAAAGGCGAAAACGGCTACGTCATCCTCAACGCTATCGGTGAAGAAGCGGTGTTGACGGTGTTGGCGCGTAAAGAAGCCAAACTGGGGATGATCTTCCTTGAAATCGGTCGCAGTGTGCAAGCGCTTGAAGGGTTGATCTAGGCTCATGGCGGACGAAAAATCTCGCATTTTGATCGTAGAGGACGATCTCGATCTCTCCGAAATGCTCAATGCTTATTTTTCCGTGCAGAACTACGAAGTGCGCACGGCGGCATGGGGGCAGGAAGCGCTGAAAATCAGTGCGGAAGAGTCGTTCGATCTGGTCGTGCTGGATATTCGACTGCCAGACATCAACGGGTATGAAGTGTGCCGCCAACTCCGCATTCAGCGGCGCACTCAGGATGTCCCGATCATCTTCCTGACCGAAAAACGCGATCGCGTCGATAAGCTGCAAGGGCTTGAATTGGGCGTGGTCGATTACATCACCAAGCCCTTCGATATTCAAGAACTCCGGCTGCGCGTGCGTAATGCCATCCAGCGTTCCAACCAGCAAACCATGATCAGCCCGGTGACCGAACTACCGGAACGCCCGCTGGTAGATGAGAAGATCAACCATCTGGTGTTCGCCGAGTACCCGTGGGCGATGCTGGGGGTGAGCTTGGATGGACTAAACACCCTGCGCGAGATTTACGGCTTCGTCGCCGCCGATGAACTGCTGCGCGCCGTCACGCTGATGATCCGCAACGCGGTGCGTGAATTTGGCAACGACGATGACTTCATCGGCCACTGGGGCCCGGAAGAATTCGTCATCCTCACGACGGTGGATCGGACAGCGAACATTCGCAACCGTATCGAAACGCGTGTGCGCCAGTCGATTGAGCACTTCTACCGCCCCAAAGAAGAAGACGGCGAAGCAGTGGATGGGAAAGACTTCCTGAAACTGAAGACCTGCTTGATCGATCACACCGGCGGGCCGTATAAGGACGCCGATGCGATCAAGGATGCGCTGACCGTGGTGCTTCCGGCTCACATAAGCTCAAAGCCCAAAGAAACGAACTAGCCATCCGCTGCTGCCTGCGCGCTTAAGCTTAAGACTGCGCGCCCACCCATACCAACCAATCGGCCTCGGTGACCAGTTCGCCGCCCTGAATACGGGTATCGACGAGCTGTTTGCCGCCATTGAAATTGAACTCCATCTCCACACGCTTGAAGCACTTCACGCCGCTGGCGACTTTGCGCACATAAAATGATTTCCCGTCTTCGCTCTGGCTGAGATCGTTCATAGGGTCAATGCGCACGCGGATGATTTCGTCACAACCAAACGGCTTGACGAAGAAATACAATCCGCGATCGCCAGAGGCACCGCGTGTCCCCTTGGATTTGTCTGAACTACCGAACAGCTTCTTCAAAAAGGCCATCTTAAATCCTTCTCACCATATCACTGTTACAATCCCAGAAGCCGCAATAACCGGATCCGACGTGATCAGCGGCGCGTTCAAGCGGCGCGCCAACCCGGCGATGATTCGATCATGCATTTCAGGAACCGCAAAGTCAGTATCAAACGCAAGTACATCCTCAGCAAAAAACGGAATAAGACGTATATAGTTTCGGGATTTTAGATCGTTT
The DNA here is from genome assembly GCA_046328615.1 of Anaerolineae bacterium. GTDB lineage: Bacteria > Chloroflexota > Anaerolineae > Aggregatilineales > Phototrophicaceae > Flexifilum. The sequence continues at coordinate 12,413 of JAXLWG010000051.1, read as the reverse complement.
ACCATCTGCGAAAACGGGTTGAACCACCCCATTTTTCATGTACATAGTACATTTCCGCAATCGAAATCGACGAAACATAAAGCAGTGCATGTCCATGCTCGGCTTGTGTAAAGGCTTGTCGTGCGGATGGTTTCAACTTTTTGTCGCCGCGCAAATACCAGATCAACGCATTTTGTATCGATGACGAAATTCGCGTGTTTGCTCGATGGATCGCTCATAGAACTACGGATGGTCGTCAAGGTCTTCTGTCCAAGCGGTATGTAAGCCGCGAATGAAAGACCGTAACGTATCGTCTTTCATCGTCCTGTACAGATGATGAGCCCCGGTACTTCCCATACAGCGACTCGCCACTTTGATCGGCAGGCAGCAGTTCCAATACATGGATCAGCTCTGCTTTTTGCTCAGGTGTTAGGCGCTGAACTACCCGAACCCCCGAATAACTTCTTCAAAAAGGCCATACTCTCATCCTTTCCATCTTCAACGAATTGTACCTCAAATGAGCGGCGTCCAAGCGAAGCGGCAGCAAGTGGATTAAAGCACAAACTCAATTCCTACCGCATGCCCACAGCATTCGTACCGCGCAGTCAAGAACTTTTGTGCTACTATCGAGATTACCTTTTGTTGGATTCCTGTAACACCCATCAGGTCAGGGCGGCCTGATAGTGACGCGCCCATCAAGGAGAGCTTCATCGTGACGAAATACCGGTCGGTCAACGGGACGCCTGCCAAACTGATCCTGAACTTCATCAAGACGTACCAACGCGAACACGGCGGTGTATCACCCAGCCTGCGTGAGATCGCCAAAGGGGCGTATCTTAGCAAATCCACAGTCATCGACTACCTGAATCTGCTCGAATCATGGGGCATCATCGCGCGCGAACGCCGGGTCGCACGCGGCATTCATGTGCTGACGGATAAGCTCCCGGAGGAAGATAAGCTGAGCGGGCGTTCATAAACAGCCTCTTTTTGCATATAGAAATAAGGGAAAGACAAACAAACACCCTCAAGGAGTCAGCAATCATGATTGACCGAGCGTATGTAGCCGGATGGCTGAACCGCTATGTGCAGGCGTGGCAAAACTACAATGTGGACGCGATCAAGACGTTGTTCAGCGCCGACGCGACGTATCTCTATAATCCGTGGGATACGGAGCCGGTGCGAGGGCGTGATGCGATCGCGTTGAACTGGATCGAAGACCGGGACGAGCCGGGATCGTGGCAGGCGAGCTATACCCCGGTCGCCGTCGAAGGGAATACGGCGGTCGCGCAGGGGCGCACGATCTACTTTGAGGCGGATAAAAAGACTCCGCGCCGCCAATTCGACAACATTTTCGTGATGCGTTTCAACGATCAAGGGGAATGCACCGAATTCACCGAGTGGTTCATGCAGCCGCGCCGAAGCTAAACCGCATCGACCGCAAAACAGTTGAACCACGGAGATCACAGAAGTGATCTGAAGTAAGTTGTTTATGAATCACCTAACCCCCGTCTCGCTTCGCGAGCCTTCCCCTTCCCGAATTCGGGAAGGTGCGGGGGTGCGAACGGAGTTCGCGAGGCGAGAGGTCAAAAGCAAGCTATTTACTTCAGGTCACTGAGAAAATAAGAGAGTTTTCTCTCAGAATCTCTGTGATCTCCGTGTGGTTCAAGCATTGATGACTTCTGCGATTTTCAGCGACGCTATAAAAATCGAACATTCTTTCGATATGACGCGTACTATAGGCGACGACGTTTCACACGAGAGGCTGATCCCATGATTGTTCAAATGTCGATTCACCATCCGAAACCGGGAGCCGAAGCCGCCCTGATCGACTCGATGCACCGCTACGGGGCAGCGATCCAATCTGCACCGGGACTGATCAGTGTCCACACGATGAAAGATGAAGCGACCGGTCGGCTGATTGGGCTGGCGCTGTGGGAATCAGAAGAAGCGCGGCAGGCCTCGGTACATCTGGCGCGCGCCGCCGTCGCTAACGATCCGTTTGACGAGTGGGAAGCCGAGCCGATTGAGGGACTGCTGCTTTCATCAGTATGAAATCAAACGGGCGACCATCGAGCCACCCAGTCTTTCCTTTAACACAAGAACGATTGCACCCGCACCGATGGATAGGCACGTATCGTAAGGGGAGCGCCATCCGCCGTGATGGTGCTTTCCTCAATCCATTGGATCGAAGCGTGCGCCTGATCCGCCTGATTGTTAAAGCTCAGGTTGACGGTACACAACTCTAAATCCGTCAGTCTTTCAAAATCTACGACACAGTCCGCATCGGCCATATCGATTTGACCACTGCCCCCCATGTAGATATAGAGGCTAATGCCCCCATATTCATGGACCGTCATATCGGCAATGGCTTCGATCTCACCGGATAGAAGCGGCGTTTGCGCACCTGTAACGGCGTCAATCATCCTAATCATCGAGGAAGCCTCAGGCGGCGCATCGAAGCGTAAGTATATATACCTATCTCTACCGTTTCGAAAACGATTGGCTTCGCCTAGGTAATGCAGGGGCTGACAGTCGCCATACATAGAAGTAGAACCCGCGCAGTCGTAGCCTAAGAGGAACTGGCGCAGCCCGAACGCGTCATAAAGGGCGAGGCTGCAAGCATGATGGAATGCTGTGAATGTCCCCGTTTTCCAGCGGATTAAAGCATCGGTTTCCAAATATTCATAGCGTGGCGGCTGCTCACGGAAATCATATACCCACCCTTGCATCGTTTCTACACTGTTTTCCTGCGACGCATCCGCGATATACAAGCTTCCAGAGAATGATTCCGGGCCATCTACACGAATTGCGAATTGGGTATTACTCACCCATTCTCCAAAATACGGCTCCGAAACTGCCATGAGTCGCCTCGGAAGGTCGCCCAGTTGCAGCCGCTGGTGCGTCGTCATGTTTTCGCTGAATACCGCGTAACCGCCCAGCCCTGTAGGGGATTCCGGGGGCACGTAAACGATCGTAACTTCCCATTGTCCATCGGGTGAAGTCGAAGTTCGGACAATCTGATCACCGGTTTGCCGAACTGCGAAGATCAAGCAGGAAAGAATCAGCCATCGAAGCATGAACACCCCCTCAAATCCGCTACGAAGCGAGTGTAGCGCGGTGGTTCGCAAGACAGCGGGCGCTTAGGCAACGATACCCTGACGGTTGAAGGGCTATCCCTGCTCACAACAGATGATAATGATCGTTGGAGCGCCCCAGCGCCCATCGGCGTGCGCCGTCTGATTTGTACCAGTGCGTGATCGATGTGCGATTGATATCCGGGGCGGCGTGCTGCGGGACAGCCATATTCAACCCGAAGAAAAAAGCGAAGGTGGTTTGAATAAACGCCCCATGCGTGACGATCAAGAGGGTTTTACCCGCGTGTTCCGTCAGCAGCCGGTTCAGCGTGACATGAACACGCAGCGCGAATTCGAGCATGGTTTCACAGCCTTCCACCCAACGGTAAAAGGGACGCTGCGCATCGGTCATGGTTTCCCATGGGCGCATAAACTCTTCGTCGGTCAGGCTGCCATCTTCGCTGCGCCATTCCATCACGCCTTCATCCAACAGCGGCGGCAGCTTGAACAACGGCGCGAGAATCTCGGCGGTTTCGTGGGCACGGCGTTCCGGGCTGGAGATGAACACGTCCGGCTTGATCTCGCCCGTGGCGGCCAGCCGATCGCGTAGGCGATTGGCCTGTATCACGCCCTCCGGCGACAGCCCTTGATCGCGTTTCGGATAATGCCCATCAACGAGATCATAAATATAGTCAGCGTGGCGGATCAAATACAGGTGGGTCATGAAACAGCCTCTCATGCTAGGGGTGAGGAACGATCACCCTTACAGCATGATATGAGTTTCGTCATCCGCGTACAAGACGCGGATCGGGGTACCGGGTGGCGGCAGCGGCTTACCTTTCAGATCGGGGCGCTCCCATTCCGTCGATCCCCTCAGCCTTTGATCTGAGGTTGGCGAGACGAACTCGTAATGGGCGACGAGCACGGTTTCAAGGTACTGGCGTTCCCGCCAGCCGTATGATTTTTCAAATTGATAGTAGGTAAAATCCTCGCTGCGCCACACCGCCTCGATCAGTGTCCCGTCAATCACGCGGCGCGTTTTCTCCAGCCGCCTATAGATCCGCTGCCACTTTTGGCGCTGCGGCATCGACACGACATAAGCGACGATGAGAAGCAGCAGACACACCAGAGTGAATTCCCCAACGTGATCAAAGAAATCGAATCGCTTAGATACCGGAAAGACGCTGTTGATTAGAACTGAAAGCGGACACACGATCAGCATCACCGCCCCAAAATAGAGCAGCGTCGTGGCTAGATGGGGCTTGGTACGAAACCTCAGCAAGGACGATGGCCGAGCTTTCACGATCGGCATCACCGAGCGGCGATCAAGTTCGACGATGCCCAATTCATAGCGGCTGTAACGCGGATTGAGGTGAAAGTCGGCCATGATCACTCCGAGCGAATGCATCGGTGCAAACAAAAAGGGCGATCGCATGGATCGCCCTTCGAAATACTTGATTTAGCGACAACGTCTGCCCTAAGCAACGTCGCCTTGCTGAGCACGCACGGACGCCGCCGGGGAACCCATGATTTCCTCGAACATCGCGCGATCGAGCGTTTCCTGCTCCATCAATACCTGTGCGATCTTCTCCAGCTTATCACGATTTTCCAGCAAAATCTGCTTGGCGCGCGTGTACTGCGTCTGCACGATGCGCTTCACTTCCACATCGATCTCTTCCGCCGCCTGTTCGCTGTAATCGCGCTGTTCGTACAGGTCACGACCGAGGAACAGCGATCCGGTGCCGCCGCCGAAGGTGCGCGGGCCAAGCGCTTCGCTCATGCCGAACTGCGTGATCATGCTGCGCGCTTTCTGCGTCACAAATTGCAGGTCGCTGGCCGCGCCGGTTGTGAAGTGGTTGAACACGATTTCTTCGGCAGCGCGCCCGCCCATCGCCGCGACGATCTGATCCTCGAACTCCTCACGGGAGCGAAGGAAAATATCGCTTTCGGGCAGCGAGAGCACATACCCGCCTGCACGTCCACGCGGCACGATCGTGATCTTGTGTACCGGGTCGGCATACTCAAGCAGGTGATGCAGAATCGCGTGACCGGCCTCGTGATAGGCAATCATGCGCTTTTCTTTTTCGGTGATCACCCGCGTCTTGCGTTCGGGACCCATGATCACGCGTTCCATACTCTCTTGCAGTTCGCTCATGCCGATCGACTTCTTATTGCGACGTGCCGCCAGAATCGCCCCTTCATTGATCAGGTTTTCCAGATCAGCGCCGGAGAAACCGGGGGTAATTTTGGCAATCGCTTCAAGTTCAACATCGGCGGCCAGCGGTTTACCGCGCGCATGGACTTTCAAAATATCCTGACGACCGCGCAGATCCGGATTATCCATGATGACCTTACGGTCAAAGCGGCCCGGGCGCAGCAGCGCCGGATCGAGGATGTCCGGGCGGTTGGTCGCAGCGACGACGATCACATTGGTGCCCGTCTCAAAACCGTCCATCTCCACCAAAATTTGGTTGAGCGTCTGTTCGCGTTCGTCGTGACCACCGCCCAAGCCTGCACCGCGATGACGACCGACCGCATCGATTTCGTCCACGAACACGATCGCCGGGGCTTCGGCCTTCGCACGCTCAAACAGATCGCGGACGCGGCTGGCACCGACGCCGACGAACATTTCCACGAATTCCGAGCCGGAAATGCTGAAGAACGGCACGCCGGCTTCACCCGCGACGGCACGCGCCATCAACGTCTTACCAGTACCGGGCGGGCCGACCATGAGCACGCCTTTCGGAATGCGCGCGCCCAACCGGATGAATTTTTCAGGTTCCTTCAAAAACTCGACGACTTCCGCGAGTTCCTGCTTGGCTTCTTCCGCACCTGCAACATCGGCAAAGGTGACCTGCGGGCGTTCCATATCGCGGACGACGCGCGCACGGCTGCGACCAAAGCTCAACGCTTGATCCTGCCCTGTGCGGACGCTGCGCATCATGCGCCACAGCAGCCATACGATCAGCAGCGTGGGAATGATGGCCACCATCAATTGAAACAGCACGGTCGTCGTGTTATCACCGGGGCGCTCACTGAATTCTACGTGAGAATTCACCCAGTCTTCGGAAGTCACGCCGTAATTTTGCAGGCTGCTGAACAGGTCGGTTTCCCGTTCTTTGTAGTACCATGCCTGCGTCCCGTTCGTCAAGCTGATGAAGACGTCGTTACCGCCACGAACGATGATCTGGTTGACATCCCCGTTCTTAATATAAGCGGCAAGCTGATCGAGCGTGATGCTGCTGCCGCGCGGCGTATTGCTCGGCTGGCCAAACACCACGAAGAACAGGATCACGACGATCACACCCAACACCAGCCATAACCGCTGCGCGTTGCGATTCGCGAACGGCGACTGGTTGTTGTTATTGTTCGGCGATTCTGGTGGCTTGTTACTCACACTAGTGTCCCTTAGCAACTCTACGATAGAGCGTCCACGATTATAACACAACGCTTTTCAACCAACGGATAGCACTTAAGAGCGCCTTAAGCCTCCTCCAAAGTGCGATCAGGTTTAAGTGAGAAGCAGTCGAATCATTTTCTCGTGTCGTCAGGCTTCATCTTATTATAGCACAGGCTAGGGGGGCGTCGGGAAGCTCACCAAAGGATTAGGAATTCCTTCATCTCTGAATTTTTTGTGGAATTTTCACGTCTAGATGCACGCTACATGAAAAGAATGTTACAATGGGAACATCATATCCGCGCATCTTATTTGTGCGCAAACGAAGTTATTCATTGGGAGATGGGTATGGGGATGGTTCAGTGTCCCTACGGGGAACACCAGATCGACGACTCGTCGAAAATCTGCCCAATCTGCGGCAGAATTTTGACGACGAATTGGAGCCAGACACGCGCACTCGCGGAAGCTGAAGAAGAGCAGTCGCTCGCCCGGTTTGGCACTTCTTTCTTTAATGACAAGATGACTTTGCATCTGCGTATTCGCGGGGAAAATAAGACATTTTCCATCGAAGCCGAAACCATGAAAGAAATTGTTTTAGGGCGCGGCGACCCGGCCACCGGCACCGTTCCCACCATCGATCTTGGGCCGTATGAGGCGATCGAAAAGGGCGTCAGCCGCAAGCATGCACAAATCATTCGCCGGGAAGATAACGCCCTGCACTTAATCGATTTGGCCAGCGGCAACGGCACCTATCTGAATGGGCAGCGGTTAATTCCCAACCAACCGCGCATCCTCCGCAATGGTGACGAAATCCGGTTGGGGCGTTTGGTCATGATGATCGAATTCACCAAGCGATCAGGCCGAGATCCCAAAATCGATTCCAAGAGCGATCTCAGAGGGTAGACCAAAAGCTAGGCGCTTCGTGTACAATCCTCCCGATGTCGATATGGGAATCAGATCAACGGACGCACATGGCGGAACGGACTGAACGGACGAACGACCAATGGATCGCAGACCTACGCAGCGGAACCGATGCACAGGCGAGTGCCATTGAAGATTTGAAGGGGCGCTTGCAGCGCGGCATTTTCTATTATCTCAGCCGCGAACGCAGCGACTTGCAGCAGCTTTCCCATCATGAATTGACACAGATGGCGGAAGATTTGGCGCAGGATGCGACCCTTCGTGTGATTGAAAATCTGGATACGTTTCGCGGCGACAGCCAGTTCACCACATGGGCGACTCGCATTGCCGTGCGGGTGGCGATTAGCGATTTGCGCCGCGCCCGCTATAAAGATTTCAGCTTAGACGACCTCACGGCGGACGGCGACACAGTAAGCGCGACGGCAAACCCGATTGCGGGCGATAAGCCGCCGTCCCCAGAGAGCGCCGCCGAACGTGCCGAAGTATTAAATCGTGTGCAGGCCGCCCTGCGCGGCGTGCTGACCGAACGCCAGTATCAAGCCCTTGTCGCGACGGCGGTGCAAGATGTGCCGCTCGAAATTGTCGCAGAGCAGATGGGCACCAACCGCAACGCCCTCTACAAACTGATCCATGATGCCCGCCGCAAACTGCGATCTCATTTGCAGTCGCAGGGGTTGGGTATGGATTACATCCTCGACCTGTTTCAGGAGTAAGGCCAAGGGTCACTACCTTTTCATAACAGGAAGTGGCCTTTTTGCTAACTGTATTAGCTGCCATTCGGTGTACAATTCGGTCTACTCGCTGTGATGCGGCGGCTACGGCAAACTAAGATCCCATTTACGGTTGCCGGATGTGGGTTTAAAGTCCGCCGTCAACTGGTTTCAGTCAGCAAGCTGATTTTATCCTTACTCATATGAGCTGAAAGTGAAATGGCACATGACCAAAACGCGAGGCAGGTACTGGTTCATTGGCGCAATTTCTCTTTTCGCCGTGATCCTGATTATGCCCTTGATGATGACGGCGTTCGCACAATCAGGCGCGGCACCCGATATTATTTCGCCGGTCGTTGTGACGACCAATCCGAGTACCCCATTCACCTTCACCGGAGCGGATCAGATCAGCGTGTACGATGTGGACTCGCCCACGCTTTCGGTCAATCTTCATCTGGCCGATACCAGTTTCGGGACGCTCACCGTAGGGACCGCCGGAGTCACGGTGACAGGAAACGGTACGTCTAATGTTGACCTAAGCGGGCCGCAAATTGCGATCAATACAGCCCTCAATGGCATGGTTTTCACGCCTGATGTGTCATTAGTGGGAGGCGATGAAACCACACTGGCTATTTCGGCCAGTGATGGAGTCAACCCTGCACTCGGATCGGTCGCAATTGGCATCAACCCGATCACGTTCAATCAGGCACCTTCAATTACCTACCCGGCGCCCTTCGTGACGACCGCAGTCGATACGCCGATCACGTTCGCCAACATCAATTCCAACGCGCTGATCATCAGCGACCCGGATGCGGGAACCAACGAGATTCAGTTGAATATTTCCGCGCTGAATATCGGTGATCCCTCTAATGCGGGGTCGATTACGCTGGCGACCACTACCAACCTGACCGTTATTGATCCGCCGCCGCATTCCTCTATTCAAATCAACGGGGCGCTCGATGACATCAATGCCGCCCTCGACGGCTTGACTTATTTGCCGCCCAGTGGCTTCGAAGGCAATATCTACCTTTCCCTGACGGTCAATGATTTAGGTGCATGCTGCTTTGGCTCCCCATTATCGGCGGCGCAAGCGGTACGCATCGTCGTCGGCAGCGCAACGCCGGAAGCAACCGAAGATCCGATGGCCACGGCGACTATCATCGCGCAGGCTACCCAAAACGCGATCGATACGGCGACGGCGATGGCCAGCATCACCCCAACAGCGACCGACACAGCGACGGATACGCCGACGGAAACCGCGACCGACACGCCGACGGATACACCAACGGAAACGCCGACGCCGACCATCACCGACACGCCCACGGAAACCTACACGCCGACGGTCACCGATTCGCCGACCGACATTCCCACCGTGACGGACACGCCGACTGAAACGGCGACGCCAACGATCACCGACACCCCGACGGAGACCTACACGCCGACGATCACCGATACGCCAACCGACACCCCCACCGTGACGGATACGCCAACGGAAACGCCGACGCCAACAGTCACGGATACGGCGACGAACACTGCGACGGCAACGGTCACCAACACGCCGACCAATACGCCAACGGTGACGAATACACCTACCAACACGGCGAGCGCGACCGTGACCAATACGCCGACGACGACTTCTACCCTGACGGCGACGGTGACGAACACGCCCACCATCACGCTGACGCCCACGGCGTCGCTGACGGCGCTTGCATCGGCGACCAGCACGGCAACGAGCACCGGCACGGCAACCGTCACCGCTCCAGCGGCCACTTTCCCGCCGCCGCCGATCGTTCCGCTGTGCTTCGACTATAACTACATCGAAACCAGCCCCATCCGCGCGGCCATGCCGGATGCCATCCGCTTCACTGTACGCTGCCGCCCGATCGTCGCCGATCGCAATTACGTCAACGCGACGGTTGAAGAACCGCTCGGCCCCGGAGCGATTGGTATTCAGGCGGTGCTCGATTTAGGCGTGCTGCAAGCGGTGGATGTGTTCAGCCCTGAAGGTGCGGCCAGCTTTGACGGCGTGGCGGTGTGTCTGCGCGGCAGTGGAACCATGCTGCTGCTCTACGGTACGCCGCGCACCGCGCATATCGTGCCGACGTTCGCAGTCTCCGTCTTCCCCGGCTACGCCTGCGCGAGTATTCCGTTCCCCGGCACGCTCGTCCTCGTCAATGGCACGGTCAATGGTCAAGGCCCCACGCCGATCCCCGATGCGACGAGTACGCCGCAGGCCCCCGGCATGATTTTGGCGACTATTCCCGAATGCACCCCGATCACCAACGGGATCACCTATCTCCGCGCGCAGCCCAGCGCCGTGAGTCAGCCGGTCGCGGTGCTCGCCGCACAAAGCCCGGTGGAAGTCATCACATTGATTGGCGAGTGGTATCAGGTGCGCGTGGGTGAACAGGAAGGCTATATCCGCTACGATCTGATCGGCTACCGCTGCGCATTTTAGTCCTGCTTTCTAGCTTGGATGTGCGCATTCGAGAAGGTAAGATCCTCTCGGATGCGCACATCAGAACATATGAAGCAGGATGCAAGAAGGACGACGGCCATCATGGCGGAATTGCAAAAGCGCCAGTTAGAAAAACTGATACAGACTATTTTCGATACTCACGTTGACGGCATCATAGACTGTGAAAGCTGTGAAGGCCATCTATGTCATTTAGCCGATCTGGTCGCTTCCGGAGCGGAATTATGCGAATTGATTCCGGCGGTCGAAGCACATTTGAAGTGCTGCCCCGACTGTAAAGAAGAATGGGATGCACTGCTGGCGATTGTCCGCGCCGAAAAGTCAGGCAGCCTCGGCTGCTAGACGGGTTTCCGGGCGTTGTCAATTTCGTGTCCATGCTTCCGAATGCGGCCTCAGCGTCGAGGCGTCTGCATCGATCGACCCTAGTTTCTGCGCATACCATGAGGTTACCCATACAATGAAGAAAGTCCGTGTTGCCATCATCGGCTCTGGGCCTGCTGGCTTGACGGCGGCACTCTATACCGCGCGCGCTGAGCTGAGTACAGCGGTGATCATCGGGCCGCAGTTCGGCGGGCAGATCGCCACCACGCATGAAGTCGATAATTTTCCCGCCTTCCCCGATGGAATCACCGGGCCGGAACTGGCCGAGCGCATGAAGGCGCAGGCTGAAAAGTTCGGCGCGGAATTCGTTTGGGACAGCGTGACCAGCGTCGATTTCAGCAAGGGTTCGCCCTTCACCATCAACACCTACAGCGAAACCTTCAGTGCCGATGCGGTGATCGTCACCATCGGCGCGTCGCCCCGTCACCTGAACATTCCCGGCGAAGTCGAATACACGGGGCGCGGCGTGAGCTACTGCGCGACCTGCGACGGCGCTTTCTTCCGCAACCGCGAGTTGATCGTGGTCGGCGGGGGGGACAGTGCCCTGCAAGAAGCGATCTTCCTGACCAAGTTCGCCAGCAGCGTGACGGTCGTACACCGCCGCGATACGCTGCGCGCCAGCATCGCCTTGCAGACGAAAGCCAAGGCCAACCCGAAGATCAAGTTCATCTATGATACGGTCGTCGATGAAGTCTTGGGCGAAAACGGCCTGACGAACGGCGTCATGCTGCGCGACATGAAGACCAACGAACGCTATCACAAGGCGATCGACGGCGTGTTCATCTTCATCGGCTACGATCCCAACAGCCGCGTGTTCGGTGATCAATTGGCGCTCGATGAAGCGGGCTATCTCAAGGTCGATCACACCCATCACACCAGCGTCGATGGCGTGTTCGCGGGCGGCGAAATTCACGATCAAACCTTCCGTCAGGCGATCACCGCGTCCGGGCAGGGCTGCTCGGCGGCGCTCATGACGATCAAATGGGTGGATGATCGCGAACAGCTTCAGCCGCTCGACGATACGGCAGCGGTCACGCAGACCGCGTCTTAAGCGGCACGACTTTCATAAGGGGCGCGCCTTCGGGTTGTGAATCCGGTGGTGCGCCCTTTTTAATTCCGTAAAGCCTTACATTCCACATCACTCATCGTCATCCATAAAGGATTCATTCTTGTATAGTTCTTGTAAAAATAGATGTACTTTCGCGCATACAATGGATATGATCGCTGCAATACAAGTTGTAATGCATTTCATCATCGCCAGCACAGGAGTTATCGATCATGAACGCCCGTCTAGCACGCCACCTCCTCCTCTTGGTTTCGCTGATCGTCCTGATTTTCGGCGCAGCGCTTTCCACATCGGCACAATCCCCGGACAGCGACGGCGACGGTATCCCCGATCGCGTTGATCGATGCCCACGTGATGCGGGAGTGCGTGAAGCGAGCGGCTGCCCTGTGCGTGTGAGCGGTCTCCCCGC
>JAXLWG010000050.1:0-33798 GCA_046328615.1 Anaerolineae bacterium | reverse complement strand
TCGTCAGCTTGATGCGTGTCTCTCCCGGTGCAATACTGCGGCTGTTCATCAACGGCACTGTGCTGGTATCGGTAGGCGTGTTCTTGCTTTCGCTTGGCGGCGCACCGTCGCTGCCTTCATGGATGATTCTGTATATCCTGCTGCTTCAACTGCGTCCGCACGATGTGGTACGTGGGTTTCGCGTCCACCTCGATCAGCCCTTTATGCGGCAGTTGATCACGGTGCCTAATTTGAAGCTGTTTTTGGCGTCGATCGCACTCCCCTTCACCATCACCGCGCTGGGTATGGTTGTGAGTATCCTCGCACAGCGCCAACTCGATCCGCTGATAGGGATCGTGCTCTCACTTTCCTGCTTAATGGTGCTGACGCTGTGCATGGCGCTCGGTTCTGTGCAGCTTAAGCGGTACCAGATCCCGCGCATCGCCTATGAATACAGCCTACTTGCTGCCGGGGTGATCATCATTCTCAGTGGGTATGCGAGTCACAGTTTATGGGGGGCGGCGGTGGCTTCAATCGTTGTGAATGCCGTATTGATGCTCATGCTTTCCGAAGCCACGCTGTAATGATGACTCACCCACCCCTCGCGGGTGAGTCATGCCCGTGATAGAGCATACGAAACACCATCGCGCCCATTTCTTGCGCGGTATAAGGAAAATTTCCCGCCAGCCATTGGCGCATCACCGTGAGCACAGCCCCGGCGCTGAATGCCGCCATCACCTCCGTTGGAAGATTCATCCACTGCGGATAGAGAAAGCTGTTGGTCGCCAGCGAGTCCCGAAAGCCCGCGATCATGAGTTCCTGAAAGCGGAAGGTGATCTGTGCCGCTTCCGGTACATTCATGAGCGCGAGTAGGGGTTTGAGCGCCTCGGCTTTTTCAAAAGCTAATTCCCATGCCCGCCGTTCTTTTTCGGGCGATTCGTAGTCGGCCATCATGGCGTGAACCTCCGCTTGCAGGCCAACAAAATAACGCCTGCCGATCGCCAGCAGCACGGCGTCCACATTGTCGAAGTAGACATAAAACGTGCCCCGCCCCACATCCGCTTCCGCCGCGATGGCGGTGACGGTAAGACGGCGAAAGCCACTGCGCAGAAGGCAGGTAGCAGCGGCGTTCATGAGTCGCTCTTCGGTGCGCTGTCGCGCGTGTGCGTACATTGACAGTTGTCCAAAATCGTACAGTTTTACGAGGGTGTTGGTTTTATTGTATCCTGCTCACACGGTCGAATCATCCTATGAGGCGAACATGAAAGCAGTGATTATCGGCGCTGGGGTAGGCGGGCTGTGCACCGCGATCGCGCTGCAAGGTATTGGAGTGGACGTTTCCGTTTATGAACAAGCCGAAAAAGCGCGTGCCGATGGAGCGGGACTGGTCTTGTGGGCAAACGCCGTTCGTGCGCTGCGGCAGCTTGGGCTTGAAGCGGCGATCAGCAACAGCTATGCGGGACTTGAAGGAACCATCCGCCGCTGGGATGGACTTGTCCTTTCGCGCACAGATGCGGCGCAGTGGGCACAGATCTACGGCGCACCTTCGATTGGCGTGCATCGGGAAGACCTGATGCAGGTGCTGCTCCCCAAAATCCAGCATGAGGTACATTTCGGCAAGCAGTTCGCCGCTTATGAACCGCAGGGCTCTGGAATCGGCGTCACCTTTGCAGATGGCACACACATTTCCGCCGATCTGTTGATTGGTGCGGATGGGCTTCGATCACGGGTGCGGCAGCAGATGCAGCCCGGTACCCTTCCCGTGTATCGCGGATATGCGGCATGGCGCGGTGTCATCCCGTTTGCACATGATGAAGTAAAGGGGATGTGGGGAGAATCATGGGGACGGGGTGCGCGTTTTGGCATCGTTCCGCTGGTTAGGGATCGCGTGTACTGGTTTGCGACTGCCAACCGCCCCGCCAATTCTCCGCCGCCGGATCACAAAGCGGCGCTGCGCAGTTTGTTCGGCGGGTGGCATGCCCCCATTTCTCATCTCATCGAGGCGACGCCGGAGGATCGCGTGTTGTATAACGACATTGCGGATCTTCCATCGCTTAGCAGGTGGGTTGATGGGCGTGTTACGCTGCTCGGCGATGCGGCTCACGCAATGACGCCGAATATGGGGCAAGGCGCGTGTCAGGCGATTGAGGATGCCCTCGCTTTACGTGAGGTACTACGTCAGTGGGCAGATATTCGCCAAGCGCTCGCCGTGTATCAAGCAACCCGGCTGGCACATACACGGAAAGTTGTGGAGCGGTCACGGATGATCGGGCGGATTGGGCAGATCAGCCACCCAGTACTGACCACGCTGCGCGATCACATCATGCGCCTGACGCCAGCGCGGTTGACTCAACAGCAGTTCGATTTTGTGCTGCGCTGAGATCCTAATCCTTTGGCGCGTCAATGAGTGGCAGCGGATAATTAAGCCGCTGCATCATGGCCCCGTGATCACGCACAATTTGCGCGACCTGTTCACTCGTCAGTGAGCTGCGCCAGTCGCCAACTTTTCCTTTTCGGAAGAAGGACTCCACCCCCAAGGGCTTTTCTATAAAGCTGAGGTCTTGTTCCTGTTTCTTCATCTCGCCAATGCTGGAAAAGCGGATCGCCTTTTCAAGGCGTGCAGAATCCATTTCCAATCCTAGGAATTCAAGCACTTGGGCGAAAACAGTCGTCGTATCGGCAGACAAGTCTTCATAGCGGATGGTCAACTGAGGCAGCGCGGTCTGATCAAGCCACGTTGAGATGTGCTGACTCCAAGTCCCCAAGTGTTCATGGAGTGCGGTAGAGCGCACATTTGGAAAATTCGCCAGCGAATAACCTGCGTCATTCATATCGAGGATCGTCTGGTCAATGGTTTGCCGATTGTGGTTTGCAAATGAAACCACTACGTCAAGCGGGTTGCGGGCAATGTAGATGATCCCTCCCGTCGCATCAGCCGGAAATAGTGGATCGCCATTGGCGAACCGTGAAAAGCACTGATGCGTCTTTAGGACGATGACCCCGGTGTTTGTTTTGGCAAACAACCGGTGGTACTCAGGGCGGAGTTGGTCAATCTCAGCGTTGGTGAGCAGGGATGAATCCATTTGAAACGCGAGATCGAACCAGAGACGGTAAGACTCGTAGGGGATGTAGTAGCCCAACTCGTTGATATTGGCGGGATGATCGGAATCGGCAAGATAATTGGCTATCAATGCGCGCAGCCATGTGTTGCCTGATTTAGGGTAGGATGCCAACCAGTAAATAGGGGTCAAAGCCATTCCCCCTCAATGCCTCTAATGATTTTGTGGACGCGATCGTCAAACGCCTTTAGCCAAACCAAACGCTTGCATAGAATTGAGGTGACTTTGGTAAGCTGCGCCCAGTATTCCGGTAAAATGCCCATTTGTTGAGGAAAGCGCGGGCAATACAAACTTGCTAACAGCATTTGAAATCCAGTGGCATCTCTGATGTCGAATACAGCGTCCGTTTTTTCCGATCCATTACCTATCACATAGATCGTGTTGATTTCCTGCTTTTCGCGGGCAAATTGATCGGCCACAGGGTACATGTAACAAGGCATCCCGGGGCGTACGGACTGAAGATTCTGCGTTTTGATGTCTAAGTAACTGGCAGATGCTTCCCATAACTTGAGCGCAGGGTAACCCGGCGTGGTGTACAGTTTGCCATCCGCACCCACTTCAATGGGAGCGAGATTATCGTGCAGCAGCCGATAGCCTTTGACAAGGAAAATCCCCGCCAGTGTCGATTTCCCCGAAACGCTATCCCCCGCGAACAAAACGGCCCCCCGTGGCGTTTGCACAGCGCTCGCTCGCAGCGGGAACATCCGCCGTTGGTGCATCAAGCCTGCGAGCACCGTCGTTAATAGAAACGCTCGAACGCTGGCTTCATCGATGCCGGGTTCGGATTCGATGACCATTTCGCGTCCATCATGAACATAGTAGCGGGCAACTCCCGGAACCCGATAAAGCAGTTCCGTCCGGTTGATCTGGTATAGATGAGTCGTTTGGGTGGTTGGAGCGGTAAGCGCATTTGGCACCGCCCCGGAACGAATGATCACATCTGGAAGGCGGTCATCGAGATGTTCAAATTCGGGGATCGCAATTTCGGATTGAAATGTTAGGCCAAATGCTGTGTAGGACGGCATTGATGGGTCCTAGAGACTGAAGGGATGATTGTAAAAGAGGCAAAATGACAACATACAGTTTATCCTGTAATGAGCGAAGTCTATAGGACTGACCATCATTTGTCAATTTGTACTTCATACTTTGTTCTACACCCCGCTTCTCCTTCTGACATAGGCATTACGATCAGTCAAAACAAGGATAGTTGAGAGGCATTCCTCGATTCGATTACTTGGGCTACAATCACATCCGATATTCGGGCTATGGGCACAAGTGGTAAACGGGTCGCTCTGTATTTCGGTTTGGACATTTCGTCCTTTTATGCGTCAGGTTTAAGTGATGGCAAATCGACTTCGGCAGAAAGTTCATCTTGGGGCACGGAATTTCGGGTATGCCGTGAATTTGGTATGGCAAAGCAGCCGAGGATGGATGATTTTCTCGCTGATTTTGGTTTTGGTACAGGGAGCTATCCCCGTAGCCATTCTCTATCTCACCGGCGCGATGATCGACGCCATCACACGCGGCATCAATACCCATGCCGACGTTGATGTTCAATATATCATTGGGTTGATCATGCTAGTTGGGTTGATCACCTTCTTCAACGTTGCATTGAACAGCATCCTTGGGCTCATCCGTGAGTATCAAGGATATATCGTCTCTGATCATGTGACGAACAAGATTCACGCAAAGTCGATGAGTATTGACCTTGAATACTACGAAAACTCGCAGGTGTACGACCGGCTGAACCGCGCTCAGAGCGAAGCCCCTTACCGGCCCCAGCAGATCGTTACCGGATTGCTTTCACTTGCCGAAGACAGTTTTGTCTTGATCGGCATTGTCACCCTGCTCCTCTCCATCAGCAGCATTAGCCCACTAATCCTCTTTGTGAGCTCTCTCCCCCATTTATTTATCCGGTTGTATTTTTCACGCCGATCGTATGACCTTGTTCAGCGCACCTCGGAACTGGAGCGGCAGGCGTTTTACTACAATAACGCCCTCATCACAGACACGTTTGCAAAAGAAATTCGGCTGTTTGATTCTGGGCCTACGTTCGCAGACCGTTACAAAGATAGGCGTATTCTACTGCGCCACGCGCGTTTGGCGCTGAGCCGACGGCGCATGACACTGGAACTGCTGGCGGAAATGGCAACGATCGCGGCCCTATTCATCGCCTTCTCACTTGTCGCCATGGATGCGCTGCGCGCGGTGATCACGATTGGCGGGGTTGTGATCGCGTTCCAAG
The DNA here is from genome assembly GCA_046328615.1 of Anaerolineae bacterium. Lineage (GTDB taxonomy): Bacteria > Chloroflexota > Anaerolineae > Aggregatilineales > Phototrophicaceae > Flexifilum. The sequence continues at coordinate 28,455 of JAXLWG010000050.1, read as the reverse complement.
CGTTTCAGCGCGGGCAGGGGACGTTTAAAGCATTTATTTACGATCTCGCCAGTCTGTATGAAAACAACCTGTTCTTGAAGGATTTTTATGACTTTTTAGCGCTGGAACCTCGCCTCAAGGAATTGGAACACCCCGTTCCGATGATGCCAATCCGCGAAGGCATTCGCTTTGAGAATGTTGGCTTCCACTACCAGAATTCGCCCCACGAGGTATTACAAGGGGTCAATCTGACCCTCAAACCGGGAGAAATTGTCGCGCTGGTGGGGGAAAACGGGGCCGGAAAAACCACACTGATCAAGCTGCTATGCCGGCTTTACGATCCAACAACGGGGCGGATCACCCTAAACGGTGTCGATCTTCGCGATTACTCCCTCTCGGATGTGCGCAAGGTATTCACCGTACTGTTTCAGGATTTCAATATCTACCAACTGCAAGCGTGGGAAAACATCGCCATCGCAGACATCAACAGTGAACCCGATATCGCCCTCATCGAAGAGGCAGCACGGAAAGCGGGCGCAGACGACTTCATAAAGCAGTTGGCGAAAGGGTATTTTACCCAGCTTGGAAGTTGGTTTTCTCAAGGTCGGGAATTAAGCCGAGGGCAGTGGCAAAAAATCGCCTTGGCGCGTGCTTTCCTACGCGATTCACAGGTGATAGTGCTTGACGAGCCCACCAGCTCGCTTGATGTCATGACGGAGCATGATATTTTCGAGCGGTTCAACGAGATCGCAGCAGGCCGTACGGCTATCGTTGTCAGCCACCGCCTATCGACCGTACGACGCGCAGATCGAATTTTGGTGCTCGATCAGGGACGCATCGCAGAAGCCGGAACCCATGATGAGTTAATGGCAATCGACGGCATCTACGCAAAGTTGTTCCGCACCCAATCGAAATATTACGTATCATAGAGGAGAGAATAGCAGACGAGCACAGGGTTACATATCTTTTTCCATTCATTTATCCTACTTTAGGAGACCCTCAACTATTGCTTGACAACGTGGGCAGAACGCGGCTAGAATATAACAGTAACGATTGTCTAGTTCCGATGAAATCGTGTATACCCACTTACGGGGGATTCTATGACCAACGAGAAGAAGTCCTATAGCAAGCCAGAAGTCACAGCAATGGGGCGTCTGGACAGATTCATCAATACCATGGTTCCTCCGCCGTTCATCCTCAAAGACGGAACTATCGGTCCTTATGGCACGACGCCCGGCGGCGCCCCGCGCTACGTTCTGTATAGCATGAGCCTTCCGTGAGAAGGTAGTGAAATGCCATTTTCGTACTACGAATTATATGGGCTGCGCTTTCAATGTGACAGGGCTCTCCCACATATTCGTGGACTAGCCAAACCCGACAAGTCAATCGATTGTCGGGTTTGGTTTGAGAATCCCCCCCCTATCATGCCTCCCAAGTTACCTTTTGTCCCCGGAGGCGAGTGGATCTTTCATCCGCACTACCAGCATCACAGTGAAATCATCGACCGCACTGATCGCGGTGTCTACATGACGATGAGTGTCCTCACCTTTCAGAGTGTCGATAGACAATATATTGCGCTCTCTTATGTGGACGGGGTCACTTACATCCTGAATCAGGATGGTACTGAAATTTGGGTACAGGCGTCGCCCAAGCTGTCGATGGGGTACATCATGGATTACTTACTGAGTACCGTAGCATCTTTTTTACTTCACTTACGACACCGCATCGCGCTTCATGCCAGTGGTATTGTGATAGGTGATGAGGCCGTTTTGTTCGTCGGTAATTCCGGAATGGGGAAATCGACACTAGCCGCCTCTTACGCATTAAGAGGTCATGAAGTGGTCACCGATGATATTGCGGGAATTTACCGGCAGGGAAGCGATTATTTTGTTGCGCCCGGTTTTCCTTTTCTCCGCTTGTGGCAAACTTCAACCTCCGCACTGTTAGGAGTAGAAGAATCTTTGCCGACATTGGCTCCTGATTGGCACAAGCAGTTCCTTGACCTGCAAGGCTCTGACTATCATTTTGCTCAAGATCTCGTTAAACTTGGGCGAATATATGTGCTGCATTCGCGATCAGACAAGCCGACCGCACAGCGGATGAATTACGCATCAGCCATATCAGCCCTGATGAGCTTTAACTTTTTGAGCAACATATTCAAAAAATCCCTTTATGCAGCAGACTTTCATGCCATATCAACGCTCATTAAATCAGTACCTGTTTTTGAGCTGACGGTTCCTGACATGATTGAGCAGCTTGGCAGTCTCGATCCTATTCTCATGGCTGTATGCCCTTAACCACACGGAACCCTTATGTATTCATTGGATGACTTCGGTAAAATGATGCGCGACAATGTGCGCATGGGGGCACATATTGAAGCGCTACAGCGCGCCATCACACCGACTTCGACGCTGATGGAGATTGGGACTGGCACCGGTGTATTTGCACTGATCGCCTGCCAACTCGGTGCACGTCATGTCTATGCGGTGGAAACGAACTCGCTGATTGAGTTCGGCAAAAAGATGGCAGTGGATAACCACTTTGCTGACCGAATCACCTTCATTCAAGGCGACACCACTGAAATCACGTTACCAGAACAGGTTGACATTGTCTTTGGCGATTGCCGTGGACAGCTTCCCCTGCTTGACCGTCTCCCTACTACCTTCGCGGACGCCAAAAAACGCCATCTCAAACCCGGTGGCATTCTCATGCCGCATCAGGACACTTTATATATCACGCTCGTGCAAGCACCAGAGCTTTATAACACCGAGATTCTCACGCCTTGGGCAATCAACCCCTATGGGTTAGATATGAAGGCTGCACTCGAGACGATTACGAATGAGACGCTTTCACGGTATGCGATTGCTAAAACGCGCGCGTTAACAATGGACAATGTCCTATTTCCTCCACGGGTGTTGGACACGCTCGCCTATGGCGAGCGTACCGATTTACGCTTCGGAGGGACAAACCGCTGGGTTGTCGAGACACCGGGAACAGCACACTTCATCCATATTTGGTTTGATACCGAACTATACGATGGGATTGGATTCAGCAACGCTCCCGGATCCCCCATCCATACTACCGTGTATGGCACTCAAACCTTCCCACTGAAGAAACCACTGCCGCTTCTACCCGGAAACGTTGTCGAAGTGCGGTTTCAAGCGGTTCCGATTGGACGCGGATATCTTCTGCGTTGGCAGACTAAGTTGTTCGAGCACGAGGGCGCACAGAAGCCAACACTGGTTTTCGACCAGTCCCCTTGGTTCACAAATGAATTTTTCGCAGAACCGGTGCGTAATTTACCCAAGCGCGCGCCAAACTATATTCCGAAACTTTCGCCGGGCGGGCTCGCAGAAGCCTTTATATTGGATGCGATGGCTGCTGGCACACAAACGATTGAAGAAATCACCCGGCAAACCCAAGCTCGCTTTCCGGAAATCTTCACTACCTATGAACAAGCCCTTGAAAAGGTCGCAGACCTTTCCTACCAGTTTTCATGATCGTATTGGCAGCAGCCAAAAATCGCTCTGCTCACGCTCTCTGAAAGAATTCTAAAGGAAATCGCAATGTCGCGCCGTGTGATTACATCCGATAACGTCCTTGCCCATGAATTTGAAGAAGAAGCCGTTATACTCAACCTCGACAATGAAACCTACTATCGCTTTAACGGCATCGCGATGGATATGTGGCAAGCACTAACCAACAATGACTCCGTAGACGCAGCGCGCGCGCAGTTGCTGGAGCAATATGATGTTGAAGAAGCGGAATTAACCAAAGACTTGGATACATTCATCCAGTTGATTGTCGATGCACAGCTCGCGGTTGTGCAAGATTAAGTTCGCAGCCTCGCGCCGGAGATTCGTCTTAGACGACTCCGGCATCGAATGATATCCCCTATCGCACGAGTCACTTCAACTGTGATCCATTTTGTATTCCGATTCTTGAGTGACCGCCTAAATATGTGCCTTTTGAGGCATCCCCGAAACCATCGCTAAACTAAGAAGGCTATAACTCATTATGACCGGACTTTTCGGTGCAGTTCATTTTGACGACACTCCTGTGGTGCGGCCTTCCCTCCAGCGGATGCAGGATTTCTTAGCCCCCATCGGCCCTGATTCCCAAGATCTGTTCGTAAGTTCCGATGCCTCAGCGGCACTCGGTCGCACTCTCTATCGTGTAACCCACTTCGATAAACATGATCATCAACCAATTACGCTACAGGGGGTTACCGCCGTTGCAGAAGCGCGACTAGACGGTCGCACTACCCTTGCCGACGAGCTGCGTTCAGTGGGCGGCGCGGCTGGAGCGGATTTACACGATGTTCATGCGATTTCGGATGCGGAACTCGTTTTGCGAGCATATCTCGCGTGGGGAGAAGACGCCCCTCTTCACCTGCTCGGTGATTATGCAGCGGCCATTTGGGATGCACCACGCCGCCGCATCGTCTTGTTTTGCGATCCCCTCGCCATCTACACGCTGGCTTATTCGTACACCGATCACCCTCAACTGGGTCACGTTTTCGCCTTTTCAAATCGGTTGATGGCGCTGCTGCGTTACCCTACCGTCGATCTTTCTCTGAACGAATCCGCGATTGGCGATTACTTGATGTCGGCCACCGTTTCACTCGCTAATCGTGCACAGACTATTTTTGAGCATGTGTTTATTCTCGAACCCGGTACCCTGTTGATTTACGACGGGAAAGAAATCAACAAGCGCACCTATTGGCACATGATCGAAGACCCAATGATCCGGCATCGCACCGAGGCCGATTATGTCGAGGAATTCAAATATCTCCTTTGGCAGGCTGTGGAAGATCGTTTGCAAGCCGATCATACCCTCATTTCCATGAGCGGAGGGCTTGACTCCCCCAGTATCGCCGCCGTAGCACTCGATTTGGTGCGCCGAGGAAAGGTGAACACGACCTTGGATGCCGTCGTGTCGGTTTTCGATCGTATCCATCCCGATAACGACGAGGCGTATTACGCAGGGTTGGTCGCGTCAAAGCTGAAAATCCCCACCGATTTTCGCTCAAAAGACAATCTCCGGTTGAAAGACCCACTTCCGGTTACTTCACAGCCCGGTTTTGTGGTCGAACTAGATAGTGGGGAATACACGCAGCAAAAATTCGGCGGGAACCGATTTATTGGGGTAACGGGTGACGGAGCCGACGAGTTACTTCGCGAAACGCCTTTGTGGAAAACACTGATGAAACTTCCGCCCGGAGAATCGCTGGATGTCTTTCTCTGGCTTTGGCGTTTTCGCGGAAGGCGACCGCCGCTCAACATTAACCGGCGGGAGCTAAAACGCGGTGTGCGAAATGCTTTAACCTTCAAAAAAGCACCGCCGCTCATCGATCAATTTCCCTTACCCGGTTGGCTGAATTCAGAATTCGCCCAGCAGCAGGGGTTATATAAGCGATGGGACAGCTTTTTAAACACAACGCGCGAAATCGGTCGGCATCTTCAGCCGGAAACCTATAATGCATTCGCCTTCAATGAATTTGGAAAACTTGTTGGGACGATGCATCCGGCGCAAAATCCCCCTGCCGTCTGGGTACAACCCTATCTGGATCTGCGCCTGCTCCGGTATGCGCTAGCGCTGCCCCCGCAAGTGTTCAACCCGCGAAAACGCCTCGTGCGCCTTGCTATGGTGGACATGCTTCCAGAAGAAGTGCTTGCCCGCAATAAAGAAATATTGGGGGCGTATACTTACAGTCTGCTGCGACTGCCTGACAGTCAGTGGATCGACGAATGGGAGCCTATTCCTGAGCTTTCCCGTTATATTAACCGGGGTGCGGTGCCAAAAATCACCGGGGAAAACGCGACGAAAACCATCAGCACATTAACAAACTTGATCCCGGTTGTTTTTAACAATTGGCTGAAGCACTTTCGAGAGTTAGAGCAGATCCTTGTGCAAGAGCGCAGCGCTGATTTGAAGTCTGCCCTCGGTTAGCGCTATTCACCTTTCCGCATTCCAAAATGGATGCCTACACGCAGATCAAGGGCGCAGCAACTGGTATACTGATCTCTCCATTTCATGACCGTTCAAGATCCGGCGTGTTGTCGTAATCGAGAAGGTGTTCACTGCATGAACAAACGTCGGGCGAAATTTCGCAACCAAGTGCGTTTACGCCTCGTTTCCGTGGCAACTCTGATCATCCTCAATGGGATTGATCTAGGGCTTCGTATGATGGGGTATCGCAGGTTGTGTAAACTACTCATACGTTTATCCCCCAAACCGGATCAAGCGCGTATTAGTGTGACGCGGGCGCGTAAACTGGGTGCAGTCATCCATCAAGTAGCAGGCAGCAGTGAACGTTTGAACTGTCTGCGCCGCTCATTGGCGCTCTGGTGGATGCTCCGCTGGCTGCACCAGCCCAGCGCCATTTACTTTGGCATCAATCCTGAAAGCGGTCATGCTTGGCTGGAACATAATGGGCAGGTGATCAATGATATGCCCACGATTGCGGCAAAATATCGGATCGTCTTGTCTGATGAACTTATTCCAGAAACGATCGCTAAAATGAGGATGTAATCAATCCTCGCATCGCACAAAAGCGCAAGGTGTAGAAGTCCCTCAATCATCCATCGGATAGATAGGGTTGCAGGCATCGAAGCGGCGGTAGAGCGTCGTTTTGTTCGCGCGTCGAGTGGGTATGCTCAACCTGGACTTTAAGGAGGCAACCTGGATGCGCGCCTGACTGATTCCCCTGATTTTCATGCTCCTGCTGATGCTGGTGTTTTCATCTCGGCGGTTGGTCAAACGGAAAGCCCTACGCTGGTTGCCCAGACTGGGCGGGGCAGCATTCAATCCGTCGAATGGCCCGGTGGGGAGGCGTTAGTCTCGACAGTGACTGGCGCATGGATTTACACCCTACTTTTGCAAGAGGTGGGGCATCTCCCCGATGCACATATGGCGTCACTCAGCGCTGATGGGCGGTATATCGCCGCCGTAAACCGTCAAAATCAGCTTGTGTTTTGGGATGCGGAAACGCTGGAAGCTATCGCGCCACCGGTTAGAGAATGATTGGTTCCAGCGTATCTACGATATTGCATGGAAACCTGATGCAAGTATATTTCTCGCAGCGTCAGGAATGAACCAAGGCGAAGGTGACACAACCTATGTGTGGGCGATAAACGAAAGTTCTGATGGGCATGATCTCTCGCCCAGCAGTGCTTTCAGGGACCATTATGGAGTCCGTCAGGCGATTGAGCCCTGTTGGATACACATCAGGTGGAAGAGGTATCCTATGGGCTATGTCTCAACTAACCTACGTCGCAACACTGGATTTTGCAGACGATGTTGTACCACGATGGAAAGATATTCGGCGCGCTTGGCGTAATTACGCCTTACGACGGTTACTATATTGCGGATGATTGGGATGCCGATGGACAACTCATCAACACCGATGAGCGCCCAAACAATACGACGCTTCACTACAGATGCTGTCGTTTCGCTGCAATGGGCGGTATTGATAGTGTTGTCATTGAGAATACGCACCATCTGCACATTTATCTGAGATACCCTCCTGAATGACACTCACAACCCGGTTTGGATTTCGCTCTATGCAATGGAGTTCAGACCAACGCTATTTAGCCGTGGGAAATACCACTACTTACGCAGATGCGGCAGACACTTTCATTGTTGATGTTCAGAATACCCGCGTGTTGTATCACTGGACAGACGGGTTAGAGGGGATCAGCCAGATCGTTTGGAGTCTCACAATCGATGGCTGCTGGTCGTGGATCAGCGTCAGCAATTAATGGTCTACGGAGATAAAGAAACGGGCGAGCGGTATTGCCTATTCAGATGCTCACACCTTTGTAGGCGACAAGTATTGCTTGAGTCCAGATGGCATGCGACCGCTGCTGGGGATATTCTGAACGGGGTTACGATTTGAGATCTGGTGCGACAAACGCCGCTTACCAGACTGCCGGATAACGGATCGATCGTCACACGAGTTGGCGGGCAGCCCACAGGAGAACACTCGCGCTCGAAACAAGCTGGGAGCATACGGGATGAGAAACACCAACTATCGGAGCATACTGAAATACCCCAGAAATGTAACATCATCCTTCCAGTTTTCGCCGGATATTCCAGTTAATTTCGCTCGATTTTCCGCCGACAAGTTCAGCCCTTACATCAGGCGGGCAAGCATTCGTTTGGGAGCTCATTGATCACCGCTTCAATTCGGTCTGGCCGATACACCGGGCGAAGTGTCAGACGAACGCGATATTTTGTTCGGCCCAACGGGAGATCATCTGATCTATTTCGCGGACATCTATGGTGGCAGTCCACCTCATCGCAGTCCAGACCAGCAAAGGGAAATGTGGCCAGAACTGTTACCGTGGTCCAATCGCATCCAGACTTGGACACGATATGGTGTTCTGGTTTCCAACATTTGGACGGATCATACTTATACACCTCAGATTGCACCATGGCTGTCCCGTTCAAGCGTTCGCGACGGATATACAATTATCAACTCTTCTGTGCATCGGCTACCGGGTTTCACCGACAGGATCTGACAAGGCTATACGAGTTCATACGCGTGCGCGCGACATTGCGTGAACGCCATGAATGATGACGGCATGATCTGGAACGGTCTGATCGGATCGCCTATTGCGTGGATCGATGCCGCCAATATGGTCTGATCGCCAGATGAAACCTACTGGTTGTGCAGCGCACCGACGGTGCATTCCGATCTCTCGAATCGGATGGCACAACTTGATGCGTTTGCCCGCTAACCCCGATATGCAAAGAGCGGTGGGCGAATTTTACTGGTCACCGGACAGTCAGCGGCTTGCACATCTGCATGATGGGGTGATCGATGTGTGGCAGCCGCTTCATCCGTGACGAACGCCCTTGAAATTTACCTCCAAAAGAGCCATATTTCGGTCTGGGAACGCTCTCATATGGCAACGGCAGTCTTCTTGCGAAGGACTTTGACAAGATGCGTTACGGCTATTTTGACGATACTCAGCGTGAATACGTCATCACGCGCCCCGATACCCCGCTGCCTTGGTTGAATTACCTAGGCACGGACTCTTACTTTGGCATTATCTCCAATACGGCAGGGGGATATTCCTTCTACCGTGATGCGCGGTTACGCCGACTCACCCGCTATCGCTACAATAATGCCCCGCGCGATATTGGGGGGCGTTACCTGTATGTGCGCGATAATGCGACGGGCGAATACTGGTCACCCAGTTGGCAGCCAACCATGACCACGCTAGACAGCTATACCTGCCGCCACGGCATTTCATACACGACGATTGAATCGACGTATCGCGGGATCACGGTGCAGATTCGCTATTTTGTGCCGCCCGGAACCACCCTCGAAGTGTGGCAGGTGAAAGTCACCAATACACGTGGCACCGCAGCAGATCTCTCCCTGTTCTCATTCATCGAGTTCTGCTTGTGGGACGCCAACGATGACATGACCAACTTCCAGCGCAATTTCAGCATTGGCGAAGTTGAGATCGTGGACGATGTGATTTATCACAAAACCGAGTACCGCGAACGCCGCGATCATTTCGCCTACTTTGCATGTTCCGAGCCGCTGGCGGGTTTTGATACCTCTCGCGATGAGTTTCTGGGCGTGTATCGCGGTTTCGATAAGCCGCAGGTGGTGGAAAGCGGCGTCTCAAAGAATACGGTCGCGCACGGTTGGGCACCGATCGGTTCGCATCATGTCAAGCTGAGTTTGGCCGCTGGCGAAACGCACAACCTGAACTTCGTGCTTGGTTATCACGAAAACCCACGCGACCAGAAGTGGGAATCGCTGCATGTGATCAACAAGACGACGGTCAAGCCGATCATCGCCCACTACTTGAAGACGGAAAACATCGAAAAAGCATTTGCCGACCTGCGCGCCTACTGGGATCGCCTGCTCGGTGTGCTGCAAGTCGAAACCCCCGACGAACACACCAATCGCATGGTCAATATCTGGAATGCGTACCAGTGTATGGTCACGTTCAACATGTCACGTTCCGCTTCCGGTTACGAGTCGGGCATTGGGCGTGGGATGGGCTTCCGCGATTCGAATCAAGACCTGCTCGGCTTCGTGCACATGATCCCGCAGCGCGCACGGGAACGCATTCTCGACATTGCCGCCACCCAGCTTGAGACGGGCGGCGCGTACCATCAGTATCAACCGCTCACCAAACGCGGCAATAATGCGGTCGGCAGCAACTTCAACGACGATCCGCTGTGGCTGGTGCTCGGCGTGGCGGCGTACCTGAAAGAAAGCGGCGATTGGGAAATCCTTGACGTGCCGGTGCCTTTCGACAACCAGCCCGGTTCGGAACAACCGCTGTATGAACATCTGCGCCGCAGTGTGCAGTACACGCTCGACCGGATTGGCCCGCACGGTCTGCCGCTCATCGGGCGTGCTGACTGGAACGACTGCCTCAATTTGAACACCTTCTCGGATGAACCGGGCGAATCCTTCCAGACCACCACCAACATGGACGGCAAAACTGCCGAATCGGTCTTCATCGCCGGGTTGTTTGGCATCGCGGCGAAAGAAATGGCGGACATCGAAGATCATTTCGGGCGTGCCGCTGAAGCCTCCCGTTACCGCCAGTCAGCGGTGCAAATGGATGATGTCGTCAAGGCGCAGGGATGGGACGGCAAATGGTTCCTGCGCGCGTATAACCACTACGGCGAAAAAGTTGGGTCTGCTGACTGCCCTGAAGGAAAAATCTTCATCGAACCACAGGGGATTTGCATCATGGCCGGAATGGGGCTAGACGATGGGCGCGCTGCCCAAGCCCTTGAATCGGTACGTGAACATCTCGCTACCCCGCACGGGATCGTACTCCAGCAGCCCGCCTATCAAACATATCATCTGGAACTCGGCGAAATTTCATCGTATCCGCCCGGATACAAAGAAAATGCAGGGGTCTTCTGTCACACCAATCCTTGGATCATGATTGCGGAAGCGATCGTCGGTTCTGGCGATAACGCGCTGGATTATTATCTGCGCATCAACCCATCCGCGCGTGAGCACATGAGCGATCTGCACCGCTGCGAGCCGTACGTCTACGCTCAGATGATCGCTGGGAAAGATGCCCCAACTCATGGAGAGGCCAAGAATTCTTGGCTGAGTGGAACGGCGGCGTGGAATTATGCCGCCATCACCCAGTGGATTCTGGGCATCCGTCCGACCTATGATGGGCTGCAAGTCGCCCCCGTGATCCCTGCCTCATGGCAAACCATGAGCGCCGTTCGCCAGTATCGCGGCGTCGAATATCAGATCACGGTGAAGCGTGAAGGGCCGGGCAACCACGTCTCTCTACGCGTGGACGGGCAGCCGGTTGACGGGAATGTCGTCCCGGTGATTACCGATCGCACGTCCTGTACAGTGGAAGTAACCCTGCGCTAAATAAACGCAGCAAAGCCTTATGATCAGGGAGGGGCTAAACCCTCCCTGATCTGGAGTACGCTCAATGAGATCCTTTTTCCTCTTTTTCGCTCTGTTTATATCGATCTCCAGCGCATCGATAAACAGAACCGATTTTTCTGTGACAAGCTCATCTTCGGAAGCGATCAATGGGTATATCAGCCTGAATCAGGTCGGCTATTTTGCCCAAGCGCCGAAGTACGCCATGGCTGCCGGATCGGGTGCGGACAGCACCGTATGGACGCTCACCAATGCCGACAGCGGCGAACAAGTGGCAGATGGTATGACCACCCCCGGCATCCCAGATCCGGCGTCTGGCGATGCGGTGCAGTGGATTGATTTCTCGTCAGTAACCACCCCCGGAAGCTACCTCCTCCAAGTTGGCGACATCACCAGCGAACCATTCCGCATTGCGGGGGACTTATACGCGCAGATTTCGGTGGATGCAACGCGCTACTTTTACCTGAATCGCAGTGGAATCGAGCTGGATCAAACCCACGCGGGCGCATGGGCGCGTCCTGCCGGTCACCTCACCGATGAGGCCGTCACCTGCTGGCGCGGCACCGATCCCCAAGGCCGGCAGTGGCCCGGCTGCGATTACACGCTCAATGCGCGCGGCGGTTGGTACGATGCGGGCGATTACGGGAAATACGTCGTCAACGGCGGAATCACCGTTTGGACGCTGCTTAACTTGTATGAACGCATGCCCACTGTCTTGCTGGATGGTTCGCTGAATATCCCTGAAAGCGGGAATGGCGCCCCCGATCTGCTCGACGAGGTACGGTATGAATTGGAGTTTTTGCTGGCGATGCAGGTGCCGCAAGGGGAACCGCTGGCGGGCATGGCGCATCACAAACTACAGGATGCGCAGTGGTCAGGCGTTCCGGTGATGCCGCCAACCGAGTATGACAACAACAGTGATTTCGCTCACGCGACGGGCGGGCGCTACCTGATGCCGCCCTCCACCGCTGCAACGCTCAATTTAGCGGCGGTGGCGGCGCAGTGCACGCGCATCTGGCGGGAGATCGATCCTGATTTCTCGGCCCGCTGCCTGACGGCGGCACAGCGTGCATGGACAGCCGCGCGTGAAAATCCACACATGCTGTATGGCAACATCCCCGGCAGCGGCGGCGGCAATTACGACGACAGCCGCGTTGATGACGAGTTCTACTGGGCCGCGGCGGAATTGTTCATTACGACCGGCGAGGCGCAGTATGCTGACTTTGTGGCGGCGTCTCCGTACTATACGGCACTCCCGAACGCGAACGGCGGCGCTGCCGGATCGATGGCGTGGGGAAATGTATCTGCGCTCGGCACGATCTCACTGATAAGCGTGCCAAACGATTTGGATGAGGCCGCAGTCACCGCGCTTCAAGCCCAGATCGTCGCGGCGGCTGATCATTACCTCCGCTTGATCGAGCGCGGCGGCTATCGCATCTCCATCGAAGGGGAGCGGTACGAGTGGGGATCAAACTCCGATGTGCTGAATAACGCGCTGCTGATGGCGCTGGCACATGACATCACCGGCGATTCACGCTATTTGAACGGCGTGACCGAAAGCATGGATTATCTGCTGGGGCGCAACGCGCTGGGGTTCAGCTTCATTTCCGGCTATGGGGCGCGTTCGATGCAGCATCCGCATCACCGCTTCTGGGGCAATCAAGGGCAGTTTCCGCCACCGCCGCCCGGTGCCCTCGCGGGCGGCCCGAATGCACACCCTTCCGATGAAACGGCGATCAATGCAGGTGTGAATGCACTTGGCCCCGCACGGCGTTATGTCGATCAAATCGGCTCTTACTCGACCAACGAAGTCGCCATCAACTGGAATGCGCCGTTGGTCTGGGTTTCTACTTACCTTGATACCATCATGCGAGAGAGTTAGCTCATGCACATTGAACAGGTTAGCTACAAAGGGTTTTCGAATGCCGTCCGCGTGACCAATGGGATCATCGAACTGATCACCCCACTGGATTTTGGAATGCGGATTCTTCACCTAGGCTTCATTGGCGATCAGAACGAATTCTTCAACATCGATCCGCTGGTGATTCCGAAAGATCCGGCGAACACATGGGAGCTTTATGGCGGGCATCGTCTGTGGGTTGCGCCGGAAAAACCGGGATTGACCGATCTGCCCGACAATACGCCGATCCGGTTTGAACAGCACGGAGACGTTATCCGCTTCATCCAGCCCGCCGATGGCGTTTCCAGACTCGAAAAAGAAATCGACGTGCGGATGCTGCCCGACGCGGCATCGATCGAAGTAACGCACCGGATTCGCAATCATGGGGTATGGGATGTGCAGTTCGCACTGTGGGCGCTGAGCGTGATGCGGGCGGGTGGGACGGGCATTATCCCCCTGCCGCCGCGCGGCACTCACCCGGAGCAACTGCTGGCGACCTCTTCGCTGGCGCTGTGGGCCTACAGCGATCTGTCTGATCCACGTTTCCAGTTTGGCCGCCGCTATATTTATCTGCATCAGGATGCAAAAGCCGTGGCTCCGCAGAAGCTCGGCGCGTGCGTCCCGGATGCATGGGCGGCTTATGTGAACGATGGGCATGTATTCGTGAAGCAGTTCGCCTATACCGCAGTGAGCAGTCAGCCGCTGCCTGACCTCAACTGCAATGTGGAAATGTTCACCAACGCCAATATGTTGGAGCTGGAGACCCTAAGCCGGATGCTGACGCTGCGACCGGGCGCGCAGGCAGAACATAAAGAACGCTGGACACTGGCGCGCAATGTACCGGCAGTGACCAACGATGAAGAAGTCGATCAAGTCGTGCTGCCGCTGCTGTCCCGCTAATTCCCCCTTTTCTGCATGAGCACCCGGTTTTTCTGCCGGGTGTTCTCTTTCCAATCTCACCACATACAATTTGTTGACAGTGTCGCTGTTTCATGATACCTTTAGCTCAAGTGGGATGGTACGGGTACCATAACACGCTACTAGACGTTTTGTGCTGTAAAAATGCGTTATTGCAATTGAGGCCTTAAAATGGAATTCCTCGTCGAAATGCGCGGCATCGATAAAGCTTTTGCGGGTGTTGCCGCTTGTGTTGGATGTCAGTTTCAACTCCGTCCCGGCGAAGTACATGCGTTAGTCGGCGAGAATGGCGCAGGCAAATCAACCCTGATGAAGATTCTCGCCGGGGTTTACCGAAAAGATGCCGGGCAAATTCTGCTGCGCGGTCAAGAAGCGGAGATCCACTCTCCACACGCCGCGCAAATGATGGGGATTACCATGATCCATCAGGAACTCAACCTGATGCCCCACCTGACCATCGCGCAAAATATCTTCATCGGTCGTGAGCCCCGCCAAGCCCTTCCCTTCCTGCTGAACGAAACCAAGATCAACCAGCAAGCACAGGAAATTCTCTCGCAGCTACACCTGAATCTGAATCCGAAACAGCGCCTTGGTGGGTTGAGCGTTGCCCGCCAGCAAATGGTAGAAATCGCCAAAGCCCTATCGTACAACTCGCAAGTCCTGATTATGGACGAGCCGACCGCCGCCCTTACCGAGGCGGAAATCGACGAGCTTTTCCACATGATCCAACGGCTGCGCGAAAAGGGAATCGGCATCGTCTATATCAGTCACCGCATGGAAGAGATCAAGCGAATCAGCGACCGTGTGACGGTGATGCGCGACGGGCACTATATCGAAACGCTTCTCACGCCGGAAACGACGATCGACCGCGTGATCTCGCTCATGGTTGGGCGCACGATCTATGAATCCAAACCGGAACTGCCGGAAACCCCCTCCACCGAAGTCGTCCTTGAAGTAAAAAACCTGAATCGCGGGCGCGAACTGCGCGACGTGAGTTTCCGGCTGGAACGCGGCGAAATCCTCGGCTTTGCCGGGTTGATGGGTGCAGGGCGCACCGAAGTCGCGCGCGCCATCGTCGGTGCAGATCCGTGCGACTCGATCGAATTGGTCGTGAAAGGGAAGCCCGTCACCATCCGCAACCCAAAAGACGCGGTTCAGCATGGGATCGGCTACCTGTCGGAAGACCGCAAACGCTATGGGTTGGTCGTTGGGATGGATGTCGCGAATAACGTCAGCATGGCCTCCATGCCCCAATTTCTCAACAAAATGGGAATCATTAACGACAAACAGATCGCCGAGAAGGCAACAGAGCATGTTGACTCCCTAGCGATCAAGACACCGACCGTACGCCAGCGTGTGCGTAATTTATCCGGCGGAAACCAGCAAAAAGTCGTCATCGCCAAGTGGCTAACCGCCGATACGGACATTCTGATCTTTGATGAACCCACACGCGGAATCGATGTGGGCGCAAAAAGTGAGATTTATAAGCTGCTCAACGAATTGGTGCGGCGCGGCAAGTCGATCATCATGATTTCGTCTGAACTGCCCGAAATTTTGCGCATGAGCCACCGCATCATCGTCATGTGTGAAGGCCGAATTACCGGTGAATTGACGAGCGCCGAGGCGACGCAAGAGAAGATCATGCAGTTCGCCACGCAGCGTACGGAATTGATTGAAGAGAATAGCGAAGCAAAGGTTCTGACGCAGTAGATGCGTCCCGTCCAACTTTTCGAATAGAGGATTGTTTCATTATGCAAACTGGCACTCTGCGCCGCCAATCTTCGGGCACCGCTTCTCGCAGCCTATTGCGATCCGAAGCGCTCCAGCGCATTTTGGCATTCGCGGCGCTCGTCATCCTGCTCATCATCTTCTCGTTGGCATCGCCCAACTTCCTGCAATCGCGCAATATCGAAGGCATCTTCCTCTCAACAGCGGTTAACGGGATTCTGGCCGTCGGCGTCACCTTCGTCATTGTCACCGGCGGGATTGACCTCTCCATCGGTACGGTGATGACGTTCTCTGCCGTGATCACCGCCAAACTCGTCACCGAAGCCGGGATGCCCATCCCGATCGGTATTCTGGGAGGCATCCTTACCGGTGCGCTGGCAGGGTTCATCAACGGCACGGTGATCTCGCGAATGCGTGTGCCGCCGTTCGTGGCGACTCTCGGTATGTTGTACATCGCCAAGGGTCTGTCGCTGATCCTCTCGCAGCTCGCGCCGATCTACTTCGAGCGCGGATCGGGCTTTACCGATTTGGCAACGGGCGTGATCATCAGTATCCCCGGCGTGATTGACATCCCCAACGCCGTGTTGATCATGTTCGGCGCGGCGTTGATTGGCAGTTTCATCCTCTTCCGAACGCTGCTCGGTCGTTACACCTTTGCGCTTGGCAGCAACGAAGAAGCGGCGCGCATTTCCGGTGTGAATACAGCGAACTGGAAAATCGTCGTCTACTCGCTCACAGGTCTGTTTTCCGGGTTGGCCGGCGTAATGATTGCCGCCCGTTTGAATTCAGCACAGCCGTCGCTCGGTCAAGGCTATGAGCTTGACGCGATCGCTGCCGTCGTGATCGGCGGAACATCGCTCAGCGGCGGTGAAGGTTCCATCCTCGGCACGGTGATCGGCGCATTCGTGATTAGTGTGCTCACGAACGGGCTTCGCATCCTGTCGGTGCCGCAGGAATGGCAAATGGTACTTACCGGGGCCATCATCATCGTCGCGGTCTTCCTCGACATGATCCGCCGCCGTTAAGTCGTTGGTTCACCTTTTCATTGGTTAAGCGCTCTGAAAAGAGCTTAACACGCGAGAATATTTTGTGAATGGAGTATATAAATGAAGCTCTTCAAATCCATCGCCATACTTGCTTTGTTGTCGTCGGTCGTTGTTGGGGTCTCGGCACAGGAAGCTACACCGGAGCCGGTGCAGCACTACTGCACGCCCGAAATCGCTGCTGAAATGCGCGCTGCCGGAACGTTCATCCCGATCATTTCGAAGGGCTTCCAGCACCAGTTCTGGATCGCCGTACGTGAAGGTGCCCGCCAAGCAGCAGACGACTGCGGCGTGCAGATCACGTTTGAAGGCCCCGAAAGCGAAGCGATGGTTGACCGCCAGATGGACATGCTGGAAACCGCGCTGGATCGCAATCCTGCCGCCATCATTTTCGCAGCGGTAGACAGCCAAGCGGCCATTCCCCTGCTGGAACGCGCACAGGCAGCCAGTATCCCCGTCGTCGCCTTCGACTCTGGTGTGGACAGCGACATTCCGATCACCACCGCCGCGACCGATAACGTTGCCGCCGCCGCGCTCGCTGCGGACCGGATGGCAGAACTGATCGGCGGCGAAGGTGAAGTCGCCGTCATCGCCCACGACCAGACCAGCCGCACCGGTATTGACCGCGTGAATGGTTTTGTCAATCGTATGGCCGAAGCCTATCCGAATATCACCGTCGTTGACGTGCAGTACGGTGGTGGTGACCATCTGCGTTCGACCGACCTCGCCCGCGCCATCATGATCGCTCACCCGAACCTGAAGGGTTTCTTCGGCGCGAATGAAGGCTCGATCATCGGCGTGCTGAATGCAGCCACCGAATTGGATATGGGCGACCAGCTCGTCATCATCGGCTACGACTCCGGCGCACAGCAGATCGAAGCGATCCAGAGCGGTTTGGAAGCTGGCGCGGTTCAGCAGAACCCCATCGGCATCGGCTATCGCTCGGTAGAAGCCGCCGTCATGGCGCTGCGCGGCGAAGAAGTTCCCAGCAGCATCGATACCGGCTTCATTTGGGCAGATGCATCCAATATCGACTCGCCTGAAGTCCAAGCAGTCCTCTACCAGTAACGCGCATTCAGCGTTATCGTTAAGTGAGATCGGTGGGGCGGGATCAATGCCCGCCCCTATTCATGTTATCTCACGAGAGAACCTACGAATATGGCTTCTCAAAGCAAGAAACGTACGACCATTCGGGATGTCGCGCGACGGGCACAGGTTGCCCCCATTACGGTTTCGCGTGTGGTGAACAATTCCGGCTATATCCGCCCGGAAACGCGCATGCGAGTCGAAGCCGCCATCCAAGAACTGAACTACATCCCCAATACGCTTGCCCAAAGCCTGCGCCACCAAAAAACGAATATGGTCGCGCTGATCGTCACCGACATCACAAATCCATTCTGGACGACAGTCGCGCGCGGTGTTGAAGATGTCTGTAATTCGCACAATGTCAATGTGATCATCTGCAACACAGATGAGCAGCAAGAAAAGCTGGACAATTACGTCAATATGCTGATGCGGCGCCAGATTGACGGTCTGATCCTTGTGCCCACCGAGGGATATAACGGCGAAATACTCGAAAGCCTGCTGACCAATCAGGTACCGAGCATTCTGCTTGACCGCGTGCTGCCCAACTGGCATCATCACACCGTCGTTCGCGGCGACAGCGTGACAGGCGCTTATCTGCTCACCAAGCATCTGATCGATCTCGGTCACCGCCGCATTATGATGCTGTCCGGCAGCAGCAGCGTCTCCACCGGGCTGGAGCGCGCGGAAGGGTATCAGCGCGCACTGCGGGAATACGGCATTACGCCTGATCCGGCGCTGCTCAGTTTTGGCAAGTTCACCCTGCAAAGCGGCTATGAGATCACGCTTGAAATGCTCGATCACATCAGACCGCGCCCCACCGCCATCGTCACCGCAAATAACTTCATCGCCATCGGCGCACAGAAAGCGCTCGACGATCGCGGCATCGATATTCCGGGCGAAATCTCACTCGCCACCTTCGATGATCTCCCGGTGCAGGTCAACCCACGCCCGTTTTTGACCACCATTACCCAAGATCCTTATGGGATGGGGCACCAAGCCGCACAGCGTTTAATCATGCTGCTAACCGATACGAACAGCCATCCCATCGAGGATGTTGTGCTACCTTTTCGCTTAATCATACGTGCATCGACTGCGCCGCCCTTTCAGACTTAGAGTCCCTGCTGCGCCGTGTGAACACGTCCTCATAGATGACCAAGAGAGGGTTATGATGAATTCGTATACCTTACCCAAATTAGTGGAACCTGCCCCCATTGCCGAAAACGAAGCCATTCTGATCGCCAATGGTGACCTGCGCCTGTCCGCCAACCAAGTGTGCTGGGCGGCTCAGGAAGCGATGGAGCAGCGTGTGATCGCGGCGTTCGCCAAAGAAGGCATCACCGTCCGGCGTGGTCATGCTTATGACCCGGCCTTGAAGCATGGATTCATTTGGAATCAGCGCATGGGCATGGATGTTTTCGCATCGATCCCGCGCAATGCCCGCCTAATCGTCGCTGAGTCGGTATGGCAGTACAGCCATCATGTTTTGCACGGCCTGCGCGATCATCAAGGCCCGATCCTCACCGTCGCCAATTGGAGCGGCCAATGGCCCGGTCTGGTGGGCATGTTGAATCTGAATGGTTCGCTCACCAAAATGGGTGTGAACTACAGCACCCTGTGGAGTGAAGACTTCACCGACGCGTATTTCCTGAACGGAATCCGCCAGTGGATACGTGAAGGCAAGATTACGCATGATTCGTCACATGTGCGCGACTTTGTCGCCGCGCAAGCAAGCCCCGCAGAACGCGCGCTCGGTGAAGCGCTGGCGACCCAACTGCGCCAGCAAAAAGCGATCATGGGCGTCTTTGATGAAGGCTGCATGGGCATGTACAACGCCATCATCGACGACGAACTGCTCAACCGCACTGGGGTCTACAAAGAACGCCTGAGTCAATCGGCGCTCGTCGCGGGAATGCGGCGCGTCTCTGACGGTGAAGCGCAAGCAGTTCGGGCATGGCTCGATCAGCGTGGGGTGCGGTTTATCACCGGCAGCCACGAAGAAACCGAACTGACCGACGCACAAATCCTTGACCAGTGCAAAATGTACATCGCCGCCGTTCGCATCGCCCATGAATTTGGCTGCGACACGATCGGGATTCAGTATCAGCAGGGCCTCAAAGATATGGCGTCCGCTTCCGATCTGGTCGAAGGGCTGCTGAACAATGTCGAACGTCCACCTGTCCATTCCGCCGAGGGTCAGGTGCTTTACGAAGGCAAAGCACTCCCCCACTTCAACGAAGTCGATGAATGTGCCGGGTTAGATGCGCTGGTGACCAACCGCGTATGGAATGCGATGGGCTTTGACCCCGCCACGACGCTGCACGATCTGCGCTATGGGGAGCATTACACGGGCGACGGCGTCGATGATTACGTGTGGGTGTTCCTGATCAGCGGCGCGACCCCAGCCTCCCATTACACAGGCGGGTATGCCGGTGCGACGAGCGAACGTCAGCCCCCGATGTATTTCCGGTTGGGCGGCGGCACCCTCAAGGGTATCAGCAAACCGGGCGAAATCGTCTGGAGCCGTGTGTTTGTGATGGACGGGAAACTCCATGTCGATCTGGGACGTGCGAGTGTGGTCACACTGCCACAAGCCGAAACCGAACGCCGCTGGCAGGCGACCACGCCACAGTGGCCGATCATGCACGCCGTTTTGCACGGCGTGAACCGCGATCAAATGATGGCGCGCCACAAGGCCAATCACCTGAATGTTGCCTATGCGCCGACTGCCGCAGATGCCGACAAAGCACTGACCGCCAAAGCTGCCATGTTCGCCGCGATGGGACTGCATGTTCACCTGTGCGGCGATGTGAAAGTAGGCTAATGCCAATGACCACCGACGCCCCGGAAACCCTGATACAGATGTCGCGGGCGCTGGGTCAACCCGATAGGCGGTATGTCATCATCGGCGAGGGGAACACCTCGCTCCGCGCCGATGATGAAACCTTCTGGGTCAAATCCAGCGGTCATCAACTCGCAACCATCAACGCCGATGGCTTCGCTCGCATCCGGTTCGCGCCGATTCTGCACATGTTCGAGCATCCTCCGGCCAATTTGGTTGAGGAGCGCGAAATTTTGCGGAGCGCGCGGGTGGATGGCGGAACGGCCTATCCGTCCGTCGAAACCAGTTTTCACGCCATGCTGCTGCACGACTGCGAGGTGCAGTGCATCGCCCACACCCACCCCATTGCGATCAACCGCCTGATGTGTAGTATCCATGCGGAGACCTTCGCCAAGCGCCGTTCCTGCCCAGATGAAGCGGTCGTGTGCGGGCCGGAATCCGTGTTTGTGCCCTATATCGATCCCGGTTTGCCACTGGCGATCGACATTCGGCGGCGTGTGCGTGAATACATGGAAAAACACGGCGATCCGCCAAAAGTAATCCTGCTGGCGAATCATGGATTGATCACACTGGCGCAAAGCCCAACCGAAGCGCTGAACATCACCGATATGGCCGTCAAAGGCGCGGAAATCTTGTGGGGCGCACTCGCCACCGGAGGGCCTGTTTTTCTGAGCGAAGCGGAAGTCGCGCATCTGTGCAAGCGACCGGATGAGATTTACCGCCGTAAGTTGTGGTTCAACGCCGCCGAAACGAAAGACACCCCCTCATGAGCGGGCGAACGGTCATCGCGATTGACCTAGGGGCTGAAAGTGGCCGCGTGATGCGCATCACGTTCGACGGCAAAGGCTTTCAGCTTCAAGAAGCGCATCGCTTTCGCAATATTCCGCTGGAGGCGCACGATACGCTGTACTGGAACGCGCTCCGCTTGTGGCGCGAAATTCAGATCGGGATCGATCGTGCCTTAGCAATTGGCCCCGCGCAGAGTGCCGCTGTTTCGACATGGGGGGTTGATTTCGCGCTGCTCGATGAACGGGGGAATCTCATTGATAACCCGGTGCATTACCGCGATAAGCGCACGCACACGATGGTCGATTGGGTCAATGCGCGCATTCCTACGCGTGCCCTCTATGAGCGCACTGGCATTCAACCGCTGAGCATCAATACGCTTTACCAATTGGCGAGTCTGCGTGCCAGCGAAGATCCCGCGCTCCGGTTAGCGCGCTGTCTAATCACGATTCCGATGCTGTTTACCTATTGGTTAAGCGGCGCTCAGGTGAACGAGTTCACCCATGCGACAACCACGCAGTGCTATAACCCACGCACCCAAGATTGGGACGCGGAAACACTGGACACGCTTGAAATCCCCAAATCGCTGTTTGCCGAGGTAGTGCCTCCCGGAACACGTTTAGGAACCTATCGCGGCCTGACGATCTTCGCGACGACGGCACACGATACCGCCAGCGCGGCAGCAGCCGTGCCCGCCACCGATCGTCACAGCGCCTATTTGAGCAGCGGCACATGGAGTTTGCTGGGGCTGGAAGTCGATCAACCGCTGATCAACGATGGGGCGTTCGCCGCTGATCTCACAAACGAAGGCGGGGCTTACCATACCTTCCGGCTTCAGCAGAATGTGATGGGATTGTGGCTCGTCCAGCAGTCGCGCGAGACATGGAGCAGCAGCGGTCGCAGCTACAGCTATGAAACGCTGGTCGATTTGGCGAAAGAGGCAGAACCGTTCCGAAGTCTGATCAACCCGGATGAGGCGCGCTTCTTGGAACCCGGCGATATGCCCGCTCGTATCCGTGCTTTCTGCCAAGAAACCGGTCAGCCAATCCCCGAAACCGAGGGGCAAATCGTCCGCACCATTTATGAAAGTCTCGCGCTTCGCTACCGCACTTCGATCGAAAAGCTCATCGAACTCACCGGGCGACCGGTTGAACGCTTACACATCGTCGGCGGTGGCAGCCGGAACACGCTGCTAAACCAGTTCACCGCGAATGCTATTCAGCGCCCGGTGGTGACCGGCCCGGTTGAAGGGACAGCGCTGGGAAATGCGTTCGTGCAGTTCATCGCCTTGGGCGATCTTGAGTCCATTCATCAAGCGCGGACGATCCTCAGCAAGACCGAGCAAATCGGCGTTTTCCAGCCCCATCAGGAAGACGCGAGCAGCGCCCATGCGGCGCGCTTCCGGTCGCTTTGCGCGGTTTAAGGCTAAGAAAAACTTCACGAAAAGGCGCAAAGATTGTTCTCCTTTGCGCCTTTTCCCTTACTGGGGCCGCCTATTGTCGATCGCAAGCGACTTGACGATCACCCGCTCTCCGATCTGCTTCACCTCTGCCGGAGAGAAAGACGCGCCGCTTAACGACAGGCTATTGGCGGTGCCCACCGCGACGGCTTGCCGCAAGGCATCGGGTATGGATTGATTCGCCTCCAGCGCCAGCAGGAGACCGGCAAGGAAGGAATCACCGCTGCCGGTAGTATTGACAACCTTGACCGGGGGCGGCAGGGCGTGATAACCGGCAATTGCGTCCACCCAAACCGCGCCGTCGCCTCCCAGTGTGATGATGACAGGTGCATCTGTGATACGCGTCAGTTTGTAAGCGGCATAGGCGGCGCTCATCGGAGAGGTGATAGGCTCCCCACTAAGTTCGGTGGCTTCATCGGCGTTGACTTTCAGCGTCACGCCCTGAATAGCTGCGGCGATTTTCAAAGCCGCGCCGCTGCTATCCACCCAAACCCGCCGTCGATCGGCCAGTAGGCTTTCTAACACCTGCCCAAAATGAGGCAGCGAAGACGCGGAAGGCAAACTGCCGGAGAAACTCAGCGTGTCGCGTGGTGAAGTATTGTCGCGCAGATAGGTGTAAAGTCCCTGCCAGCTCTCGGCGGGGACATCGAAACCCGCTTCATAAATGCCGCTGGTTTGTCCGCTGCCCGGCTCCACCAGAATGGTGCAGATGCGCGTCTCGGCACCCTCGATAAACGTCCAATGCGCCGAAAGTCCTTCTTCGGCGGCAAGGTGTTCTAGATAGCGCCCTTGATACCCGCCAAGAAAGCCCATACACAGCGGCTCACCGCCAAGGCTGCGCGCCGCCCGTGCGACATTCATCCCTTTGCCGCCCGCCTTGACGATCACGGATTGGGGGCGAAAAACGCCCCCAGAGGCATAACCCGGCACTACCAGTGTGCGATCCAGCGCCGGATTAGGCGTGATACAAATGATCATGGGGTTCGCTCCACGTTTTCGCCTTGAATGCACCGTGTCATGAAACTATGCCTCGGGATTGAGCATGATTTTCAGGTGCGGCATCTCGTGTGCGCCAATTTTGGCGAAAATCTCCGGCGTCTGGGATAAGCCGACACGGTGCGAAATCATCGTGTCCATATCCAAGCTGCCATCAAGGAGCGCCGTAATCGTGTCGCTCCATTCATGGCCGGGGAACGGCGCGGAATACGACATGAAACAGCCAATGTAACTGAGTTCGCGGCGCATCATATTCTCGAAGAAGTTCAGCGAGATCGACTTATCGACGGGCTGATTACCGCCCAGCACCACCTTACCGCGTGGGCGCGTGATGGCGATCGTCTGTTCCAACACGGCGGGAACGCCTGTCGCCTCCAACGTGAGATCGACACCATCGCCCGTGAGCTTCTGGATCTCTTTGACCACATCCACTTTCGCCGGGTTGAGCGTAACGTGTGCGCCAAGTTTACGCGCGGTTTCCAAGTTGCTTTCGGAAATATCGGTACAGACGATCAGCGATGCGCCGAGGATGCGCAGCCACTGCACGATCATCTGTCCAATCGAACCCGCGCCCATCACTGCGGCGGTCTGACCCGCTGTGAAATCGCCGAGCGCCAGCATATGCCGCCCAACCGTCGAAGGTTCAATCAGCGCCACATGTTCAAGGGATAGGGAGTCCGGTACGACGAAAATACTGCGTTCAGGCAGTTCCACGTATTCGGCAAAGCCGCCCGCTTGACGCGACCCGATGAACGAATAGCGGTGACAAGCGGAATAGCGCCCTGCCTTACATTGCGAACATTCGAAGCACGGTACCAGCGGAACGACCGCCGCATGCTTGCCAATGAGGTTCGGATCGACGCCTTCCCCTAACTGTTCGATAATCCCGGCGCACTCATGACCCAGAATTAAGGGGTACATGCGGTGTCCTGAAACATAGCGTTTAATATCCGATCCGCAGATCGACGCTGATTTGACTTTCATAAGGGCGTGACCGGGTTTCGGAGAAGGTACCGGCACATCCTGATACGTCATAACGCCCTGATTTTCTAGAATAACCGCTTTCATCGTCGTCATGTATTTTTCTGTCCTTGTCGAGCCATTGAGGCGAGCTGCTCGAAGTCGTCGAGCAGTTTACGGGAAATACTGCGATACACTTGGAAAAATTCCTGATAGAGCGCGTGGTTGCTGGCAGAAGGCTCGTACACCGTGCGATTGGGCAAAAGCGATTCGACACAGTCGGCGATGTCACCGACCAACCCAATGCCAAAAGCGGTCAGCGCGAACAAACCGAGGCTGTGTCCGCCTTCTCCACCATCGCCCCGCCGTGCGACGATGAACGGTTTGCCATAAATATCCGCTTTGATTTGACACCAAACCGCGCTCTGGGTTGCCCCGCCTGATCCCAAATATTCAGAGACCGTCACACCATGTTCTTCGGCAATTTGGAGGTTGTCGTAAACAGCGAAAGCGCAGCCCTCCATAATGGCGCGGAGCATATCGGCGCGGGTCGTGTTGTAGGTTAACCCAATGAAACTACCCCGAACGGTGCTGCTCCACAGTGGGGTACGCTCACCCGCCATATAAGGCAGAAAGAGGAGTCCGTTCGCCCCGGCAGCCGTCGAAGCCGCCTGCTGGCTGAACAGATCAAACGGGCTTTGGTGCAGCAGCGCTGCCGCACTGGTCTCAATCTGCCCAAATTGATCGCGAAACCAACCGAGCGAACCACCGCCTACCGTCCCTGCCTGCAAAATATACTGACCGGGAATCACATGCGGAGAGAAGATCAGACGTGGTTCGATCACTACATGATCGAGACTCACCGCCATCCCACCTGCTTGCCCGCCCTGTTCGTTGGTGTGCCCCACCCGCGTCACACCGGAGCCGAGTGCGCCGACGGCGGCATCAAGCGATCCCGCGATCACCGGAATACCGGCAGGCAGGCCAAGAAAAGCCCCCGCTTCCGGTGTCAGCCCGCCGACAATCTGCGTGGGCGCGCATAACGTCGGCATTTTTTCAAGCGGAATGCCGATCGCATCGGCGGCAGCCATATCCCAGCAGCGCTTAGAAACATCGTAGAAGTGATACCCGTAGGCCTGTGTCGTATCGCAGATGAATTCGCCCGTAAGTTTGGCGGTGATGAAGCCCGTCGCATCAAGAAAACGATAGGCCGTGGCGAAGATGTCCGGGTGCGTCTGCTTCAGCCAAAGCAGTTTGGGCGTGATGTAGGCTTCGTCCAGCCGGTTCCCACCCAACCTGACAAGCTGATCGGCAGTGGGAAGCGATTTCAACCAGCGGGTTTGTTCCCCGGCACGGCGATCCAACCAGATCAGCGCGGGATAGAGGGCGTTCACCTGTGCATCGACCGGAATCATCGTCCAGCCCACCGCATCCATACCAATGCCAATCACCTGACGGGGATTGATGCCGCTTTCGGCAATCACCTGACGTACAGTGACGCTGACCGCCCCCCACCACAGCAGCGGGTCAATCTCCGCCCACAGCGGTTCGGGGCGCGTCAAAGGGTACGGGTGCATAGCTTCAGCGATAGTGCTGCCGGTTGTATCCCACAGGGCGGTTTTGGTGCTGGAGGTACCAACGTCAATCGTGATGAGATAGTTCATGTTGATCAGAACTCAACATTCTGGAGTTACCCAATGCGGCAAGCTGTTGACAGCTCGATTTCAGTGGGATACGATCCGTATGGTATGCGTACCATACAGCAAGCATACCACAAAAAAGAACATGCCTGCAACATCGGGCACACTTACGTTTTCAGGAGTGAAGGAGTAGATCATTTTGAGCAACGAGCCTCAACGCCAGCCGCAGAATATCTCTGACGAGGGTGTCGATCCTGCTGCTATCCCAAATAGAACGCTTTATACAGGCGCCAAAGTCCCCGCGATCGGTCTGGGTACCTTTGGCTCGGACAAATATTCGGCTGAACAAGTGGCCGAAGCGGTTCACGGTGCATTGGATGTGGGCTACCGTCATCTTGACTGTGCTGCCGTCTACGGAAACGAGCGCCAGATCGGTCAAGTGCTGCAAGAGGTGTTCAAAGCCAACTCCGGCATCAAGCGCGAGGATCTATGGATTACCTCGAAGCTGTGGAACGATATGCACGACGAGGCGAATGTCATCCCCGCCTGTGAACGATCGCTAAAAGACCTTCAGTTGGACTACCTCGATCTATATCTAGTTCACTGGCCTTTTCCCAATCATCATGCCCCCGGCGTGAACGTAGACTCACGAGATACACACGCCAAGCCTTACATCCACGAGAATTTTATGAAGACGTGGCGGCAGATGGAGCGCTTGGTAGAGATGGGCAAGGTGAAGCATATCGGTAGTTCGAACATGACCATACCGAAGCTTCGGCTGCTCCTGCGCGATGCGGCCATCAAGCCCGCCGTCAACGAAATGGAACTGCATCCCCACTTCCAGCAGCCAGAGTTGTTCGAATTTGTACGTACGAACGGCATTGTGCCGATTGGGTATTCACCGATTGGGTCGCCAAGCCGTCCGCTGCGGGACCGCACGGCTGAGGATACGACGGATATTGAAGATCCTGTGATCATCCGCATTGCTGAACGGCTGAAGGTTCACCCGGCGGTCGTGTGCATCAAGTGGGCCGTCCAGCGCGGACAAATCCCGATTCCGTTCTCCGTCCGGCGCGAACAATATCTGAGCACTCTAAAAGCGGTCGCTGCCGATCCACTGACGGAAGCCGAAATGCGCGCTATCGCCGCCATCGACAAGAACTGCCGCCTGATCAAAGGGCAGGTTTTTCTATGGGAAGGGGCGCGGGGATGGGAAGACTTGTGGGATTTGGACGGAACCATTGCACAGTAACCTAAACTAAGGAGGCGACATCATGCTAAAAACAACTTTACTTCATCCGGAAATTTTAGAAACACTTGCCGCTGCGGGGCATGGGTCACGCGTGCTGATTGCCGATGGCAACTATCCCTTCAGCACCGGTTCATCACCGCAAGCGAAGCGCGTTTTTCTCAATCTCGCACCGGGGCTGCTAACCGTACCGGACGTGCTCAAGGTGTTGATCACGGCCATTCCGGTTGAAGCAGCGTTCGTCATGGATTCTCAATCCGCGCAGGAACCGGCGATTCTCGGAGAATTCCGTCAACTGCTGCCTGAGTTGGAGCTTCAAAAGCTGGAGCGGTTTGCGTTCTACGACGCAGCCCGTTCACGCGATGTGGCGTTGGTGGTTGCTACCGGCGAGCAGCGTGTTTACGCCAACATTCTGTTGACGATCGGGGTTGTCAAATAGAACAGGGGTTTTCGAGTTTTACCCCGATC
>JAXLWG010000005.1:0-199326 GCA_046328615.1 Anaerolineae bacterium | reverse complement strand
GCCACGCCGCCGACAAAGCTGGCATAGCTGGCGATGTAGCTGTCGAAGTTCGCGGCGAGCTGGTTCTGATCACCGACGATGCCGAGCAGAATCTTGAAACCGCTGGCATGGGCCTGCTGGATCAACCCGGCCACGGCGCTGGCATCTTGACCTAAGGTGTAGCGGAACTGACGTTTCACCCACGACATGTGAGAGCGCTGCATCAAACCGATGGTGCCAGAGCTGAGATCCAGCACGTGACCGCCGAGTTCGAAGCCGCCACCCGCACCCGCCCCTGCAATCGGCGCAGGCAGGTTAGGATTGTTGGCCGCCGGAACCGCCGTCGGGGCCGCAGAGACTTCTACGCGGTCGCAAGCAACGACGATGGTGCGGTCAAAGCTGGTGCGCCCTTCCATACGCAAGCCGCTAAGCGAGGTAATCACGAAACGCCAGCCCCAGTACAGGCTGATAGGCGATTCATCCTCACCCAGATCAACGCAGCTTGTGATGCCATTGGCAAAATTGGCTTCTTCAAATGTCCAGCGCTGAACGATTGATAAATCGGTGCTGTATTTCTCTTCTAGTGCCGCGCGCACGGCGTTAAACGCCTGTGTCAGCGGATCGGCGGGGGTTGAAGTGGGGACCTGCTGTGCGTCTACAACGGCGGCAGGGCTCATCTGAATGGCAAACAGCGCGAACAGCGCCACCATGCTTAACGCCAAAAGGAATCGGCGCGCAGTACTCCGCGTGCGTCGAGCCATATCATGCATACGTCAAAAACCTCATTCATGAACAGGAGGACGAATATCCGATGCATTTGCATAGATCGGACAAATCGACACGAAAGCTTACACAATAATGTGACACTTGACTAGACCGTATGAGTTCCGTCGAAAAGGCGTAGGTTTTGCGCCCTGCGAGAAAACCCCCGTTTACAGGCAAAAAGGGTAGGAATTGTTCCCTACCCTTGAAATGTCCTATTCAAGCGCTGATTCAGCCGCTTCGCGTAGAAATGCCAACCGTTCGATCAGCCGGTCTTCGCCGCGTGAACTAAGCACCTGTGCCACCGCGTCGAACATATCCAGCAGCGGCTGTCCAAACTGCGCCGCCCCTTCGGTAATGGCTTCGCGCGCTTCGTCATCACTGGGCATCGCCAGCAAATCGTTGATGAAACGCAGTTCCGGCTGCATGGTTTGGCGCAGCGCTGCGACGACGCGCCCATAAATATCCTTGAGTTTGCCCGACGCAGCAATGTC
This sequence comes from Anaerolineae bacterium, assembly GCA_046328615.1. Classification (GTDB taxonomy): domain Bacteria; phylum Chloroflexota; class Anaerolineae; order Aggregatilineales; family Phototrophicaceae; genus Flexifilum. Next base: position 198,091 of record JAXLWG010000005.1, on the reverse strand, counting down.
ACCCGCCCGCTCGGCTTCCTGAATATTCGCTTGCAGCACGGCCATGAAGGCATCGTCGAGCATTTCCAAATTGGCGTTTAACAGCGCATCGGGATCGGGGCTGCTCAACACCGCCCGAAGGAAGCTGGCGGCTTCTTGCAGCGCCATCTGCGTCTGCTGATCGACCATCGCCGTGAGTTCAAGCAGATGATCGCGCATATGCGACAATGTATCACGCTGATCAGCCGGAGCCTGCCCAATCTTGAGCGTCAGCTCTTGGAAAAACTGATAATCGAACGCCGGGCGCGCCAAACCGACGAGCGCCTGCAAGCGATCGTCATCCGCCGCATACTTGAGCGCCAACTCCATGAACGATTCGCGCGTGACGCCGCCCGCCGCCGCGCTCGACAGCGATTGCACCTCGTCGGCCATTTCCTGCACGACCTGTTCCTGCACGCGGTTCTTTTCGATCAACTGCTGGCCGAACGAGGACAGCGACATGACCGCCTGCTGCGTCTGAATGATGTGCTGCGCCAGATCCGAACGGCCTTCTTGCAGCAGCCGCTGCGCCATTACCGTCATGGTCGAGAAAAACTGTGCATCAAGCTTCGCATCGTTCGCTTCGACCAGTTCGCGGAGTTCCTCATCGTTGGCTTGAATGAACTGCTCTGCCAAACGACCGCGTGAGCGCTGCTCTTCCATCATTTCCGGCGTGACGCCGTCGGCGGCCAGCACCATTTCGATCAAGCCTTGCAGCGTGAGCGCGCTCTTGGGCTGGAACAGATACCCCTTTTTCTTCTCATTCGGGATACTCTGCATCAGTTCGCGCATCAGATCGCCAACCGCCTTTTCCGACTGCTGGCGCGGCATATTGAGCTCCATCGGCACATAGCTGATGAGCAGTTCTTTTTCATTGTCGTGATACAAAATCGGCGACGCCATCGCAACCGGGGTTCCACAGTTGGGGCAGCGGACGGTGTTCAGATTGCCCGCGAGAAGCTGCATCTTGCCTTCGGGATCTTCTGCCGGATCGACGATGGTGCGGACAATCGCATTGACGGTGTTTCGACAGTTGGGACACTGCACAGTGATACGTTTTGCAGCCATTCTTTTTCCTTTGGATTGATTGTGGCAATTGTATGGACAAGCGCCGGGATTGCCTATTCTCAACCCGGCGCTAAGTCTGTTGATTTTAGGACGTACAGGTCGCCCTGCCCCGTGCTAGCTCATGGGCAGTGTGATGGTGAAGGTGGAACCATGACCGGGCTGACTATCGACACGGATGGCACCGCCGTGTGCCTCGATGATGGCGCGGGCGAGGTACAGTCCCAACCCGGTTCCCTGTGTGCGGCGGCTGAGCTTATCTTCGACACGGTAGAAGCGCTCAAAGACGCGATCCTGATCGCTTTCACGGATGCCGATGCCTTGATCGCGCACATACAAGGTCACCCGTTTATCTTCAACCGTGCCGCCTACCTCGATCGTGCCGCCTTCCGGTGAATATTTGATGGCGTTGCTCAGCAGGTTGTCGATGACCTGCCGCAGGCGGATTTCATCGCCGGGGATCACGGGGAATGCTTTCGGGAATTTCAGTTTGAATTTGTGAGCGCTCGTCTGGGTGCTGAAGCGCTCCACCGCACGTGCAGCAAGTTGATCCAACTGGACATCACCCACATTCAGCGGCAGCCGGTGATCGGCTTGCAAACGACTGGCAGTGAGCAAGTTTTCGATCAACTCGGTCAAGCGATCGCTTTCTTCCTCGATGACAGCGGAGTATTCACGCACGATGTCATCCGTCCACGTCACATCATCGCGGCGCAGCGTCGCAGCATGCCCTTTGATCAACGCAACCGGGGTTTTTAGCTCATGGGACACGGTGGAGATGAAGGTGTTTTGCATCTCCTGCGCCTGCCGGAAATTCGTGATGTCGCGCACATTGGCGATGATGTTGGTGAGCTGTCCGCTGGCAGTGAACAACGGCGCGTATAGAATGGCGACACTCTGCGCCAGCCCATCACGGCGCTGCAAATCGCCTTCTACGTACAGCGTTTCGGGATTATCCGTTTGGCCCTGAGACGCCCATCCGTTGTCGAGCGCGGCGCGCAAATCGGGCTGTTTGACCCGCTCCCAGACGATCACTTCGTCCTGCGGCTTACCGATCGCGTCATCAGAACGCCATGCCGTCAGGCGTTCGAGCGCGCGGTTAAAACTGGTGATATTCAGTTCGGGATCGAGGATCATCACTCCGTCGGCGCTCTGCTGCAAAATCGCCGCCAACCGCCGCCGCTCATGATCAATACGCTCGTAAAGCTGCGCATTGTGGACGCCGATCGCCGCTTGATCGGCAAAGCTTTGCAGCACCTGCACATCATCCGGCGTGGCGTTTCCGCGATACGACCGAAAGATGATCAACAAGCCAAGCGGTTCTTCGGCAAAGACCAAGGGCAGCGCGAAAGACTGGCGTAGGCGTTCATCCAGCGCGGCGGCCATTTCGCTTAGCTTGGCATTCATCAACTCGTAGTCAAAGTTGTCGTTGAGGGTAGCGATTAGTTCGTGAAAATGCTGATTGAGGATGGGGACATGCTTGGCATCGACCCCAAGTGTTGCGCGTACGCGATAGACACCGTTGTTGTCTCGCAGCGCAATCACGCCGATTTGCCCGCTCAACATGACAACCGAGGCGTTCAGCACGCGCCGCAGCACTTCCGTCAGATCAAGCTGCTCAGTGATAGCACGCGCAATTTCGAGGAGAAAATCCCGCTGGCGCACACGAAAATCGAGAAGGGTTAGCATTTTCTACGCCTCGTTGGGCAAACTTCCCCGATTCAATCATGCGCATGATAGATTTACATCAGATTTTCACAAAAAAGAGGTTCGAATCCCCCATCAGGGGTCTCGCCGCATGGCATCAACCCCTTCGATGTTTTTCGATGTTTGATGGGGATGCGGAATCGCTAGGTTTCTTGGCTCAACTCTTGCAGCACGTGTTTAATGTCTTCGACGCCGCCCTGAGTGATCACCAACGCCCCGGCACCCACCAAGCTCACATTATCGCCGAGTGCGGCGGGTTCAATGCGCAAATTCGTCCAATAGGATGGATCGATGGTGTTCTGCTGAATGGCTTCGCGCATCGGTTTGAACAGCAGTTCGCCAACCGTGCTCACTCCGCCGCCAAAGACCAAAATTTCCGGGTTGAAGATGTGCAGGAAGCTGACCATGCCAAGCCCAAGGATACGTCCGGCCTTAGCGATCACATCAACGGCGACCGGATCACCCTGCATGGCGGCTTTGCCCACGGTACCGCCGCTGATCTGCTCCAGATCGCCGCCGCACATTTCATAAGCAGTTGAGGACGCCCCTGCTTGCAAGCGTTCGCGCAGCTTGCGCGCGATGGCGGGGCCTGCTGCCTCTTTTTCGAGCGTGGAAACTTTGTCATCAACGATCATGATGATGTGTCCAAGTTCCGCGCCGATGCCTTCGTGTCCCAACAGCATTCGGCCATCGCTGATTACACCACCACCAATGCCCGTGCTAACGGTGATAAAAATGGCATCGCGCGTCCCACGCGCTGCCCCACGCACGACTTCCGCCAGCGCAGCCACATTCGCATCGTTGCCGAGGAAAACTGGCACGTTAAAGCGATCTTGCAGAATTTTCACGAGCGGCACATTATGCCAACCGGGAAGGTTCGGCGGAGCCACCACGATCCCTGTTTTAGGGTTCGCTGGCCCCGGCACACTCACGCCAATCCCAAGGACGGGTGTGCCATCGGTCGGCAGCATACGCGCGATCAGTTCTTTCATGCGTTCGATCGTCGCATCCGCGCCGTCTACCGCATGGGTGAGCACTTCATCACGCTGGAGAATATTTAGATTTTCGTCGAGCTGTGCCGCTCGGAGACGTGTGCCGCCGAGATCGACACCGATTATGATTGACTTCGCCATGGAAACCCCTCATCAGCGATTGTTCGAAGAGACAGGGCTTGTTAGAATAGGTGTTCAAACAATCCCTTAACGTTAATTGGATACAGAGTATACCAACATGACGCAGCTAACGCCGCTCCGCCAGCAGTATCTGGATGTAAAACGTGAATATCCGGACTGCATTTTGCTTTTCCGGCTGGGCGACTTTTACGAAACGTTCGACGACGATGCCCAAGTTGCCGCGCGTGAACTCGATCTGGTGCTAACCAGCCGCCCGGTCGCCAAGGATCAACGCATACCGATGGCGGGGGTACCCCATCACGCCGTCGAAAGCTACATCGCGCGGCTGATTGAAAAGGGGTATCACGTCGCGGTGTGCGAACAGGTCACCGAGCCGAACGGGCGCGGGCTGGTCGAACGCGAAGTGACACGCGTTATCACCCCCGGCACGGTGATCGAACCGGCGCTGCTGACTGAAAACAAACCGAATTATCTGATGGCGCTGTATCCGTCGGCGGATAATGACGGAAACTGGCACACGGTCGGGCTGGCTTATGCCGATATTACGACCGGGGAATTTTGCGTCACCCAGTTGGAAGGCGAAAACGCCGCCGTACAGGTTTTGGAAGAACTGGCGCGCTTGCAGCCGACCGAAGTGCTGCTGCCGACGCTGTGGACGGAACGCGGGGTCTCATTTCCGGCAGGGGTACATGTTTCCCCGGTTGCCGATTGGCGCTTTGAGCACGCCAATGCTGAGACCGCCCTACTCACCCACTTCCGCATCAGCACGCTCGACGGTTTCGGACTCAAAGACCTTCCGTGCGCGATTGCGGCGGCGGGGGCTATGCTGCAATACTTCCGCGACACCCAGAAATCCAGCCTCGCACAGCTTACCAGCATCCGGCCTTATTCCACATCAGCATTCATGGTGTTGGATCAGTTCACCCGGCGCAATCTGGAACTGACCGAGACGATCCGCTCACGACGCGCACAGGGGAGCTTACTCGGCATTCTGGATCGCACGGTCACCGCAATGGGTGCGCGTATGCTGCGGGGATGGATCAATCAACCGCTGCTTGAAATCAAACGGCTCAACGCCCGCCTAGATGCCGTCGATGCGATCGCCAACGACGAGGTACTGCGCGCCGAAATCCGTGCGGGATTGAAAGGCGTGAGCGACCTTGAGCGCCTGACCAACCGCTTGATGATCGGTAAATCTGGCCCGCGCGATCTGCTGGCCCTGCGCCAGAGTCTTGAAGCCGTCCCCAACTTAAAGGCGTTGATCGAACCGTTCCCGGCGCTGCGTGCGCTGCAAAACCTGCTCGATCCGTGCGGTGGCATTACCGAGCACATTCTAAGAGCGATCGCCGATGAGCCACCCGCCACGCTCAACGATACGGGCATCATTCGCGCAGGCTACTCGGAAGAACTCGACGGCATTCTGCACGCTACCCGCGATGCCCGCGAGTGGATCGCCAACCTCGAAGCGGTCGAACGCAAACGCACCGGGATCAGCTCGCTGAAAGTGGGCTTCAACAAAGTGTTCGGCTATTACATCGAAGTCAGCCACGCGAACACCGAAAAAGTCCCGTCGGACTATCTGCGCAAGCAAACGCTTGTCAATGCCGAACGCTATATCACACCGGAACTCAAAGAATACGAAACGCTCGTGCTGAATGCCGAGGAGCAAATCCTCAACGTGGAGCGCACGCTGTTTCATGCGCTGTGCGCCGAACTTGGCACCGATTCGGAACGTCTGCTGAACACCGCCCGCGCCATCGCGCATCTGGATGTGTTCACCTCGCTAGCCGATGTCGCGGTACGGGAAGGCTACAGCCGCCCCACGCTGACCGATGACGATCTGCTGGTGATCAAGGACGGGCGGCATCCGGTGGTCGAAAAGATGATGGAAAGCGGCGTGCGCTACGTGCCGAACGACACGCACTTCGACAGTATGTCGCGCATTCATTTGATCACCGGGCCGAATATGGCAGGGAAATCGACCTACATTCGGCAGGTAGCCTTGATTACGCTGATGGCGCAGATCGGATCGTTTGTGCCTGCCGACGAAGCGACGATCGGTGTGGTCGATCGCATTTTTGCGCGCATCGGTGCGCAAGACGAAATCCACGCGGGTTACAGCACATTCATGGTCGAAATGATCGAAACCGCGCGCATCTTATCGGCCAGCTCCAAGCGAAGTTTGCTGGTGCTGGACGAAATTGGACGCGGCACTTCGACCTATGACGGCCTCGCGATTGCGCGGGCGGTGGTGGAGTACCTTCACAATAATCCGCGCTTGAACTGCCGGACGCTGTTCGCGACACACTATCACGAACTGACCGAACTCCCGAATATTTTGCCGCGCGCCCGTAATTACAATGTCGGCGTCACCGAACATGGCGAAGACATCGTGTTTCTGCACAAAGTGCTGCCCGGCGGCGCGGATCGCAGTTATGGGGTGCATGTAGCGCAGCTCGCGGGCATGCCCCGCCCGGTGATTGAGCGGGCACGCCAACTGTTGAAGGAACTCGAGGAAAGCGGCAGCACCTTTGAACTGCCCACCCAGAAGCAGCGCAAACATAACCCGGCGCAGCTTGCCATGTTCAACGAGGCGCCCCACCCGGTGATGACGATGCTGCGCGGGCTGGATGTCAACGACCTCAGCCCCATTGAAGCGCTGACCAAGCTGTACGAACTCAAACGCATGTCGGAGGACAAAGCATGAACCGTTGGGGAGCGCTCGCCGCCGCACTTTGTTTCGCACTCACAGCTTGTGCTTCTCCTTCGCGGGTGACCATCATTCCCACTCTGGCAGAGTTACCGACCAGCACGCCAGAATTGACGGATACCCCCATCAGCACGCCGACCAGCACCGCAAGCGCTACCCTGACGCCGCTCCCGGCCACCGAGACGCCGACTGCAACCATCACCTTGACGGGCACGCCCACGGCTAGCCCGACTGTGCCACGCGATTCGCAGATGGAAACGATGCAGGCGGAGTTTACACAGCTCAACGCGACGATCTTCACGCTCATGACGGCGACACCCACAACCGCCCCCACCTCGACGCAGACTCCACAGCCTGCGATTCTCCCGATGGAGCCGCAGCAGTTCAGCACACGCGGCGAGGGTGAGATTCGCGCGTGCCCCAGCCGGGGGTGCGCCCTGCTGGCGACACTGCCATCGAACAGCGTAATCGCCGTCGATGCGCTCATCTATGGGGAAGAAGTCGATTTCGGTAATGCGCTCTGGTATCGGGTTCCGGGATCAGACGGCACAACCGGCTACATCTTCAGTGCGGGACTTCTGCCACTACCGCCCACGCTGCCCGGTACGGTGAGTTTCTCGACCCTACCGCCCGCGAATGTGCCGACACAGGCGCAAGCGCAAAATCCCAATCCGATCAGCCTTCCGGTCGATCCGTCGCTGTGCCCGTCTGCCGATGCGCACTGTTCGACGCTGCAAACGTGTGAACAGGCGCGGGCGTGCTTGGCAGCAGGGAATCGCAGCCTTGACCGCGATGGCGATGGCGTTCCATGCGAAGCGCTGTGCGCGGGGCAGTAGCGCCTAGGCGTTGAGAATGCGCTCGATGGCGCTTAACCCCGCCGCGCTGCGATCTTCGGGCACCAACACAACGCGATCCGCGCCCGCATCAAGCAAGCGGCGGATACTCCGCGCGCACATTTCGGGCGTTCCGGCGATCGCCATCTGATCGATCCATTCGTCCGGCATCTCGGCTTCGAGACGCGTGCTGCCGCCATCAGCCACAAGTGCACGCAGCGCCAACTCCATGCCAAGTGGACGCACATAATCAACCGGCACCGTAGACAGCCACAGCGCTACCGTCGGGCGCACGCGCATCCGCGATGCCGCGGCATCGTCATCGACCGCACACAGCATATACAGGGTGATTCGGTGTGCGATACCGGCGATTCCCGCTTCGGCCTGTCCCTGCTGAATCTGCTCGACCGCCCACCGCACGTAAGCAGGGGATGACAGCTCAGCGAGAATGGTCCCATCGGCGGTACGACCGGATACGACGAGCGATTTGGGGCCGCGCACGCCCAAAACTACCGGCGGCACCTGTTCCGGCGGGAATTCCAGTTTGACGTCATCTAAGTGAACATGATCACCGTGAAACGTCACCGACTCGCCGCGAAGCAGGCGGCGCACCACCGTTGAGGTTTCGCCCAGCGCGGCAAGCTGTGATTTCGGAAACGCGCCGATCTGCTTCATCCAATCGGTGACGCCATGCCCAAGGCCGGGCAGAAAGCGCCCCGGATACATCCTCGCCAAGGTCGCAATCTCCATCGCGGTGAAGGCAGCGTTGCGTGCGACGGCGGGCATAATCCCTAACCCGACAGGCACGGTACGGGTACAGGCCAACGCCACCGCTGCTGAAGCGATTCCACTGCCGAAAAAACAGTCTTCCACAACCCACAATTCGCCTATCCCAAGCGCCTCGGCTTTCCGTGCGTAGTCCGGCAGCGCTTCGGGTGGGTTTTCCCGGCGAAACATCACGCCAACCTGCGATTTATCAAGAATTGGCATCTATTTTGTCCTTCAGATGTAAGGCGCAAAGACACTAGGCGTGAAAGGCACCAAGGAAAGCGTTCTTTCTTCGCGTTAGGTTTTTCATTTTCTTTCCTGCTAAAAGGGAAGCAGGCGGATCGCAGACACACCTTGCAGCGCTGCCCGTGATCCGCCTCCATTCGATACAGAGGATGCGTTAGTCGCCGCTGACCGGTTCCGGGAACGGTGCGACCACGCCTTCAGATGCCACCCCGGAAGCACGCTGTTCGGCAGCCAGTACCCGCTTGAAGGCGGCGATGGCGACTTCGAGCATGGTATTGTCCGGCGGGCGCGTGGTCAGGTGTTGAAGCGCCAGATTCGGGATGATGATAATGCGGACGAGCGGGTTATCGAGGTTCTTGGCGGTGAAGCGGATGACCTCATAGGCAATCCCCGCGATCACCGGGATGAGCAGCACACGCGACAGGATCAGCAGCAGGAACGGCGGGCGGCCAAGTATCGAGAACACCAGCACGCCGATAAAGGCGACGGTGAGCAAAAACGCGGTGCCGCAGCGCGGGTGTTCGATCGGATACTGAGCGACCACTTCCGGCGTCAATTCCGCGCCCGCTTCGTAAGCGTTGATGGTCTTATGTTCCGCGCCGTGATAGCCAAACAGCCGCTTCACATCCGGCAGGCGACCAATCAACCACATGTAACCGGTGATCAAGCTAATCTGGATCACGCCTTCGATCAAGTTGACGAAGAACGGCTTATCATGCAAGCCAAGCGCCTGCTGGATCAGCGAGGCGGCGGTCGTAGGCACAAGGAAGAAGAAACCCACGCCCAACGCCAGCGAGACGATCAGCGTGCCCCAACCGAGCGGCCCGTTGAAAATCGAGTTGCGTTTGTCTTCCGGGTTCAGCTCGATGATCGTGCTGCCCCCTTCCGGGATCGCTTCGAGCGGGTGCGGATTGATCGTGCCCCCTGCGCCTTTGGCGGGGGCAGAATCGTCAGCCTTCGCCTGATTCGGCTCTTCCTCGATGGCAATATCGGCTGCCCACAGCAGCGCCCGTGTCCCCAACCCCAGCGCATCCCACAAACCGACGAGACCGCGCAAAAACGGCGTCTTGGCAATTCGACCGCGATACAGCGTCGCGTTCAACGGCTGTTCACGGATGACAATATTGCCTTTGGGGTCGCGCACGGCAATCGCGGCGATGTGCGCCCCGCGCATCATCACCCCTTCGATTACCGCCTGCCCGCCATAATTGAACTGCTGAGGCGCTGCATTTTCCGGCATGTATGCTTTCTCCTAATTGGACTCAAACCGCAGCGGAGTTTCCCCCGCCGAAGAGATTTCCGTAATGTCGCTGCTGCCCGATGGTTGCAGCAAGAGTGTGACGTTTCCACCCACCGGAATCTGCTGTGGGCAGCGATCCTGTTCGTTACAAACCGCCCCGCTCAGCATCAGCGCGTAGACATCGCCCGTGGGCCGCACCGTGATCATATCACCAAGTTGATCGACCATGTAGGCTTGTTCACTGGTCGAACTTACGTTTAGCAGGACGGGTTCAGCGGTGCGCGCCCACACGGCGATCACCGTTTGCCCATCCGAGCGGATGAGCCGCACCACATCGGTGTGATCGGTTTGGGCAAGCTGCGCGGATTCTACGCCGTTCATCTGCGCAATCACGGTGCGCCATGCTTCGAAAGCCGGACGATGCGATCCATCCGCCCGAATCAAGCCAAACGATTCAGCACCCAGCGGCAGTGACCAATCATAGAATTTGTACACGCCGATATGATCCGCGCCTGCTGCTAAGCCAAGCGCCGCCGCCTGCACCACGAACGCAGCCTGCTGATCGAGCGTGATCTGCCACTGCGGGCGCGTCACCGGCCACTGTGGATCGAGATTCGGGGAAGCATTCGTTTCGGCGATCCAGATATGTTTATCGCTCAATCCATAGCGATCGAGTACCGAGCGGAAAGCTGACACAATTTCGGTGATGGTGTCCGTGCGAAAATAAATGTGCAGATTCACGGCATCGAAATAATAGGCGTTTGCTGCCGCATCCGGGTCTTGGCTCAGGGCTTCAAGGAGTCGATCGACATACAAGCGGCGGTTGGCGTTGATGTCATGCCAATAGGTCGTCCCGGCGATGTTGATGCGCGCGTTTGGGTTGCCTTCGCGCGCCGCCAAATACGCCACGCGGAGTAACTGCGCATAATCCTCTACCGTGCCGCCGAACTCGAAGCCATAAGTTCCGGGTTCAATGTCCGGCTCGTTCCAAATAATAAAGCGGCTGACTCCCCTGCTAGCGTAGAACGCCGCCGCGCGCCGCATGAAGTTCGCCCACAGGTTATCCGGATCATCAATCGGCAGATACAGCCCGCGCGGCACGCCTACTCCCGGCAGGCCATCGGTTGCCCAAGCGGGCGTATTCTTGACGACAGCAATCACCTCACGGTGACATGCCGCCGCCGCCGCTAACCAACGCTCATCGACGTTGAGCGTATTCCAGCTTTCCGGCCCATCGGGTTGATGCTGTCCCCAATCGAAGATGATCCGTTCCCAACCAACACCGAGTGCGCAAGCATCGTCTGGCAGCCAAAACGCTTCAATGACCCCAAATACATTTTGATCAGCAGGCAGGACGGGGGTTTCAGTCGATTCCTGAGCGCGTACGGTACTCGTCAGCAGCAAGCAGCTCAGAATCACAAGGTATCGAAGGAGACGAATTTTCACTCGGCATTTTCTCCGGCGGCGCGCAGGTCTTGTAAGTTGAGCTGAACGGTACGGTTTCCGTTCCATTCGTTGATTTCAAGCTGATAGGCTACATCGATGCAGTTCGGCATTTTCCCCGCCCACTCCCCCATATGGAAGCCGATCCCATCTACAGGCGGCAGTCCGGGGCGCGCGAGTTTCAATTTCAAGTGTTTGTCGTCTTTGCCCACCGTCCGCACATCGATCACACGCAGGCCGCGAGTCATGAAGAGCGGCGGTGGGTTGCCGTGGCCGGTGGGTTCCAACTCCAGCAGTTCTTCTGCGACGTTGAGCGACAGCCATGCGGGATCGAGTTCTGCATCAATATCTAACGTCGGGCGGAGCTCCTGCCCTGCCAGCGTCTCGCGGGCGATGTCGGTGAGTTGGCTTCGCAAGGCGCCGATATTCTCATTGAGCACGGTGAACCCTGCCGCCTGCGCGTGTCCCCCGTGGCGCACCAGCAACCCGGCACACTGATCGAGCGCGCTGGTGATGTCGAATTGGGGAATGCTGCGGCACGACGCACGGCTTTCATGCGCTCCTTCTTCCATCACAACCGCAGGACGATAAAACTCCTCGGTCAGCCGCCCTGCCACCAACCCAACAATCCCCGGTTGGAAACTGGCATGCGAGGCGAAGATCAACGGCGTATCCGTTTCGCCATGCTCCTCAAGCTGTAAGCGAATCGTTTCCTGCGCCTGCCGGGTGAGTTCCTGCCGCTGCACATTCAAATTCTGAAGCATCTGCGCCAGCTCAATCGCCTTCTTTTCGTCAGCACTGGAAAGCAGATGATACGCTTCCATTGCCGATGCCAGACGCCCCGCCGCGTTGATGCGCGGGCCAATCCCAAAGCCGATGCTTTCACTGCGAATCGCGCCGTTCTTGAGCTGTGCCACATCGATCAGCGCATTGATGCCAAGCCGTTTATTGGCGTTGATAATCGCCAGCCCGCGCCGCACCAGTGCCCGGTTTTCGATCGAATTCATCGGTGCAAGGTCAGCGACCGTCCCAATCGCCACCAGATCAAGCAGATAATCCGGATCGAGCGGAGGGCGGTGATCGCCATTTTTGCTGAAGCGGGAGTTCACGGTCATCAGCGCTTCGGCAAGCCGGTACGCGACTCCAACGCCAGCCAGCATCGGTTCGCTGTATTGGCTGTCGATCATTTTGGGGTTGATGACGGCGAAGGCGTTGGGAATTTCGGGGCCAAGCGAGTGATGATCGGTGATGATGATGTCGAGACCGAAGGCTTTGCCTTCTTCGACTTCTTCAACCGAGCGAATGCCGCAGTCAACGGTGATCACCAATTTCGCGCCCTCGCGGGACAGCTTGAGAAGTGCATCACCGTTCAAACCATACCCCTCATCGACGCGGTGAGGGATATAAGGCGTCACATTCGCCCCCAGCGAACTCAGCGCCTCTACCAGAAGCACGGTTGAGGTCACACCATCCGCGTCAAAGTCTCCGTAGACGATGATGCGCTCTTTGCGCGCGATCGCCGCGCGAATACGGCTGACAGCGCGGTCAATATGCGCGTCACGCCCGCGTTTATGGGTAAGGAATGCGCCCGAAAGCAGATCATCGGCCTTCAGGAAGCGCACCGCATCTTCCGGGTTGGTATATCCCCGGTTATATAACACCTGCGCCAATACGGGACCTATGCCCGGAAAGCGCCGTAAGTAGTCTGGATTTCCTTTCGGAGCGACGATCCAGCGTTTGGGGGCAGATGACATCGACAGGTGCAACCTATTCCGTTAAAATGATCTTAATTATCGTCAGTTTGAGCATAATTCACAAGTGGAGTTCGCGCTTCAGCGATGGCGAAAATTGTATTTATGGGGACGCCGGAGTTCTCCGTGTCTACCCTGCAAGCACTTATCCAACATCATGACGTGATCGGCGTGGTGACGCAGCCCGATCGCCCCGCCGGACGCAATCGCTCCGTGCAAATGTCACCGGTCAAGCAGGTAGCCTTGAGCGCCGGGATTCCAGTGTTTCAACCGGAAAAGCTGCGCCGTGCCGAAGCAATCGCCGAATTGAAGCAGTGGCAGCCCGATGCCTATGTCGTCGCGGCCTTTGGGCAACTTCTGCCCCAAGCAGTATTGGACATTCCGCCCTTCGGATCGATTAATGTGCATGCCTCGCTGCTCCCCCGCTGGCGCGGCGCGGCACCGATTCAAGCCGTCATCCGCGCGGGTGATGCTGAAACCGGCGTGACAATCATGAAAATGGATGCTGGGCTTGATACGGGGGCGATGCTCTCCAAGCGCGCTGTCCTGATTGCGCCTGATGAAACGGGTCAATCCCTGCATGATAAGCTGTGCGTCGTCGGCGCTGAACTGCTGATCGACACGCTGCCGGGGTATTTCGATGGCTCCATCCAGCCGCAGCCGCAGGATGACAGCCTCGCTACGTTCGCGCCGCGCATCGACAAAGAAGAAGGGAACATCGACTGGGCAGCCAGCGCAGCCGCCATCGAACGCACGGTGCGCGCCTTTACGCCATGGCCGGGGACGTTCACCTATTGGGAAGGCAAACTGCTCAAAATCTTGAGCGGTGCTATCGACAGTGCGAGCAGCACTGAGCCGGGCCGCGTGCGCAAATTCGACGATCAAATCGGCATCGGCACAGGTGAGGGCGTGTTCTTCCCTTCGCGGGTGCAGTTAGAAGGACGCAGCGCTGTAAGCATGAGTGACTTTGTGCGCGGCTATCCATCCTTCGTCGGCGCGCAGTTGAGCCGAACGATCGGGTCATGAACGCACCGCTGCATACACGCGTCGTCACGGTGAACCCAATCGCCCCGGAAACCGACGTGATCGGTCAGGCGGCGGCGATACTCCGCGCCGGGGGTTTGGTCGCCTTTCCTACTGAAACCGTCTACGGGTTGGGCGCAAATGCAACCGATGCGCAGGCCGTCGAGCGGATTTTCGCCGCCAAACAGCGCCCTGCGACCGATCCGATCATCGTGCATATCGTTCGCGCCCCGCAGTTGAGCGAAGTTGCCATTGACATTCCCGCCGTTGCTCATCAGCTCGCGGCGCAGTTCTGGCCCGGCCCGCTGACAATGGTGCTGCACCGGAGTGGGGTAATTCCGCCGAATGTCTCAGCGGGACGGGATACGGTCGCCGTTCGTATGCCTAGCCATCCGGTCGCCCATGCACTGATCGAACAAGCCGGGGTGCCAATCGCCGCGCCCAGCGCGAACACCTTCAGCCGTCCCAGCGCAACCACCGCCGCGCATGTCCTTGAAGACCTAGACGGACGCATTGACTTGATTTTAGACGGCGGCGCGGCGCATATCGGGCTGGAATCGACGGTGATCGACTTGACGGGGAATATTCCGACGATTCTGCGACCGGGCGGTGTAACGGTCGAAGCGATCCGCGGCATTGTCCCAAATGTCGAGATCAAGACGCGCTATCTTGATGTGGAAAGCGGCGAAGCGGCGGCATCTCCCGGCGAAATGCTCAAACATTATTCGCCGCGCGCCCACCTCTTATTGATTGAGGGCACGCCGGATGCTGCCAACACCGCGATTCTGGCCATGATCGCACATCATCTAGAGGGGAACCGGCGGGTGGGCGTGCTGGCGCCCGACGAGGAAATGACCCTCTTCACTAACAGCGGAGCCGCCGTGATCGGCATGGGATCGCGCGATGATCTCGCCCAGATTGGGTTGGGCTTATTCGCCAATATCCGGCAAATTGACGCGTTGGGGGTGGATGTGATCTTGATCCGTTCTCTGCCACGCGAAGGATTAGGGGCCGCCATTTGGGATCGGCTGGTGCGCGCCGCAGAAGGACGTATCATTCAAGCCTGAAATAAAAACCGCAGAGGTCACGGAGTGTGCCCTCTGCGGTAAACAGTGCTTTACGCTTTTCTAGTAGCCGAGCACACCGACGACCGACCGGACGGCGTTCGCGCTGACTTCCAGCATCGCCTTTTCCTGATCGTTCAACTGCATCTCGATGACCTTTTCGACGCCACCCTTGCCGAGCACGGCGGGCACGCCAATGTACAGGCCGTTATAGCCGTACTGGCCTTCCAAGTAGACGGCGGACGGAATAACGCGCTTCTGATCCTTGATGATCGCTTCGACCATCTCGGCAGCCGCCGCGCCGGGTGCGTACCATGCGCTCACGCCGATCAAGCCGACGATTTCGCCGCCGCCCTTGCGGGTGCGGTTGATGATCGCTTCCAGCTTATCCTGCGCGATCAATTCGGTGACGGGGATACCGGCGACCGAGGTGTGACGCGGAAGCGGCACCATCTCATCACCGTGACCGCCGAGCACCAACCCATGAACGTCACGAACGCTGACGCCCAATTCCATGGCGATGAACGACTTATAGCGTGCAGTGTCGAGCGCACCCGCCATACCGACGACGCGGTTGGCCGGGAAGCCGCTTTCGTGCAGCGCTACGTGGCACATCGCATCCAGCGGATTGCTGACGATCACCAGAATCGCATTCGGGGAGTGCTGCGCGATTTTCTTCGCCACATCACCCACGATCGCCTGATTCGTCTGCACGAGTTCGTCGCGGCTGGGGAACGTGCCATCCGGCTTCTTTTTACGCGGCACACCCGCCGTAATGACGACGACGTCCGATCCTGCGGTCAGCGCATAGTCCGCGCCGCCGCTCATCGCCACATCGTACTTCACGACGGGGTAGCTTTCGGCGAGGTCAAGGGCCTTGCCCTTTGCCACATTACCGGGCGGATCACCGGCGATGTCGATCAGAACGATGTCGCCGAGTTCGCGGCTGGCGAGCCAATGCGCACAAGTAGCGCCGACGTTGCCCGCGCCCACGACCGTAATCTTGCTGCGACCCATAATCTTTCAGCTCCGTGGTCTGTGAATTTCCATCAACAAGCGGTTTATAGGATAGCACCGTGCCCGTGCTGTGTACACCCGAATTGGATACCCTGAACGAAGGGGAAATGAGACATGTCACCTCATCCCCCATACGCTAAGGGGCAGAAATGTCATCTTTCTGCACAGAGTCGGGGCGCTGCTCTGACAAATGTTCGATCGACGCCGCTCCGATCAAATGATGTTCGATGCCATCGGTCTCGATAATGGTGATCGACGTGTTCTCAATGGGCACATTTGCTTCTTCGTGGCCTTCAAACAATTTGAGCAGCAGCACGCGGATCGTGCCGCCATGCGTCACCACGGCGATTTCCGGCCCCGCTTCTTGCTTCGCAATATCAAGATACGCTTCATACACGCGGGATTGCAGTTGGCGGCGCGTTTCGCCCTCTGGCGCTGCAAAGCCCATATAATCCTGTTTCATGGAGCGGGCTTCGTCTGGATATTTGGCGACGATTTCAGCGTAGGTGAGTCCCTGAAACGCACCCATATTCAATTCGCGCCAGCGCGGATCGGCATGCGGCCTCAATTGGTGGCGTCCGGCGATGCGATCGGCAGTTTCCTTAGCGCGGCTGAGATCACTGGTGTAAACGGCGGTGATGGGGCGATCTTTCAAGTGTTCCGCGAGTGCGTCCGCCTGCGCGATACCCACCTGATTCAGGGGGATCTGGGCCATCCCCTGCCAGCGCCCCGCCGCATTCCAGTCCGTTTGACCGTGCCGGATTATCAGAATGCGCTTCTTAGAGGGTTGTTCACTAGCAGCATCGTCGAGAGAATCGACAGCACTCTCATCCGGTTCGCTTAGGTGATGGTGTGGCAGTTCCGTCATGGTTCCTCGGTTTAGTCCGTGCGTAGGGTTGACGCGCCGCATGCAAGGCGGCACAATTACGTTATAGTGTAACCAATTTCAGCAGCATCGAGGCGCAGTTCGGTGTACAACACAAAAAACTTCAAAACATCGCATCCTCTGACGTTTGGCCTGTCACTAGCCACGGGGATCGGCGTCATCCTGATGATACTCGCGCTCGGTTTCGGCGTCGTACAGACGGATGCCAACGGCTACGTGATCGGCATGGTGTTCGCTGCCGGGTTGATCGCATTCGTGACAGGTGCGATTGCATGGGTCGCGATTACACGCCCGTTCACTCACTTTGACGACATTAACCAGCCGCTCGAAGACGATCACGGTCACAGCCATACCCATGTCGAAGTCCATGCCGACACGGAACACAGCATCGTTCCGGCGGACGCACCTGCGGAGCATCACTAGAGCGCGTGGCAAAACCCGTCATTCCAGAACGTGAGCCGCTTGGCGATGTGGTCAGCGGCACAGCGGTTTCCGATGCGCGTACTGGCACGCACGCCCTCCTGATCCCGGAGGCAGTCCCGGAAAACAGCACAATCCTCGCGTCGGGTGCGCTGACGGTGCGTTACGGTATCCGCTATCTTGGCAAACCCCACCTCTCCATTGTTCCCGGTTTGGTGGCGGTCGACTATGGAACGTTTCTCACCGGGGAAGCCGCGTGGGATTTTTTGCTGAATCGCAGCAACTTGTATCCGCGCGCCGAAATATTCGGCTACCGGAATGACGGTTTGGACGAAATGCAGTATGTCAAGCTGCTGGACATCGTCCTGCCGATCGATGTGCTGGTGTATGCCAGCCCACAGGCGACACGACCGGCAGCCCGTCCCGCCGCCATCATCGCCCCGGATGAGGTGGAACTTCCGCGCCGCGTGACCGATACGCTTCCCCGCTTCTCCACATGGGCGAAGTGGCAGGCCTCCCTTTAACCAAATCAACTGGACACAGCCAAACAACTGATGAGTACAAACGATCTCGATACTGTATTTGATGATTCATGGGGCGAAGACCATCGCTCCGGGATGGTCGCAATCGTCGGACGGCCCAATGTGGGCAAATCGACGCTCGTGAACCGCATTGTCGGCGAGAAAATCGCCATCGTCAGCCCCAAGCCGCAGACCACACGCAAGCGCCAGCTTGGCATCTACACCACCGAAAACGCGCAGATCGTCTTTATCGATACCCCCGGTCTGCACGCGCCGCAGCATAAGCTCGGTGAAATCATGGTGAAGGATGCCGAATCGGCCTTTAAGGACAGCGACATCATTCTGGTCGTCATGGATGCCAGCAAACTGCCGACCGATGGTGAGCGTGCCGTTGCGGAGCGCATAGGCGCGTTGCGCGGCGACACCCCAGTACTTGCCGTGCTGAATAAGGCCGACTTACTCAACGACGAAACACGAGCGGCCTATGTGGTTGCCAATTTGGACTTGTTTCCCTACGCGGCGAAAACGTTCCTCGTCAGCGCGACCGAAGGCACGAAAGTTCCTGAATTGGTTGAAGCGCTGATCGAGCTGCTGCCGCTTGGCCCGCGCTACTACCCTGCCGATCAACTCAGCGAAGCTAATTTGCGCTACATCGCATCGGAAACGATCCGCGAAAAAATCATGCTGCATACCGAACAGGAAATTCCGCATGCGGTTGCCGTCGATGTAGAAAGCTATCAGGAACGCGAAGACGGCACTCATTACGTCAGCGCGGTAATCTATGTCGAACGCGATTCGCAGAAGGGGATCGTGATCGGTAAGGGCGGCGAGATGATCAAACGGATTGGCATGGAAGCCCGCACCGAACTCCAATCGATCACCGAGTCGCGCATTTACCTCGACTTACGTGTGAAAGTCCTCAAAGACTGGCGCAAAGACGATAAGCTGATGAGCCGCCTCGGTTATCGTCTGCCAAAAGACGAGGACAATTAACGATCGTCAGTCCGGGTGCTGCGATAGATACGCACGCCCGGCTTCAGCATCGACGGCAATCTGTGCGATGAGCGCTTGGATGCCGTCGAATTTCTGCTCCGGACGCAGCCGCGTTTCAAACGTGAACGTGAGCGTTTGACCATAAATTTCGCGGTTGAAGTCGAGCAAATGTACCTCGACGGTGATTCCCTGCCCTTCAAAGGTGGGTCGATAGCCGACGTTCGTCACCGCTTGGTAGCGTTCGCCGCCTAGAATCGCCCACCCCGCATACACCCCCGTCGCCGGAATGACGAGATCACGCCACACATCGACGTTCGCCGTGGGAAACCCAATTTTGCGCCCGCGCTGTTCGCCGTGTACGACTTCCCCGGTGACGCTGTAGGCGCGCCCCAGCCAGTCTTTCGCTTGTTCGACGCGGCCTTCATTGAGCGCTTCGCGGATGTGCATACTGCTGATTTTCTCGCCATCCGTGCCATCGTTCGCGCGCACCATATCGATCACCTGCACAGTGAAGCCTTTTTGTTCTCCTTGTGCGCGCAGAAAGTCGATATTGCCTTCGCGCTGGTAGCCCATCGCAAAATCGGCACCCACGGAGAGCTGCTGTAAGCGCAGATGTTCGACCATGCGATCGACAAAGGCGGCGGCGCGGATTTGACGGAAATCGTCATTGAACGCCAACGTCACCACATGATCGACACCCAATTCCCCCATTAAGGCGGCGCGTTGATCCGGTGTGGTTAGGTAATAACGACCGTTGATCCCGCGCAGTACCGCGTCAGGGTGCGGGAAGAACGTGATGACCACGGACAACCGATTTGCGGCGCGAGCCTGCTCCACCAGTGCGCGGATTAAATGCTGATGTCCCCGGTGCATCCCGTCAAAGACGCCGATCGTCACCAATGATGGCTGCGTCAGATGCACATCCGCGAGTTCATAATGATGCTGCATGCAGGCTGTTCCCCTTGCTGTTCATGATCTGTGTCTATTCATCCTGATCGGCTTGATCAGGAAAAACTTTCGTGGGCTGCCAACGATTCGCTTTCCAATCGAGGATCGCGACCAACCGCCCCGCCAAATTGTAGCCCATAGCGACACCATCAGGAGAAAGCGCATCGCTAGGGATGGATCGCCCATGCAGAAGTTCCTGCTCCTGCGCAGAATCAAGCGCTACCCGCTGATACTGACTGAGGGCTGCTGACGGCGCAACAAGATATTCGGCGGGGTGTTCTGCGTGGAGGAGTGTTTCCAGCGGTACCGCGTTTTCTAGGGTGAAAGCGCCGCTGCGTCCGCCGCAAGCCACTCATGTAAGCGCCAACGCCCAACGCCGCACCAATATCATACGCAAGGCTGCGGATATACGTCCCGCGCTGCACGTCACATCGATCACGGAATTCGGGCAACCCCCATTCCACCAGCTCAAGGGCTTGAATGGTGACGGGGCGCGCAGGTCGTTCGACATCCACGCCTGCCCGCGCCAAATCATAGAGTTTGCGTCCATCCTGCTTGATGGCGCTGTACATCGGCGGCACCTGCTCAATCGCCCCGGTGAAGCGTGGCAGCACATGTAGCACATCTTCACGCGTGATATGCGTAAACGGCTTCTGCTCGACGATTTCCCCTTCCGCGTCATAGGTGGTGGTGATCGTGCCGAGCGTCACCCGCGCGCGATAGGCTTTAGTGCTGTGCATCACGTAATCGCTGAGGCGGGTTGCGCCGCCGACGCACACGATCAACACGCCGGTTGCCAGCGGATCGAGCGTTCCGGCATGCCCGACTTTCTTGATTCCCAAGCCACGCCGAACATCCGCCACAATATCGTGACTGGTTCGGCGCAGCGGTTTGTCAATATTGAAGAACCCGAACATGCCGTTGCCTTAACTGGCGCTGATTTCGGGAGCCGTCTGCGTGTCACGGATCAGCGCGGTGAGCATCGGCAGCACCTTAGCGCGCACTTCCGCCAGTGATCCCGTAACAGTCGCGCCGGACGCCTGCTTATGCCCGCCGCCGCCGAGTGCGAACGCTACCGAGGCGACATCATAGGGCAGCTTGCTGCGCAGACTGACTTCGACCGTGTTATTGGTTTGCTCTTTGAATACAACCGACACGCCCGCCTCATCGACCGACACGAGCCAGCTTACCAAGCCAATATCCGGCATCTCCGTCAAGCCAAGTTCGGCAATCGCCTGCTGCGTCACGTCGGCACTGATCACCCCATCGGCAAGCTGCACAGTCGGCAATGCGCGCTTCCAAATTTCGACGGTGATGTATTTCTGGCTGTTCAGCGTGCGCGCCATGATCACGTTGAGCGGCGCACCCGCTTCGATCAACACCTGCGCCAACCGCAGTGTGGATGGCTTCACACTGCTCACCCGAAAACCGATCGTATCTGTGACCAGCCCGGTCAGCAGCGGAATCGCAACCTCAGGTGTCAATGGATCTCCCATATGGGAGATCCACTCATAGACCACTTCGGTTGCCGAAACCGCATCGGCATCGACCAGATACAAGTCACCAAAAAACGTGTTCGTCCGGTGATGATCGAGGTTGATGACGGTTTTGCTATGGGCACGGCCATAAATGCCGCATTCCCCGGTGCGTTCTTCATCGCTCGAATCGAGTGAGATCATCAAATCCCACTCCCCCGCCGTGAGCGCGGGCAGTACACGATCTGAACCGGGGACGAACTGCAAGAAATCAGGGACGCCGCCATCGACCGCAGCATCAATCTGCTGACCCGGTTTAGCGCGTGCCCACAGCGCATTTGCCAGCCCCAGCAGCGACCCAATCGCATCGCCGTCCGGGTGAAAATGAGTCATGAGCACAATCCGCTGTGCCGAATTGACCGCTTGGGCGGCTTCGCTCCATTGAGTAGTGATCGTAGGCACCGGTCTAGACGTCGTCATCGGTATCCCCGTATTCGTCATCGTCCTCGCCATCCGTTTGCGATTGCTCCCGTTGGGGCGAATCCGGCTGAATTCCCAGTTCCGAAATCAAGCGGTTGATGCGCTCGCCCTGCTCTAGTGATGCATCCCACTTGAATTGTAGATCCGGCGTTTTGCGCAGCCGAACCCGTTTGCCGATTTCGCGGCGCAGAAAGCTCTTGGCGTGTTGCAGCGCCATGAGGATTTCGGCCTCGCGCTCTTCTTCGCCCAGTGCGTTAACCCACACTTTAGCGAACTGCATTTCAACATCTAGTTCAACACGGGTGATGGTGATCCCCATTAGACGTGGGTCTCCTGCTTCACGGAGCAGAAGTTCGCTGAGGATCTGGCGGATACGCCCCGCCATGCGATCTTGCTTGAAGCTCATGATGATTCCCCTTTGGGTAACAGTAAACAGATCAGGGGCAAAACTGTCTAGAACATACACCAGCTCATCAGAAACGGATAGGGACAGAACGAATTCGTTCTGTCCCTATTTTGTCTATATCACTGCCATGAGTGCCGACTAGCTTACACGCTCGGAGACGTAGAATTCAAGCAGATCGCCCGTTTGGAACGACGTGAAGTTGTTCAGCGAAATGCCGCATTCAAAGCCTTGACGGACTTCACGTACATCGTCCTTCTCGCGCTTCAGGTTAGCAACGGTCAACCCTTCAGCAAGGATATGACCACCGCGCTTCACACGCACCTTAGCATTTCGACGGATCTCGCCTTCGCGCACATAGCTACCGGCAATATCGCCCGACTTGATGCGGAAAACCTGCCGGACTTCCACCGTGCCAATGGTCTTATCAGCATAGACGGGTTCGAGCATCCCTTGCAGCGCGAGTTCGATGTCTTCAAACAGCTTGTAGATGATGTTGTAGAGGCGGATGTCCACACCGTATGACTCTGCGAGACGCCGCGCAGCACCGTCTGCATCGACCGTGAAACCGATCACGATCGCGCCGGAGGCGCTTGCCAGCATCACATCACTTTCAGTGATGTTGCCGACTTCCGCCTGCAAAATGCGCAGCTTGATTCCTTCAGCGTTCTTACCGCTCAAGTCTTCCAAGTGGCTGACAATCGGCTGAAGCGACCCCTGCACGTCCACCTTCAGGACGAGCGTGAGTTCCTTCTGTTCGCCACCCTTCACCGCGGCAAAGATGTCTTCCAGCGACAGCGCCGGACGCGCTGCTGTACTCTTCTTAGCGCTTGATGCTTCCTTGCGATCGGCCACCATCTGACGACCGACCTTTTCGCTCTTCACCTTTTCAAAGGTGTTGCCTGCTTTCGGCATATCGTGCAGCCCAAGCACTAGCACAGGCGTCGAAGGCAGCGCGGTCTTGACTGGCTTGCCGCGCTCGTCGAACATCGCCTTAATGCGGCCCTGCGCTTCCCCGGCGACAATATCGTCGCCAAGGCTCAATAGGCCGTTGAAGATCAACAGGGTCGCCAGTACACCGCGATTCGGATCGACGCGTGATTCCAGCACCGTTCCCGAAGGATTCGCCTTCGGATTGGCGACGATCTGCTGTTCGTCCGCCACCAGCGTAATCGCTTCGAGCAGGTCTTCAATCCCCTCGCCCTTGACCGCCGCCACCGGTACGACGAACGTGTCGCCATCCCAGTCCATCGGCGTCAGGCCCACTTCGCTTAACTGCTGCTTGACGCGCTCGACGTTAGCATTACGCTTATCGACCTTCGTCAAAGCGACGATGATCGGCACGCCTGCCGCGCGGGCATGGTTAAGCGCCTCGCGTGTTGTCTGCATCACGCCGTCGTCAGCGGCAACCACGAGGACGACAATATCCGCGCCCTGTGCGCCGCGTGCGCGCATTTCGGTGAACGCTTCGTGGCCGGGGGTGTCAATAAAGGTGATGGTTTGGCCGTTGTGCGTCGCCCGGTAGGCACCGATCTTCTGTGTGATGCCACCCGCTTCGCCTTCGGCCACATTCGCTTTGCGAATGGTGTCGAGCAGCGTGGTTTTACCGTGGTCGACGTGACCGAGAATGGTCACAATCGGCGGGCGGTGCTTCAGGTTTTCCGTTTTTTCGTCGGCATACACTCGACGCCATGTCTGCGTCGATTCAGCAGCGCGGCGTTCCTTTTCGGCACGAGCGGCAACCGCGCTGGCGGACTGCGCTTCGTAACCCAGTTCTTCAACAACAATGGCGGCGGTGTCGTAGTCGACTTGCTGGTTGATTGAGGCCATGATCCCGTTCGCGATCAAGCGCTTCATGACTTCAATCGGGCTGGCGCTGATCAACTCAGCGAGTTCACGTACACTGACGAAATCGGGGACTAAAACGACTTGCTTTTCTTGTGCCATCCTGACCTCCTTGAAAGGCATCGGGTCAGGCTGGCACGTGGCACAGCACTAACCCATTACCTTAGTGTTCACTTGGTTTTTGTGCATCACGACACGTGTGTGCGCGGTCATGATGCCGCCCGCTTAGCTTGCGCCTGCTTGGCCTCGTTCAATCGTTCACGGTCGGCAGCGCTCAAGGTTGTCTTCAGCGCTTTCGCTAGGATTTCGGTGTTCACAGCCCGTTCCCAACAAACCTCTTGATCACACACATAAGCACCGCGACCATTCATTTTGCCCGTCGGATCTACGTACACACCGTCAGGCGACCGAACAATTCGGGTCAGCGTCCGTTTGCCCGCTTTTTCGCGGCACACGATGCACGTCCGTACCGGCACATGCTTTTGCCGCTGACCCGGTTTTGGCGTAGATGCGCCGCCCGGTAAGTCGGCGCTATTCTTCCCAGTCATTCCAACCAGAACCACCGCGACTACCCTTGCGCTGGCGTTTCACGACCATACCGCCCGCCTTCTCGTCATACACGAGCTGGCGATTCTTCTTGCCGCCCTTCTTGCCGCCCTTCTTGCCTTTTTCAGTGCGATCGTCATCATCAAAGTCCTCATCGAAGGCGGCGTCCGGCACATAAGGTGCACGAGCACCTACTGCCTGGAAAGCCTGTTCTTCTTCGCCGCTGGTGACGACTGGCGCGGCATCCGCCGACACATCGACCACAGGAGCCGGGGGTTCCTCTGGGAACACGATCGCATCGAGCGCTGCTTGCAGATTCTTCATGGCGTCCGCCGGAGCATCCGAAAGCATTTGACGCAGCCGGTTTTCGTCAATCAAGTAGCGCAGCATGACTTCGCCGACGCTTTCCAGACCACTCAGCGAGTCCTTGATCGGCTGCGATATCGCCAACTGATCGATGGGCATCGAGAAGGCGGTCGAAGGAATAGTCGAACGGATGGCGGCAATCTGTGCTTGACGCTGCGCACGCGCTGCATCGCGCTGTGCCATCAAGCGGCGCTGCACGAATTCCGCAAACCGGGTGAGCGTCTGATACTCTTCCGGCATGACGGTACGGTTCGCCTGCTTTTTCTCCATAATCCGCTGCACGTCGGCATACATATCGACCAGCGAAGTACGGATTTCCTTCATCACTGGCGTATTCGGCTGATCCAGTGCTTCGGTGACGGCTTCGGTGACGCTCTTGATGTCGATGCGCCAACCGGTAAGCTTGGCCGCCAAACGCGCGTTTTGACCTTCACGACCGATCGCAAGTGAAAGCTGGTCATCCGGCACGATCACCACCGCCGTACGACCATTATCAGGATCATCTTCCAGATACACCCCAGCCACGCGAGCGGGGCTGAGCGCCTGCTTGATGAACGTTTCGTTATTGGGGTTCCACTCGATAACGTCGATCTTCTCTTCGTGGAGTTCCTTGACGATGTTCTGAATGCGAATACCACGCATCCCGACGCATGCGCCAACTGGATCGATGTTATCCTGCTGGGCCGACACCGCAACCTTGGATCGGTAGCCCGCTTCACGCGCAATCGCTTTGATCTCGACCTGCCCGTTATAGATTTCGGGAACTTCGTATTCCAGCAGGCGGCGCAGCATATTGCGATGGCTACGGCTGACCACGATTTGTGGGCCGCGATTGGTCTTCTTTACTTCCATGATATACGCGCGCACTTTGTCGTGCGGCTTATACCGTTCGCCGGGAATTTGTTGGGCGCGGGGCAGCACGGCTTCGGCGCGGCCAAGGCTCAACATGACCCGGTCAGGGCTAACGCTTTGCACCGTGCCGGTCACCAAATCGCCCTCGCGCGTGGCGAATTCGTCATACAGCGAGGTACGTTCGGCTTCGCGGATCTTTTGCAGAATCACCTGTTTGGCGGTCTGCGCGGCGATGCGCCCGAACTTCTTCATCGGAATTTCGGCCTGTACCATCACCATGTCGCCGAGGTTACATTCGGGATGGTAGAAGCGCGCCGTCTCTAGATCGACTTCAGAGCGAGTATCCTGCACTTCATCGACGACTTCTTTTTCAACAATAATGCGAGGACGCCCGTTATTTACATCGATAATCGCTTCGATGTGCTGCGACTGCCCGATGCTCGCATCACGGCGGTACGCGGAAACCAACGCGATGCGGAGAGCTTCCAGCACGGTATCACGGGGTAAAGCGCGTGCTTCGGCGATTTCACTGAAGACGAGTTCAAACTCGCTTTTCATGGTGGGTTAACTCTAAACTCCCTTGCGTGTATTTTGGGGGTGTCCAACTTAGAACGTCGATGCGCCTAGGCCGCGGCGCAAACCGAGGTACCGTGTAAACGCTAAAAAAGTGGGGGTTACCCACTTTTTCCGTCCGCATCCATAAACACCTAAAGTTTAACACACATTACTTAGACTGACAAGACAGCACGATTCTTACCGAAAACAGGAGGAGGCTGATGTATTCGCCTCCCCCGTGTTTTGCGTCGCTGATTAGCCCTGTGCCTCTACCGTGACATCCTCGGTGGCCGCCGGTTCAACAGTGGTTTCCGCCGTCGAGTCGTTTGCCGAATCAAGCACCGCCTGAAGCGCGGCTTCCTGTGTCGATTCGGCCTGTGGCTCTGCGGTTACTTCTTCAGTCGTTTCTGGCGACAACGCGCCTCCGGCAAGGCTCTCCAGCAGCGCGGGATCGGCATTCGGTGAGGTTTCCAGTGGGAACGGTGCATAGACCGAAATGCGATTTGCGCCCGAATCGACGATGTAAACATTCCCATCCGCATCCACCGCGAGGCCGCTGATGGTCGCGAACATGGTGTTGTCCATGAACTGCGCGGGATCGCCCTTCTGGCCGAACGAGCCAATACAGGTGCCGTTCGTCGTGTAAACCAGAATGCGGCCCGCATCGGGATCACCAACATACAACAGATCGCGCGGTAAATCGACCGCGATGTATGGGCGGTTACCGAGATCTTCGTACCAACCCAACACCGGGAATTGGTACAGTGCTGTTCCATCCGCTGTGCTGAACACCGAAATACGGCGATTCCATGTATCGGCGACAAACAGGCGGCCATCACTGCTGACGGCCATCCCGGCAGGTTCATTCAACTGACCCGGATCACCGCCGCCTGTACCAATATCGCGCACGAATTCGCCGTTTGGCGTGTACACGCGGATGCGCTTATTCCCGGTATCGGCAACGTAGACATAGCCCTGCGGGTCGGTGACAATGTCGCGCGGCCCCCAGAGCCCATCGGTCGGATCGGTCACCGCATCAAAGCCGAACTGCCCCGGCTGTCCCCATGTCGCCAGCGCGGCACCTGCCGGTGAAAGCACCTGTACGCGGTAATCCCACGTATCTGCGACATACAGGTTGCCATCCGCACCCACATCCACCCCATTCGGACGGTTGAGCGGTGCACCAAAATTATCAACGCCGCCGTATTGAGTGACCATCTGCCCCGCCGGGTCAAGGACGACCACGCGGTTATTGAACTCATCGGCAACGTACAGATTACCCGACGCGTCCAGCGAAATATCGACTGGATGATTCAGGTTGCGCGCGGCCTGTTCAAGCTGGTTCGAGAACACCAACTGCGGCTGAAGCGCTTGGAAGTTGGTCGTGCAAACGCTCGGCGTTCCGGCGCTGGTCAGATCGGCGATAGTCGTTGCGCCGCCTGTACCCATATTCCACACCTGCGCGGCCACATCTTTGCGCACATAGAAATACAGACGTTCGGACACGGGCCAGTTGGTATAGCTGTAGTCACGTCCGGTCGCGATTCCATACTCCGTATAGTCGCGCGCCCACCAGATGTCCCACATCCCCTGCCGGATTTGCGCCGACTGTGGATTCGATCCGCTTAGATCAAGCGCATTGATCACGCGCTCCGGCGTCAGATTGAAGTATTCCTGATCCGGCCACCACATGCGCTGATACTCAAACCGGTAGTAGCGATCTTCGAGCAGCGGTTCCAAACGCGAACGGACATCCGCGCTCACATAGATCACGGCGGCATCCTGCACCTGCTGGAGCGTCGGATTCTCACGGAAATACGTCACATTGGTTAAATGGCGGAAATACCACGTCACCGGCCACGCATTCCCACCCCACGCAAAGCGAATATTCATGCCATCCGTCGTGCGGCGGCTGATGTCTTCGATCTGCTGCATCATCGTCTTGATGCCGGGGGCTCCATGGGCATAGACGAGGAATTCCGTCGCGTAGTCGTAGTTGATGAACGAAGCCATCCACGCAGCACGGAACGTGATCAAGGCGAGGAATGCAAACGCCGAAACCCCGATCATGCGGCGGAGCTGCATCATGCCGATGGTGTTGGACAAGCGTAGGATGAGCCACAGCACAAACGCAGCCGCGAAGATCATCGCCAGCCAGTTGGTTGTGCTGGAAAGCTGTCCCTGCGTCAAACCAGCAAAGGGCGCTTCTCCGAGGATAAACGGAGCCAGCACTTGCAGCATAGCGATCCCGAACAAGGGTATCAGCAGCAGATACAACCATCCGCGCTGCCAGAATTTCGCCCAGTCGATTCCATCAAACACGCGCCCGAAATACCATGCCGTCAGGAAAATCAGCGGCACAGTGATATGGGTACCTAACCAAGGCATCTTTTCGCCCGCAAATGTGTAGGCGATGAAATTGAACACGCCCCACCA
Organism: Anaerolineae bacterium; assembly: GCA_046328615.1. GTDB lineage: Bacteria > Chloroflexota > Anaerolineae > Aggregatilineales > Phototrophicaceae > Flexifilum. The sequence continues at coordinate 169,347 of JAXLWG010000005.1, read as the reverse complement.
CGCGACGAAAGCCACGAACGGAATGCGCCGAAGGCGGTCATCACCGAAAAGTTCAGAGCGCACCGGTTCCGGATCGCTCACCGCTTCCAGTAATGGCAGTTCACCCTCAGGCGTCATGACCGCTTCGACCTTGCGTTTTTCCTTCTGCTTGCTCAGCAGTGCGGTGCGGAACTGCCAGAATTTCGTCGTGCCCGCCAGCATCGCTAGGAAACTACCGATCAGCGGCAGATATTCGTAGATCGGCATGATGATCAGCGAGTAGTAGTACTGCGGCTGACTGCCCCGCCGGTCGCCCTGCTGGTTCAGCCAGTAACCCAAGCTGCCGAACATGCCGGTGAACAACCCCTGTGGGTTGGTAAACATCGTGGTGAAGAAGAACGTAAATAGGATGTAGAACACCGCCGCGCTGATGAGCCAGCGACGCCAGTGCCACAACAGCCCCACGATCACCGAAACCGTAAGCATGGGAACGGCTGCCGCCGCCGCGAGACGGATGCCCGCAGGAGAAATATCGGTTGGGTTGCCTCCGGCGATCTTGATGATCACCGGGGTGATCCACGGCAGCACCAACGTCCCCATGACGATTAACAGATCAAACTCAGGGAAGCGCAGCAGCATCCGCCACCAGCCCGCTTGCTTTGCGTAAAGCAGGGCAATGATGAGCGCAGCCGCCCCTATCCACGCGAGAAGTATCGCGGGATTACCGGTGATGGTCTGGATAAATGCTATCACCTCATTGATCACGATCGTCACAGTGGGCAGCGGATTACCCTGCTCATCCGTATTGACGGGCGTGGAGATAAACGCGCTGACGGCGCTCGCCTCTTCGGTTGCTGTGTTGGGGATGAAGGTTCGTTCCTCGACCACAATCAGCACGAGGCAGAAGACCAAGGCCAGCGCCAAAATGATGAAAATATCCACCGGGCGGAAACGCCCCTCACTGCGGCGTGACGCCCACAGCAGGGTTCCCACCAGCACGGTGACGAAGAACAAAACGGCCAGCAGCGTCCACACCAAGAAGGATTGGAAACTCGGCGTCACCGGTTGTCCGCTGAATATGCCGCTAATCCCGGTGCTGATGGCGGTCAAACGCTCGGTCACCGCCACGCCTTGAAACGCGATCGACAGCACCGCATACATGATCATCGCTGCGACCCCGGCGATCAGGGTAGACAGCACGATGAAGTAATAGATCGTGCGCGCCGGGACTTTGAAGAGATGCTGGAACAGCCGCATGAGCCAGTAGATCGTCAAGAACAGGCCGAAGATGGCGATATACATAAACGCCACTTCTTTCGATCCCAAACTCCACAGCATCGCCCCGGAGAAAACATATAACCAGATCGGTTTTCGTTTCCATCGGGCCGGGCCGTCGAGGTACATCATGGTACAGTACACCATGACGAGCGTCGCGAAGATCGAAGGCGTGTCCTCACGAATGTAACGCTGGTAGTACATCAGCAGCGGCGACGCCAAAATCATCAAGGAAGCGAGAATCGCGCCGGAGCGCCCCAACCAGCGGCGGAACAGCAGCGGGAACATCACCATCAGCACGCCGAGAATGGCCGGGTACAAACGAGCGACATAATCGTTGTCGCCAAACAGGAAATAAAAGAACGCCGTCACATGGAATAAGATCGGCCCGTGCATCAACGGGTCGTGACGGAAATTCCCATCCTTGAACAGGTAATACGAAAACTGGGTGTGCAGGCTTTCGTCATGGCTCATTACGCGGTCGCCCAGACCGGCAAAGCGCGTAAAGACCGCCACAATGAAAATCGCGATGTAGATCACCGTCACCCAGTTGACGCTCACTGCACGCGCCAGCCATCGGCTCAGGAGATCGGGACGTTCTTGCCGAGCACGGCTCGGTGAATCAAAGGTAGTTGCCATTCACAGCCTCATGGGGAATCGGTCGCGCCCGGCGTTGGCGCAGTATTAGACTGAAACGCAATAGTCATTTCGGCAGCAGGCGCAGATCCGCCGCCGGGAGCCTCGGCAGTCGCCGCTAGCAGCAGTGTATCCGGCACAGGCGACCCGCTTACCGCACCGTGCGACGCACGCACCAACGGCGTCGGCGGATCGGGAAGCTGTGCATGAACTGTGCCTTGCAGGAACATCGTCGGGGCAATCAACGCGAAAGCCAAAATCAGCGCAAAAACTCCATAACGAAGATCGTTGTGGCCAAGTGTTAAGCGGCGCTCTGTAGAGTGGCGCGTGATCACAGGTGCCGCTGTGGGGGTCAGATTATCCACTACAGACGCCCAGATCTCACTCAATTGGCGCTCGCTCGGCACGCCGATACGCGCCAGCGTGTCAGTGATGTCCGCAGCAGTGCGGCGATCAAGCAGGTATTCCGACGAGCACTCTCGGCAGGTGTTCAGGTGTTGATCCACCCGTCGGCGTGCGCGCGGCGTGAGTTCATTGTTGACGTAGGCCGTAAGGTATTTACGGCATTGGTGGCAAGAGAGCGTCATTTGTCCGTCTCGTTAAAAACTCAACAGTTCATCGAGCAGGCCTTGCCCGTTACCTTGCAGCATTCCGCGCAGCGCATCATGGGCAAGGCGCACGCGGCTTTCAGCGGTCTTGGGCGGGCAGTCCATGATTTCCGCAATTTCACGGTAGGTGAGCCCATGACCATAACGCAGCACCACCGCTTCGCGCAGTCGAGGGGTGAGCGTCGCCAGTGCCTTTTCCAATGCTTCTTTCGCGGAACTGCGTGCATAGGCTGCTTCAGGCGTCTCCGATTTCGGAGCCGGAAGGGTGTGTTGCAGCAAATTCGACAAATCGATCAGCACCGGTCGGCTGCGGCGGTAAACATTCCGGCAGCGGCAGATCGCGATGGTGAACAGCCACGTCTTAAAGGCCGACAATTTTGGATCGTAGCGGCGCAGATTCTTGAAGGCATAGACAAACGTCTCCTGCGCCACGTCTTCCGCATCATGATGATTTAACAAAAGGCTGTAGCACAGGCGGTAAACGCCGGGTGCAAAGGCATCATACAGCGAACCAAAAGCCGCCTGTTCACCCGCAAGGCAGCCTCCAATCAGCACCTCGATTTCGCCGGACTCGATCGTGGATGTTTTCAAGCCATTCCTCAACCCATGTGCCTTGTCGCTGCAAAAGCAGTTCCCGATAGCGTTCGCACGTAACCAGAGATTTTTACACACGCCGCCGCAAATATCCTCAAGGAAATTTCGCAACGTGTGCAAATCGCCGTCATTTCCGCTTTTCTAGCGATCACCCCACGCCGATTCCGTCTTCGGTGTTGAAGTCGGTACCCTGATAGACATCACCACGCAGCCACAGGATCACCCGCTGGCGTCCGGTGTCATTGATGCGGGTGCGGCGCTGGCTCCACCACGCAGGGATTTCGGTCGGCAGCAGGTTTTCCGGCGACCATGTGCGCGAGATCAAGAAGTCTTGTCCCACATAGTTATTCACTACCCTGTCCGGCGCACCGACTTCGCTTTCCATCATCAGGATAACCGGCATCCCGACCGCTTCCTGTGCATCCGCCACATAGTGTACTGCGGAAAAATCTCGCAGTTCCCATGCGATGATCCCGTCATCCGGCGCCACAACACCGACTTCGACTTCATTGAAACCGCCGGACTGACGCTCAGCCACTTCTTGCAGAGTTTCACGCAGCAAGCCGACGTCATCGCTAACGGCTTCCATATGCCACCATTCATTCGGGAGGCTGGAATTTTCGACCGCGATCCGCCACCCTGCCCCGAAGGACGTGATTAAGCTGAAAATCAGGATACCCAGCCCAAACCCCTGAAACGCGGTGCGATCCGACCACACACTGGCGACAAGGAAGAAGGTGATCAGCAAAAACAAAAGGGGAATGATCAACAGGATCACCCGCGACGGATCGAAGTGCAAATCGAGGAACCATCCGTCGGGCGAATTGAGCAGCGTGCGAGATACATCCTGAAACGCGATCGTCAGAACCGCGAAAATCGCCAGTGTAGCCAGCGCAACCAGCCAACGCCCCCATGTCGGAACATACCATGTCGCCATCGACTCAGACGCGAACAAAGAGACGAGCGTATCGCTTGCAAGCACTGCCAGCGGCAGGATAAACCACAGTGCATGTTCAGCCGCAGCGCCGGGGTACAGGAACGCGATCACCACTGCGACGGCGACCCATGCCAACATAAAACGGTTGATTCCGCTCATAGGGCCGCGCACCAGCGACCGGATCACCGCCACTGCTGCGAACGCCCACAAAAACGGTTCATAGAACAGACTGAGCAGCAGCGGATAGACAGGGGCCGGAGCCGTCGCGCTAAATCCGCCGAGGAAACGGGCAAGCAGTTCAGCCGTCCCGCTTAGTCCGGCGGGGTGCGATAAAAAGCCCGTGCTGACGACCACGATCGCCAACACGGTCACCGCCGCGCCGCTTAGCCAAGGCAGTGCTGTGATCACAGTGCCAAAGGCAATCGGCCTAGACGCGGGGGATGAAGGGAGTTCCCGTTCGTCTTCAAAGGTGTAAATGGCGAGAAGGCCTTTTTCGCCGGTCAGCGTGACAGCAAGGAACCCGGCAGCGGTGACCATGAACAACACCAGCAGCCCGGCGAAATCCGCCAGCAGCGCCGCCGAAAGCAGGCAGGCAATCGCCGCCACTCCATAGCGCGCGCGGGCAGCGAGTGATATTTCCAAAGAGCGTTGGTTGTCCGATCCGCGTATAAGATCGACAAAGCGGTACAGCGCCCACAGCCCAATCACCACCAACAGCGACGACCAGACGGCGGGAGCGCTCGAACGCGAGGCGGCGAACAGCACGGGCGAAAATGCCAACAGCAGCGACAGCATGAAGGTGCGCCCACGTCCCAATTTGGCCCGGAACAGCAGCGGCGACAGGATCAGCGCAAGGCTTCCGAGTACAGTCATAATGCGCGCCGCGAATTCGCTGCCGCCGAGAAGGGCCAGCGAAAGCGATTGCACCATGTGCAGCAGCGGGCTGGATGGATTCACGGCGGCCATTCCGACGCCGAGCAGTTCGGGGTGGATTGACCGCCACGCGCTCAGGGCATGCGCGGCTTCGCCATTTGACAGCGGCACACTGCCAAGCTGCGCGAGACGCAGCGCCAGCGCGATCAGCACCAGCGCGGCATAAACAACGCCTTCCGCCGTAATGCTCACAGGCGCGGCACGGTGCTGATCCTGCGGCGTCACGTCTTGCATATTCGCAACCATGTCCATCTGTGACAAGCTATTCACCCCTTCAAACGCATCCCTGCACTCAAAATGGTTGGGTAAACCGCAGCTTAGCGCTGCGCCACCTCTTGCTCCGGTACGCGGTACACCCGCGTATCGCCTGATTCGCACACAATTTCGAGATTATCGCGGAATTTCAAATCGTCGGTATGGTATTGACTGCGTTCACGAGTTCCGAAGAATACATAATCAATCCCATATTGGCTTAAAATGGCACTGGCCGTTTCCCAGTAGGGGTCGCTGTACAACCGCGCGATGTCAGCTTCACGGGTGCCGACGGCCTGCCCATAGCTGGTGCCGCGCCACTGACTTTCGTGTCCACCCCAGTTGAATAGAACCGGGATACCCGTCAGCGTGCCAACGCTGCCATACCCCCATCCATAGGAACCGCCCGGTGCCTGCACGACCGTCACATCACTACCCGTCACCAGTTGACCTAAGCACTGCACCGCCGTGTAATCATCCTGCGAGATCACACCAGAGCGGATGAAAGCTCCAGCGCCATCCAGCGTCAGTGCCGGATCGTCTTCCGGGAAGCTGTTACGCCCTGTTTCGACGACCGTGCGGCTGTAGACCCCGATCACTGTGAACAGCAGTCCACCCGTGATCGCCAGCGCGGCGGCACTGCTAATGGCGAACCGCGCACTCCATGCCGGAAGCTTGATTTCATGATCGGCCAACAGCGTATACAACGCATACGCACTGGCGATGCTCCACATTGTCCACGCCTGATAATAGAATTTGAAGATCGTGTTCATGCGGGTGCTGAAATTATCGCGCAGGTACACAAATTCGGGGATTAGTGTCAGCGCGATCCCTGCGCCGATCAGCAGCAGGACAAAACCGGTGGCAGGTGGATAGCTCACCACTGAGGATTCAGCGTCCGTATCACCCTCTCGCTTGGGCTTTAGCTCCACTTCTTGCGCAGTCGAGAACACGCGGGGGAAGAGCCTTCCGACCACCAAGAAAAGTCCGCCGACGAGTACCAACGAGGTGAGAATCAGCGCCGCACGCTTCTGGATTACCGCCGGGATCACCGTGCCCCAACCGCCGTTCTCATCCACAAAGGCAAGGACTGCGCTTTGCAGTGACGGGATGAAGGCTGCCAATGCCACCAACAAAATCAGAAGAAGAAACAGCCCGATAAACGCAGTTGCCGCAGCAATCAAAGCGTACTTCGCATTGAAGCGCCGCTCCGCGCGCCATGCTTCAGCTATCAGAAAGATCGCCACGATGACCAGCAGCGGGCCGAAATGTGCAAGGAACTGCGAAAACAGCGTCGGGTACTGCACATTTGGCAGGATGCCGCCCAACTGAGAGCGGAAGCCAACCAAGAACGGCAGATACAGCACAACGGAGAGAGCAACGATGCTGACGCCCAAACCGAGCAGATGCAGGTAATCCCTCATTTTGAGCGGGACACCCCCACCGCGAATAAATCGCCGCAGCGCCTCCGCCGCAATCAGCAGCACCATATAGATCGGGCCGTCCCATGTATTGAGGAAGATTAGTCCACCTAAACACACGCTGTAGAAGAGAATCTGCGCGCGGCGCGGAGCTTTGGTGCTTAGGAGCGTATTCAGCGCCAACCCAATCGCCAAGAGCGTATATGGCAGCGACAGCACATGCGGATGATTATCGGCCAGCAGGAAGCTGAAGGCCGGAAATTCGTCGATCACTTCGCTGCGATCGTCCGGGTTGTTGATGACATTCCCTTCCGGATCTATGCGAATATTCAAATCATTCAGCACGCGCGCGCTGCGGAACCACCACCAACCACCCTGCGCCCACTGATCGATGGACTGCGTCGGATAGGGATTCGGTTCGTTACGCTGATCACTGCCGAAAAATTGTAGGTAAGCCGGGGATGCGGTACCTGTTTCCCACGGGATTTCAATGAGCAGCGCCTGCCAGTTGCCCATCAGCAGCAGAATTAGCACGCCGAGTAATCCGGTGCCGATCGCAATTTTGCGCTCCGGTTTCGCTTCGGCAGGGTACGCGATCTTGAACCGGAAGGCACGCGAACGTACGAGGTTATACACCACGCCAAACGCGCCAAGCGCCGTCAGCGCGAATGTCATCGCCGTCGTCATGTTGAAACCGGTCGTGCTGTTGACACCGCTCAGCACGGACATCATCCCGGCGATCACATACCCGAAGTAGTAATAGCTGATCGCGTAGCCCGCCAACCATGGATCGTTCGGCGGATAGCTGCTGCTGCGCATCACCGAGCTGATGAAGGCCAGCTCCATATCTTTTTCGGTATACAGAATGCCGTTCTGGTAGGTGCGGACGATGCACCAACCGATCAGCGCGGCGGCAAAGACCAGCTCTGCCGACAGGATGAGCGTCCAGTTTTCCTTCCACCAGCCGCGCCAGTCCATCGGCTCGTCGGTATCGCGTCCGGCGAAGTAGCCGATCAGCGAAATCACCAGCACGATCAGCCACGACAGCACCATGCCGCCCGCGGTATTCTGAAGGAAGCCAAAGCACCCCAGCAGCCAGAACACGAAGGCGACGATCAGCATCCCAGCAGGCCGCGCGAACGTATAGCCCCGATCCGGAAGCCCGCGCAGAAAACGCGTGCACAAGGGGAAAATGGCTGCGCCGGCCAGTGTCGCCAGCAGCCACCAATTGAAGATAATCCAGCCCTCGCGGGCGATCCATTCAGTCAGCATGGTTGTGATTAGCTCCGTTCATTCCCGGTTGTGTCCATGCCAAGGGTTTGCTGCGTGCGCAGGCGGTCGTATGCCCCCGGCACCACATGGTAGAGCGTCGCGCCGTTTTGATCGTAAGCAATGTCCAAGTAACCCATCGTCACCATCGTGTCGAGCTTGTTTAAGCCTTCCGCGTGATAGTAAGCGCGTTCCAAGTCGCTCACGACGATATACTGCACGCCGTAGAAGCGCAGGATGCTCATCGCCGTATCGATGTCGGTCGTCTGGTAGAACGCATTCACGTTCGAGAAGCGCATTTCCACCTGCCGCCCCATGTTGTCGAGCGTACGCTGCTGGCGTTGGTGCCAGTTCCAGCCGATCACGCTGGGCAGCCCGGTATTGATGGAGACACGCGCATCCCACTTGTACTCACTGGGTTCGCTGGCCCCTTCCATGATTACGGGCGACCCTTGCAAGTTATCCTGCATCCAGCGGATCAAGTAGTAATCACTGCTGAGCGGGAACGGCGACAAATTGGAATTGGTCGCCAATACATCGGGCGCACCTTCATACTGAATACCGTACTGCATATAATCCATGCCGTTAAGCGTCAGCGGCTGCGATGAGTTGAAGCGGAATACCGATTTGCCAAGGGTCGCCATGATCGGGAACATCGCCGCGACCGCCAGCAGCACAATCAAGAGCGTAGACCATGCCGTGCGGATACCCGGTCGCCATGCGGCCATATGCCGAACCAGCACCGCGATCCCTACGCCGCCGACCACAGCCGAACAACAGCCACGCTTGCAGGTAGAACTTAAAGACGGTGTTCTGGCGGCCAATATCGCCATCGTACACATAATCGACCGCCAGCGTCAGCAGCGCCAAGCCCGCTGCCGCCAGCACAAACTGCATCGGCAGCGTTTGACCCGCTGGCGCAGCAGCAGCACCGCCACCCACCCAATCAATGGGACAAGCAAAATCGTGATCTCCGGTGCCCAACACGCTCAGCAGCAGCGACACACCAAAGGCGAGCAGCGCCAGCGGCAATGCTACCGGCGAAACCACTTTCCGCGCAGCGCCGACAGCGATGTGGCTCGCAGCCAGCGCGCTGTATCCCGCAGCGGCAGCGAAATCAACACAAAAATGAACAGCCCGTGGATGAGGCAATTTAGCCCCACAGCGGCGCTTTGCCTGATCCCAAGGCACACGGCTGTAGGTCGTGACGAACCACGTCATATATGGGATGTACGCAAAACTGACCACCACAAACCCGCCGATCGTCCCCGACGTGAGCAGTGCGGCGGCTGTACAGCGCAATGTGAGCACGCAGACGCATCACCCACGCGAAACTTCTTACGACGACCGCGAGCACCGCTATAGGTGATCCAGTCCCATGTATTGGTCGCGCGCAGCATCCCAATCGCGATTCCGCCGAGCACCAGCGCCAACCAGCGCGTACGCCTGCGTGTGCTGATGGCCGTCACAACTTCATGCAAGATAAACAGCATGCCGAACAACTGCTGCGGCATCGAAATCATGTGCGCGTGCAGGTCACCGTAAATGTAGGTGAAATAGGGCATTTCGGTGATCGCCCCGCCCTGCCATCCCGAAGGCGGCAGTTCAGCGTACACGCGTGACGGCCCCCAGAACCAGCGATCCGCCGAAATATCGAGCCGGTCACCGTTGAAGATACGGCCCAGACCGCGCCCCAAACTGCCGATCACATTGCCAAAATAGTAGGCTTCGTAGCGCGCGCGATCGAACAGGCCGTTCGCATCAGCGCGTGTCAGCAGTTCATTCATTTCCGCATCGGTCGGCGTCCGCTGATTTTGCGAGACGAATTCATCAGGAACCCTTGCAGCCCGCGTTCGGCGATCGACGTATCAAACCCATCGTGCGATTCGGTCAGGAACACACGTGGGGTATCAAGGTTGCCGAGCACGACCACCAAGAACATCGCCGCGATTCCGGCCAGCCACATGCTGGCGATGCGCGGCGCGCGTTCGCGCTTCACGCCATCTTCCGCCGTATCCCCACCATCACTCTGATCGGTCGGTGCTGCATCCGAAGCAGACGCTTCCTTGCGTTCACGCCATGCATTCACGGCACTGAACGCCACACTAAACGCGCCGATCCCGGTTGCCGCGAACAAGGTCGGCAGGATCAGATTGTAGGCGACCGCAGGAACCATCTTGAGCAGCAGCACAGGTGTCTCGACGATGACAAAGCCGAAATAGTAGTAGTTGATGAATCCGCCCGAATTCCACGGGTCGATCGGGGGGAAGATCGTGCTGCGCAAGACACCGTTGAAATAGGCGAAGTCCATCGGTTTTTCGCCGCCGTAGGCCGGGTGCCACAGATCAGGAGGTTGCTCAGGCGCACCAACACGAACGCAGCGAACAGCGCCAGCGTAAGCAGCTCGATCACCGCCAAGCGTTTCCAGTATGCGCGGATGAAGGATCCAATCAGCGCACGCGTCCGCCGTATCATGAACACGCCGAACGTGAACAGGATGAACATCCCGGCGGCAATTCGGTCACGAATTCCAGACTTCAAGTCGTGCGCTGGCAAGGAACCACGTCCCCCATCCCACCAGCAGCATCCCGGCAGACACTGACCGCGTACCCGCGATCCGCAAAGTAGGGAAGGCGACGAACAGCAGTGGATAAGCCGCGAACCCGAACAGCAGGATCGCGATCCACCACCCGACGACCGCCCCACCTGACACTCGTGTTTAAGGTGCTTACCCGTATTGAGCGTTCCGACCATGTGCCGCCGTTGGTTGGATCTGCCACATCTCAGGCGTGAAGCGCAGCCATGTCGGGGCGGCATCGTCCCTTTCGTACCAATCGGATTCACGTTGATCAGCGTCAGATGTGGTAATACGTCATCACCTTAAGGGCATGAAAGCAGCAGTCCGCCATCGGTGACCCGATTGAGCAGCACATCGTACAGGATACGTGCCGTCTGCAGCGGATCGTAATCCGCGCGCTTTAAGAGGGAAAATGAACGTTGCACCGGGTGATCGTAGACGCTAAACGCCTCATCACTCTCAAATTCGTTCAACCATGTAGGAGCTGGTGTAGTTCGGCAGATATTGATCCGATACGCGCAGCGGCCCCAGTTCAAACGTTTCGTCGAACTGCGCCACCAAGTCGAAGCCAAGGCTGCCATCCAACAGGGCTTGATAGTAAACCTGCGTCATCGGCCAGCGCTGCGTATTGCGCGACATCGAGTCGTAGAAACGGTTGCTGCTGATGGCGATGAAATCGCTGTCGTTCAAATACGTGATGAGGTTCTGGCGCTTCTCTGGCTGGTCTTCATATACGATGTTGAGTTCATAGCCGTTGACCAACCCCCACCACGGATCAAGGCCGTTGCACTCGCGCGGATCGCTGACCAACCCCGGCGGCGGTTCGTCCGCCAGCGTGGTGCCAACCGGCATCTCACACACCTTGATCGGCACCGGGTCATCCCATGCGCCTTCCCACGAGAAAACAGAACCACCGCTGACAAGGGCATCGCCCGTCAGCAGTTCGACATTCATCGTGTAGTGCTGCCCCATATCGAGATGGAGCGGTTCATCCAACGGAATCGTGTACGCATTGCCGAGCACATGTTCCGTGCGCGGGAACGTGCTCGTGAACGTCGTATCGACCAGCAGTTCAGTCGGCTGATCATTGGCAAACACGGTAAACCGCAGCGTTTCTTCCTGATCGGTATCCAGCGGGTTACCAAGGTGCGGCGCGTAGAGTTCTGTCACTTCACCCGACGCAGGGGCGACGAACTGCGACGACCAGCGGCGGTTCAAATCGTTGAAACAGGTCGCCTTTTGCAGCAAGTTATCCGACCCGCTGCACTGTGGCAGCGCGATTTGCACCAGCGGCGTATTGGCGGGCGCGTCGTTGATGCGCATCGCAAAGTCGCTGGGGACGTTCTCCCATACCCAGTAACTCGCTTGTACACGTGTAAGCTGGTGGCGGTACACATTGGTATACATCGCCGCCCACAGCAGTGTGAATCCCGCCGTGACGCCGATCAATCCCCACGCCAGCACCGTGCGCCATGCCGATTTGCGAATACGCGCATTGCGCAGCAGGGTGATCAAGCCCCATGCCGCCAGCACCGCCAGTGATGGATACAACGGGATGAAATAGCGGATCACCATGACCCACTGCGCGCCCATGTAGCCGAAATACATCAGCACCCACGCGAATGGCAGTGCGTTCAGCAGCGCGCCGGAGCGTCCACGGATGATTCGCCAGCCCGCGAAGGCAAACGCCACCCAACCGACCAATCCGAAGGCGACACCCATCCCCCACAGCACCATATCCTTGAGCGGATAAATCCACTGGGTACGCGAAGCCCATTGGTAGTTCGGTGGGAAATCGATCGCGCCGCTGACGAAATCGCGGCTCTTGGCGAGGTCATCCAGCCAACGCTGGTTGATCGACAAACCGAAGAAGCCCGGCCCATTAAACGTATAGGGATTGAAGACGCGGAACGCCAGCAGCGTGAACACCCCCGCCAGCGCCACGCCGATCACCGCTTCAGCGATCAAGCGTTCGCGTTCACCCCATGCGACGCTGCGATGCAGTGCAGGCAGTGCACGAATCGCCGCCGCCAGCACGATCAGCGCGGCCAGCGGGGCAAGATTGATGCGGCTTGCCAGTGCCGCGCCAAGTGCAACGCCAAACCAAATGTAATGCGACAGTTTGCCTTCTTTTTGAGCAAGAACGGCTAACAATATCGCCAGTGTACAGAACAAATTCCCGACGGCATCGGCGGTGCCAAAATGAGCAAGCTGAATCGAAAACACCGCCGCCGAATACAGGAACGCAGCAAGCAGTCCAATCCAACGATCGTACAGCTTTAAGCCGATCAAAAAGACGAGGAACACCGCGCCCATCTCGGCCAATGCGGACACCGTACGCCACACCAAATGCACGCCGTAGTAGTCCGTCCACACACTGCCGTCATAGCCGGGATCACCGTGTATCGACGCCCACCATTCGCTTGCGGAACGAGTAATTTCGGCAGCGCCGCGCGCCATGAACAGCGGCAGCGTGCCATACACATACATCGAGTTGCCGGTGTTGTGCGGGTTCAGCGTCGAACAGTGCGTGTCGAAGTAGCCGCCTACCCCACCTGTATCCGGGTTGCGGGCAAGGCAGTCTTCGAGAATCGCGGCTTTTTCCGAGTCGGACTCTTCGGTCAAATTCAGCATACCGCCGAGCGAGCTGGCGACTCCGGTCAGGAAGCGTTCGTCAGGATGCAGATGCGTAAAGTCATCCCAATTCAGCCCAACGAACCGAAAATAGCCGCCGATCAGCATGATCCCAAGCAGCAGCACGCCAACCAGCACATTCGAACGGATCGAGGTGCTGCTGCGGGCGTGTGCCCGAGCGATTTCGAGAGTTGTAGGTAAAGCGCGAACGTTCTGCATGAACACCCTATCCGCGTCGGTAATCTCGATTGAATAGTACACAAAAGCGCCGCGTCTTCCTCAAACGCGGCGCAGAGGTCTTTGATCGAACCTCCACTGCGACCCGTTTACTGCGGCGTTAGTGGCGATCCGTTCTCCTCCAACCAGCGGCGGAACCGTTCCTCGCCCAACGGCGGCACATAGAATGTCCAGTACGGGTCGCCTTCGTTGGTTTGGTAAGTCGAATGGCGAATCGCCGTCCCTTCAGGGAACCACTGCTGAAGCAGATCACCCGTTTCCGGGTCACTATCGGCATACAGGAAGAAGATCGGCTTGTTCGGGTCGAAGCGGTATTCATCTGTGCGGCGATAGCCATCGCGCAGCACTTCCGGCACATGATCGCGGTTGGGTTCATCACCCTGTGCGATGCTGTTTTGGATCGGCAGGTGAATATTGCCCGCTTCGATGATGACGCCGCGATGATCCCACCAGTACGGCGTGAAGATAAAGAACACATTGCTCCACGCCCCACCGGAATCGACAAACGAGCGAATATCATGCCCCGGTTCGCTGTAGACGAAGTGACTGTTCATGTACTCTGTGCGGTAATCGACGGTAAACGTTTTCTGGTTCAGCGTGAAGGCCCACAAAACCAGCGCAGCCGCAGTCCCTGCCGCGATCACGAAGCCGATGCGCCGACCGATGATCCGCGCCGTTTGCCGGGTCAGCACCACCAGTCCGTACCCGGCCACCACATAAACCCCCGGCAGCACGCCGCTCAAACGAGTGGCGCTTGGATTTTCATTCGGAAAAGCGATTGCCAGCGCCGAGGGCAGCAGCATGATTAAAATCATCGGCAGCCACAAGTCAATGCCGGGGTCGCGCCGCCTGAACAAGAGCATCACCCACGCCACCAAACCGAGCAGCAGGAAGGCACCGGTAATCGCATCCATGAACGGGTGATAGGGCGCGCTTTGGAACCATGTGCCATCGCCCTTGAAGTTGAACGACAGGGCAGCATTGCGCAAGTTCTCCGTGAACTGCGGCAGCACAACGCCGATTCGCTCACCCAACGTGGCTTGGCGGGTGGTGGTGTTCCCCTGTGCATCGGTTTCGGTGATCACTTCATCACCGAGGATACGCGTCGAGGTACGCTGGAAGAAGGCATCCGGTTCTTCGCTGATAAAGCCGAGCATGGGCACAAAGCAGATGATCGCTACCACGACCAGCGCGACACCGTTATACGCCAACCGGCCCAGATTTTTGAGGTTACGCAGGGAGTACAAGCCGCCGATCACAAGGGCGGCGATCACCACCAACGGTGCCATGCGCACCGCTTGATAGGCGTACAGGCCAATCCCTAACGTCAGCCCTGCCAGTACAAACTGGGAACGCTGACCGCTTCGCAGCCCGCGAATCAGGAAAATCAGCAGCAGCGCCATCACCCACGAGGTGAGGACGATGCGCAAACCCAAATGACTCAGCGTTTCATGCCAATAGCTCACGGCGACCAATGCCGCCGCGGCTAACCCAACCAGATTGCCGAGTTTTCGATCGCGCTCGCCAATCACCACCCGGCCCAACCAGAAGATGAACGGCAGCGTGAAGAAACCTTCCAGCGCGCTCAACAGCTTGAGTGTGAAGAAATTGATCCCCAGCCCGGGCAGCGGCACTTCTGATAAAAGCGCCATCAAATACATCTGGATCGGCTCGCGACCCCCGTTGTTGGTGAAGAACACGCGCGGCTGCCCATCAAGGATTTCCTGCGCGTTGATGATCTTCTCAATATGATCGCTCGTCATTTCGGGCGGCGTATCCATCGCCGTGAAGCGGAAATAGCCCCCGATCAGCATGATGGCGATCAGCCCGACTGCGACCCAATCAAACCGCAGCCGAATTCCACCTAACCATGCCACAAACTGACGTACAGCGCGCAGGGGTGTCCAGCCGCGCGGTGCAAATGTCCACACCGCCGCGATCATGCTCCCTACCCACGCCAAAAAGCCCGTCAGCGTGACAAAGTTCCCCTGCGTCCCAATCCGTGCGAGGAAAGTCAGCACCAGTGTGATCCCAAACAGGATTAAACGGGGGGCAACCATGACCATCGGATTAGCAGTCGCTTCCGCAACCGGCCCGGCATCGGCGTCGATTGGCACAGGAGGTTCACGACGTGCAAAGGTGCCTTCCAGAAATTCCGCGATGAACCACAACACCATCCCGACAATCCAAAACGGGAGCGCCGAGGTCAGCATGACCGGATCGCCTTGCACGGGTGCCTGCAAAAGTATCCAACCACCCCACAACGCCGCCCCAAAGCCCACCACGCGCAGCACGAACTGCACTATTGAAGTCGTGCGCATTTCCGGGGGCAGCGGCTCAACGGAAGGAATGCCCAACCCTACCTGAGGAACGGGCAGTGTGACCGTAAGGGTGATCTTCCCATCAGCGCGATGAATACCCGGCTGCGGGGTGCTTGAAGATTCGATAGGAGCAGGAGCCGAAGTGCCGTCAGCGGTTGGGACGGTATCGCGTGTTTCCTCTGTTGAAGAAGCGATCGGTGAGGCAAAGCGGGGCATGGTGGAAGAAGGTTTCCTTGGCACAGAAGGCCGAACGCTAACCGGATCGCCGCTGGGCGTGCGTGCCACATCCCCGATCAATTCAAGGGTTTGTACCGGGTGCTTGAAAAGCATCCCGACCACCTGCGCCATCGAGAGTGAGTCCACATCGATGGTGGTTTGGCTTTCCGGTGGTGAATCGGTCTGCGCGTCAAAGCTCAGGGCGGTGGATTCCGGTTCGTCTTCTGCCGAGTTGACTTCAGGTTCGACAGGCAGCCCATCATTCGGCGGTACATCCACCGGTTGAAGATCGGACGAGTCCGGAATGCCGGGTTCGTCTGAGCGGTCTCGGTGCGGCAGTTCGTTCTCGTGATCCGTCATTTTTTCCCCTGAAGCTGTGGGCGCGCAAACTCATAGAAGTATTTCTCGTAGCGATCGACCGTTTCTTTGAAAGAGAAGGTTTCTTCGATGAACGACCGTGATTTTACATAGTCGCTGCGATGTTCCAAGATGTCGATTAAGGCTTGGCCGATCGAAGTATAATCCCCCTGCTTGGCAAGTTTCCCCATACCCGTCAGCCGAACCGGGACGCGCCCGCCGGGAATGTCCGTCATCATGACAGGCGTACCGCACAGCATGGCTTCAACCTGTACCAACGCGAAACATTCACTGTCACTGGTCAGCGCCAGCACATCGCACGCCGCGTAGAAATCGGCCATGTCCTGCATATCCTTCATCAGGCCAAGGAAAGTCAATTGATCGCGGTGTTCATCGACGAGGGTCTTATGCCGCGTCCACGTCGTCTCATAAGGGATGTCGTACTCCCCGGCGAAGACAATGTGCGCGCGTTTGTGCCCATAATGCTGATTGATCACCGAGAGCGCTTGAATGAGTAAATCCGGGCGCTTTTCTTCTACAAACCGCCCCGCAAACCCAATAATCGGCCCGCCATCCGGTGCCCACTGTGCGCGCAGTTCCTTGACCCGCTCAGGATTAGGAGTCGGAATGCTGATCGGTGGATAGATGACTTCGGTTTTGTTGAGATAGGGCTTCAGATAATACGAGTGTTCCGCGTAATCCTGACTATAGGCGAACAGTTTACCTGCCCGCGCCGCCATGAAGCGGTACATGCCAAAGACCACCGTTTCGATGAGCCGGTTGAGCAGACCGCCGTCTTTTGGCAGGATGAGATCGCCGTGATGCGTGGCCAGCACTTTATGGCCCGTCAACCCGGCAGCCACGCTCACCAGCGCGGTTTCGAGCATGGGCGTGTGAATGCTGACGACATCATGGGTGCGCAGCAGATCGTAGACCGCCAGTGGATAGGCGGGCATGACCATTCCCCGGCTGATCTTCAGCGGTGCCCATAAACGCACGACGCGGACGCCTTCATGCATCCAAACATCATCACGAGGCAGCGTATTGTTGTAACGTGCCGTCAGCACGGTGACTTCATGCCCGCGCCGCACCAGTTCTTCGGCAATCCGCTGGACATGGATGGTCAAGCCGGTTCGGTGCGGAAAATAATACAACAGACAGATCAGAATCTTAAGCTTACGGGATTCTCCCGCGCTTCCTTCGGCTGGAACATCCACTTTTGCGTTCAACTCTCTCATCATCACGCTTTCGTACCCGCTCAACCCGGCGGCACAGAAGGCTGCTGCAAACCGCGCACCCGCTCGGAAAGTTGATTGAGCGTTACCCCTTCTTGAATAAACCCGTAGATTCCCAGCAGCGCATTTGAGCCCAAATTGAGGGCGTGAATCATGACCGCAAACCCGGTGATCATCGCTGCATCGGTGTAACCCAACGACTGAAACGAGATCAAAATCGAATACTCGTAGGTGCCTAAACTGCCCGGTGCTGCCGGGATTGCATTCGCAAACGACGCCGCCGCCGTGAACAGGAAAACCCCTGCCCAATCCGGCGCATTGAAGAACGCAGGCATCAGCGCATAGCCGGAGATAATCGAGAAAAACCACGCGATCAACGTCCACAACAGCGTACGTACCAACATACGCGGCTGTGTGAGGGGCGTCAATCCATCCAGAAAGTGCTCGGCAAATTCCGCGAGTCGCAGACGACTGAGCAGGCCAATCCGATCGACCAGCGAATGCACGATGCGCATGGTCAGTGCTCGTTTGGCAGACATGCCGATTAGGACAAGGAAACCGATAATGACCGTCGGGGTCGCAGCGGCAGCCACCCGGCGCAGATCATCAGAAACAGGTGCAGAGGCAATCGCTACCCCCATGATGACCAGCACGGAGAACAGATCCAGCAGCCGTTCTACCACAATCGTACTTATGGCACGCATCATGGGTACCGTCGGTGCGGCGCGCGACGCTAAATAAGCGCGTCCGACTTCCCCTAATCGCAGCGGCAGCACGCCGTTCACCATATAGCCGATGTTCATGATATTGAAGGCGCGCACCGTCGAAATCTCATCGTTGAGCAGCACACGCCACCGTACGCCGCGCGCCCAAAGCCCGCACAAAATCAAAATTAGGCTCGGCAGCACATAAATATAGCGGGCGGCCCGGAAGGCTTCGACCAGCGCCGTGAAATCAATTTGTGAGAAGATCGATACAATCGCGAGCAGGCTGATCACCACACCGATAATGGCGATCCCATATCGCTTCAGGTAGCGCATCCTGATCCTTGCTTAGTGTCCAGCAATTTGTGTGCCGGGTACATGAAGATTGGAGAAAATTCGAACGTCAGTCTGCCGTGTTTTCGGCTGAAACAGCCGTGCGCGCATTATAGCATGATCAATTTTGCACTGTGAGACAGACCGATGTGTTAGGTCGGCGGATTATACAGGGATTGACACGACATTCCTCAATGGTCTGATCGTCCAAACCTCATTAAATGACGTACACTCAAAGCATCATACATTCGTGCTTATTTGGGGCATTTCTATCATCTAGTTGGGCTTGCGCGCATGGTTTCGTGGTTATTAGCTTGGCTTAAAGCTCCCGTGTTTTCCGAGGATGAGCGAACCCGAATCGCCAGCAACTTGAACTTGCTCCTCCTCATCATCATTGCCAGTGTGGCGCTGGATGGCATTTTTCTGCTGCTCACTGCCCCGGAAACCCATTCAACTTTATGGATGAATGGCGTTGTCATAGCGGCAGCCATCCTCTTCCTCTGGCTCATGCGGCGTGGATGGGTTCGCGGTGCGGCCATCCTCCTTTGCATCATGATATGGGTACTGACGGTCTACTATGTCGCCATCAGCGGCGGCGTAAAATCACCGGGTTATCAATTTCTCTACACCTACATCGCTATCGGTCTGCTGTTGTTTCAAGGCGCGGGTGCCTTTGTGATGGGCGCGGGCAACATCATCGTCACCCTTGTTCTTTATGTATTGGGAAGTCAAGACCTGCTGATCAATATCGAGCCTGCCCCCACCTTGGCGCGCTTGTTGACGACCAATTCGATGGGCATCCTGCTTGTAACCAGCGTGATGCTGGTCACGAGTCAAGGCGTCAAAGATGCGCTTGAACGAGCAAGCCGGGGTGAACTTCGACTGGAAGAGCGCAACAACGAGCTCAGCCGTCGTGATACGATCATGGAAGCGATCAGCAAATCCAGCACCCAACTACTGCGTGGAAAAGATTGGGAAAAAGAAATCCGAGATGTGCTGCGTCTTTTGGCCAGCGCGGACGGCAGCGATCGCGGTGGGATTTTTCGCATTTTCCGCGATTCGTCGAACCGGTGGCGCGCCACCGTTCGTTATGAGTGGTGCGGCCCGAATGTCCCCCCACAAATCGACAATCCCATGTTCCATAACCTCGATGTCGAACGCGACGGCTATCTACCGTTCGTTTCGCAAATGATGAAGAAAATCCCGTCTCAGCTTCAAATCCCCTACCAACCCGGAGAACAGCGTTTTGGCCCCAGCATCGCAGTCGGTACGCGATCGACGGTGCATCTGGCGATTATGGTGCGCGGTGAATTGTGGGGCAGCCTATTCTTTACCATGATACGTGAGCCGAAAGTCTGGCCGGAATCGTCGGTGACGGCGCTGCAAATTGCCGCGGATTTGCTGGGCGCAGTGATCGAACGCAGAGAAGCAGAACAGGCGCTGATCGACTATAACAACGAGCTTGAAGACCGCGTCAGTGCCCGCACCAAAGCGTTATTGATCGCCAACGAAGACCTGCGCCAACTGAATCAGATCAAAGATGAGTTCGTCTCGAACGTCTCGCATGAACTGCGCACGCCCATCACCAGCTTGAAAATTCGCTATCACCTGTTGGAAAAACAGCCTGACCGTCTCAGTGCCCATCTTGCGGTGCTTCGACGGGAAACCTACCGCTTAGAGGGCATTATCAACGATCTACTCACCCTCTCACGGATGGATCAAGGGCGAATTCTGGTGACGCATGACTCAATCAACCTGACCACCCTTGTTACCCAACTGGTTGAAGATCGGATTCCGCTGGCACACGAAATGGGGCTTCAGCTCACCGCAGAAATTCCATCTGAAAGCGTGTCGGTGAACGGCGATATTGGTCTGCTAGAACAAGCCCTGAGCGTTTTAGTCACCAATGCCATTAATTACACGCCGCGCGGGGGGCGCATCATCGTACGGCTCGTCACGGCTGACCATGCCGACACCGTGTGCGTGCAGGTGCAGGATAACGGGCTGGGGATCGTCGCCAGTGAGCAATCGCACTTGTTTTCGAGGTTCTTCCGGGGAACTTCCGGGCGGAATTCAGGTGTCGTCGGCACCGGATTAGGCCTCGCGATTGCCAGAGAGATCGTGAACCGCCATGACGGTCAAATTTCGGTTGAAAGTGATGGAATCGCGGGACACGGCTCAGTCTTCACAATCAAACTTCCCATCGCGACACCGCCCACAGCACACGCCGATCCGAACCCCGGTCAACCGAAACCGGACATTAACCACCAGTCTTGACACGCTCTCGTCCGCCGCATATAATCCTTTGAGATTGGTCTGCGGGTGTAACTCAGCTGGCAGAGTGTCTGCTTCCCAAGCAGAATGTCGTGGGTCCGAATCCCATCACCCGCTCTTATCTACGCCCGGTGCACTCGGTTCACCGGGTGTTTTCTTGTAGGATCAAGTACATTTCTTTTGAGGAGCCATCCATCGTGGTCGATACCTATACGTTAGAGGCACAGCCTCGGACGATCGTTGGCAAGAAGGTGAGCCAGCTTCGCAACCAAGGGCTCGTCCCTGCCGTGATCTACGGGGCGAAGATCGAACCGATTCAGGTGCAAATTCCTTATCGCTCGCTTGAACTCGTGCTGCGTAAAGCGGGCGGCACCCACCTGATCAATTTGGACATCAGCGGAAACCAGCAGACCGTGCTCGCGCGTGAAGTACAGCGCAATATTCTCAAGGGCACGATCAGTCATGTCGATTTCTTCGCAGTCGATATGTCAAGCAAGATCCGCACCGAAGTTCCCATCCACTTCACCAATGAGTCCCCGGCAGTCGCGAAGGGTCTGGGCGTGCTGATGAACGGCATCCAGAAGCTCGCGATTGAAACCCTGCCTGCCGACATGGTGGACAGCATCAAGGTCGATCTTTCCTCACTGGAAAACGTCAATGATGCGCTGTTCGTCCGCGATCTGAAGCTCGGTGACAAGATCACCGTGCTGACCGATGGCGACGATATGCTCGTTCGCGTCATCGTCCAGCAGGTTCTCGAAGATCTGCCGGAAGGTGAAGTCACCACCACCGAACCCGAAGTCATCAAGAAGGGTAAGGAAGAGGAAGAAGAAGCCGAATAACCCATCCGGCTTTCGCTTTCCTGTTTGGCCTCTTCAAAATAAAACCCCACCGAACGTTCGGTGGGGTTTTTTGCTGTCTACAACTGGAGTTGGTTACATATTTACGGCGTCGTCGGCATCATCGGCATCTTCATCGCTGAGGTCGGGTTCAGTCCCATCCACCAGCAAATCTTCGTCAGCCACGCCATCGAGTGATGTGCCATCGAGCACAGCTTCGTCTAATGGCTCACCATCTACTGCAATACCTTCCTCTTCCACCGCTTCCATGATCGCGATCCCGCACAGGTGATCGGTGCGTGCCATCTTCATTAGGCGCACGCCGAGCGTGTTCCGACCCGTTTCGCGGATCTGCTCCAAACTGGTACGCAGCACGATTCCGGCCAGCGTGATGAGGAGAATATCGTCGTTAGCGTTAATGCAGCGCATGCCAATGATCGCCCCGGTGCGTTCGTCGCGGGTGATGGTGCGAATGCCCAACCCATAGCGTCCCTGCGTGCGGTAGGCTTCGATCGGGGTACGCTTGCCATAACCGTTCGCAGTGACCACCAGCACATGCGTATCCTGCGCTTTGATGGCATCCATGCCGATCAAACGATCGCCATTAGCGAGGCGCATGGCATTGACACCGCCCGCAGGCCGTCCCATGACACGCACCTGACTTTCGTGGAAGCGGATGCTTTGGCCTTCGGCAGAGACGATCACGATATCCTGATCGCCGTCGGTATAGCGCGCCCAGTTCAGCGTATCGCCATCATCAAGATGCATGGCGATCAAACCACTGGGGCGCACGGCCTCGAATTCTTCCAGCTTCACGCGCTTGATACGTCCATCCCGCGTGGCGAGGATGAAATAGCCTTCCTTTTCGAAGGAATTGACCGGGACAATCCCGGTGACATGCTCATCCGGCATCAAATTCAGGATCGAGTGAATCAACATGCCTTTGCTTGAGCGCCCTGCTTCGGGGATGGCATAGGCACGTTCGCTGTACACCTTGCCTTTGTCGGTGAAGAACAGCACCGTGTCGAGACTGTTGGCAGAGACAATCTCCTGTAAGCCGTCTTCGTCCCTCGTCGTCATGCCGATCACGCCTTTGCCGCCGCGCCGCTGTGAGCGGTAGGCGCTGGAGGGGACGCGCTTCATGTAGCCCTGCTGTGTGAGCAGAATGATCACTTCTTCATCACGTACGAGATCGGACTCGTCGAAGTCGGCGCTGATGCCATATTCAACATCCGTACGGCGTTTATCGCCATACGTTTCGGACACTTCGATCATGTCCGCCTTGATGAGCGCGAGGATCTTCGCCGGTGAAGCGATCAAGTCTTCAAGATAGGCGATACGCGCCCGGACTTCGCTGAATTCGTCGGTCAGTTTCTGCTGTTCCAGCGCGGCAAGGCGGCGAAGCTGCATTTCAAGGATGGCGTTCGACTGCGCCTCACTGAGTTCAAAGCGGGTGATCAAGCGTTCGCGGGCATGTTCGACACTGTCGGCACTGCGAATCGTCTGAATGATGGCGTCAAGGCTGGTAAGGGCTTTCAGCAAGCCTTCAAGGATGTGCGCGCGCGCACGACGCTTCTCCAGCTCAAATTCGGAACGGCGGCGGATCACTTCAAAGCGGTGATCGATGTAGATGTGCAGCATGCGCTTCAGGCTGAGCGTGCGCGGTTCGCCATCGACCAGCGCCAGCATTTGAATGCTGTAGGTCGATTGAAGCTGCGTGTACTTGTAAAGTTGGTTCAGCACTTTCAAGGGCTGCGCGCCCTGCTTCAGTTCGACGACCACACGCATCCCATCGCGGTCGCTTTCATCACGCAAATCGCTGATCTGCGTCAGGCGATCTTCTTTGACCAACTGCACAATGCGCTCGATGATCGAGATCTTGCTGACCTGATAGGGGATCTCGCTGAAGACGATGCGGTGCCGCCCGGTTTTGGTTTCTTCAATTTCGCTGCGGGCGCGAATAGCCACCCGTCCGCGACCGGTCGCATAGGCTTCTTTGAGTTCGTCCCCCGCGATGATGATGGCGCCGGTCGGAAAGTCCGGCCCTTTGACGAAATGCATCAACTCGTCAACGCCAATTTCATCCATCTGGTCATAGCGGTCGATCAAGTATTGGATGGCTTCGGAGAGTTCGTAGAGATTGTGCGGCGGGATGTTGGTCGCCATGCCGACGGCGATACCGCTGGCCCCGTTGAGCAGCATGTTCGGTAAACGGGCAGGCAGAACCGTCGGTTCCTGTTGGGTGCCATCGTAGTTATCGCTGAAATCAATCGTGTTGGAGTCAATATCGACTAGCAGTTCTTCGGCCAGTTTCGCCAGCCGCGCTTCGGTATAGCGCATCGCTGCCGGGCTGTCGCCGTCCATGCTGCCGAAGTTGCCCTGCCCGTCTACCAGTGGGTAGCGCAGCGAGAAATCCTGCGCCATACGCGCCATCGCGTCGTAGACGGCCACATCGCCATGCGGGTGGTACTTTCCGAGCACTTCACCGACGATACGCGCGCTTTTCTTGTACTGCGAATTCGCGCGAATGCCCATGTCGTACATCGCGAAGAGGATGCGGCGATGCACAGGCTTAAGTCCGTCGCGTGCATCGGGAAGGGCGCGGGCGACGATGACACTCATCGCATAATCGAGGTAGCTTCCGCGCATCTCCTCGTTGATATTGACGGGACGAACCGATCCGATATAGTCCATGGTCTCTGCCTGCGAGAAGTCGCTAATTTGTTCGCTTGATTCCCCTCATTATACTCTCAATTCATGCATTTTTCGACCCCCAGTGCGTGATTAGTAAGGCGAATTTTCATATGTCGGCATTGCCCATCAATTTGAGAGCGCGCTACACTACTGCGCGCCGTTTAAACTACAACCCGTTTGGAGAGGATCGTGTTAAAAGTCCTGAGAATAGTTTTATTGGTACTTCTGTTGATCGTGGTCATCGTCGCCGTAGGGGGATTCCTCGTCTACAACGATACGACACGCGGCCCACTTCCACAGCTCGACGGTGAACTCACCGTCACCGGTTTGAATGACCGTGTCGAAGTGCTGCGCGACTCGATCGGTGTCCCTCACATCTACGCCAGTAATTTGCACGATCTATACTTTGCACAGGGCTATACCCATGCTCAAGACCGCTGGTGGCAAATGGAATTCTGGCGGCACACCGGCAGCGGCACGATCGAGGAATTAACCGGGCAATCTGATTCCTTGATGGGCACGGATGTTTTTATTCGCACGGTGGGCTGGCGGCGATCGGCTGAACGCGATGCCGAACAACTGGATGATGCGACACGTGCGCAGATGCAAGCGTTCGCCGATGGCGTCAACGCTTACATTTCGAGCCGTTCGCCGAACCAATTGGCGATGGAATACCGCCTGCTCGGCGTCACAGGCGTGAACATCACGATTAGCCCGTGGACGATTGTCGACTCGCTGGTGTGGAGCAAGGTGATCGCTTGGAACCTGACCGGCACCTTTGGCGATGATATGGCGATCCAATCACTACGCGATGCGGTGGGTGATGCGATGGCCACCGATTTCGCCCCGCCCTACCCGTTCGATCGCCGCCCCACGATTGTGACGGCGGATGATCTGCCGCTCAGCGAGGATAGTCTTGCAGGAATGCCCGCCTTCGCCTCTGCAACCAGCGGAACCCCGGTTTCGATGCGGGTTGCCGGAGGACTGGATGCAGCCTCGATCACTACAGAGGTTGGGATTGGTAGCAATAACTGGGTCGCTACGGGCAGCATGACCGCCACCGGGACAGCGCTGCTTGCGAACGATCCGCACCTGAGCATTCAAATGCCGTCGATCTGGTACGAAATCGGGCTGCACTGCGAACCCTACGGCGACGCATGCCCGGTCGATGTGGTTGGCTTTACCTTCTCACCGATTCCGGGAGTGGTCACCGGTCACAACCGCTTCATCGCATGGGGTGTCACCAACGTAGGGGCTGACGTGCAGGATCTTTACCAGATTCGCGTCAACCCGGATAACCCCCTGCAATACGAGTACAACGGCGAATGGCGCGATATGACGGTCATCGACGCGCAGCTCGTCTTTGGCGATGGCGGCGATCCGATTCCGTTCCAGATCCGCGAAACGCACTTTGGGCCAATCATCAACGACAACGATATTGATCCCGATACCGGCGAACTGACAGGCTTCAACAACACCAACCCGCTGGCGCTGCGCTGGACGGCGAATGATCCCGGCGAACTGCCGATGTCGCTGTACATGCTGAATCAGGCGACCAACTGGGAGGAGTTCCGCGCGGCGCTGAGTCATTTCAATGTGCCGTCGCAGAACTTCGTCTATGCCGATGTGAATGGCAATATCGGCTACCAGACCCCCGGCAGCATCCCGATCCGCGCCACCAATGACGATGGACGCGTACCGATGCCCGGTTGGACGGACGAATTTGAATGGAAAGGCTACATTCCGTTCGACAATCTGCCGCGCGTTTACAACCCGGATCGCAACTACATCGTGACGGCGAATAACGCGGTCGTGCCGCCCGACTACTATGCGCAACTGGCGGAAACATTAGGTGCAGACGCGAATTACCTGCTCAGCTACGATTGGTCGTACGGCAACCGCGCCCAGCGCATCAACGATCTCATGACCGAATTGGCACCGCACACCCCACAGACCTTCGCTCAAATTCAGGGCGATGATGTCGATCTGTTCGCGGTCGATGTGAAACCCTACCTTGAAGGGCTGCAAATCGATGATGCGGCGCTCACCGGCGCGCGCGATTGGCTGGCCTCATGGGATGGCGCAATGACGATGAACAGTCCGCAGGGCGTGCTGTTCGCCTATTTCACGACCGATCTGCTCAACAACGTGTTTAACGATCAACTGCCGTCTGATGTCAGCGTGACGAGAGGGCAAACGTGGGCACTCACTGTGATGATGGATGATCCGTCGAATGTGTGGTGGGACGACACCGCAACAACCGATGTGACCGAAACCCGCGACGATATGCTGCTGCGCAGTCTCTCGCAGGCGTGGGACAGCGCCACCAGCGAACACGGCACGAACCGCGATCAGTGGCGATGGGGAGACCTCCACACGGCGACGTTCGTCAGCAATCCGTTGGGGCAAAGCGGGATCGACTTGATTGAAAACCTCGTCAATCGGGGGCCATACGAAACCGCGGGCGGTTCGGAGATCGTGAATGCGACCGGATGGGGCGGCGACAGCTTCACCGTGCGCAGTCTCCCCTCGTACCGGATGATCGTGGACATGGCGAACTTCGATAACAGCCTCAGCATCCACACGACCGGTGAAAGTGGGCATCCGTTCAGCAGCCATTACAGCGACATGGTCGATCAATGGCGGAATATCCAGTACCAGCCGATGTTATACACGCGTCCCGCTGTTGAAGCGGCAGCCGCGAATCGTCTTGTGCTGAATCCGGGAAGTTAATTCAACCTTCGATTGGGGCGCGCCTTCAGTTGTGGTGCGCCCCGTCTGGCAGAAGGGTTACAGCGTCAAGCGGCCCGTTACCAGCAGCAGCGCCGCGCCGATCACCAATACGCACAGGAACGTAAACATCGACACGAACATGCGCTCGACTGCCGTCATGCCCAAAAAGCGCTGCTCCGGCTGATCGCCGTCCGCTTCGGGGAATTCATCGGTGACGTGAGTCTGTTCCGGCTCATCGTCAAAGCCCATATTGCGGAGATCATCCAAAAAATCGTCTTTGTTCGGCATTCCCGCTCATCCTCTCTGATCGCGTTTCGATCGATTCTATCCTAATTCGCCCGTTTCCACACACCATCGGCAAGCCGGAAGTTCACAACTTGATCCGGTGCTGCCCCCTGCACCGTCGCTTGCAGCAGTGGAGCCCCTGTTCCATCGGTCACACGGGTGATATTCGTGACCACCCATCCCTGCGAAGTGACGGCGTTCACATAGCGAACCGTCGCTAAGTCGCGCGCCGTCGGATCGCTCAGATCATAGAGGACTTGAAATTCGTTCTGCGCGTGCCGGGTGATCAATTCGCCTTCCAACGCCAGCCGCCACGTCAAATAATCGCGCCAATCGACATTCACATCGGCGACGGTGGGCACATTAGCCAGCGAAGCGAACAGGGTAATGCTGGAATTGGGCTGAAGCTGGCGAACGAATTCACCCAATGCCGCTTCGCCATAGCTACCCACAAAACTGTCGATCAGGAACGAGTTGGTTTGTGTGCCCGCGAAACGTCCCGCGAACCACGAAATCACCGCCTGCTTGAGGTAATAAGCATCGGCGGGATACATCATTTCCATTGAGCTCGTCGCCACGGCGAACAAGCGCTCGGCAAGCCCATTGGCGATCACCAATTGAGCAGGTGGATCGAACGGTGAATCGACGCGGCGGCGATCGAGCAGCGGTGACGGGAGCCGCACCGACCAGCTTGACGGGTTCAACCAGCCGGGCTGCAAGAGCGAATCCGGGATGATTTCGACGGTGATCTGCGGTATGGTGCCACACGGGAGGATTCCGCAGCCTGTTTGCAGCCATGCTTGCAGCCGATCGAACACCTGCTGTGCGGTTGCCGCGTCTGCATCGCTGTACGTGACGCGCACCGCATCGCTCTCTAGGGTGCGCGTTTCGCCCCAAAAAGTCGTATCCGGCGGAACATGCCGCCAGCCATCCGAATACTGCCAGTAGAACCACAACCGCTCGTAAGCCACGCCGCCGATGATCTCGCGAACCTGTACCCGTGCGCGTGAACGATCGATGACGACTCCCGTAATCTCACCGGTAAAGGCTGTATTGGCCTGCGTTTTTAGGGTTTGGTAGGCTTCGAATTCACCGCGCTGATCGGCCATCCATATATCCGATGCACTGCGCTGCATGCTCATGAAGGCGGTTTCGTCACCAATACGCAGCGCAGCGATCTCCGCGCTGACGGTATCACGGAGAAGCTGTTCCATTTGCCAATCGACAAAGCGCAGACGCAGTGCCGCAGCGCCAACCACGCCACCGATCAACACTGTGAAAGCCAACACCACCAAGAAAAACCGGAGCTGTGCGCGCCGCCGCTGCCGCCGCGCTTCGGGGTCTTCTCTCCCGTTTTCGAACTGCTCCTGTTCGGCTTCAATTTCCCAATCAAGGCGAATGCCCATAAGGTTCGTTCGTCCTCACTACCCTACACCCAGATCTCCGGCGACAACACGGTGTTGTACGCCCGCGTCGTCGCGGATGAGCAGCGCGCCTTCTCGATCGACATTTTCCGCGAGACCGCGCTTGCCATCGACGGTGACGAACTGCCCCAACATATTCAGGTTAGCGCGCCACGCCTCGAAAAACTCGTCGGTATCCAACCGGTTTCGCCACGCCTCAACGCGTGCCAGAATCCGCTGAAGAATTTCCAAGCGATTCTGTGGCGATCCCGACAGCGTTTGAAAGCTGGTCGCCGTTTCAGCAAAGGGACTACCGCTGAAATCGACGTTGACGTTGACACCCATGCCCAAGATCACGCCGTTCAACCGACTGCCGCTCCATGAGGCTCAGCGGCACGCCGCTCAATTTGCGTTCGTTCACTTGGACATCATTCGCCCACTTGATGCCCGCCGCAAGCCCCATCTGCTGCGCGGTTTCGCAAACTGCCAAGCCGCCGAGCATCGTCATGCGTGATAAAACGCGTTCAGAGGGCCGCAGAATCACCGTGAACAGCAGCGCGGCACCCGGCGGCGCATACCACACGCGCCCCAACCGCCCGCGCCCTTTCGTCTGCTCATCGGCAATGACGACCGCTCCTTCGGGAGCACTCTCAGCCAGCCACGCGAGCGCCTCATCGTTGGTGCTGCCAACGCTGGGAAAGTAGCGGACAGGACGCGGATGCAGAGCGCGCAGCAAAATCTCGGTCGAAAAGTCGTTGGACTTCGTAGGCTATTCCCTTACTGGATTGCATCCATGTACAATGCACGTGGGATTATCATAGTCTTTCAGCCTGTATTGGCAATGTTCAAAAGCGCGTGCGGGATGTGGTATGGATTATTTATGGACACCTTGGCGGATGGCGTACATCAAAGGAGAGAAAAAACCGGTGCAGGGATGCGTCTTCTGTAACCTGCTGCACGACCCCAACGAGCAGCAGATCATCGCCCGATCTGCGCACGTATTCGTGACGCTCAACATCTACCCGTATAACAACGGTCACCTGATGGTGATTCCGAACGAACATGTCGATTCGCAGGAAAAACTCGCCCCCGAAGTCCTCACCGACCTGATCCTGACCATTAACAAGGGCTTGGCAGTGCTGCGCAAGGCCTACAACCCGCCAGCGTTCAACCTTGGCGCGAATATCGGCGCGGCAGCCGGTGCGGGCGTCGCCGAACACTATCACTTTCACATTGTGCCGCGCTGGGGTGGCGACGCCAACTTTATGACCACCATCGGCAGCACACGCGTGATCCCTGACACTCTCGACAATACCTATCGCGACCTAAAATCGGTCTGGCAAGACCTATATCCCTCAGACGTGAGGTAAGGAATACGATGACTTTGAAAAACAAATCAGGACGTGATGCCGTTATTCTCGCTGGAGCACGCACGCCAATTGGTAAGTTTCTGGGAGGGTTTTCCAACCTCAGCGCCGCTGATCTGGGCAAAGTCGCCGTGAAAGCGGCGGTTGAACGCAGCGGCATCGACGCGGGTAAAGTCGATGAAGTGATCCTTGGGAACGTCGTCAGCGCGGGCGTTGGACAAGCGCTGCCCCGCCAAATCATTATTGGCGCGGGCATTCCGGATCATGTGGGCGGGATTACCGTCAACAAGGTCTGCGGCAGCGGTTTGAAAGCCGTGATGCTCGCCAGCAATGCAATTCGCGCTGAAGATGGCGATGTGTATGTGGCGGGCGGTGTTGAAAGCATGAGCCGCGCGCCGTATCTCGATGATACGCATCGCAAAGGCAATAAATACGGCCATGTGCAGTTGAAGGATTCGCTGCAAACCGATGGCCTGTGGTGTTCGCTGTGCGATTGGGGTATGGGAAACGCGGCGGAGTTCATCGGGCGTCAGTTGGAAATCACCCGCGCGGAAATGGACGCGCTCGCGCTGCGCAGTCACCAAAACGCGCATGCGGCCACTGAAGCAGGAAAGTTCGCCGCCGAAATTGTCCCGGTGAGCGTTCAGCAGGGCAAACAAACGATCGTCATCGACAAAGACGAGTCCATCCGCCCGGATACCTCAGCGGAAGCGTTGGCGAAACTCCCGGCTGCCTTTGAAAAAGATGGCGCGGTTACAGCGGGCAATGCTCCCGGCATGAATGACGGTGCTGCCGCTTTGATCGTCAGCAGCCGCGCGTATGCCGAACAGCACGGGCATACGCCGATCGCGCGCGTGGTCGGCTATGGGCAGGCGGCGGTTGACCCGGCATGGATTTTCTATGCCCCTGTCAAAGCGATCCCGGTGGCGCTGGCGCGCGCGGGTTGGAAGGTCGAAGATGTCGATCTGTTCGAGATCAATGAGGCGTTCGCATCGCAGGTACTCGCGGACATCAAGGGTTTGGGCAAAGATGGCTTCCACGTACCAATGGAAAAGGTCAACGTGAATGGCGGCGCGATCGCGCTCGGTCACCCACTTGGGGCCAGCGGTGCGCGCGTGTTGATCACGCTGATCCATGCGCTCAAGGATCGCGGGCTGAAGCGTGGACTTGCCGCGCTCTGCCTTGGCGGTGCGGAAGCGGTCGCGCTGGCGGTCGAAATCGAGTAGACGCACTTTCTTCGCCGGGGACAGATCGACTCAACTTGTCCCCGACGTGAATTGAGGACTATGACGCGCTATCTGACGCTTTCTGAGCTGATCTTCATCAACGGGCGGGTGCTGGACAACGACAAGATCGCCACCGGCAAGCAGAAAGTGCGCGATCTACCCCTATTGGAAGCGGCGGCGCTGCGACCTTCCTCCAGCGCGTTTGGACAAGATGCCTACCCGACGCTGCATGAGAAGGCGACCGCCCTGTTTCATTCGATCGCGCGCAATCACCCCTTCACCGACGGCAACAAACGCACGGCAGCCGTCGCGCTGATTTTCATGCTGCGCGTCAACGGCGAATTGGTGGTGTGGGATCAAGCTGAGGCGCTCGATGTTATTGTGCAGGCGGCGGAAAATCGGCTGAACGTCGATGCGTTGGCTGAGTGGATTCCAACTCACCCGACCGATCCGATGCCTGAACCCGACGAACTCCCGGATCGTAGTGCTATCGAACGGATATTGGTCGAGCAGAAATGGCTGCTGGATGAACTCAACAAACGATAATCCGATCGATTATCTGACGGCGCACGATGTGATCAACATCAACGATCGGATTACCGGCGAGGTGATGATCCGCGATATTCACCTGTTGAACTCGGCACTGCGCCGCCCGTTTCTGATGCTGTTTGGTGAGGAACAGTTCCCCACCGTGATCGACAAGGCCGCCGCGTATTTCGAGTCACTGGCCTACCATCATCTGTTCATCGATGGGAATAAGCGCACGGCAGTCGAAGCAATCACGCTGTTTTTGTCGCGCAACGGGCTGACCTTTCATTACGATCCGGTCAAGGACGCGGAGTTTGTGCTGGAAGTCGCGCAAGGGGTGCGCGACACGGAACAGATTGCTGCGTGGATACGGGGACGGGTGAGAGAAAACTAGAAAGATTCAACGCAAAGACGCAAAGAGTGAATGGCGCAAAGGGTCACTGAATCCTTTACGCCTCTGAAAGTTGAAGCGTGTGATGGTTTAATCCGCGCCGGGTGCGGATTCCAATACCGCTTTTGAGGTTTCCACGTAGTCGAGCGATTGATGGCGGAAGTAGGTATTGTAGAGTTCCGCGTAATGCCCGCCCGAAGCCAACAGTTGTTCGTGGCTCCCCTGTTCGATGATTTTGCCCTGCTTCAACACGATGATCCGGTCGGCGCTGCGGACGGTGCTTAAGCGGTGCGCGATCAGGATCGATGTCGAACGCTTCAGGATCAAGTCGAGCGCTTCCTGAATCTGCATCTCGGTGAACGGGTCAATGCTGGCGGTGGCTTCGTCGAGGATGAAGATCGCCGGTTTTTGCACCAACACGCGCAGCAAGCTCACGAGCTGACGCTGGCCCATGCTCAAACGCGCGCCGCGCTCACCAACGGGGCTTTGCAGGCCGTCGGGCAGCGTTTCCAACCATTCACCATGCCCGATCATACGGGCGATTTCATGAATTTCCTCGTCGGTCGCTTCGGGGCGCGCATAACGGATGTTTTCCATCACCGTGCCGTCGAAGAGAAACGGCTGCTGCGGTACAATCCCCAGTTTGCTGCGATACGTTTGCAGGTCAAACGTACGAATATCATGCCCATCGACCCGAATCTGACCGTCTTGGAATTCGTAGAAGCGTTCGATCAAGCGGGCGATGGTGCTCTTTCCAGCGCCGGTATGGCCGACAAAAGCGATGCTTTCTCCCGGTTGGATGGTCAGATTGAAGTCATCCAGCACGGTTTCGCCTGTGCTGTACTTGAACACCACATGATCGAACTCGATCTTGCCGGTCAGTTCCGGCGCAGGCTGGTGATCGGTTTGCACGACGGTATTTTCGGCATCCACCAATGCGAAGATGCGTTCCATCGCACTCAACCCGGCTTGGAGCTGACTCCAAAAGGCCGACAGGTTGATGAAAGGGAACCAAAAGCGATCCTGCGCCTGCACGAACAAGAACCACGAACTCACGGCGATTGTCCCACCGATCACGAACGAAGCGCCGATATAAACCAGCGTGCCGATCGCGAAACCTGCAAGAAAATTCTGCGTCGGGAATACGGTCGCCAGCACGAAGCCGCGCCGCAGATTGATCGTGTAGCTTTGCTTGTTGATCTCTGCGAATTCGTTGTAGATCATGGATTCGCGGCGGAAATTCTTCGCCACACTGATGCCGGTAACGCTCTCCTGAATATTGTCGTTCACCAGCGCCATCGCGCGCGATCCCTGCCGGGTGGCCTTGCGCGCCAGCGCACGAAATCCGAGCATCGTTCCGACCACGATCGGCGTCATGCACAGCAGAATCAAGGTCAGACGGAACTCGTAGTTGAGCAGCAGCACCAGCAGAATTAGGAATTCGCCCAACTGCGAAATGATGTCACTGGCGATTAGCATCACCTGACTGAGTTCCTGCGTATCACTGGTGATGCGGCTGACGACTTTCCCCGATTTGTTCTCGTCATAGAACGCGAGATCGCGCTCGATCGCGGCCTTGAACGCATCCTTGCGAAGCTGGCTGATCACGTTACCGATCACGAGCGCCGTCAAACGGCGGCGCAGCCAGTAGATGCCGAAATCCAAAAAGGCGATTCCGAACAGCGCGATCACAAACCACCACACACGCCCGCTTTGATCGTCGATGGAGCCTAAACCAGCAGATACCGTCACCGGAATAAACGCGCCGACAATCGCGAAAATGAGCACCAACGCCATGATCGCGAGTACATGAGCGCGATAAACCTTCATGTACTGCCACAGGCGTTTGAACAGATAACCGTCGGTATACTGGCGGTCGTATTTGTCCGCACCAATTGAACCGAGCATGGAGATTACACCTCTTGCGCCTGCGCGCGCTTTTGATCAGGGATGCTAGAGGCACCGCCGATGCCTTCATAACGGGCGAAAATGCGGCGGTAAGCCTCGGACGTCGCCATAAGATCGTCGTGCTTGCCCTGCGCGACGACGCGGCCTTTGCGCAGCACGACAATATGATCCGCCCAACGAATTTGGCTCAAGCGGTGGGTGATCAAGATCGTGGTGCGTCCCTTGGCCGCCGTCCAGATGGCTTTCTGAATCTTGTCCTCAGTCGCGCTGTCGATGGCGCTGGTGCTGTCGTCCAACACAAGGATCGGCGGGTTGGTGACGAATGCACGAGCGAGCGCCAAGCGCTGGCGCTG
This sequence comes from Anaerolineae bacterium, assembly GCA_046328615.1. Lineage (GTDB taxonomy): Bacteria > Chloroflexota > Anaerolineae > Aggregatilineales > Phototrophicaceae > Flexifilum. Next base: position 134,827 of record JAXLWG010000005.1, on the reverse strand, counting down.
TCCACCGCTCAAGGTGACGCCGCGCTGCCCAACGACCGTTTGATAGCCTTCGGGAAAGCTCAAAATGAAGTCGTGGGCCTGTGCTTTACGCGCCGCTTCTTCGACCTCTTCTTGGGTCGCATCGGGTTTGCCGAAGCGAATGTTATCGGCAATCGTGCGGCTGAACAGGAAAATGTCCTGCTCGATGATGCTGATCGATGAGCGCAGGCTGGCGAGTTTCCACTCGCGCACATCGACACCATCGACCAACACCCGCCCACCCGTGACATCGTAAGCACGGTTGAGCAGCTTGGTGAGCGTAGTTTTGCCGGAACCGGTTTGCCCGACGATCGCGACCGTTTGCCCCGGTTGAATGTCAAAGCTGGCATCATGGATGACTTCGACGCTGTCCGGCGCATAGCGGAAGGAGACATTTTCAAAACGAATGGCGCCGGTCGGCGGGCGATCATGCCCGGTCGAGTTCTGGTCAAGCAGCGTCTCTTCGTTGATGATCGACAGGATGCGTTTGGCACTCGCGTAGCCGAGTGACGCCTGCGAGAAGGCCGACAGGGAGCTGAACACCGGGAAGCCGAACAACTGAAGCTGCCCAACAAATGCCACCACTGTTCCCATCCCAATCAAGCCCTGCTTGTAGAGAATCACGGCGTGGGTAAACCCGCCAGCCATGACCAAGCCGAGCAGCAGCATCGGCAGGTAACGGGCTTCGATATTGCCCTGCCGAATGAAGTTGTTCCGCACACGATCGGCCAGCTTGTCGAAGTGAGATTGTTCGCGCTTTTCGGTTGCTGCGCCCTTGATGACCTGCAAGCCGTCAAGCGATTCCGCGACCTGTGTGTTCATTTCACCAAAGCTGACGCGGACATCTTGGGCAACCGGCGACATGTCACGGACATAGAAGTACTGCACGATCGCGTAAGCAATCAGGAACAACGCGGGCGATAGGATCAAGGCCGGGTATTCAAGCGGAGCGGCCAGCAGCGGCGTGAGCAGGAACATCCCAGAACCTACCAGCAGGTTCATGCCGGGGTTCATCATCAAATTCATTTCGCGCACATCGTTGGTGACGCGGGCCATAATTTCCCCAACCGGCACGCTGTCGTGGAAGCTCATGCTTTTACCAAGCAAACTGGCGTACAGCTCGTCACGCACATCGCGTTCGATGCGCTGTGCAAACACTTCCGCGCTGGAGTTTCGCATCAACTGGAGGCCAGCGCGCAGCCCCTGTGAGGCGACAATAGCAACCGAAATGGGGATGATGCTTTCAAGCGGCTGCCCCGACTGAATGATGGCGTAGGCGCGCCCGATGAAATACGGCACCGCCGCCGCCAACGCCGCATTCGAAAACGCCCCAATCACCATCGTCAGCGCGAAAACAGGGTGACGGCGGATATGGGACAAAATGAAGCGAAGCGCGTTCGAACGATCCGTCTTGAACGCGGGATGAGCGGTAAATTCCGAAGCCATGCGACTTTCCTAATGGGTTACAAGCCTCTAAATTGTAATGGAAGCGCGCTAAACCATCTATCGCCAATTGACGTGCGCGTCTATTCTGACGTTCCCACTGACCAGCGAGACAGTTCCAACTGATCGTCACCATTCGGCAGCAGCAGCCGTGTCCCGCTAATAGGATCGTAGACGACGAGATTCAGCACATAGATCACAGGAGTCTGGTCAGCCGTTGGTGGTGCGATGACAAGTTCACGCTCGTCAATGTAGATCTGCCCCGGCTGCATCGCCGATGTGGGCACAACGTCGCCGCCCGCCGGGTGAAGCGGGCCATCCACCTGCGTGATCAATTGACCCGTTTCAAGCTGAATAAGCTGGACGCTGAAGGAGTAATCAGCACTGGGCGGCTGATCCTCAATGCGCCACCACAAGCGAACCGTGACGGCACTTTGTTCCTCAACTTCAACATCTGCACCGTAAAAAGGCAGTTGATCCCCAAATACGACGGGGTGATCGTTGGGGGGCGCTTCAAGAAGCTGCGCCAGAATGCACCATGCGCGATCGCATTGGCCGATGACCTGTTGAAGCGGATGCGTCGCTTCGATTTGGTGGAAGGTTTCCTGTATGCCTTCTCCAAACCAGTCGCGCGTCACGATCCAGACTCGGCGTGACGCCGATGCCGCCGATACATCGGTGGTGGTCGCCGCGATCAGTGCAGGATCAAGGTAAAGGCGCGCATCGAAATCCACCAGCGGATCACCCTCTCCGCCATGCACCATGAGCACCACATCTCCCGGCAGCGCGGCGGTGTTCATGGCGCGAAATACATCGCGGTACGGCTCACGCGGCGGGATCGATACCTGTGTTGGAAAGGTATATACATTGAGGGCCAGGCCAAAGCGGCGGCGGCAGTTATAGGCAGCGAGCAGCGTGCGCTGCCGAATACGGGGCAGAAATGCCAGCGTCGAGCCAACCGCCATCCCCAATCCCAAGAGGGCGAAGCTGATATAGCGCGGCGCGTAGGTGGCAGCGACCAAATTGACGAGCAAGTACAAGGCCGGGGTGAGCAGTCCCCATGTGAGCGCCAACCAATACGCCCGTCTGCGCCACAGGAACAGCATGCCGATCAGGAGAATCAGGGCGTAGAGTGCCCACTGGCCGTTGGTCGCCGCGCCGATCAGCTTACCGATGTTTTCGAGCGTGGTCGGTTGGGTGCTGACCGTGATTCCCGCCGCACCGCGTGTATCCCCGGTGGATGACGACAGGCTGCGCAGCAGGGCCATGTGCGACAAAAATATGGGTATCCAAGGGAGCCACAAGAGCACCGCGAGGATTGCTGCCTGCACCGCCTGCACGATCCGCTGGCGCGTCAGCCGGTAGGCGAGCAGCACAAAAATCGCCTGCGCCGCCACGAAAAACACGAGTAGATAATGGGTATACAGCAGCAGCGCCAGTGATACGCCGTAGATCAGTGCATCGCGCCGCCGACCGTGCATCAGCCATGTTTGCAGCGCCCAAATCGAGAACGTGCTGACCAACATCACCAGCGGGTACGGGCGAATATCATGCGCATAGTTGAAAAAGAGATGGTTACCCACCAGCACCAGCACGCTCAATGCGCCCGCTGTGCGGCTTTTGAACCCACGCCGTGCGATCTGATAGACGAGCGCCAGTGCGGGCAGCACGATCAGAATCATCCCCATGCGTGCGGTGACTTCGTGGCTGCCTGTGAATGTTCGCCATAGGTTGAAGGTGACGAACCACAGCGGCGCTTGGTTGTCTTGCAAGCTGGTTTGCCAGCGAATTGTATCGATCAGCGTGCCATTGGTCGCCCGGTAGCTTAGCTCCTCGTCGCTGTGTAGGTACTGCGATGAGATGCTGAGGATGAGAAAAGCCGCCGCGCACAACAGCGCAAGGACTCCACCCCAACTGCGATAAAAAGGCTTCCATGCTTCTGTAACTGTGCCCGATGCCGGGTGTGTGACCATACCAAGCTGCGCCTTGTGTTCTCATAAAACCGATGCCATTATAGCGGCGATCCCTGCTGCGGCGGAAAGACTCGTGCATCATCCGGCAGGATCAAAGAAAGTGAAGCACCATGAAGATTTTCATCAGCCGTCGTATTCCCTCGCCCGCACTGGATCGCATCCGCGCTGCCTGCGCCAGCCTCAACGCCAAGGTTGATATATGGCAAGGAGATGATCCCCCACCCTATGATCAGCTCTCCGCCCGCGTGCAGGGCATTGCCGGACTGTTGTGTATGCTCACCGATCGGGTTGACGCGGCGCTGATGGATGCAGCAGGGCCATCGCTGAAGGTGATCAGCCAAATGGCGGTGGGCTATGACAATATCGACACCACAGCAGCAGCGGTGCGCGGCATCCCGATCGGCAATACGCCGGGAGTGCTTACCGAAGCGACCGCTGACCTGACGATGACGCTCTTGCTGGCCGCCGCACGGCGGATTCCCGAAAGCATGGCGTACATCCGCGAAGGGCACTGGAAAACGTGGAAGCCGATGGAACTGCTAGGCCGCGATCTCAACGGGGCGACGCTGGGCATCATCGGCTTCGGGCGAATTGGTCAGGCCGTTGCCGCGCGTGCGCGCGCATTTGGGATGCATATCCTCGCCTACAGCCGTTCCCTGACTCCCGAAGCAGCAGGATCACAGGGCGCGGAATATGCGCCACTGCCGGATCTACTGCATCGTGCCGATTTCGTCTCCGTACACACGCCGCTGAACACGGAAACGCGCCATCTGATCAACCGGGAAACGCTGGCACAGATGAAACTGGACTCCATACTGATCAATACAGCACGCGGGGGCGTGGTCGATTCAGCGGCGCTGTACGAAGCACTGCGTGCCGGGGTGATCGCAGGTGCCGCGCTCGATGTGACCGATCCGGAGCCGATTCCACTTACCGATCCGCTGCTAAGTCTGCCCAATGTGCTGATCGTCCCACACATCGGTAGTGCGACCTTGGGCACCCGCACGAAAATGGCGCTGATGGCCGCCGATAATCTGATCGCAGGACTGCGCGGGGAACCGCTCCCGAACGCGGTGCAAAAACGCTGATGGACATCGGAACCACGCTATTCGCATGGGCGGCGCATCTCGCGCTCCTCGCGGCGGCTTACCCGACCAGCGCAGCTCTCGCACAAGTGCTCAGCGACGATAAGGACACCGTCCGTCCGCCGCGCGCGGTTTTGATCACCGCGCTGCTGTTGGTCATTTGCGCGGGGGGGCTGAGTTTGGTGCTGCTGTGGGAAGGGCTGCTCGGTATTCGTTTCACCTTCGGGAGTATCGCCCTCCCCTATTTAATCGCCATGCTCCCCGGCCTGCTGTGGTGGCGGCGCATTCGACCTATGACAAGCCCCGAAGCACAGCCTGCGGAAGCGGCACTCGTGGGACGCGATCGACTCGTGGTGACAGGGCTGATCGGCGTCGTGGCTGCTGCCGTGCTGTTCAACGGGATTTATTACCCGCTCTACCGGGATGATACGCTCGGCATTTACCGTCCGGCGGCACTGCCGATGTTCAACGACGGGCAGATCGATCCGCTCACAGGAGCGGACAGCCTGTATAAAGCGTATCCGGTGCTGGTGCCCTCGCTGTATGCGATCGGCTACATGGCGTCGGGGTGGGAAAATGACTACCTTGCCAAGATGCTGCCTACCCTGCTGAGCTTGGGATGCCTTCCGGCAGCGTACTTGCTTGGGGAATGGGTCACACGGCGGCGTGCAGGTGGATGGGTTGCGGCGGCACTGCTGGCGATCACCCCGGCTTTCGGGCGATGGGGATCGGCGGCCTATGTCGATCTCCCGATGGCCTTTTTCTACACCCTATCCGTCTATTTCGCGCTCCGCGCATGGGACACGCGCAAGACGGTCGAGCTAGTGATCGCCGGGGTGCTGTTGGGGTTGGCGGCGAACACGAAGAATGCCGCACTGCTGGCGGTGCCGCTGCTTGGCGCATGGTTCGCCTATGGCTGGCTTATGAGGCGTTTTCGGTTCCGGCAAATCGCGGTCGGGATCATCGCCGCTGTGGGAATTGGCGCGCCGTTTTATGTGCGCAATCTAATCGGCGCAGGGTTTCTGATGCCCGCAACCGCGTGGACGGATCAAGCACGGCACACGCTTGAAGCCTTATTCGCCCTCGTGCTGCGCCCGGAGAATTTTGGCATTACGGGTGCGTTGGGGTTGATCGGATGGGGTTTTGCGCTCACACAACTATTGAAACGAGACAATCGTCCGCGTGCGCTGGCGATTTTGGGCTTCAGCGTGCCCGTTTTCACAGCGTGGTGGGTATTCGTCTCGTATGATCCGCGTTTTTTGCTGCTGTTCCTACCGATCTTGTTCGCAGGTGGCGCGTGGCCGCTGCTCGACTGGGAAACACGTCTCCCTTCAGCGCTGCGCCTGCCTGCCCGCCGTGCGGCCCTCGGAATCGCGCTCGTGATGGCGCTGATCACGGCCTTCTATGCAGTCGAGTACAAGCAGGCGCTGGTGCGAAATCCGCTGATGAGCCATGAGGACAAGCTCGCTTTGGTGGGGCGCGCACCCATTACACCCTAGCGTTGTATGATCGATTCTACTGCCCCACGGTGATCGTTACAGGCAGCACGCCGATCGCATTATCCAACACTGAAGTCCCGCTGACAGGAAGATCGATGACCGTGCCATCGGGCGCAAAACTGTAGACTTTCAGCCAAAGCTGGTATGAACCCGGCGCAAGATCGGCGGGCAACCGCAGCGCGCGATGATCCCAGACCGGCACATTGGGCAGCCACGCATCCGTTTCGGCGAAACCACCCCCCGGCGGATAATCGTGTTGGGCAATAGGGGCACCATCTGCATCACGCAGATAAACCGCCGCCGTATACCGAACGTCGAGCGGCGACTCGGTCACCCAATAGAGCGAAATCGGCAGCGCATCGCCCGCGTGGAAGGAACTCCCAATTGGCAGGGTGAACCCCGCTAACCGAATTGAGGGGCCGAAGCGCAGATCGGTCGTCGTTTGCGCACCCACATACCCGAAAGGATCAGGCGCGGGTGTGGTCGCATATTCAACCAACCGTACAAAATCACCGACTTGAACCGCGCGCACCGGATAGTAAAACGCCGAAAAATAGCGCTCAACCGGGCGCACACTCCACGGAATATCCGGCGATCCATCGACCAGTACCCACAAGCGATCGTGAGTGACGGCGAGGTTGTGCAAGAAGGGGATCGTATATGAGTTGAGCAGCGCCGCCGGGTTATCCGACTCGACCAGCGCAGGCTGTTCCGGGCTGGGGCGTTCGCCCGGCTGCAAGGGCAGCGTGATCAGGCGTGCATCATCGCCCCATTTGCCATAATTGTGGAAAAAATCTTCATAGCGGGGGTTGCTCAGCAGCACAATGTCACCGCTGTGCGTTTCATCACGCAGCGTTTGAATTGCCTGCAAGGCATCCTGATCGAGCGCGCCGAAGCGCACATCCAACCGGTAAAGGGTTTGCAGCCCAAGGGCGACTCCTATGAGCAGGAGCGCCGCCGGAATCAGCATCACACGCCAACGAATGCGCGCGCGAAACAGCAAAACGAGGGAGACGATCGCCAGCAGGACGAATCCAATCGGCCACACGGGAAGATCGAGCGCGTCCCAAGCAAAATCGAACGGGATACGTCCCCACAGCGCCGGAAGCATCACCCAACGAAAATAGAGCGGATTATAGAGTCCGCCGCTCCATTCGAGCAGTCCATGCGCTTCCGGTGGCAGATGGGAGGGGTAAGTTCCAAGCTCATACGAAGCCAAATTGATCTGCACCCACAGCGCATAGAGGACGATGAACACGGCAGCGATTTTTAAGAGTGTAATCCGCTGTGTGCGCATGCGATCAAGCGCAGGCAGCACGGCGATCATCCACAGCGGGATGACCGGCACCAGAAAACGGGGGGGCAGCGATAGTCCGCCAAACCAGTGAACTGTGCTCGTATAGGCGTAACCGACTGCGAGACCCAACAGCCCGACGGTCAGCGCCAGCGGGTAGCGCGATTCGCGGCGGCGCAGCAGCAGAAGCATACCGGGAAATGCCAGCAGCAGCACCGGAGACGTTCCCCAAAAACTGCCGCCGGGACTAACCAAATAGGCCATCAACGCGGTTCCAAAATAGGTGTAATCGGTATTTAGGAGCCGTGACAGCATGTTGTAGCGCTCGCCGCCGACCGCCAGCACACTCAGCAGCACGATCAGCGCCGCAATCGCGAAGATGATCAGCAGTACCGCGAGGATATGGCGGCGTTTAATCGCAGAGATAGGCGGCACAGCGATTACAATGAGCGCGGGCAGTGCCAACTGCATCGACGCTTTCGTGAGCAGCATCGCCATGACAGAGAGCGCCGCCGCTCCCCACCAGACCAGCGCGCGATATCCGCTGTGACGCAGCTTTTCCAATGAAAGCGCCGCTGTGAGCAGCCAAAATCCCGATAAGGGTTCACGGAAAAACGTGCGTGTGTACGGGAACCAGACCGTCCCGACACCGAACAGGAGCGCGCCAACCAACGCCGTCCGCTCATTCCACCGGAGTTCGAGCGCATACCGGTACAAAAGACAGGCCGTCAAAGCAGTCACGATGCTGTTGAACAACCACACGGTGTGTACCAGCCCAAAACCGGGAATCAACTTGGCGAGGGCGTACAACGGCGCGGCAGCGATCATCTGGAGCGGTTCGCTCTCGACGGTGTTCAGAGGGAGGGGATTGGTGGCGTCGAAAACGACCGGGAAACGTGTATAAGCGCTGAGATCGACCAAGAAATCGCCATGATCGACAAAACTGCTGACCCCATCGAATAAAAGGCGCGTATCCCCTGTTTCGATACGCGCACTGTAGACCACCATATACACGCTGAACAGAAAGACGAACAGCCCAATCAGCCGCGTGCTCGATGCCGAGGATTTCAAGCGATCATTCGTCCTGAGGTTTGTCGCCTGTACCGAGAATCTTATTGCGAACCCCGATCAGCCCTTTCAAGACTTTCTGGGTCGCGCTCAGTTCGTCTAGGTTGCTCAAACCGACTTCGTACGTCGCCGCGCCCGCACCCAGTTTGCCTTCGCGCACCTGTAAATCCCCCATTGCGACGAGGGTCTCACCGTAGAGCTGTTTTTCGCCCAGCGCTTGGAAAATATCGGCGGCATCGCGATAGCACTTGTAGGCCTGTTCTTTATCGCCCAATGCCAAGTAAACACCGCCCAAATTGCCCAGCACCTTGGCAATCCGAAGCTGATCGTTCAGGTTTTGAAATACCGCCAGCGCCTGCTGCATTTCTTCCAACGCCTGCTGATTTTGCCCCAATGCACGGTGCACCAAGCCGGAATTAACGGCCATTTCAGCGGCCATATCCGGCTTGCCTTCGGCTTCATAAGCGTCCGCGGCCTGCTTAAAAATGCGAGAGGCCGCCTCATATTCTTTCTGACGGAACAGCTTGATTCCCTGTTCCTGAAGTTCCTGCGCGCTCGTACTGCTCATTGAATGGCTGTCCTTTGCCTGTCTACAATGTGATATTGAGGATGCTTTCCCCCACACTGCGCAGCTTATTGACTGGCATTTGGGCAAGCATCATCGCGATTTCGATAAAGCCAACATTCAGCGGATTGGAGGCAAATGTGCGCAAGTCTTCCGGCAGTTCCGAGAAAACTTTCCAACGCTCACGCAGGGACAACAGTTCACCCAAATGACTGCTGCTCTCCATGAAATAGCTCATGTTTTTGCGCACAACGGTTGCCAGCACCGAAAGCGAATGCATGGGTAGGCTAATTTCACCCAGTTCATACTGCTCAATCGTCACCGCATCAATTTCGGAAGCGGCGGCGACCTCTTCCAATGATAGTTTCGCGTCTTCACGCGCCTTCCTCAGCAGCGCGCCGATCATCCGGTCACGCAGCGCCATATAGTCGTTCTGCGCGCGGGTGTAATCTTCGCGCGTCGCTTCCAGCGTGCTTTGGCCCCAGAAATGGCTCACCGGGACTTCGAGATAATACGCCAGAATTTCGAGCTGAGGCAGTGAAGGCACTTCGTCACCGAACTCAAAGGCTTCAATCTGCTCCGGAGCCACGCGCAGCAGCCTTGCGCAGTCGTCGACCGTGCGTCCTGCCGCCATCCGCGCATCACGCAGCAGCACGCCAATCATCTTTCCGCGAATGCGCAGCGACTCCCCCGGCTCGACGGCGACCGCCGCCTGCTCGACTGCTTTCTGGGTTTCCGTGTTCTTCTTGAACCGTGCCCCAAGCGCTTTTAGATCACCATCCATGCGCTGTCCTCCGCCGCTGCTGGGAAGCTATTCGTTACTGAGAGGCTTCCATCTTGGCAATCATACCTAATTTTGTTTTTCGCGACAATCCGGCACGCCTTAATTCAGCGCTTAACTGTCAGGTGAGGTGATCTTTCACAGTATTTGTAATCAATACAATAACAAAACCATCCTCTACGAATTGCGCATTTTTTCCAGTACACGCTATACTAACGATATTGCTAATGAACCGACGCTCAAAAAACAGAATGCCTGACCAATCAATCCAACAAGCGGATTTAGCACAAGTTTTAGGTGAATTAGAACGGCTAAAGCTGGGACATGACGCAAGCCTGCGCTTGAATGCCAGCGCGGATGTTAGTGCCCAGACACACGAGCTCGCCCACCTAGCGGCAAAAGCGTGCGGATGCCGCGCACTGGTGCTGCGCCTAGATCCCGAAAATGAGCGTCTGCTGCCCACACTCGACACCCCAGCGCCTGACTTACTGCGCACGCCCATTTCGATGCAGGACATTCCTAACCTCACCGAGTGGTTTGATGGCAAAGTGCGTCCGCTGCAGGTCACCAATGTCACCGCTGCCGCGCCACGCGCGCTGCTGGACACCTTGGGAAGCCAAACGGTGTGTGTGATCCCGCTGGTGATTTCCAGCTCTATGCAGATGGTCGGCGCAATCATCCTTGGGTCTAGCGACCTTCACCTCGCTGAGCTTTTGAACGCGGTTGCACCAATCGCAGCCTTGGCGCTGCGCAATGCGATCACGCACACCCGTGTCGTTGATCAACTGGCGGCAAAAACGCAAGAACTGTCGCTGACCCGCCGGGTTGACCGCGAACTCAACGACACGATGAAGCAAAGCCATGTGTTCGAGATCACGCTCGACTGGGCGATGCGCGTCACATTGGCGGACTCGGCATCCCTTGCGCTCTACGATCAGAATACCGACGAACTGCGTTACGCAATTGACCTTGGCTACGAGACTCCCGGCGACAAAATTGCCCTGCTGCGTCAGGCAATCGGAAGTGGCATCGCGCACCGGGTCGCACGATCCGGGCACACAGAAGTCATCCCCGACGTATCGGTTGATCAGGATTACGTCGAAATCAGCACCCACATGAAATCGCACATTTCGGTGCCGGTTATGCGTGAAGATCGCGTCATCGCCATCATCACCATTGAAAGCCGGCGCCTGAATCACTTCACCGATGATCATGTGGATTTTGTCGAAAAATTGGCGACCCGCGCCGGTGTCGCGATCGACAACGCCCGCTTATACGCCGAAGCCGTCCGCGAACGCGAGAAGTATTCGCTCATTCTCGGCGCGACATCGGATGTCGTCATGGCCATTGGGCACGACGACCGGATCATCCAAATCAATCCGGCGGCAATCGCGTCATTCCGCCTTTACACCGATCATGATTACGTTGGCGAGATGTTCACAACTGCGATTGATCATTCGGCCATTCAGGCTGCCTTCAAGCGCGTCAAGACCTTCCATGAGCGCGCGATCGAAGAAATCCTGCTGCCCGATGGCAAGACCTACCATGCGAACTTCGCCCCGCACGAGCAAATCGGCTGGATCGTCGTCATGCACGACATCAGCGAGTTCAAGCAGATGGATCAACTCAAGAGTGAGTTGGTCGCGACGGTCTCCCACGACCTGCGCCAGCCGCTCATGGTGATGAACGGTTATGTCGATCTGCTGACAATGCACACTACGCTCGATGAGCGCAGCGAACGCTATCTGAAAATGCTGGCGCGTTCAATCCAAACTATGCGGCGGCTGATCGAAGACCTGCTTGATCTGGCGAAGATCGAAAGTGGGATGCAGCTTCAGATTGAGCCGACCAAAATCTCAGACGTGATCGAAGAGTGCACGGAAAACGCGCGTCCCGCTGCCGACGCCAAGCAGATGACGCTGACCATCGATGTCTCGTCTAGCCTACCGCTCATTGCAGGCGATCATGCGCGATTGGTGCAAATTTTCAACAATCTAATCATGAATGCGATCAAGTACACGCCGCCCGAAGGTAAAGTCCATGTATGGGCAGAGCAGCGCGGCGCCATGATTCGGATCGCCGTGCAGGATACCGGCGTCGGGATCAGCCCACAGGATCAAGCGCGCATCTTCGACCGCTTCTATCGGGTACGCAATGCTGAAAATGAAAGTATCGAAGGCACCGGGCTGGGCTTGGCGATCGTCAAGCGCTTGATCGAAGCGCATCACGGTCAGATTGGATTGGAAAGCCTGATCGGGCACGGATCGACCTTCTCGGTAACACTCCCAATCGCGGATCACCAACCACCAGCGGCTTCTGCCCCTTCTGCTGAAACCGCTGCCGCTGTCACCGATACCCAAACCACAGAGACACTAGAAACACCGGCAGTCTCCACGGCAGTACTCCCTCCCACCCCTTCAAGCGATACGCTCACGGGCGACGTTCCAAAGAAGAACCCCGGCGATCATCCAACGGCAGGCGCATCGTAAGTCATCAGCATCGACCGCACGACCAATTTCATTAAAATAAAACGGGCGCTTCTTTCGAGAGCGCCCGTTTTTATCGACAGGTTTGATTATGACGGTTGAGCCGGTGCGTCCGGTTTTGGCGGCTCCTCGGCGGGGGTGACCGGTGCGCTTGCAGATGCAGGATGCTGTTCGTGCGCTTCTTCTTCCTCATGGTGGTGTTCAGTCGCGTGTTCAAACGTGACCTTGAACCCAGAAGGAAGCGGGATATCGTCCACCGAAAGCTGCTTGATGTTCAACGAGACATCATCTGATTCCATGAGTGCATCACGCAGGAAGCGGTCGGTTGACATGTGGAGCAGGTTATATGGGAACTTTACCCGAAGCGCGCCGATGTAAATCTGGAAGTGAACGTCGGGGTACTGTTCGCGCATATCGCGCAGACGGTTCGATACCGCCGCGTACAAATCACGATAGGGGTCATCAACCACCTGCGAGATCGACGGATCCCAACCATTCAACTCGTTGATTTCCTGCTGACGCTGCACAAAGGCTTCCGTACGCTTGGCATCCACATCAATGTGAATGATCTTGATCGGCATCCGGCGTTTCAGCATGAGCTTCACAGTTGCCACGGCCAATTTCGACCACGTATCGCAGAAGTAAACCGATACTTCAGTGTGAATCGCCGGATCAAACACTATCGGTTTGATGTCGAATACAGGGGCTTCCGTCAGCCGCAACCGAGCTGCCGTTTCCTTGTAGTGACGATGAATACGGAAGAATACCCACACCAAGCACGGAATGAGCAGACAGATTACCCACGCGCCTGACGTAAATTTCGTGACGATGAATACAATCATGACAACGAACGTCACAAAGGCGCCGAAACCGGAAATCGCCAGTTTAAGCCACCAATGGGGATCAAAAGTGATCTTGGTTTCCAACCCCCATGTGTGTTCTCCGGGCTTCAAACGCCCCGCACGCCAGAAACGGCGTGTCATCCCGGCTTGGCTAATGGTAAAGCCGAGGAACACACCGATCGCATATAGCGGGATCAGATTCGTTACCACCGCCCCTGTCACGATCACCAACAGAATTGCCATTGATGAGAGGGTGAAAATCCCCCACGAGAACACGAGGCGGCGACCACGATAGGTCAACTGACGCGGCAGGAAACCGTCCGCACTCGCCAGCGCAGCAAGCTGTGGGAAGTCGGCAAACGGCGTATTTGCGGCCATAAACAAAACGGCAAACGCACCGGCGATGGTTAGCACATAGCCAAAGTAGCCAACACCTTCAGATCCGTAAATCGTGCGTGCAAGCTGGCTGATCACGGTTTCTTCATGCGATGGAACTGCCTGTACGGCATTCGCCAAGATCGTGATGCTGATGAACAGTGTCACGAGGATGGCAGCCATCGCCACCAGTGTTTTCGCTGCATTCTTGGCGCGCGGCTGCTTGAACAACTGCGTATCATTACTGATCGCTTCAATGCCGGTCAGGGCCGTGCATCCAGACGAGAAGGCCCGCAGCACAACCAGCAGAGTCACTGGTTCCAATACATCGTGCATAATCGGCTCGACGCCGGTCACTGTGCCGAGCGAACCCGTCAGCATCTTGATGAAACCGATGACTAATGTCAGTCCCATCATGCCGAGGAAGAAGTAGGTCGGGATCGCGAAGAGGCGAGCACTTTCTTTTACGCCGCGTAGGTTGATAATGGTCATCAAAATGATGATGGCAACGGTTATTTCTACGCGGAAGGGTTCCAAGTTAGGAGCCACACTGACAACGTTCGCAACGCCTGCGCTGATGCTCACAGCGACCGTCAGAATGTAGTCGGTCAGAAGTGCGGCGCCAGTCACCTGCGCGAGTTCTTCGCCGAGGTTTTCCTTCGCAACACGATAGCCGCCGCCACCCGCCGGGTTGGAGAAAATGGTTTGGCGGTAGCTGATCGTCACAATGACGATCAGGATCGCAATCGCGATGGCGATGGGGATACTGACGGCATTTCCGGTAAAGCCAGCGAGGGCGAACCCGCCAATGGCTGCCATGTTCAGGATAATGAGAATTTCTTCTGTCGCATAAGCAACGGAAGAAAGCGCATCGCTTGCCAGCACGGCAAGTGCAATGAAATTCGGTGCGGTCTGATGCGAGATTTCGGCAGTTGGTAATCGCCTTCCAAGGAAGATATCACCTAACTTATGCCTGACGTCACGTACGGACATAGAACCTCTAGGGTCAAAATAGGATCAAGATGGCACACTGATCAAAGCGACGAAATCGACGGCGTTACGTGAGTGACATTTAACCCGACACTGGGCAGAGTTAAAGTTTAGCCGTGATGCATGGAAACCCGTTCTGGCACTGTTTCCAAAGTTTAATACCGTTCATTTGGGTAGATTGTCTGTCACGGGGGGCGCTGCTGCCGAGAAACAGTTAGGGCAAGCCCAACACGGCGGCAAATAGGGCGTGTTAATGGACAATAGGAAACTTGCAAGGATGGATGAAGCCATCCACGGACGACCATAGCTTACAATCTGGGTATGTCACCGCAAGATAAGTTCCATTATATCAAGATTGTTTCAAGATGGAGAGTGGAGATTGAGTGCCCCCTGAAGGTTAGGGGGTGTTCACGGTATCGTACCGCTGTATTCTACGGAAGGCTCTGTTCAATTGACTTCTACTCCGCGTTTTCAGTATTCAGCCGCTATTTTCGAGCGCTACCCTACGCTCATTGGGGGTGTTATTGCCGCCGATCATCTGCAAAACCGACCGTCGCCCGCCGACTTTCTCGATCTTTACCGCGCCGAGCAGCAAAGCGTGTTAGCCCGCATCGGCGATACCCCGCTGAGCCAGCTTCCCTCGTTGGCGGCATGGCGCGGGGTGTTTCGATCATTTGGGGTTGATCCGACACAAATACGCAGCGCATGCGAAGCCCTGCTGCGACGGCTTACCAAACAAGGCGATATTCCGAGCATCAACCTGCTGGTGGATATTGGCAACCTCGTCAGCATTCGCTATGGGCTGCCGGTGGCCATCATGGACACACGCAGTGCGCAGGGCACGATCACGGTGAAGTTCGCCAATGGGAGTGAATCGTTTACCAACTTGAACGCCGTAGAAATTGATCACCCGGAGGCCGGTGAAGTCATCTTTGCCGATGAGGGCGATATTGTGTATGCACGCCGCTGGTGCTGGCGACAGAGCGATCAAAGTGCTACTCGCGAGGAAACCACGACGGCCATTATCACCGTTGAAGGACACCATGACACTGCCCGCACAGACATTGAACGCGCAGTGCACGATCTCACCGCTTTGATCGAGCGATTTGCAGGAGGAACACTCACTTCTGGGCTGCTGGATGCCAGTCAGCGCACATTCTGAGTTTTCAATGAATATTGAACATTTTCTGCGGCATTCGAAGTAAGAGAGTCAGCGCCTGCCCGCGTCAACAAGGCGATGAATAATCCGGCATTTTCGTTTCTCCCACTTCGCCGGAGTTCACATTTGTCTCGCGGCACCGCATATAGAGAAGTGCTCGCGTGCGCGTACCCGGCGCACCCGTGCACCGCCAGCGTGTGAGCGCGACAAGCCTCACGCAGTGGCAGTAGGGGCAGCCCTGCTCCGCACTGCACCAGATCCACCGCCCATGCTTTGGGTGCTTTGGTTTTCTTCGTCAGGAGGCACAGCAGGATGACTTGGTTCAAAAAGCTTATTTCTTTTTCGGTGCTCGCAGTGCTGCTGACAGCGGCGCTCGGTGTGTTCGCACAAGATGGCGGCGTGCTGCGTGTTGGCATGAATGCGCCCGTCGTCCTTGATCCGGCGCAGCACAGCAACGACCCCGAAACCGCCTTTAACCGCGCCATTTATGACTATCTCGTCGAAGTGCTGCCCGATTCGACGGTTGGCCCAAATCTGGCGACTGATTGGACAGTGAGCGACGATGGGCTGACGTATACCTTCACGCTGGCTCAAGGGGTGACCTTCCAAGATGGATCACCGCTGACCAGCGCCGATGTGGTCTACACCTTCAACCGCTTGAAGGACGTGCAGTCCCCCGCGATCAGCCTGCTCGGAGACTACGAAGTCAGCGCGCCGGATGCGCAAACAGTCGTGTTCACACTGACCGCCGTCAATGCTGACTTCCTGTATGGCGTGGCGGCTCGCCAAGCGCTGATCATCAAGGATGGCGAGACTGAACCCAACGTCCTCGGCGAAGGCGATGCGCAGTTCGCCCACTTCAACGGTACCGGCCCGTTCATCCTCACCCAGTTTGATCCGGGTGCGCGCGCGGTGTTCACAGCCAACCCGAATTACTGGAAGGGTGCGCCTGCGCTGTCCGGTCTGGAATTCATCTTCATTGACGATGCTGTCGCGCAGGTCGATGCGCTCATCAGCGGCGAAGTGGATTTCATCTTCAAAGTGCCGATTGCGCAAACGGATCGCATTGACTCCGCAGACGGGGTGAGCGTCGTTCAAGTGCAAACCAGCCAGCATCCTGTGATTCGTCTGCGTACAGATGAAGGCTTTGCCGGTCATGATGTGCGCGTGCTTCAAGCCTTCAAATACGCGACCGATCGCGAAGCACTGAACGATATTCTGCTTCAGGGGCGCGGCACAGTCGGCAATAATGATCCGATTGCCCCGGTCTTTTCGTACTTCTTCGATGATCAGATCCAAAACCAGACCTACGATCCACAAATGGCATGCGATCTGCTCGAACAGGCGGGGATTGGCACCTACACCGGTACGCTTTACGCGCCGAACGCCTTTGAGTATGCCGATTTGGCGGCTGTGCTTCAGCAGCAGTGGTCGCAGGCCTGCATCAATGTCGATATTCAGGTGGTTGAAGAAGGGCTGTACTACGATTTCAGCAACCCGAACAACTACTTCGAAGTCGAGCTGGGCATTACCGGATGGGGTGACCGCCCCACCCCGCAGATTCTGCTTCAGCAGGCCTATGTTGAAGCAGGCATCGAAAGCGGCTATAACGAAAGCCGGTTTGTCGATGCAGATGTTGAACGGCTCGTTGCTGAAGCGCGTGTCACCACCGACAATGAAGCCCGCCGCGACATTTATCACCAGATCAGCCAGATTTTCCTAGATCGCGGCCCGATCATCATCCCCTACTTCGCCCCGCTGTTCGGCGGCGTGCGCGATACCGTGCAGGGTTTGGTGATGAGTCCATTCCCGGGTTCGACCGATTTCCGAACGGTGAGCATCAGCGGGTAACTGGAATCCTTGCGCAGATAGTGCAGGTTCCGGTTTTCCGACACGCCGTTCAGCCTTAGCGTAAAGGATGGCAGCGGGGGTGTGATTTCGATCATGCCCCTGCCTTCTCATATGACCTCACTTGCGACCCATTCCGCGCCCGCACAAACGCGCAGCCCTTCTCAGCCCCTTCAGCAAATACGACTTGTCCTGCGTCAGCTTACGCGCCGCCCCCAATCCTTGATCGGTATGATTCTCGTCATCCTGTTCATCCTGCTGGCGATTTTCGGCCCGGCGATCGCGCCGCATCGCTTTGACGAGATCATTCGCGGGGCGGCTCGCTTGGCACCGACAGCGCAGTATCCCCTCGGCACCGATACGCTGGGGCGTGATGTCTTCAGCCGCGTACTGTGGGGCGCGCGCGAGATCATCGTGCTGCCCACGCTCACAACGATGCTTTCGGTCATGTTTGGCACCGCGATCGGACTGCTTATCGGCTACTATGGCGGCTTGCTCGATAATGTGATCTCGCGCATCATGGACAGCCTGCTGGCGATCCCTGCCTTGGTATTGGCGCTGGTCATGCTCGGCACCATCGGGCCGTCGCCCATTGGCATCATCGTCGTGATTGTGCTGCTCTATACTCCTATCGTCGCGCGGGTGGTGCGCAGCGCGACCTTGAACGTCCGCTCCGCCGGATACATCGAAGCTGCGCGACTGCGCGGCGAAACAATCGCTTTTATTCTGTTCCGCGAAATTTTACCCGGTGTGCTCCCAGCCTTGATTGTGGAAGCGGCGCTGCGGTTTTCGTATGCTATTTTCCTGACAGCCTCGCTCGGTTTCCTTGGGTTGGGCGTACAGCCCCCTTCCCCAGACTGGGGTCGAATGGTCAACGAGGCGCGCAGTTCATTCGCCCAAACGCCGTGGGCGCTGTGGGCACCTTCCGGCGCAATCGCACTGCTGATCATCGGCGTGAATCTGCTGTCCGATGGACTGCGGCGCATCTTCCGCTATGAAGGGGGCTTGGGATGACGACTATAGAACCCACCGTACAGGCACAAATCGTGCCCAAATCGACCGCTGTTCCTATCATCGAAGCAGAACACCTCTCGATTGAATATCGACTGGGCAGTCGGTGGCTGAATGCGCTTTACGACGTTAACCTGACCATCTACCCGAATGAGATACACGGGCTGGTTGGGGAAAGCGGCAGTGGCAAATCGACACTGGCGTTGGCTTTGATGCGCTATATGGCGACCAACGCCCGCGTGAGCAGCGGCACAATTCGCTTTGATGGCGATGATATTACCCACCTGTCCCCGGTCGAGATGCGTGCCAAATGGGGCAGCCAAATTGCACTGGTGCCGCAGGATGCGCTCGCTTCACTCAATCCTTCCTACACCATCGGCGAACAGATCGCAGAACTGGCCCGCTTACACCTTGGCGAAACGGGAAAAACGGCACGCGACCATGCTGTCGAAATGCTGCGGCGTGTCAAAATTGCTGATCCCGACACGGTAGCTCGCCGCTATCCACATCAAATCAGCGGCGGGATGCAGCAGCGCGTCACAATCGCGATGGCTTTGATCACTAAGCCGCGTTTACTGGTACTCGACGAGCCGACGACCGCGCTTGACGTGACGACACAGGCTGTCATTGTCGATCTGTTCCGCGACTTGATCCGCGAGAATAACGCGGCGGCGCTCTATGTATCGCACGACCTTGGTTTGATCGCGCAGTTGTGCGATCGTGTCACCGTGCTGTACAGCGGCGAAGTCATGGCCAGCGCCCCGGTCATCGATCTATTCAAACACCCGATTCATCCTTACACGATCAGCCTGCTTGCCAGTCTGCCGCGACCGGTCAGTGGAAGTGAAACGCGCCTGCACACCATTGAAGGGGTCGCGCCATCGCTGGCGGAGCGCCCAGAGGCATGCGTCTTTTCGACACGCTGCCATGCCTGTATTCAGCTTTGCCGTGACGTGAAACCGCCCCTCGAAACCCTGAGCAATGGGCGCGAAGTGCGGTGTCACCGCTGGCGCGAAATCGAAGCGGGAACATTGGTGATCGATACACAGGCGAAAGCGGGTGAGGCCTCCGCACCGCCTGATGCCGCCCATGTGCTGGAAGCGCGTCAGCTCGACAAGACTTTTGACGCCGGTTCGATGTTCAACCGCCTCACCGGGCACAGCGGCGTTCATGCGGTCGATCATGTTTCGCTGCATGTGAATCAGCGTTCGACATTGGGTTTAGTCGGTGAAAGCGGCAGCGGGAAAACGACAGTCGCGCGCATCATCGTGGGGCTGGAACCTACTGACAGCGGAAACTTGGAACTGCTTGATCTGCCGCTGTCACCGGATGTCAGCCGGCGATCACGCAAAGCACTGCGCCAGATCCAAATGATCTTCCAGAACCCCAACGATGCGATGAATCCGTATATGAGCGTCGGTGATACGCTCAAGCGCACGATCGTGCGTCTGAGTACGGAACGACCCACGGATGAGCAAATCAATGAGCGCATCGCCGAACTGCTCGAAGCCGTGCGGCTACCGGCTGATTATGCCGCCCGCTATCCATCGGAATTAAGCGGCGGCGAAAAGCAGCGCGTCGCGATGGCCCGCGCGTTTGCCACCAATCCCGCACTCGTCGTCGCCGATGAGCCGACTTCGGCACTGGATGTATCGGTACAGTCGGTCATCCTCAACCTGCTGAAGGATTTGCGCACCCGTGAAGGGGCGGCTTACCTGTTCATCTCGCACGATTTGAAGGCCGTCGCTTATCTCGCCGATTGGATCGCCGTGATGTATCTCGGTGAAATCGTCGAGGAAGGCACCGCCGAGCAAGTAACTGCCGCACCGTCACACCCGTACACCGAAGCGCTCGTGTCGGCGATTCCAACGCCTGATCCGACCGTGCAGGGAAAGCGCATCCGTTTGGAAGGCGATCCGCCCAGTCCGCGCGATATTCCGCAGGGCTGCCGCTTCCATACCCGCTGTCCACGTAAGCTCGGTGCCATTTGCGAGACCGAAGCGCCACCGTTCCGTGATGCGGGTGATGGGCATTTTATTCGCTGCCATATTCCGGTCGATGAACTAGTCAGCCTCCAGCGCGAATCGACCAATGTTTTCACCGAGGGACGCACATGATCCGCTTTCTGCTTCGCCGTATTGCGTTGCTCGTTGTGACGCTTCTTCTCACGTCAATGGTCGTGTTCGCCCTGACTCAACTGCTGCCCGGTGATGTCGCCCGTCTCATCCTTGGGCGCGAAGCCCGCCCTGAAGCAGTCGCGGCTCTGCGCGAAGACCTTGGCTTAAATGATCCGGTGCCTCAGCAGTATGTCGAATGGCTGGGTGGTTTTCTGTCCGGCGATTGGGGCACTTCATTTGTGAGCGGCAGCGCACCGATTCGCCCGCTGGTGATGGATCGGCTTAGCAATTCGATCAAGCTGGCCCTGCTGACGCTCGTGATCAGTGTGCCTATCTCGGTCTTTCTCGGCGTGATTTCAGGGCTGAACGAAAACCGGCTGATCGACACTCTGATCAGCATTTTCACGCTGTCGGTCGTCGGCCTGCCGGAATTCGTCACCGGGTTAGTATTGATCAATGTGTTCGCGCTCAGTTTAGGGTGGTTCCCGGCCAGCGCGACCGCCCCATCCAGCGCCGGTTTGGGCGATTGGCTCCGTCAGTTGATTCTGCCCGCGCTCACGGCAACGTTTGTCTTGATGGCCTACATCGTGCGCATGACGCGCGCCGGGGTGATCGACGAGCTGAAAAAACCTTATGTGCGCACGGCGATCCTGAAGGGTTTGCCACAGCGCACGGTGATCGTCAAACATGTGCTGCGGAATGCGCTGCTGCCGACCATCACCGTAGTGGCGCTGTCGTTCGGCTGGCTCATCGGCGGGTTGATCGTGATCGAGAATGTGTTCAGCTTTCCGGGGCTAGGCCGTTTGATGACCAATGCCGTCGAGCGCAAAGATATTCCGCTGATGCAAGCGGTCGTCATGGTGACGATCTTCTTCTTCGCGATCGCAAACCTTGCCGCCGATGTGCTTTATGGGCTGCTTAACCCGCGAATCCGGTTGGAATGACCGGGTTCGCAGGTAGAATAGAGGCAGATTTTAGGAAAGGAGTCACACGGATGCCGTTATATGACTATCGCTGCGAAACGTGCGGCCAACCGTTTGAGGCGCGGCACGGATTCAATGAACCTGCGCCGCCCTGTCCCCACTGCGGGTCAAATGCAGTGCATAAAGCAATCCGGCAGGCACCGCTCGTCGCACAGGGCATGAGCGCCAGCCTGAGTAAAAATGCCAGCAAAGCGGAAATTCAAGCGAAGTGGGCGGAAGAAACACCCAAACTACGCGAAAAACTGGTCAGTAAATTGGGCGAAGAGGTCGTCAATAAAAACGCGTCTACGCTCAACAAAAAGTATGAATAAGTCGGTTTCGGTCTAGCACTCGCTCAGGTTGACCGGGATATGCAGCGCCAACCCGCCTTCTGATGTTTCTTTGTACTTGGTGTTCATGTCCTGTGCCGTCTGCCACATGGTGCGGATCACCATGTCGAGCGACACCTTGGCATAGGTTGGGTCACTGGCCAGCGCGAGATTCGCCGCCGTGATCGCCTTGACCGTGCCCATCGAATTGCGTTCGATACAGGGAATTTGCACCAGTCCCCCCACCGGATCGCAGGTCATACCGAGATGATGCTCCATTGCGATCTCGGCGGCCATGAGGACTTGATCGACCGATCCGCCGAAACATTGAGTCAGCCCGCCCGCCGCCATCGCACTGGAAACGCCGATTTCAGCCTGACACCCGCCCATCGCCGCCGAAATCGTCGCGTTTTGCTTGAACAAACTGCCAATAACGCCCGCCGTCAGCAAAAACGTGCGGATGCCCTCTTCGCTGCCATCGCAAAAGCACAGGTAGTACATCAACACTGCCGGGATCACACCCGCCGCGCCATTCGTCGGGGCGGTGACGACACGCCCAAAAGCCGCGTTTTCCTCATTCACCGCCAGCGAGAAACAGCTCACCCACTGGATCACATCTTGAAATTCGCGTCCCGTCTTGCGAATTGCCGCGATCCATTCCTGTATCGTTCCGTAAGGTGCGGTACCGAGCAGTTTGCGATGCATCGCAGGGGCGCGGCGCATGACTTGCAGCCCGCCGGGCAGCATTCCATTCGCGTGGCAGCCCCGATACACACAGGCCTGCATCGTCTTCCAAATGTGCTGCAAGCCCTCGGTGATGTTGTGCTCATTCCGCCACTGAATCTCATTGTTCCAAACCACTTGCGGAATGCTTAGTTGGTGATCAATGCACTGATGACGCAGATCGTCCGCCGTCTCGATAGGAAATGGCAGGTCAACCAATGGATGATCAGCCGCTCCCGTATGCTCCTGCACGACAAAACCGCCGCCCACCGAATAATAGGTTTCGCGGTAGCTTGGCCCATCATCCAGTTCAGCGGTAAACCTCAACCCGTTGGGATGAAATGGCAGCGTAATGTCGAAATTGAAGATCACATCCTGTTCGTAGACAAACGATACGGTACGGTGATGATCGAGGTCGATCCGCTGCTCACGCCGGATGGTATCGAGGTGTTCGTGCATCCGCGAGGTATCACATGTCACCGGGTCTTCGTTGCATAATCCAAGGATAACGGCAAGATCGGTGCCGTGTCCGCGCCCTGTTTTCGCCAGTGAACCATAAAGATCGACCTGCACGCGGCGGATGTGATCGAACACTCTGGCACGGTGGCAAGCGGCAAGAAACTGCTGCGCCGCGCGCCAAGGCCCCATCGTATGAGAACTAGACGGCCCCACCCCAATCTTAAAGATGTCGAAAACGCTGATCGCTTCCACAATGCACCCATCCCCCCACTTCAATGATCTTGTGTGTTCTAGTGTACTCCCGTGTCGATCGAACCATTCCCTCCACAATGGTGCAATTCAGATCTGTACGCCGTGCCCACATTTCAAATGGCGGGCACCGGCAGCGTGGAACGCGCAGACAGTGACTCGCCTGTGCGCGCATTGCGCACCGCCACCACTTCCGCCATCACTGCCAGCGCGATTTCCTCCGGCGTATGCCCACCCAGATCAAGCCCAATGGGGCCATGCAGACGGTCAAGCTGGGCGGCGGTCATGCCACCTGCCAACAGTTTTTCGCGCCGCTGCCGCTGAGTCGCTTTGCTGCCCAACGCGCCCACGTAGAAAGCGGGGCTCTGCAACGCACAGCGAACCGCCGGATCATCCAATTTCGGATCATGAGACAAAATCACGACGGCATGATGCGAGGTCAGCCGTAGCTGGGTTAACGCAGGTTCGGGGAATGCGCTGATCAAGCAGTCCACCTCTGGGAAGCGATCGGCGTTGCCGAAGACCGTACGAGGATCGATCACCGTCGTTCGGTAGCCAAGCACTTTGGCGATGCGCGTTAGCGCGACGGCGATGTGAACACCGCCGACGATGACTAGTTCCGGTTCCGGCGCAGTCACGTCAATGAACAGCTCAAGTGCGGGATCTTCGGCGATAAGCAGGCGGCGAGATTGTCCACGATCAATCGCTTCGCGCGCGGCATGGATCGCCATTTCGTCAAGATCACCCCCAAACGGCGTACCACTCACCGTACCGTCCTCACCAACGATGCGCTCGTGCCCCAGCAGATCGGTCGATCCGCGAATTACGGTGACGATGGCGAACGCATGCCCGGATGTCAGTCCCCGTTTCAGCGCATCCAAGGTGAAGGGATCAAAACGTTTGACGAACACCTCTATCGTGCCGCCGCACGCTAACCCCACATCCCATGCGGTGTCCTCGGCAACGCCAAAATGCAGCAGGCGCGGCTTGCCATTCTTCAGCACTTTGAAGGCGTTTTCGACCACTGCCGATTCCACGCAGCCACCGCTCACCGAGCCGCACAATGTTCCCATGCCGATCACTGCCATTTTCGAGCCAATTTGACGCGGGGATGATCCCCATGTTTGGATCACCGTTGCCAAAGCGATCGGTTCGTTCTGTGCAGACCATGTTTCAAGCTGTAAAAGAATGTCTTTCATGACAAAATCTCCTGTATCTTCAATATTCGCTGTAGTTTTAGGAATCCTTGTTCGTAGGGGGATCAGCGACGAATGGCGGCAGCAGGTGAAGCTGCGCTTGGCAGTTCGCCAGCCAATCCACCATCGAGGTTAGCTGATGCATGCGCAGTTCCAGTCCCATCCGGTTGAACACCTGCGACTCAGGCGTATCGTTTAACATGGTGTGCAGCCGCCCTAACGCCGCATGGGTATCCGCAATTTGTACCGCGATCAACTTTCGCGCTTGATCTGGCGAAACCGCATACACAAAATACAAACGCGTCAGGAATTCGACACGGATTGCGTGAGAGCTCGGTTGGGTCGGTTCGCGCAGCCAATTTTCTAAGCGGCGTGCTCCCAGCGGGCTTAAACAGAACCGGCGGCGGGCGGGTGCTTTTTCCTGTTCCTCTACCACACCGACGATCAAGTAGTGCGTCTCCAAGCGATTGAGGATGTTGTAAATTTGGCTTAAGCTAATCGTCCAGATCATGCCGAGTTCTTGCGATATGCGCTCATGCAGATCGTATCCGTGTGCGGGCTGTTGGCTCAAAAAGCCGAGGATCACGAATTCCGGCGATACACTGCTTGCCTGCGGTTTCTTGGTCATGGGCAGCCCTCTCTGCGGTCAAGCAGCACCCGTTTCGCCATCGTTAGCGGCATCGACTCTGTAAACGAGATGTCGAGTGCTACCTTCGTCATGAAGGGCATCGCTTCAAAAAGTAAAGCGGCCAACCGACCTCGATTTAGCTGAGGATCGTTCGATTGTACGGTCAGGGTGAGCACTTCGCGCGCGTCTTTGCAGCTTAGGGCGGCGGCATAATTCACAACTGCCGGGTGCGCGAACAAAACGTGATCGAGCATGCCAATCGTGAGGATGCCGCTGCTGCCTCCATTCAGCGCGATTCGCCCTTTCACCCGCGCGCCAACGCGCTCTAGAGTTCTCAGAGCGGCACCGCACAAACACTTACCGGGGATAAAGCGCCCCCAATCGCCTGTGCGATAGCGAATCAAAGGCATCCCGCGCCGCGTCAAGGTGGTGAAGACAATTTCGCCGTAAACGCCATCAGCGACAGGGGTACCATTGAGCGGATCGATCACTTCAAACAGCAAATCCGCTTCGCGCAGGTGATAGCCGCGCCGTGCTTCACATTCGACTCCCCCACCGAGTCCCATCTCCGTCATGCCATAGTGATCGAAGGTTTGGCAGCCCCATGCACGTTCCAATGCAGCACGGATAGGATCAGAAACATGATCGGTCGCAAAAAGCACACTTTTAAGGCGTAACGACGGATCACAGCGCACCAATGACAACAGATGCACCGGCACACCGACAATCACATCGATCGATTCGCGGCGGATCACCTCGATCGTGTCGAGTGGATTGATCACCGGGCCATACTTCACGGGGACTGCACCGAAGCGCTTCAGCGCCACAGCCAGCAGATCGCCGACACTGCCGGGTGTTTGACCGGGCAGCAGGATCAGCACCCGATCGCCCGGATCGGTGAAGGTTGTCATGCCATGATGAAAAAAATCGGTCGTCAGTTCTTGATCGGCTTTGGTGAAGTACAACCGCTTCGGGCTGCCGGTCGTTCCGGTGGTGTCAAGCGTGACAACGCGCTGAATATCATCCTGAGACACACACACAAATTGGAGCGGATCACGGCACAGATCCTCCGCGGTCGTGAACGGGAGCTGTGTTAAATCGCTGAGTCCGCTAATCGGTGGCAGCTTGGCGAACGTGTGACGATAGAAGCGGCTGCGCTGCCTTGCCCATGTGACGGTTTCTACCAGCGCATTTCCTTGATAGACTTCCAGAGCCGAGCGTGTGAGCGGCCCCTTTGATTGACCGATCTTCGCGGCGATCCACGCTTCCAACGGTGTACGGTTCACGAGATCGCCTCGACAGGAACTCGATTTCCCCGGTACAGGGCTTGGCCGCTTTGACTGGTCAGGTTATAGGCGCAAAATGGGATCACCGATCCATCAGGGCTGACGGTATGAATACAGCAGTCACGCAGACGTTCCAGATCGAGGTTCCACACATCTTGAAAGGCCATCCCGGAGACGCAAAAGGTGTGTGTTTTCGTGCGAGAGAGAAACACATCCCATTCGCCGAACGGGGAAGCACCGATACTGTCCAACGAGATCGTGGACGCGGCTGATGCCCAATGCTGCGCGACAAACTGACGGGTTTTCTCCGCACCGATTGAGGCGGGCTGCGGTGTGCAGCAGCTTGTATTCTGCTGCTGATTGATCCACGGGCGCAGTTTGCCGTCGGGCATGACGACGAAATTCCCGTGCAGCGAACACAGCGCATTCTCACAACCAGAGGTGGTGAAGTTCTCGACTTTCAGCGCGCCGCCTGTCTGCGCTTCGATCAGCCGGATCACTTCAGGAATAGTAATACGATCGGCATCGGCAGGCGCGTGCGGAAACCGTCCCAAATAGGTTACGGGCTGAAAATGCACGCCGCGCACCGTTGGGAAGTGTTCGAGCGCGAATTCGATGATCGAGCCAAGATTGTGCGTATTGACGCCGGGAACCAGCACCGGCACCAGCACCACGCCAAGATCAACTTCCGCGCAATGGGTGATCGCGGCGCGTTTGCGTTCCAATTGGCGCACGCCGCGAATCGTTTTCAGAATATCGTCGTCGGTGCCGTCAAATTGCAGAAACACCGATGAAAGTCCCGCCTCTTTGAGCCGCCGCACATAATCGCGATCGCGTGCCAAACGCAGACCATGGGTATTCAGTTGAATGAACTTGAAACCGAGCGATCGCCCCAAGGCAATAATCTCCGGCAAATCATCACGCAGGGTCGGTTCACCGCCAGAAAGCTGGATATTGGCCGATGTCCCGCCTGACTCGATCAGCCGACGAAACATGAACTCAATCTCCGCCATGTTAGGATCGAGTGCGGACGAGGTGCCCGCGCTGGCGAAGCAGAAATTGCAGCGCAGATCACAGCGCTGCGTCACTTCAATCAGCGCCGTGCAGGTTTGCTGATGATGATCGGCACACAGGCCGCAGTCGAACGGGCAGCCGCGATCGGCAGTCGTAAACGGGTTAGATGGGTACGACGGAATCTTCGGGCGTGCCCAGTCGGTGAAGCTCGGTGTTTGTCCACGCCACACGATCGTCTTAAAGTCGCCGTGTTCCGGGCAGCTTTTGATCAGGTAGACATCGTCTTCAACCTGTACCCGTCGTGCCTCAATTCGGCTCAAACAAACCGGGCATACACTTTCCGTAGACGAGAGGAAACGCTCAGCTTCAGCCATCATTCGTCCCCGCCAGATCAAACCCATTTTCGATCAGCAGATCTTTGACTTTTTGAAACGTCCCCGCGACCATCAGCGGGCAGCGAATACCGGTATTATTCGGGTTTCCCGCAAGAATTTGCTCACAGCGGATGCCGCCATAGTCCGCACCGTACCCCGCCTTGAACCACTGCACCAAATCTTCGATCATGAAGTTCAGGCGCAGGTTTTCAGACTCTTCCGGTGTGCCCTTTCCCGCATACAAGCCTAGCAGCGATGCACCTCCCGTCAGAGCCCCGCACGTTTCCCCCGTAAAACCTAATCCCCCTGCCAACCCCTGCATCGCACGGACGAGATCCGGGTTGTCTTTGCCTTGCAGTTCCAGTCCGAGGATCATCAAGATTTGGCTGCAAAAGTAGCCCTGTTTCTTGAGCTCTCGCATCCGTTCGGCAGTGTATTCATCCATCATCGTCCTCGAAAAACTCGTCATTTTGTCAAAAAAAACGCACCGCAGATTTACTTCTGAGCGATCAACAGGTAGTAGCCCGGTTTGGCGCGTGATGCGGCAGCGTCGATCGTGTCTCCAGCAGCGGGGATGGCACACCGCCAAAACTGTCCCAGCGATCCATGTTCCCAGATGAGCCGGGCCGCAAACAGTTTTAATGCCTCCGTGTGATCCTCCCACCGCCGCACGGTGAACCCATGCGTCGTCACCAGATCCATGATCGTCTCGCATGGAAGCGCCCCTGCCACGCATGAACGCACCGGAAGATCACGCAGTCCTTCCGCCCCACGCGGATCGCGCGCATAGAGATCAGTCACGATGAGCCAGCCATCATCACGCAGAACGCGATGAAATTCCGCCAGCGCACGATCGCTGTCCATAAGAGACAGCGTACATTCCGCCAGCACGACATTGAAGCGCCCTGAGGCAACCGGCAGCGACTCCCCTATCGCCTGAAGTAACGGCGGCGATGTCATACGCGCGTGCGCCGCATGCAGCAGCATGGAGGATGAATCGACTCCCACTGCGCGCAGGTGATGACAAGTGATCAGGTGCTCAACCGTCACGCCTTGACCGCAGCCCGCATCCAACGCCAGCGATCCGGCGGGAAGGCGGCAAAAATCGAGCGCGTGATCGGTCAGCGCCAGCCCACCGGGACGAATGGTGCCACTGGAAACTTGCAGTAACGGGGCTTGTTCGTACAGCAGCACGCGATCGTCAGTCATCGATCACTTGTCCTCAAGCTGCTTTTCGACTTCGAGCATTTTGCCGAGGGCTAAGTCTTCCGGAACAAACACCAGCCCGCATTTCGGGCATTTCCACAGTTCAACCGGAAAGGCATTGCCCATGTAGCCGACATCCACCGGAGCAAGCACCAATGGAATATCACAGTTTCCGCACATCCACGGTGATTCTTTGGGCGAAAAGCCGCTGTGCGTGGTCATGAACGAGTTCCTTCCGGGGTATCGCTCCCCGGCACTTCCATCCGGTGACTATACGCGTTGAAAACAGCGAATCCGTCGGCTTGGGGTTCGTATTCCACCCAGTAAGTCACCGTCGTCGGCTTGTAGTAAGCCAGCAGATGCCCGGTTTTCGGGCTGCGCAAACGGCGTTTCGTCCGTTCGGCGTATTCGATCACCCGCTGGATATCCTCGGTGAGGATCAGCCGCTGCTCCAGCCGATCGCGCACCCCGTCGGATACGATCAAGCGGATCGATTCGTACGCTTGTGACCCATCCATATCTTCCCCCCAAATTGATTTCAGCAGTTTTCGTTTCAACCGCATCCGGTTCTCATGCCGCTGTGACCATCCCGGATTTGGGCGGGCAGCACGGTCTTCCTCCGCTTCCCCGTAAATCAAATCGAGGAGGTGCAGCGATCGCTTGCCCTGATTGGCGAAGAAATCCCGGCACATGGCGCAGTAGGTCAGGTAATCGGCAGGAGATTCATCAATGCGGCGGCGTACCGTTTTCTGCGCAACCTCCGGGTTTGCCAACCACATGTGACCGCCATACGAGCAGCATACGGTTTTTTCGCGGCTGTGCGGCAGCTCCTCAATCGTGCAGCCAAGCTGCTCCGCGAGATGGCGCACACTGTCCTGTACTCCCCGTTCGCGCCGCGCCGAACATGGATCGTGAATCGCGAGTTTTTGCCTAAGGTCGGTAGGCGCTCCCTCCGGCAGCCCATACTGATCATAGACTTCCCACAACGACACGATGTGGACATCCGGCATCGATGTTTTGAATGTCTGATAGCAGCTTGAACAGGGCAGCACAACCGTTGGATTGCCCATCGATTGAAGATCGGCACGCCAGCGCTCGATCGTCTGGTTGAACAGATCCGACTCCCCCGCCCACTTTGCCGGGGCACCGCAGCAGCCCAGCATCAGCCCAACGCTAGAGTCCGCGAGGTGGGTGTTCAAATAGTCGTAAGCTGCCTCTACATGCTGCGGCGATGAGGCACATAACTGGCATCCGGGGAACAACACATAATCGCTCGTCGTGGAGCCGGGGCGATTGCGATAGAACGAAAAATGATCGCTGTTGCTGAAGGCCATATCGCGCAGCGCAAAGTCGAATGCCGACGCAGGCATGCGCTTCTGCTTAACCATCTCCTGACGCGCCGCCAAATTCACCTCGCCCATGTCTAGGTTTTCCGGGCACACTTCCGCACATAGCCCGCACAGACTGCACGAATTGATAAAGGTATTGGCGTAGCGTGTCCCTTTGACGATCGAGAGGTTGTTGTAGATTTCACGGACGTAGCGACGGGGGTAACGCTCGTAGTGTTTGAGGTACTCGCACGCTTTGACGCATTCCATACACTCACATTGAATGCAGCGCTTCGCTTCCTGAATCGCTTCCTCGCGGTTATAGTGCCAACCATCGCTTTCAGGGGTGACAGGCTGTGCTTCGATGTCGTCGGTTTTGGTGAACAAACACGACGTGTACGAACCTTCGTTGATTCTTGAGGCGGTCAGCGACACATGCTGCAAATGCCGGTCAATCGAAATCGCGGCGCGCCGCCCTTCCGAGATCGAGGTGATCGACGAATGCATCTCTTTGCCCCAACGCATGCCGCCCCCGGCGAATACGCCGGGAACGCTGGTTTCAAAAGTGACGGGATCGGTTTTGACAAAGCCGTATTCATCGCGCTCTAAGTCAAAATGCGCTTCGGTCTGCGCGCCAACCGCAAGGTATACCGCTTCATATTCGCGGCGCAGTTCCACCACATCGCCCATCGGTGAGTTCAGGCGAACTTCAATGGGGAGCGTATCCATGATTTTTAAATCTTCGGTGATCACCCACGCGGGCAGATAATCCTTGTCGATCTGCCACAGGCTGCCGCCCAACACGCTGCCCGTCTCAAAGATCGTAACCGCGTAGCCTTTGCGCGCCAGTTCATACGCCGCCGAGAGACCGCTGATGCCACCGCCGACTACGGCGATGTGTCCTTTTCGTTTGGGGAGTGAACGCGGTTTTTCATCCGCCAGTGTGCCAAAACTGACACATGCCCGTTCCAAGTCACGGATCGCGATCGAGCCACCGCTGTCGAGACGCTTACAGACATCCTGACACGGTTGATCGCACAGGCGGCTGATGATCCCCGGGAATGGCACTGCTTTCCGGTACGTTTTGAGCGCTGCCGAAAAATCGCCGCGCCCAATCTCTGCCAGCATGGTTTTGACATCGACATGAACCGGGCACGCGGCGGTACAGGTCGGCGCACATTCCTGAATGCATTGGGCTTCTAAATCACGTAACTCTTTTTGATCCATTTTCAAAACCGTCAGGGCATTCGCCCAATCCGCGTTTGCCACCTATTCACCCAGTGGCTAAACGCGTACGTCAAAAAGGGTGAACGGCAATTCGATTGCTCGAATTGCCGTTCGATATTAGTTTGCAGGAAACCGGTTGGGGTCTCCACTACATTTGTATCTTTACACGGGTTCCGGCTGAAGTTCCTTCAGGCCGTTCAGGACTTTTTCGGGGCGAGCGGGCAGGTGACGAATACGCACACCCGTCGCATTGTAGATCGCATTGATGATGGCGACGTGCGGGGATGTCAGCGGGAGTTCACCCACACCTGCCGCACCGAACGGCCCATCTTCACGCGCGTTTTCGAAGTAGTGAATATCGAATTTGTCGGGGATATCGCGGGCGTACGGAATACCTGCGCCAAGCATGGTGCTGTGTTTCTCGATGTCCTCGAAATCTTCGGAGAGCGCCAGACCAATCCCCTGTGCAACGCCGCCGAAAATCTGTCCATCGACAACCAGCTTGTTATTGATCTTGCCAACATCGGCCATCACCGTCATACCTTCGACAGTCGTCTTGCCCGTCTTGGTATTGACGTTGACTTCCGCCATGAACGCGCCGTACATATAGACCGCGAACGGCTTGCCCTGCCCGTTTTCATCGCAGTTGGTATTCTGCGCAGCCGCCCACTTCCCATTGAAGCTGACCGGCAGTTTCTCCGCGACCATCTCATTATAGGTACGGAAGCCGCCCGATGGTTTGCGCACCGCTTCGATCAACTGTTCGCAGCCGTTCTTGATCGCATTCCCGATCACAACTTGGCTGCGGCTGCCACCCGACGGACCGCCGTTGGGAGCAGTGCCGGTGTCGTTCAGCACCAACTTGATCTGCGTTGGGGCGATGCCGAGCGGTTCAAGGGCTTTGTGTGCAGTACCCAGCACGCCCATATCCGCGCCTTGCCCGTGATCCTGCCACGTCGCGTAAACGGTCACGCCATCTTGGGTTAACTCAACGCGGGCTTCCGCGCCGTCCACACCGTCTAGGCCGCAGCCGTACACGCCGATCGCGATGCCCACACCCTTCTTGTTGTCAGGTGTCGAAGCAGCCTTGGCTTTTTCCTTGGCTTCCTTATACAGCGGGCGCAGTTTATCGAGCATATCCGGGAACGGGTACACTTCGGGTTCTTGTCCCGTTGGGGTCGTGGAGCCGGGGCGATACACGTTTAGATAGCGGAATTCCAGCGGATCCATCCCCATCTTTTCAGCGAGCTCGTCTACCAAGCTTTCCGAAGCGAGGAACGACTGCGGCGAACCGTACGCGCGGAACGGTGCACCCCACACATGATTGGTTGCAACGGTGCGACCATTGCCGCGAATATTCGGGATGTTGTAGCCCGCGCCGATGAACTGCGCACCGCGCAGCGTCAGCAGGTCGCCAAATTCCGAATACGGCCCGTGATCGACCGACCAATCGCTTTCCATCGCCACGATCTTGCCGTCTTTGTCGGCGGCCATCTTGATGTCCAAGAACATCGGCGAACGCTTGCCGGTGTACTGCATGTACTGCTGATAGTCATATTCCAGATACACCGGACGTCCCGTTGCCATGCAGGCGACACCGAGAAGTGCTTCCATCGTCGGGCAGAATTTGTAGCCAAACGTGCCGCCTGCCGGATTCTGCACGAGACGCAGTTTCGCCGGTTCGACGCCAATACCGGGAGCGATCATGTACAGATGCAGATACAGACCGATCGACTTGCCGTGAATGGTCAGTGTGTCATTTTCGTCGAAATACGCGAAGCCCATGTCTGATTCGATCGTCAGGTGCGGCTGGCGCTGGAGATAGAAACTGTCCGAAACGACATACGGCGCGGTTTCCATCACCGACTTAGTATCAGAACCTTTGGCAAGTTTCTGTTCGTAGTACACGTTCGGCGTGCCGGGATGAATTTCGATCGCATCAGGTGCCATCGCTTCCGGCGCGCTCATATACGCGGGCAGCACTTCCAGTTCAACCTTGACCTTTTCGGCGGCGGCTTTCGCCTGCTCGATGGTGTCGGCGCACACAATAGCGATCGCGTCGCCATACTGGAACACCTTCTCATCGCACAGAATCGGACGATCCCAGCCGTCACCCTTGTTGGTTGGGAATGTGATCAAACCGGTGATGCGATTCTTGCCCTTCACATCTTTGTGTGTGACAACCTTGACGACACCCGGCATCTTTTCCGCTTCGGAGGTGTCGATCGACAGAATATTCGCGTGCGAGACTTTCGCCTGCACCAACGCGAGTTGAAGCGTATTCTTCGGCATCTTCAGGCCAAGGTCTTGACCGAAGTCGAGCGTCCCGGTGACTTTTGCTTCGGCGGTCGGGCGTGGATACTTACCACCCCAAATCTTCCCGTCCTTCGGCATTTGGTAGAAGAGTTCTTCGACCGACTTTTCACCGCGCATCACAGAAGCGGCATCCATCACGGCGTCCACAATCTGCTTGTAACCGGTGCAGCGGCAGGCGTTGTGATGCTGTGTGAACCATGTGCGAACTTCTTCACGGCTGGGGTTTGGATTCTTTTCCAGCAGCGCCTTGGTTGAAACGACGAAACCGGGGGTGCAGAAACCGCACTGGGTCGCGCCGTGCATCATGATCGCCGCCTGAATGGGATCCAGATGACTCGGCTGCCCAATTCCTTCGACCGTCACAATTTGCGCGCCATCAGGGACGCGGCTGATCTTGGTGATGCAGGCGAGCGTAAGCTTGCCATTGACGATGACCGAGCACGCGCCGCAGTGACCATCATTGCACGATACTTTCGTGCCCGTCAGGTACAACTGCTTTCGCAGGACATCGCCTAAACTTGCTTCAGGATCGACAACAACCGTTTTAAGCGTGCCATTGATATTAAAAGTTCGTTTTTGCATCGATGCTGTTCTCCTACTTATTAAGTATTCGTTGGTTGAGTATCACAGTGGTATTGGACACTCAGCGGCATACGAATTGTGTGGAATCCACACCTTCAATCTAGCACTATAGAAAGACTGTCTTTGACGATTTCTATCACGGCCAAATCATGAGGATTATCAATTCACTGAGTGAATAGGGGGTGTGCTTTCGATGCAGTATACTAACGCGCTCATAATGACTACTCACGCGGAAAGTTAGGAGTCACCGTCGATGACCAGCGACACACTTTTGATTCGCAATGCACGCGTCTTTACCGCCGATCCAACACGCCCGTTTGCGGAAGCGGTCGGTCTCCAAGGCAGTCGAATCGCCTTTGTTGGCACAAACGCGGAAGCCGATCAGTGGCGCACGGCAGCAACCCGTGTGATCGATGGACGGCAGTCCACGCTAACACCGGGCATCGTGGACAGTCATTATCATCTGTTCTTCGGCTCAATGGAGTTGGGGCACGTTCAGCTCTGGGATGCACAGTCGCTGTCTGACGTAAGCGATCTCCTGCGGGCGTATGCAGCTGACCACCCCGCCGAAGACTCTATCAACGGGGTACAGTTCCGCTACGAGATTTTGTCACCCGGTGAACGGCTGACCCGTCACATGCTTGATGCTATTCTGCCGGATCGCCCACTGCTGATCATGGGCTATGACCATCACACGGCATGGGCTAACACCCGCGCACTGGAAATTGCCGGAGCACTGCATGGCGCGGTGACAGGCCCCAACAGCGAAATCCTCATGGGCGACGATGGTTTAGCGACCGGGGAGTTGGTCGAACCCGCCGCCTATGCGGTCGTGCTGCGCCATTTTGACGCGTGGGGGCGCACGGTAAAGGGCTTAGTCGGCACCACAGCAGGCCCCGTGAAGCTCAACGCCGAACGTGAGCGCAAATGGCTGCTCGAAGGCTTGAAGTTGAGCGCCAGTCTTGGCATTACCAGTGTTCATAATATGGATGGCGACTTCGAACAGGCGGCATTCTATGCGGCCATTGAAGACAACGATGAGCTGAGTGTACGTGTCAATGTCCCGTTCAGCATCTTTCCGACGACCACTGTGGATGACTTACAAGAAGCGGTCGAGATGGCACAGCGCTTCCAAAGCGAAAAAGTCCGTTCAGGGCGCGTGAAGCTGTTCATGGATGGGGTCATGGAATCGTGGACGGCCCTCATGCTCGACGACTATGCGGATCGTCCCGGATGGATGGGCGATGCGCTTTACAGTGCGGAGCATTTCAACTGGATCGCCCGTGAATGCGACGCACGCGGCCTGCAAATCACCGTCCACGCGATTGGCGATGGGGCCGTGCGGCGGACGCTTGACGGCTACGAACTCGCGGCCAAAACCAACGGCGTTCGCGACAGCCGCCATCGGGTTGAGCATATCGAATGCGTCCACCCCGACGATCTTCCGCGCTTTGCACGCTTGGGAGTCATCGCATCAATGCAGCCGTATCACAGCCCAATCACCTTCCCGCAGACCCATGAATTGTTTCCGCTGCGCGTTGGCCCATCCCGATGGGATCGCAGTTTCGCATGGCAAAACGTACGCGGCGCGGGCGCGCCTGTTGCCTTTGGCAGCGATTGGCCCGTGGTAACACCCGACCCGATGATCGGGATACACGCCGCGATTAACCGCCGCGCGTGGGGTTCCGGCACCTACGATCAACGGCAATCGCTGGCCGATACCCTGATCTCTTACACACGCGCCGGGGCTTATGCTGAATTCCAAGAGCAAGCGCGCGGTCAAATCAAGGTCGGCATGCTAGCGGATCTGGTGCTGTTCTCGGCGGATTTGTTCGCCACACCGCCGGAAGCCATCGCGAAAGTGCGTCCGATCCTGACGATCTGCGATGGGAAGATCACGTACGAAGCCTAGTGTGAATCGTGCATCGTCCGCGACTTATACGGCCAATCGATCGAAATCACTCGGTTTTGGATATATCCTTGTCCGGAATGCTGACCTGCGCAAATAAGTGATCGGCGGCCTGCCGGTGCCCTGCTTGTTCGGCAGTAGGCAAAAACCGTGCCAAGATCGCATGCGTGTGAGCAGCATAGTACGGCATCCGATAGGTCGCCGCCGCTTTGAGCGCCAAATCACCTTCAGTCTTGAGACGGTCTGTATCGCCGCGCAGCCCGGCAGCCCAGCAGCGATACGTATGTTCAACCGTCTGCGCGACCTCATGAAAACGTGTCTTTTTGCGATGATATAGACGAAGCGCACGATCTGCCAGCGCCGCGTAATCCCCTTCACCGCGCTGTTCCCACAGGGTCAAGTAGACAGGGATTGAAGCCGCCGCCGCCCCTGTAAGCACCCACGAGAGCGTTTGCGCGCCCGCTACCCGTCGATCGAGATCCTGTGCTTGGCGGAGCGCTTCCGCCCAGTTCTGGGTATGGAATGCATATTCAGTCACAAAGGCGGCAGCGGCGACCTTCTGCTGTATCTGTGCACCAAGGCTGAGTGCGGCACGGATTTCTTCTTCATGATCGAAGTATTCAGCCCGCGCGGTTTCAACCCGTCCAGCAGCGAGGTTGATTCGGGCTTTGGCGATTTGAATGCGCCCAATGCTCTGAATATGGTCATCACGGCGCGCGGCGATCGCTGCGTGCTCCATTGAATCGAGCGCCTCTTGGTATCGACTTTGCATGTAGAACATGTAGGCGCGATATTCGCATGCTTCGATCCACAAACGCAAACTCCCGGTTTGATGACTCAATTCAACGGCTTCGCCGAGGAGTGCATGAGCGTCGTCCCATGCGCCGCGTCCCGCGAAATACATGGCATGGACAAGATCGTACCATGCACGCGTTTCGGGATCAGTGCCGCTGTTTAGACTTTCATGCGCCCGTTTGAAATAAGTGCGCGCGATGCGGTGCTGCCCCACATCGCCCATAGCAAAGGCAAAGGTACAGTAAGAGAGTACCCGGGCATTTTGGGCTTGCGAACCACCCCCCGCCCGCTCCGACGCATCGATGCCGCCAAGCAAGCAGTACAATCCCAAGCTGAAATTGGCATCATGATATGACCCTTGCACAATTTGATGCAGCGATTGGGCTGCGATTAGCCAAGTATCCGGCGTCCCCATCGGAACACTGATGCCGAGCCAACGCCGCAGCAGATGACTCGCCAATGGCACAATAACTCCGACGGTCAGCCGCCAACGCTGATCGGGCACATACAGCCCTAGCAAGCGCAGGGCGCTGATGTGCCATTCACGCGACTTCCCCATATCGGTTTGCCCCCAATAGGCACTGCCGATCAGGTAGTGGAGGCGGCTTAACTCAGCACGGGTCAAGGTTGCTACGGAAGTGAGCGCCTGCGCTTGTTCCAACAGGCGAATCGCCTCACGATAGCTGCCGGAGCGCAGCGCTTCCTCACCGGCAAGGATCGCATAACGGATTGTTTTTGCACGATCACCCGCTTCTGACCAGTGATAGGCCAACGCGGGATACTGCGCCGGGGTATCGGGATACGCAGTTTCAAGCGCCAAGGCAATTTGGCGGTGCAGTAGTGGACGATCAGACGGCGGAACAGCCACGACGATCCCTTCGCGCAGCTTGTCATGGGCGAAACGACAGGTGTCATCGCGGACTTCCGTCACAACCGCAACTTGTTGCAGCCAATCTTCTAGGTTAACTGTCGGCATCAACGCGCGCAGCATCGGGAGATCAAATTCGCGCCCGCTGAGCGCCGCCAGCGTCATTAATTCACGGGCGGCGACGGGAACCCGTTCTAAGCGACGGCGGATGACGGATTGAATCCCTCCGGCAAACACTTGGGCAGGAAGAGGCTGTGCGCCAACCGCCGCCAACTGCCCCACCTCTTCCGCCAATGCGCGGACGACTTCTACCAGAAAGAAAACATTGCCTTCGGTTTCGCGGCGCAGCAACCGAAGCACCTCCGGTGCAGCGCCTGCCGCACCCAGCATAGACAAACTCAACTGCTGGATCGCGTCATCGCTGAGGCGCTGGAGTTTAAGCAGCGTGAAACGGGGCAGATCGGCGCTAAGTACGGGGCGTTCGTCATCGCGATATGTGCCCACGATCAGAAGGGGGAGAAATTCCGCCAGCACGCTCAAGCGCTGCAAGAGATTCAAGCTGTTTTCATCTGCCCAATGCAAATCTTCGAGGATGAGGACAAGTGGGCGTGTCGACTGGCTGAACAGCGACTCGATCACGGTGAGCAAACGCACGCGGAGTGACTGCGCTTCGATCTGTGGGGTTTCCCCTACTTCCCGTTCGAGCAGTCGTTCAATATCCGGCACAAGCGGCTTGAGCACGGACGCGGCATAGTTCGACAATTCCACATGCAGCACAAGCAGGCGCAGTACGTCACGCCATAATTGATAAGGCAAGCCGCC
Source organism: Anaerolineae bacterium (assembly GCA_046328615.1). Lineage (GTDB taxonomy): Bacteria > Chloroflexota > Anaerolineae > Aggregatilineales > Phototrophicaceae > Flexifilum. The sequence continues at coordinate 96,000 of JAXLWG010000005.1, read as the reverse complement.
TTCAGAAATGGCTTGCCCGCGCAATACAAACGCGCCCTCGATCAATGCTTGGGTGCGAAGTTCGTCAATGAAGCGGGATTTGCCAACGCCGCTTTCTCCACCAATCAACCATGCGCTGCCCTTCCCGGTGCATGCTGCGCTGAGCGCGGCGCGCAGTTGAGCGAATTCGGCCTCACGGCCTACAAAACGCGCGGCTTGTAGGAAGCTTTCGCGAACGGCGCTCGTCTCTACAGGCTCTGGGACATTTGCTGCGGCGCACAATTCGACGATAACTTCTTCAGCGCTGGCATAACGGTCATCAGGGCTTTTGCTGAGCAAGCGACCGACTATCGCACCAAGAGGGTGCTCAACAAGGGGGGTGAAATCGGGTTCGGTATTGATGATCTTGATCATCAACGCGTAGCGGTTGCCTGCGCTGCGAAACGGGGTTTCGCCGACGATAGTTTCATACAGCATTACCCCCACCGCGTATAGATCGGAAGCAATGCTGGCACGAGAACCGCCGCCTTCGATCACTTCTGGGGCAGCATAAGCGATCGAACCAGCAAAACCAGCTTCCTCGGGAAGTTCTTCACGCACAACCGCCAGTCCAAAATCGAGCACTTTTACTTGACCGCCAGTAATCATCACATTGCTCGGTTTGAGATCGCGATGGATAATGCCGTGCCGGTGAAGATAGGCGAGCGCTCGCAATAACTGCACCGCCAATATCACCTGTTCAGTGAGCGGCTGTTTTTGGGCGTAAGCGGCATAAGGCTCGGCGTTTTCAAGCAGTTCCAGCGTGAAAAATGGTTGTTGATCGAAACCGTAATCGAGAACACTGATGATATTCGGATGCCGCAGCGACGCCAGCGTTTTGAACTCTTGAATGAGGGAGCGGTAATGATCACTGGTGCTGAGGCTGCCCTTGATTTTGGCAACAGCGACTTGTTTCAGTGCGACCTGCTGCCCGGTCAAACGATCTTGCGCGCGGTAGACCGTCCCCATCCCACCTTCGCCAAGCTTATCCAGCAGGCGATACCGCTCCCCAATGGTTTGAGCTCCTTGCATGGTGTATCCTTGCTGTTGGTGTACCCCGCGGCGTATAGAATTCATTATAACGACTGATGAGCAGTGAAATACACAATAGGATTAGGCCGTAGTTGAGTTTTCACAGGGTGGCAGCACATGGATTTGGCAATAGGCGCAGTCCTAGACAACTACACGGTGATCAGGGTGATTGGTGCAGGCAGTATGGGAGCGGTATACGAGGCCATCGAGGAGCGTACCGGGAATCACGTCGCCATCAAGATGCTTCATCCGGATCGTTCCGATGATACAGGGATGGCAGCGCGCTTTGACCGAGAAATCCTCGTTATGCGCTCATTGGATCACCCGCATATTGTGCGCTGTCTTGGCTATGGCGAACATCAGGGAAAAACATATTTCGTCATGGCATTAGTTGCCGGGGTTTCGCTGGCGGTATGGATACGATCACACTTCTTTACACCACTAGAAGTATTGGCGATCCTTGAACCGCTGTGCAGCGCGCTCGATTACGCGCACAGTTTTAATGTGCTGCACCGTGACGTAAAGCCAAGCAATATCTTGGTCGATCTAAGCGGGGAAAACCCGCAGGTGTACCTCTCCGACTTTGGATTGAGCAAAGTCATCGATATGGCATCGCTGACGGAAACGCAGATGCAGGTTGGCACGCCCAATTATATGTCACCGGAACAAGCGCAAGATTTCCCGCTCACACCCGCAACCGATGTCTATGCGTTGGCGATCATTGCCTATGAAATGCTGCTGCGCCAGTTACCGTTCGTCGCGCACGACGATTTTGAGATGGCCATGGCGCAAGTACAGCAGCCTCCGCGCGCGCCATCGGAGTTAGTCACCCATTTCCCATTAGCGCTCGAACTGGTGCTGCTGAAGGGTTTGGCCAAAGATCCCGACTATCGCTATGCCTCTGCCGGGCAGTTTTACACCGCCTTCGCGGAAGCCGTCACAGAACTGGATGAAGAAGCGCGCTCGACGATTTACCGTTATGCATGATTCGGTACCAACGCGCTGCGATTCAAATACAGCCCGGTTTCACTTTCAACAAACCCTGTAGGCTCGCAGCTTCCATTCTTTGACCTGTTCGCACAAGTCATGTTATGGTTGATTGTGAACGTTCACAGACAGAAACGTCCAATCATCATCGTGTTGAAAAGTGTTGTGAAAAGAGTTTATCGATGAGCACACAATGGCAGCCTTTAGCCTCTGTCCCAGCTTCGCATATCTCCCTGACAGGGGGGTATTGGGAAGCCCGCCAAACCGTCAACCGCACCGTCACTATCCCGGCAATCTATCAGCAATTGGAGCTTACCGGACGCACGGACGGATGGCACCTTCACGAGAATGATCCGCGTCATGATCACCGGATCGTTCATAAATTCTGGGACTCCGATCTTGGAAAATGGTTGGAGGCAGTCGGTTACAGCCTGCTAACCCACCCCGATCCGGAATTGGAGAAACTCGCAGACGGTGTCATTCAGACGATCGCGGACGGTCAGCTCCCCGACGGCTACCTGAACAGCTATTTCACCGTAATCGAACCGGATCAGAAGTGGCGCAATTTGCGCGACTGGCATGAGCTGTATGATGCCGGACACTTGATGGAAAGTGCGGCGGCGTACTATCAGGCAACCGGCAAACGGGTTCTGCTCGATTCGCTTGCCCGCTATGCGGATCACATTGATGAGCGGTTCGGCGCGGACGATCATAAACGGCATGGCTACTGCGGGCACCCTGAAGTCGAGTTAGGGTTGGTGAAGTTGTACCAGACGACAGGCGAACGCCGCTACCTGAACCTCGCCAAGTATTTTATTGATGAGCGAGGACAGCAGCCGCATTTCTTCGACATGGAAGCCGCCGAGCGTGGAGATGATCCGCGCAAGTTCTGGTTCAAGAGCTATCACTACTGTCAGGCACACAAACCGCTGCGTGAACAGACAACCGCCACCGGTCATGCGGTGCGCGCGGCGTACCTATACGCGGGCGCGGCGGATGTTTCCCATCTGACGGGTGACACGACTCTGCTCGACGCGCTGCGGGTAATCTGGGACGATCTCACCAGCAAACAGATGTACGTCACCGGGGGTTTAGGCCCGGCCCACGCGAATGAAGGATTCACCTTCGGCTACGATCTGCCGAATGAAAGCGCCTATGCGGAAACCTGCGCCTCAATCGCGCTGGTGTTCTGGGCGAAAAGCATGTTCGACATCGATCCTGACAGCCGCTATATCGATGTGATGGAACGCGCACTGTACAACGGAGTCATGGCGGGCGTATCGTCGGAAGGCGATCATTTCTTCTATGCAAACCCACTGATCTCGTACCCATACGTCAATCCATTCGAGCACTTCAGCGGGATCAATACAGCGAAACATTACCGGCGTGAGGAATGGTTCGACTGCCCGTGCTGCCCACCAAATCTCGCGCGAATGGTAGCAAATGTAGGCGCGTATGTCCTTTCGCACAGCGCCGACAGCCTCTATGTGCATCTCTACAATCAGGGTACGGCGGCGGTATCGCTCCCGGTCGGGCAAATCCGGCTCGACCAGCAGACTCATTACCCGTGGTCAGGTGATGTTCAGTTCACAGTGCATGTCGATCATGCGGTACCGTTTACGCTCGCGCTGCGCATCCCAGATTGGTGCCCCGATTTTCAAGTGCGCATCAATGGCCGCACGACCAGCGCCGAAGTAGTGCGCGGGTATGCACGGCTGAATCGCACATGGAACGAGGGCGACCGCGTTGAACTCACACTGGCGATGCCGATCGATCGGATGATCGCACAGCCGAAAGTCCGCCACGATGCCGGGATGATCGCCCTTCAGCGTGGCCCCATTGTGTACTGCCTAGAAGAAGCCGATAACGGCGCAGACCTTGCCAACCTAGTGATTCCGCGTGGTGCTGCGCTCCATGCAGAGGTAGACAGCGCGCTGTTGGGAGGTGTCGGCGTGATCACAGGGGAAGCCGTGCGCAGTCAGCCGATGATGGGATCAAGCGGGCTGTACCAACCTCAGCGGGTTCTACGCTATGAGGAACAGCCGATTACCTTTAAGGCGATCCCGTACAGCTTATGGGCGAATCGCCAACCGGGTGAAATGCGCGTCTGGCTGCGCGAGTCGTAATGTAGGGTCATCGAGAATACTCAGCGAGCAGCGAATGATCCCGTGCGATCAAATGCGCTATAATCGAATGCAGTTATTCGTATTCTCGCTGAGATAGCCTATAGATTTGGGTCTAAATTCGTCCATCCTGTAAGGAACAGCCATGCACGCATTCCCTGAATACCAAGTTTGGTTTTTGACCGGAAGTCAGCATTTATACGGGCCGGAAACACTGGAGCAGGTCGCCCAGCACAGCCAGCAGATCGTGGCCGCATTGAACGCGGCATCGCTGGCCGCCACGATTGTTTACAAGCCTGTTTTGACCACACCAGAAGAAATCGCCGGAATCTGCCGTGCCGCCAACAATGACGCTTCATGTGTGGGCGTGATTGCGTGGATGCACACCTTCTCCCCTGCCAAGAATTGGATCGCTGGATTAAGCGCGCTGCAAAAGCCGATGCTCCATTTGCATACCCAATTCAATCGTGATATTCCGTGGTCAGACATCGACATGGACTTCATGAATTTGAATCAAGCCGCGCATGGCGACCGCGAGTTCGGATTTATGGTCAGCCGGATGCGCCGCAGCCGAAAAGTCGTCGTCGGGCATTGGAGCGAAACCGATGTGCAGGCGCGAATCGATGCGTGGATGCGCGCGGCGTGCGCGTGGGCCGATTCGCAGACGGTGCGCCTTGCCCGCTTTGGTGATAATATGCGCTCGGTGGCCGTCACCGAAGGCGATAAGGTCGAAGCACAAATGCGCTTCGGTTATCAGGTGTACGGATACGGCGTTGGCGATCTGGTTGAATTCACCAGCGCGGTCAGCGATTCCGACATCAACACGCTGATCGACGTGTACCAGTCGAGCTATGTCATCGCGGCGGATCTGCAAAAAGGCGGCGCGCGGCATCAATCAGTACGCGAAGCAGCACGCATCGAAATTGGGATGCGCCGATTCTTAGAGAATGGCCATTTCTCAGCCTTCACGACAACCTTTGAGGACTTGCACGGACTGGCGCAGCTTCCGGGTCTCGCGGTGCAGCGGTTGATGGCGGATGGTTACGGATTCGCAGGTGAAGGCGACTGGAAAACTGCCGCGCTGGTACACACCATGAAAGTCATGAGCAAAGGACTTGCGGGCGGCACTTCATTCATGGAGGACTACACCTATCATCTGCACCCGAACGGGATGCAGGTCTTGGGCGCGCACATGCTTGAAATTTGCCCAACGATTGCCGGGGAAAAGCCGCGCTTAGAAGTGCATCCACTGGGCATCGGCGGCAAGGCTGACCCGGCCCGACTGGTCTTTGACGCGAAGGTTGCCCCAGCCGTCAACGCGGCGATTATGGACATGGGCAACCGCTTCCGCATGGTCGTGAATCTCGTCGATGGCGTCACGCCCGCCGAACCGCTGCCAAAACTCCCAGTAGCACGTGCGCTCTGGACTCCGCAGCCGGATCTCAAGGTCGGCGCGGCAGCATGGATTTACGCGGGTGGTGCCCATCACACTGGCTATAGCCAAGCGCTCACCAGCGAGCATCTCTATGATTTCGCGGAGATCGCCGGAATCGAATACCTGCAAATCGATGCGGAAACCGACATTCGCGCGTTTAAGAACGAACTGCGCTGGAACGAAGTCTATTACGCCCTCAAGCAGAACATCTAAATCAGGAGCGATCGTCCATGCCAACCGATCACGGATTGGCATGGACATGTATAGGGTTCGCCCTGAAAGGATGAGTGATGCGATGCGAATGAGCATATCACGCCGCAAGTTTCTTCAATCGGCACTGCTGTTCACAGCGGGTGTGGGAGTCAATCAACGCGGATTTACAAAGCTGCTTCGCGCGGGGTTAGAAATGCCTGTAAGTGCGCAGGGAGCCGGCACTTCAGAAATCGAAGTCACCGGAGCGATTACCGATGTCCACGACCCGGTGATCATTCAAGCGGAGGATGCTTATTATCTCTTTTGCACAGGCGAAGGAATACCGATTCGCCAATCGACCGATCTGAGGGTCTGGTCACGACCGTTTCCGCCGCTGGTATTCGCTGAAGTACCTGCTTGGGCGCAGGAGCGGATTCCCGGTGCAAGGAGTATTTGGGCCCCGGACATTGCTTTCTTCAACGGGAAATATCATCTGTATTACTCCGTCTCCACGTTCGGCAGCAACCGCTCGGTGATCGGGCTGGCCACCAATACCACGCTCAACTACCGCGCTGGGGGTTATCGATGGGTGGACGAAGGCCTAGTGATCGAGTCCACAAGCAGTGACCCGTACAACTGCATCGACCCGAATCTCATTCTCGATGCGGACGGCGTGCCATGGCTGGCATTTGGCAGTTTCTGGACAGGTCTCAAAATGCGCCGCCTCGATTACGATACCGGCAAACCGTCCAGCGGCGACACCACCGTGTACGATCTGGCGCGGCGGCCCGCCGTCCATGATGATCCGATCGAAGCGCCCTTCATCCTCCACAAGGGCGACTACTACTATCTATTTGCGTCGTTCGACTTTTGCTGCCGGGGCGTAGATAGTACCTACTATGCAGCCGTTGGACGTTCAGATACGATCACGGGGCCATATTTCGATCGTGATGGTGTTTCAATGCTGGAGGGCGGCGGCACGCAGGTCACCTTCCCCACCGATCGATGGCGTGGCCCCGGACACTGTTCGATTTTGCAGACGGAAGATGCGGATTACATCGTCTATCATGCGTATGATGTCATGACTCAGGGTGGATCAGCGCTGCGCATCAACCGGCTGACGTGGGGCGCTGATGGATGGCCGTTCATCGCCCCATCAGCGCCCTAGCTTGATGGAGCGTTAGTGCTCCTCAGCGAACGTCGCATCGTGACGCATGCGATCATTCATGGCAGTCTGATCGACCAATGCCGTGACACCGAACCGCCGTCCGATAAAGAATCCGGGGCGGCTGTAAGACTCTAGGGACAGACCGGCGGTATCTGCTAATCCCGGTCTAACCCACCACGTCGCATCTGCCGCATACGTTTCGGACTGATCATCGGCGCTCAGCCACACTACATTATCCTGCTGGCGTAGATAGAAACCGGGAAAATTAACGGACTCGATCGAGATGGCACTGTTATCCGCGAGTCCGGGCCGGACGACAAACTGCGAATCTGCCGATGGATTGAAATCCATCCGCAGTTGGAAACTGCTGTGACGCAGATATTCGTAGGGCTCAGCGAAGGTTCTGAAGTTCGAAATCTGCGGCGGCGTGAACTCCGGCAGTGGATCAATACCCATATCACCCGATGGGGCCGCAATCTCAGTCTGCGTTGACTCCGGGATACCAAAGTCCGGCGCCCCATCTTCGTTCCAGTGGATTCGCTGGACACGGGTCGAGCGCCGCCCGTCGCAGCCATAACTAGCCGAGTCGTTCGCGTGGTAGACAAGCCAATCCTCGGTGCCATCTGGTGATTGGAAGAATCCGTTATGACCGGGAGCATAGACCCCATTCTGATCGGCGCGCTGAAAGACCGGTTCCGGGCTTTTCACCCATGAAGCCGGATCAAGCGGATTGTCACCCGTATAAGTGAGCATTCCCAACTTATAATCAGGGGTATTGCACGAGCTGGCAGAGTAGATGAGAAACAGTCTGCCATTGTGTTGCAGTGTCACCGGCCCCTCGTTGACAAAACCACCCACTGTCTCCCACGGATAGGTTGGCTGTGAGATGAGCACCCGTTCGCCGCTGATCGTCCATGGATTGCTCATCGGAGCGATAAACAAGGATTGTAAGCCATCCGCGAACGAGGAAAACAGGAAGTAGAGTGCCCCATCCAGCTCCAGCAAGCTGCCATCGATCATCCAGAAATCGTTGAACGGATCGAATAAACGCGCTTTGTAGGTGTAGGGCCCCATTGGATCGGTGCCTTCACTTTCCAGCACGTGAATCCGTTGATTATCGTATGTGCCGAATGTGCCCGCCGTATAGTAAAAGTACCAATGCAGCCCATCCGGGCCGTTTAGCAGGCGAAATTCCGGTGCCCAGAAATTGTAGCCGCGAGACGGATCGGTTTCAGCGTAAATCGTCTGCGGCTCGGCAGTTTTTAACCCTGCTAGTGTCGTCGATTGGCGCATCGTCCAAGAAGACGCCCATGTCGTAGCAGCAAGATAATAACTGCCGTTGTAATACGTTAGCCAAGGATCAGCACCGTTGTTGTAATTGAGCGGATTGCGCAGCATGCCCGCTTGGGCATCACCCGTCGCAATATCAGACTGGGTATGTGCCGTGCCGACGACAGCGATTAGGATCAGGCAGCAGACCAGAAACAGGAAAAAACGGGTTCGTCTTCCCAAAATCGATCACTCTCCTGTGATTGTTGGTGCAATGGGAGCGGTTCAGACGATCGGGTTTGATCGCCCAAACCGCATGATATGACACAATGACAATGCGCCTACAGGCACGTCTCAACGACCGTGAACGACAGCGGCGGCAGGAGTAGTTCGGCGCAGCCGTCCTTGACAGCAGGTGCCTTCAGCGAAACAGGCACGATGGCACCGGGATTTTCCAAGCTGTTAAAGGCTTTCGGATCACTGCCGCTCATTTGGTGCACCGCGCTGATCTGCTGCGGAGCACGATCCTGCCAACGGAGCGTAACCGGCAGACTTTCGCTCTGACTCCGGTTCACGATGAAAATATTGTTCGCGCCGGTCGCTTCATCATAGGAAGCGGACACATCGAGCAGCGGCATGTCTCCAAACTTCTGGGTTTGGTAATGCGGCGATTTTACGCCGACATCTAGGGCAACGCCGCCCGCTAACCGGCTGAACAGCATGATCGGGTAATACGTCGTGTGTTTGAGGACAGCGTCGCGGGTGGTGTGGATCGGTGAAATCGTATTGACCGCCTGCGCCACACACGCGATCTTGAGTACATCCGAATGGCGAAGGAAGACATTCATCCACTGCGCAACAACCAGTGCATCCTCAAGGTTGTAAACCTCTTCGCTGAGGTGTGGCGCTTCTTTCCATCCCCCCCGGAAATCAACATCCGGCGTGGTGGCTTTGTACCAAACATTCCACTCATCCCACGACAGATACACATCATGTTTGGAGCGATTCTTCGCCTTCACATAGCGAAGGACGCCGGACAGCGCTCCTACGAACGACTCAAACTCGGCGGCAAGGGCCAGATAGCTGGCCGTATCGTTTTCGCGATTCGCAGCATAATAGTGCATGGAGTGGTAATCGACCTGATCCCAGCACAATTCAAGCGCGATGCGATCCCATTCGGGGTACGTCGGCATAGCGGTCGATGACGAACCGCACAGTATCAGCTTGATGGAGGGATCATGCCAGCGCATCATCTTGGCAGCCTCGCGGGCTTTCGCGCCATATTCCGGCGCTTCAAGATGCCCAATCTGCCACGGGCCATCCATCTCATTGCCAACACACCAATATTTCACATTGTGTGGTTGTGAATAGCCGTGCGCAGCGCGTAAATCTGCGTATTGGGTGCCGGTCGGCGCATTGCAGTATTCCACCAAATTAGCGGCATCTTGGATCGTACCTGTTCCCATATTCACCGCGAGCATAGGTTCGGTCTTAATCGCCCGACAGAATTCGATGAATTCGTTGGTTCCAAACTGATTCGTTTCGGTGGTTTGCCAAGCAAGATCGCGGCGGCGAGGGCGCTGATCACGGGGGCCAACGCCGTCGAGCCAGCGGTAGCCGCTGAGGAAGTTGCCACCGGGGTAACGAATCGCGCGATAGTTCACTTCGCGCAGCAGCGCCAGCACATCGGTGCGCAGTCCATTTGAGTCAGCATGGGGCGATGCCGGATCATAAATCCCTTCGTACACAGCGCGCCCCATATGCTCAATGAATCCACTGAATAGCAGCGGTGAAATGGGGTTAATGACGCGTTGTGTGTCCAGATAGATTTCTGCTTTGGAGGAATGTGAAAGTGACATGAACTTTTCCTTTTGAATGCAAAGTGTAATCGAGCAACCGGACAAGCGTTGGGAAAAGCACGCACACCCCCCTCAGGATCATGAGATCTGATCCTGACCGTTTCACGCCCCCTTGTTCAGTTGTCGACCGGCAAGAATCCTAACTAACGTCCGCCCATACCGGTCAGTGTAACGCCCTGAATGATTCGACGCTGGAAAATCGCATACACAATCAGAATCGGCAGCGTAGAGAGCACCACCCCAGCAAGGATCATCGGTCGATATTGTCCAGCATAGGATGACTGGATAATCGATAATCCGACGGGCAGCGTACGGGTTTCTAGGCTGCTGGTCACGATGATGGGCCAGAACAGATCGTTGTAATGACCTAGGAAGACGAAAATGGCAAGCGCTGCAAGCGCGTTGGTGGACAGAGGCAGAATCACATGCCAGAAGCGCCCAAAATAACTGGCCCCATCAAGGACTGCCGCTTCTTCCAGCTCCTGCGGGATTTGCATGAAGAACTGACGGAGCAGGAATACCCCAAAGACGTTGGCGGCACCGGGGAAGATGAGCGCGTTGAAGGTGTCCAGCCAATGCAGATCACGCATGAGCATGTAATTGGGAATGAGCGTGACCTGTCCGGGGATCATGATCGTTACCAACAGGATGCCAAATAGAATCTTATTGCCGGGGAAGCGTAATCTTGCAAATGCATAAGCCGCAGGCGTACAAATCACCAATACAGCGAGCGTATAAGCAGAGGCCGCGAATAAGCTGTTACGCAGCCACAAGTCAAGGCGAACATCCTGCTGGCTAATGACCGCTTGGTAGCCTTCAAGCGTCGGTTGGGAAGGAACAATCATCGGAGGCCAACGATTGACCTCTTGATTGGTCATGAAGGATTGCGAAACCGTGATGAGTAACGGGAATAGAACAATGATCGAGAGCACCGCTATTAAAGCATATATTCCCCAATACCGGTACAATGAGGATTTTCTGAAGTCCATGTTCTATCTCCCCTAGTATTCGACTCGGCGGCTGATGACGAGGAATTGGAACGCAGTGAGCAGCGCCATGATGATAGCGATTGCCACCGCAACAGCAGCACCGTACCCCATCCGGAAGGCGACCCATGCCTGTTGATAGAGGTAGATGATGACCGTCCACGAAGCGCGCCCCGGCCCGCCGCCGCCGGTAATAATGTAAGGTTGTCCGAAAACTTGGAAATGACTGATGACGCCGGTTACGGTTACGAACAGGATCGTGGGGCGCAGGAGCGGGATCGTAATGCGGAAAAAGATCTGTCTAGGGCTCGCGCCGTCGATTCTCGCCGCCTCATAGAGGTGTTCCGGAATGCCCTGCAAACCGGCAACAAAGATGAGCATCGGAAAACCGAATGTCCACCAGACGGTTGCCAGACTGAGTGCAGGCAAAACGAGATTGGGATCGCCCAGCCAGTTGATCGGGTGAATTCCGATAAAGCTTAGGAAATAGTTGATGACACCAAACTGAGTACTCAGCAGCCAGTTCCAGATCAACCCCATCGCCCCGACGGATAGAAGCTGCGGAATGTAGAAAAGGATACGAAAAAAACCTTGACCGCGAATTGGCCTTGTAACGGCGACCGCCGCCAGCAAACCGACTGAGGTTGTCCCAAGCACTGTTAGCACGGTGAAATAGATAGTATTCCGTACAGCATCCCACCAGATCGGATCGTTGATCAGGTCAATGTAGTTATCGAGTCCAACATAGGGACGGGATGGACGCAGAAGCCGCCAGTCGTAAAAGCTGATTTCAAGCGACGAGAAGGTGGCACGGACGAAGAAGATCACAAAAAAGATCAGAAACGGTGTTAAAAAGAGATACGCCGCGAGCGCCTCACGTGTCCTCAAATTGATTGCAAAAGGTAATACCGATCGTTTTGGCTCGCTGAGCTTCGGTTTAGTGATTTCAGCCATACGTCAAATGGCTCCCTAAGGACTCGATATTCGTGTAGTTTGTCTATGAAAGTTGTGGGGCAGATCATAGATCCACCCCACAGAGCCTTTATTCAAGTTCAAACGCTGGAATTACTGGCGATCCAGTGCTTCCTGCATCAGCACAGCGGCGTCGTTCAGTGCCTGATCAGCAGGCTTAATGCCGTTGAGCGCTTCTTGCAGACCAACATCGAGGAGGGTGAGCAGTTCCTGCGTAACCGTTGTGCGCGGATCCTGAACACCATAAGCGCTGAAGGTTCCACCGAGCAGAATGTTCGAGGGATAGGTTGCAGGATCAAGTGCTGCCTGAGCTGACAGGCGAGCAGGCACCTGACCGGAGGACGCCCATGTGACCTGATGTTCACTGATCCACTGGATCATACGCTGAACGGCGTCAAGCTTCTCGCCTTCTGTCGAAGTCGGGATCATGAAGGTGTGCGCACCGAACCATGTCGCCGGGGCATCACCAAACTGGAAGTTCGGCCACGCCATGCTATGGATATCCGTTTGCAGGAGGGACTGATTGCGATACCACGTTCCGGTCGGGAGGACGGCAACCGTGCCTGCCCCGAAGCCCTGCCACGTGTCGAAACCGGCGGCCTGCGGCGATACATGGTACGTGTAAACCAAATCGACCATCTGCTGAAGCGCGGCGATCCCTGCTTCAGAGTTAACCGTGACTGTCGTGCCATCTTCGCTCAGGAACGAACCACCATGCTGGGCCAGTGCCGCCATGAAGTTCACGTTCGGCCATTCACCAACAGTGAAACCCCATTGCACGACATTTTCAGGATCGAAATCGGGTGATTGCGCGTTATTGCCATTGGCATCAAGCGTCAAGCGCTGGAACAGATCAACCCAGCCTTCGTATGTTGTTGGGGCAGAAGCAGGATCGGTGGAGATACCAGCGGCATCAAACATATCCGTGTTGATCCACAGACCACGACCGTGATTGTCCAGCGGAACACCGTAGATCGTACCGTCCCACATCATGCCGCTCATCGTCGTCGCCGAAATATCGTCATCGGGGAGCCAGCCACCACCAGAGGTGTACTGATCGCCCATATCACGGAGCACGCCGTAGCTGGCGAACTGGGGGACTTCGGATGCGTGAAGCAGGAACACGTCCGGCTGGGTTCCGGCAACGAATGCAGTCTGGAGCTTCTGGTACAGCGTGTTCCAAACGATCATTTCGACAGTGACCGAAATATCCGGGTTTTCTTGGGCAAACTGTGCCAGCATTTCATTGAGGGTCACGCCATCCGAACCGGTCAAGCCGTTCCAGAAGGAGATATGAGTAGCGCCACTGCCGATGTCAGCGACAATTGGGGTGGCAGTCGGAGCTGGGGTAGCAGTCGCATCCTGCGCCGAGATGCTCACACTGGAAAGAACAAAGACGAACACGAGCAACAGCGCTATCAGGGCGAACAAAGGCATACGCTTGGTCATGAAATACGCTCCTATACAAAGACATTGCTTAGAAATTGATTCGATGTTCTAGGTAAACAAGTGTGGTCGTTTCACCTCCGTCGCTAGGGGAATTGTCACAAAGTGGGACTGCCAACCCTCAACGCAGAAACCATGTCGAGGGAAAAGGCCAAAGGGAGATTGTGGAGTCATAAAAGCAATAGACATAATGCTCTGGGTTCAGCAATGATCTGGAACTATTTCACAAGAAAAAGCATGGAACATCTATCACGCAACCGAATGCATGCATTCGTATTCAGTAGCCCCATTAGAGCATAAAAATCTGATTGGTGTCAAGTGGGTTAATCATCATAAGCGTCGTGGGTGATTTCTGTCGCAAGGTGGCCTACGCTCGTAAAATCGGGGTTACACCTGAGAGAATGGGACTATATACTTATGATTGGATAGGAGAAGGACAGGTATCTCGATCTAATCACTGATGAGAACGGAAACCGATCATGGCGAAGCAGTCTCCTGCAAAAAATAAGCGCCCCACGATGTACGATGTAGCGAAACTTGCAGGCGTTTCGCAGCCGACAGTGTCCCGTGTTTTGAACGAGAATGACACGGCGGTGACGATCAGCGAAGATACACGCACACGGGTAATGGCGGCGATTGAGGAGTTGGGATACCGCCCCAATGTACTAGCACGCAGCCTGCGCACACAGCGGACACAAACGATCGCGCTTATGATCGCAGACCTATCAAACGGCTTCTATCATCCGATTGCGCGCGCCGTACAAGATGTTGCCCGCGTTCATGACTACGAAGTTCTTATCTCCAACAGCGATCACGTTTACGAGAACGAAAAGCATTTCTGTCAGGTCGTTTCTCGTCGCCCGGTGGACGGTGCAATCATCGTGCCGATACACTTAACCGAACAGGATATCCGGCAGTATTTCGGCAAGTCAAACACACCGGTTTCCATGTTGGGCAGTCACCTACACTTGGAAAACGTCGATGTGGTTTACGTCGATGACGAACGCGCCACCTATGAAGCCGTGCGCTGGATGATCACCGAGCGCGGTTATCATGACTTCGGGTTTATCGGTGTCTCCGATGATCTACCCCCCGGGCCGCGTCGTTTTAACGGCTTCCGGCGGGCGCTCGATGAATTCGGGCTAACATTTGACCCGCGCTTCTATGTCGAGGGCGATTTCACGATGGAAGGTGGAGCCGCCGCCGCACGTACACTGATGCGTTCCGGCACTTTGCCGCGTGCCTTGTTCGCCTGCAATGACCTGATGGCGATCGGCGCGATTCTGACCTTCCAAGAAGCCGGTGTGCAAATACCAGATCAAGTGGCCGTCATGGGTTTCGACGATATTCCCGAAGCGCGTATTATCCGCCCGATGCTCACCACCATCGCGCAAGACCCACGAGACATCGGCCTGAAATTGGCAAATGCCCTGTTCGAGCGACTGGAAAGCCCAACTCCCATACCCACGCGCGTTTTCGAAAGCGAACGCCGCCTCGTCGTTCGGGACTCCGCTTAGGAACAACTGAGTCTAAGTAGGCTTGTTGACAGATTTCAATTGCCAAGGTTAGAATACGAATACCTGTATACGGATGCACGTTCAACCGAACCGTTTCTTTTCTTGGAAGTGAGGGCGTTTTGAACCGAATTGAAATCGACCTTGCCCGCACTTTGGGCAGCATTTCACGGAACCTTTTTGGCGGTTTTACGGAGCATCTGGGTCGCTGCATTTACGGTGGCCTCTATGAACCGACTTCCCCACTTGCCGATAAAGACGGTTTTCGGACGGACGTACTCGCCGCGTTGAAACGGCTCCAAGTCCCGGTTGTGCGCTATCCCGGCGGCAACTTCGTGTCCGGCTATCGTTGGATGGATGGGATTGGCCCCAAAGCGGATCGTCCCCGACGAATCGACATGGCTTGGAACGATGTGGACTCGAACGAGTTCGGCACAAACGAATTTATCACGCTGTGCCGCAAGCTGAATTGGGAACCGTATTTAGTGGTCAACTGCGGCGACGGTGATATGCGTGAAGCGCGCGATTGGGTCGAATACTGCAACAGTGCCAAGAACACCGCGCTGGCCAATCTACGCCGTAAACACGGGTACGAAGCCCCGCACAACGTCAAGTACTGGGGCATCGGCAATGAGGTAGACGGCCCTTGGCAAATCGGTTACAAGACTCCCGAAGAATACGCACGCGCCTATCTTGAATTCGCCAAAGTCATGCGCTGGATCGACCCGTCGATTAAGTTGGTCGCCTCGGCGGCGTCGCACTGGTTGGGCGGCACAGTGGTTGAGCGCACGCAGCTCCTGATGGAGCAGGCGAGCCAATTTATCGACTACTTATCCATCCACTGGTATGTGGGCAACCCTGAAGATGATTACGAACACTACATGGCACAATCGGAGCTGATCGAAGAGCGGTTGTTCGCCTACGAAGGATTGATCCGCGCATTGAGTTTGCAGCAGGGGATCAGCCGCATTCCGGTTGCGGTCGATGAGTGGAATGTGTGGTATCGCACCCACCCGGCGACGATGAAACCGGGGACAAACTGGTTCGGGCTGGAAGAAGTCTATAACCTCGAAGATGCGCTCATGGTGGGGGTTCAGATGAACTCGATCATCCGCCATGCCTATTCTGTGAAAATGGCCAATATCGCGCAGTTAGTCAATGCGATCGCCCCAATTTTCACCGATAAAGAACGGATGGTACTGCAAACGATTTTCTTCCCGTTCGAGGTTTACAGTCAGACATGCGGCACCACCGCGCTTGATGTCTTCTGGCAGGGTGACACGTTTAGCACGGCGAATTACACTGGTGTGCGAGTCCTCGATGTTTCCGCCACACTAGACGAAGACAAGCGTCAGCTTACCGTGTATGTCGTCAACCGCAGCCGTGCACAGGCACAGGAGACGACGATCAACCTGACGAGTGGACGTTTCGCGGGCAGCGTGCAAGCCTATGTCATCAATGGAAGCGACATCAAGGCGGAGAACACGTTCGGCGCGCCAAATGAAGTAGGTACCACTCAATCGACGCTCGCCGCAAAGCAGGAGCACAGCTTCACCTACACCTTCGAGCCACATTCGGTGACGGCACTCGTTTTCACGCTTTAGCACGAAATAAATGCGGGGGGTAGAGAGTAGTACATCGAACTCCCCCGCACTCGTTAACAACTTTACAATTAGCTTTAAGGAAAATTCCGAATGCGGCAGCAAACTTCATTGGCGGGGCATTGGCAGTTTCAGCTTGACCCTTCTGGTGAGCTTTCACCAGCGACTTTACACCCTGACCGCACCATCCCCGTCCCAATGCCGATTCAAGCGGCATTCCCGGAGCTGCGGCGTTACAGCGGATACCTGTGGTATCAGCGATCCTTCGCTGTCGAAGCCCTGAACGGTGAGGTACTGCTGGATTTCGGCGCAGTGGATTACTGGTGTCAGGTGTTCGTGAACGACGAAATCGTCGCTGAACACGAAGGTGGCTATATGCCGTTCCGGATCTCCATCCGGAAATATGTGCACCTTGGCGAAAATCGCCTCACCGTGTGCGTGTACGACACAATCCAGACGGCGATCACCATTCCCCGCTGGATCGAGACCCCCACCGAGCCTATGCAGCCGCCATTCAACGCCGAAACCATCCCGCATGGGAAACAAACGTGGTATCTCGACGCCAGCGGTATCTGGCAAGACGTGACACTGACGACTGTGCCTGTGCGCTATATCGATCAAGTCCACGTAACGCCTAATATTCACACGGGCGAAGCGAAAATACGCGTCCGGTTAGCAGGGATGCCACAGGCAGCAAACGTCCGCGTGAGCATTAATGCCGTGTCATCGGAAGCACCTATCGCATCCGATCAGGACGAGATTACGCTTACGGTACGTATCGATCAGCCATCCCTATGGACACCATCAACCCCGACGCTGTATACCGCGGTCGTGCAGGTTGGGGATGACTCGATCTCGGTGCGTTTCGGCTTCCGCGAGATCAGCACATGCGATGGGATACTGCTGCTCAATGGGGAGCCATTTTATTTGCTGTGTGCCCTCGATCAAGACTTGTATCCCGGCACGATCTACACTGTGCCATCGGACGATTTTCTGCGCGATCAGTTCCTCAAAGCCAAACTGCTAGGCTTGAATAGTCTGCGCTGCCATATCAAACCGCCCGATCCGCGCTATTATGATCTCGCCGACGAAATCGGCTTGTTGATCTGGTCAGAAATTCCCTCGTGGCGAACCTTCTACGGCGCGAAATCCGATCATCCGGCAGCGTATGCGCTCGATGATGTGGTCAAAGCACGGGCCGAGGCCATCTTAGAAGCGATGATCGCCCGTGACTACAACCATCCCTCGCTGATGATCTGGACGATCGTCAACGAGGATTGGGGCACCACCCTACTCTTGAGTGAAGCGGATCGCACATGGGTCGCAGGCATGGTCGATCGATGCAAACAGCTCGATCCGACACGCCTTGTCGTGGATAACTCCCCCTGTCCTCAACCGTGGGGGCTAAGTGTCCACGTCAAAAGCGATCTGGACGACTTCCATGTGTACACCAACATCCCAGATCAAGCAGAGAGTTTTGAGCAGTTTGTCGAAGGGCTGGCGTCACGCCCCTTGTGGAGCTTCTCCCTTGATGGCGATGCGCAGCGCACCGGACATGAACCGCTCATCGTGTCAGAATTTGGCAACTGGGGCGTTCCTTCGCTCAAGCAGTTCGGCGGCGGCTTGCCCGACTGGGCTGATCTGAGCGGTTGGTGGTCGCCATGGGATGGACAAGCCGGACGCGCGGAGGGACTGCTCGAACGCTTTGATGCACTCGGCCTGCGAGCGCTCTGGAAAGACTACGAAACCTTTGCCGAAGCGACTCAATGGCATGAGTTTCGCGCTCTCAAGTATGAGATCGAGACGATGCGCCGCCTCCCCCTCTTGCAAGGTTATGTCATCACAGAGCTAAGCGACATCTACTGGGAAAGTAATGGGCTTCTCGACTTCGCGCGCGGCCCCAAGGCATTTCATGAGCGATTTGGACAGATCAACGCAGAAGATGTGATTGTGCCGCACCTCGATCGCTTCGCCTATTGGAGTGACGAAACCGCGACCGCACGTATCTATGCCTCTCATTACAGCACCGCAGATTGGACAAACGCGCAGGCCAAAGTCAGTCAGGCGGGCGAAACACTGCTTCAGGCGGAGGTAAGCAGCGTGAAACGGGGCGAAGTCCGTGATTTGGGACAAGTCCGCTGGACGTTCAGCGAGCATAATCCATCGCTTGATTTGCAGGTCGAAAACGGCTCGGTGCTGGCGCAAAATGAGGTCAATCTCCTCGTGCTGCCTGCCGATGCACGGCGCGCAGCCTTCACCGGTGAAACTGCGCTCGCCCTCCATCCTCACAAGACCAATCCGCAGATCGAATCGTGGTTAGCAAGCTCCCCACCCTCCCCCGCCAACGCTTCCGAAGGGTTGGTTGAAGAAATGGATCGCCTCCCCGGTATGGGGGGTGTCATGCGCGGGAGCGGATACCACATAAAGCGCACCATCAGCCATGCGACCCAACTGATTATCAGCGATCACCCCTCTGCCGACGTTCTAGCGTGGGTAAAAGCCGGTGGCGATCTGCTGTATTTGGCCAACAGTAACGGCAGCCCGTTCTTCTGGGTGCACGGTCGCGGCGGCAATTATGGTGGTCGCTGGATCACTGCTTGGAGTTGGCTGCGACCGGAAGTTTACAAACGCATTCCGGTTGAAAACCCGCTCACACTGCCCTTTATGAACATGATGCCAGAAGCCGTCATCCTCGGTGTACCGATGACCGATCCTGCCTACCACGGCGATTTCCTCGCCGGGCAAATTGCCGGGTGGGTGCAGCATCCGGCACTGCATACGGTGCAGTTCCGCTATGGTGCAGGGCGTGTCGTGATGACCACCTACCCAATTCGCGAAACGCTCCACTTTCACCCGTTAGCGCTGGCCATGCTGCATGATCTGGTCGATTATCTGACCTCGGATGCCTGCCAGCCCACGCTAAAAGCGAACTACTCATAAACAAACGAACGCACAAATAAGCCCCTTGAGAACCGCCTCAAGGGGCTTACGGCTAATCAACTCCACAACCAGCGGGACGCAAAAACTCACCCACTTCTCCCCCGCCGCGCATACTGGGGATTCAGTCGGCTGTTGGGGAGCAAGCTGGACAGCGTCGCGGATGGGGAATCCAGCCCTGCGCGTCAATAAACTCGGCGAATACCTCTGCTTGCAGGTGCATCCCATCCACATTGTAATGCACATGATCGATCCATAGACTGGGGTCTTGCGGCATCATCGGCGCATAGTCGAGCAGTGGCACATGGTATTCGGCGGCGACTGCACGCATCACTTGGTTATTATCTTCAAGGTATTCGACGAAGCGGGGAGGCACATCCGTGTAATTCTCACGCGGTGACCATGTAGCCATCATCAGATGGACATGATGGTAGTCCGCGATAGCGGCTATCGTGATCAGATTGCGGCGGTAGTAAATCGGCGGGTTGCTGATCCCATCCTGTGAAAAAGTGGGAAGGGTTTCACGGGCACAAGGGATGAGGCCGTGGATGAATAGGGAGTTGATTCGAGCAGGGTCTGGTTCCAGCCCAGAATTGATCGTGAAAAAGCGGTACAGCACACTTGGGCTGAGGGGTTGATCGGCGCGCCATGTCGCCATTCGCCCTGTCGGATCAAGGCCGAGGTTGGCATTGTCCCCGGCGTAGCACCCTTGGGGCTGCCACCGGTTTTCTACATCGTTGTAGTTGGAATAGAAAATCACCAAATCAGGATCGAGCGCGAGATAGCGCGTCTCTAGGTTTTGCATAATGTGAAACGAGTTGTAGCCTGTCACCCCCGCATTTAAAACTTCGACGTTGGTGTACCCGTAGTCGTCGCGTAGAATGCGCTGTAACTGTACCGGATACGCATTTCGGGGTGCCTCTAAGAACCCGTAGGTCGTCGAGTCGCCCATCGCGATGATGCGAAAGACACCCTGCGGTTTGATGGCGGAGACTTCCTCGCCTCGCATCCCCAAGTGGTTGATGTCCTCGGCCCAAGGGGATAAACCGAATCCGATTTCCGGCATCGGAATCGTCAACATCTGCCGCCGGTTGATCTCCTCACGCGAATAGAAATACGCAACACGTTGATACTCTGTGCCGTACAAGGTGAGGTATAGACGAGCAGTTCCTTCAAGCACCGCAAATGTCCATACGATCAGTACGACGGCGCTGCCAATACCAATCAGCAGTTTATCCAGCAGGGTAACAGGCGGCAGATTGTGAGCTTTACGCCACCGCAGCACGATCGTAGAAAGACGGGTGATGATCGCCAGTCCAAAACTGGTCGCCGCCAGCGCCAAAACGATCCAGAATTCAGGGCGTTCGATCAGGATTTGGATGAAATTGGAATGCCGAAACTCCCCTCCATCATTCAATACCACCCGAATCTGAGGCTGATAAGACTGAAAATTGCAAAATTGATCGGTGCCGGTGGGGTCAACCAATCGATCGTTGTAGTAGACTTCGGCGGCGTATTGGATTGTCCAAGAGATGTTTACGCAGTCATCCAGCGTAAAAATCCAGCTTCGATCTGCCTCGATGTGGATCAATGCGTTGCTCTGAGTCGTATCGTAGATCAGCGGAGAGGGAAACCATAGGATGACCGCTAAAACAATGAGGAATGCAAAGGTGACAACAAGCAAGTAGGCGGAGAGTGGCACCGATGGTTTCATGGGCGATGACCTATCAAGGCAGGCTATTATAGAGTTCGATGAACCGGATTTGGCGAAATATAATCCCTCGTCATTAAAGGAACAATCGAAAACGATGCCCGATGCTGCATCTGTACAAAACCCCAACACACCGGGTGATTGTATAGTGGGCAGTTAAATTGTCACGAGCGAAACGTTGCTCAAAAAGAGCCGGGATGAGATAGCCGAGTGAGGAATGGCGACGACGACGGTTGTACCAACGCTTGATGTAGTCGAAGACCGCACTGCGAGCATCGTCGCGGGTGGCATGGCGATGCTCAACAAACAGTACCACCTCGCAGCATATAACATGCCCGAAAATCTGATCTGAGAGAGCTTATCCTGCATAACTAACCACATACGATCAGGGGCTTCGTTTTCTTGCAGGCAGCGTACAGGTTTAGGTGCCCGACCGATCAACCGCCCACACTGGATTCCCCTGCATCACTTGTAGGAGTTGATCAGGGAACATCTCTTCGTGAATCGGCTTGGCGATGTATCCGGAGAATCCCATCTCGCGGCACTTTTCCAACGCCGGATAAGGATCGGCAGCGGAAACCGCGATGATGGGGATTGTCTCAAACCCGGGAAGTTCACGAATCGCTGAGTAAAGTCCGTAGCCACTAACCCCCATGGGCAGCATGAGATCGAGAATGATCAAATCGATATCCCGCTTGTTCTGGAGTAATTTCAGCGTGTCTCGCCCCCAGCGATCAAACTCGACGTATGCACCCTTGGCAAAGAGGATGATCTGGTAAGTTGCACGATTGAGCACGTTATCGTCCACAATGAAGATGTGCTTGCCTCGTAGAGAAGGGGGTGTATTGGACATGGTTCAGTTCCTTGTGAGTGCATAGCGTATTGACTAATTAGAATGCCGTTCCCAAATCGCTTGACCATTCAGGATGGCCCTAAGCTGCTCCGGAAAGTGATCAAGGTTGATAGGCTTGACGATGAAACCATCGAACCCGGCTTGAACAGCGCGGTCGATTTCTCCCGAATATACGGTACAGACCACGATCGGAATTGCGTGGAACTGAGGAAGGGATCGCAGCAGTGCCAGTACTTCATAGCCGTTGAGATGAGGCATTTCCAAGTCGATCACAGCGGCGGCAATCGGCGGCAGATTATCAAGATCCGCTGCCAATTCGGCTGGTTTTTGGAAGCATTCGCACTCTATTCCCATCATCAGACTAATTTCCTGATACAGAATGAGACTGGCCTCATCATTATCAACAAACAAGATACGAGACATCGTGATGTCCTTTAAAATCGTCACCCTAGAATATGTTCCAAATTTGCTCGCCAGCCAAAATGCGTTCCAGCATCGATGGAAAAGTCATTTCATTCAGCGGTTTGGCGAACACCCCATCCAAACCTGCATCTTTGAGAAGCGCGACTTCCTCGTTCATGACGCTTGCGGTCAGCGCCACGATCGGTTTGTCTGAATAGACCGGATGCCTCTGCAGCAGGCTGATCATCTGAAATCCGTTGAGGGGTTTCACGTGAATGTCCAGCAAAATCACATCCGGTATAAAGGACAACGCGTCCAGTCGTGCGATGAAGTCCTGACTGTCTTCAAAGATCACTACATTGGATAATTGCATCTGCTCATGCAAGAGAATATCGACGACCATCCGACTCATTTCATCATCTTCGACGTAGACCACTCCCGGATAGTCGTTCATGCTTTTGCTTCCTCTTTCTCAAGTGCAACCGTGATGGAAGTATGAATTATCGGCAAGGTGAAGTGAAAAGTGGAACCCACACCAACTTCACTTTCCAACCAGATGCGCCCCCCATGCGCTTCGACAAGGCTCTTGGTGATCGGCATCCCCAGTCCCGTGCCGCCTCCCTGCCGCAGCCCCGACTCGGTTTGCGTGAATTTCTGGAAGACCTTAGTGAAGTCGTCTTTGGCAATCCCCGGCCCGGTATCGTGGATAAAGATTTGTACTTCCCTTTCGTTCCGGATCGCCTCAATACGAATTTCACCTTTTTCGGTGAATTTGCACGCATTGGAAAGGATGTTCAACAGAATTTGTTGCACGCGATGCTTGTCCGCCGCTATCGAAGGGATGTCATCTGCCAACTTGACGGTCATCTTTACGGGTTTGCCCTCCAGCAGGGTTTCCGCGGTGGCAGCGGCACCCTTGATAAGCTCCTGTAGATCGATATTCGGTTCGATATACAGCTTGAGCGCACCCGACTCGATTTTGGACATGTCCAAGACATCATTAATCAGCGCCAGCAAGCCTTCGCCACTCTTCATGACCAAACCCAAAACTTCAGTTTGACGCGGTGAGATTTCTCCTAGAAGCCCACGTTTCATGAAGGAAGTAAGATTTATGATGGCGTTAAGCGGCGTGCGCAATTCATGTGATGTACTGGCAAGAAATGCCGACTTTGCCGCGTCGGATTGTTCTGCCCTCAACCGAGCTTCTTGTACCTCTTCAAACAAGGCTGCATTACGAATTGCCACCGCAATCTTATTTGCAAGCGAAAGGAAGATTTCGATATCTGCGGGACTGAAACGGTTGAGAGTTTGCGATTGTAGATCGAGCACGCCCATAAGCTCCGCACCAAAAATGATGGGGAATGCGGCTTCTGAGCGCGTATCCGGCAGGAGCGGATTGGGGAGGTGTGTCGGGGTTTCCAAAACGTTGTTTCGGACAATCGGTTTGCGTTCATAGGCCGCCGATGGCACTATGCCAAGTCTTGGCTCTGCGAGGCTGAACTGCTTTTTCGACCCAAGCATGCGTTTGCCGATTTCGCCGGAAGCGGCCCGTAATTTCAAATTGGAGTCGGACGGATCAACGAGGAAGATACTCACTTGGTACAACCCGAAAGACCGTTGAACGAGTTCAACCACTTGACTCAGCAGTTCGGTACGGTCAAGTACGGTGATGATCTGTTGGGAAACAAGCGACGATACTTTAAGGTCACGGGTTCGTTCGTCTACAACATGTTGAAGCTGCTCGGCGCGTAGACGAACTGATCGTGTACGTTGAGTGAAATAAAGGGCGACAGCCCCCAACACTGCCATGAACGCAGAGACACGGAACAGCAGGGTATCCCACCAAGCAGGAATGATCGTTACCGTAATAGATGCCCCGACATCATTCCAGATGCCCATTTCATTAGAGCCTTGAACTTGGAATGTATAGGCCCCGCCCGGAATGTTCGTGTAGGTCGCAAACCGGTGCTGACTGTTCACCTCATTCCAGTTTTCATCAAACCCGACCAAACGATAGCGGTAGCGATTCAGATTGGGGTTTGCATAGGCCAAGGATGCAAACTCAAACGAAAACACACTGTCGGTATATTGCAGGGTGATTTGGTCGGCAGAAACGATGTTTTGCCGCAGTATTCCATCACCGGTAATCGGGACTGGTTCGTTAAATACCGTTAAGCTGGTAACGGCCACAGGCGGCACATAGGGATTTACACGCACATTCTGGGGATAGAAGGCGTTGACGCCATTGGTGCCACCGAAGAACATTTCGCCGCTGGCACTTTCGAAGTAGGCGGTTTGGTTGAATTCCATACCTTGCACATTCTGAAGATCCGTGTAACTGGTCACAGTTACCGATACGGGATCAAAGCCTGCAAGTCCTCGGTTGCTGCTCAACCACAGTTGATTATTGGAGTCAGGGAGCAGACCATAAATCGTACTGTCTGGCAGTCCATCCTGTTTGGTATAAACCGTGAATGTGTTCGTCTCACGATCCAACTTGTTCAGCCCATTGGCCGTCCCGATCCATAGATCACCATTACTCGCCTGCCCAATCGAGTACACGCTGTTATTGCTTAAAGATGCTGGATCATCATCGGCATGTTGATAAACCGTAAGCGAGTCGTTTTGGGGATCGTACCGGAATAATCCGTCGCTCCATCCGCCGAGCCAGAGAATCCCGTCGATGTCCTCATAAATGACGCGAATGCCTTCGCCCGTAAAAACGAGACTGTCCGGGGAGAGATCCGCATTGACAAACGTTCGCGTTGCATAATCAAAGCGCTGAAGCGCGGATGGATACGCCGTTCCCACCCAAAGATTGTGGTGTGAATCTTCCAACAGGTACAATACACTGTCACTGGCTAAACTTCCGGGCTGCCCATCCGCGCGAAAGCGCTCAAACGTGCCTGTTTCACGATCCATGATGTGCAAACCACCGCCGTAGGTTCCTACCCAGAAGGTATTCTGGCTGTCTTCAAGCAGTGCACTGATCGAAAAACTGGGGGTGAGCGCCTGCGGGTTTGACTCATTTGGCTCATAGTGCGTGATCCTGTTCTGTGAGCGGTCAAAACGGTTTAGAACTCCATCATCCCCCCCAACCCACACGATCCCACTGCGATCCTGATAGATGGAATAAATGTAGCTGGTGCTCAAACTGTTCGTATTGCCGGGGATATGTTGGTAAAGGGCAAAACCGGAATTGTTCAGATCGAGCCATGCAGCACCAGCGCTGTTCGTACCGATCCACAGAATACCCGAACGATCCTCATAGAATGAGTTTATTTTGTCATCGCCGATCGCATATTCATCGGTGGGGTTGTTTTCAATGGCTTCGAACTGTTGAGTCTGCTCGTTAAACCGGTGCAGTCCGGATGCCGCCCCGCCTGAAATCCAAAGTGTCCCATAGCTATCTTGGAAAATTGCGGTAGAAATCCCTAACGTTTGGCTGGCGGCAGCGGTCGGTTGCCCAACAGTATACGATTCAAATGTCTTTGTCGTCGGGTTATAAACGCTGACTGTATTGTGGGTTGCCACCCAAACCCGATGCGAGTGATCCTCATACAGGGCATAAACATCCGTGGAGGGTAATCCATCAGCGTCATCCGGAGCGTAGGTAAAATGATCAATGTGACCGTTGGTGGAGTCTAGGCGATCAAGCCCATCTTCGGTGCCAATCCATACCCCACCATCAGAGGCTACCAAAAACACATCCATGGCGTATGACCACGCCGAAGGGGGTAGCAGCCCATTGGAATCGCCAGTCGCAGCCGGATAGTTGTGGAAGGTATCGCGCACGGCATTCAGTTGGCTAATCCCGGACGTGGTCGCAATCCATAGATTGTCTTGGCTGTCCAGTTTCAGGCTGACAACGTGATCGCCGACAAGGGAATTTGCATCGTCGTCATGGTGCAGATACCAGCTAAAGTGCTGCGTTAGCTCGTCAAACTTCGCAAGCCCGCCGTCGGTACCTAGCCAAATCCCACCCTGAGAGTCAACCACTACATTCGTAGTGAGATTTCCGGGGAGATCAGTGCCGGGACCAAACCGGGTGAAGTCATCTGTTTCGTAGTTATATCGGCTTACCGCTGCCGTCGTGTAAGCGTATATCCACAAATGCCCGGTGAAGTCCTCTACAATACCGACGATGTTATTGCCGCTGAGGCTGGTGATGTCTGTCGGATCGTATTGATAGGTCTTTATGCTGTAGCCGTCAAAACGGTTCAGTCCAAATTGTGTCCCAATCCAAATGAAACCTCTGCTGTCCTGATAAATCGCTAGAACGGTGGATTGTGACAGCCCATTTTCGGTTGAGACATGACTGAAACGAAGCTGGGAGACATCTTGGGCAACATCCGCAGGTGCGTCTTGCGCAACTGTAGTTTTTAGAGAGCCGAAAAGAAGCAAGGTGCAAATGAATAAGCCAAGCAGCCGATAAGACGATTTTGCGACAATGAGCATGATTTTCCCTGCTTCGTAGTTCGAAACCAGATCATGAGTGGGGTCGGTGTTCGTACAACAGTTTCCATTTCTTGCAGAGCATCGTAGCGATTTATGCAGCGCAAAAATACACCCTCTAGGGTGTATTTGCGTGAAGGTTTTCTGAAGGGCTAATGTCAGGAGAGCAGGCCGCGCTGAAACGCGATTTGGATCGCTTCTTGTGCTGTGGAAACCTTGAGTTTGCGATACAGGTGTCGGCAGTGCATCTTGACCGTGTTGTAACTAATACCGAGATACTCGGCTATCCTCTTTCGATCATCTCCAGCAGCCAGCAGCGCCAAGACCTTCTGCTCCATGTTCGTTAAAGAAGCAATCTCTGGGAGAGGGCATCGTAGATTATGAGTCATGGCAATGAGCGAAAAAATCCGCTCAATGATTTCCGCAAAATCTACTTCCTTTGAGATGAACCCTATCGCCCCTGCCCGCAGCATGCCTTGCTGCATCACTTCAAAGCTGAAAGCGCTGACCCCGATGATGATCAGTTTTGGAAAAAGTTGGTGCAATACTTCGGTTGCTTCGATGCCGTTTCCGTTGGGCATATGCACATCCATCAGCACAACATCGGGTTGGTGGGTTTGACACGATTCTACAGCTTCGCGGCCATTACTGGCTTCACCGATAACGACGAAGTCACCGGTTGTTTCCAGAACAATTTTCAAACCTGCGCGAAAAATCGAGTGGTTATCTGCAATGACAATCTTGTAAGTAGTCATTATGAACCCACTCATTAAGGAGTATTGGCAGAGTGTTTTCTATAGTTTACATACAACATTTACTGGTTCGCTAAACGGCTGCACCTAGTACCCCTCTGAAGTACGCCAACCATCAACTGGAGGCTGTGTGATGTCACCACCGCGCCCGACCAGTGTCAGCGCCCCGATAATCGACATCCAGTGGGTGATTTGTGCCATGTACACTGCGGAATAGGGGAGATCATCGGCTAACCACCACATGATATTTCCGATAAGGGCGGACGCGATATGGTTGGCAATCAGGAACAACGGCAGATTGGCATAGCGGGGTGATCCGCCAAACGTTAGGGTCACCTGCTGCACGATGTAATGACGCAGTCGCTGTTGAATCAGCGCGCTGACCGTCCCTGTAAATAGCTTCTTGTAAAGCAGGCGATCCGTCGCCAAGAGCTCAAACAGCGGCTGCATCGGCGGTGGTTGCTGAAAATCAAGAATATGCTCGACCGGACGCACCACATAACTGCCTTCAAATTCCTTGTAGACCTTTTCAATCGTATCGATCAGCAGTTCCTCTTTCGTCGAGTAGTGGCGATAGAACGTCACCCGCGCTGAATTTGCCCGATCTGTGATTTCTTGAATCTCGATCTGCTCCAAGGGTTTTTCCCTCAGGAGTTCAAGAAGGGCATTCTGAAGTCCCAGTCGTGTTTTCTGTATCCGTCGATCCATTATGATACACCATGAAACATAATACACACGGAAAAGATAATGCTTGTTGACTATGATACATGTGCTGCTGTATTGTAGCAATAGTTCAGTCAGAAATGAGGAGTAACGTCTCCATGGTGCAATCGCCGAATCCGCCTTTGCAGAGTCCACCCACCGTGTCCGGTTTACCTTTTCTTGGAAATGCGCCTGCGTTTATCGCCGCGAACGGCATCCCTGTCGAATTTTTGCAGAAGGCGCAGCAGGATTGCGGTGATATTGCCCACTTCAAAGTGATGAGCCAGTCGTTCTATCTCGTCAGCAGCCCGGAGCTGGTGCGCGAAATCCTCGTCGAACGGGTGAAAGACTTTCATAAGCCAGAGGCAGTTTCCGAGAAACCGCGCTTGTTAGGGCGTTTTCTGGGGCACGGCATCCTCACTGCTGATTATGAGGAATGGCGACCGCAGCGCAAACTCATTCAGCCGCTCATGCATACCAAATACATTGAGCAGTATGCCGATACCATGGCCCAGATGGGAAATCGACTGCTTAGTGAATGGCAGCATGGTGAGGAACGCAATATTCATGCCGACATGACCCGCGTCACGATGTGGATCATCGCCGAAACGATGTTCGGGATCAGCCCGGAGCAGACCACCTCACTGGATGAAGCAGTGAGCGCAGGGCAAAAAATCGTCATCGATGATTTGGTTTCCCCCATCCCTTCATGGTTGACGGGGCGGAACGCGCAAGCGGACAAGCTCAATACGCAGCTTACCGAGCTGGTCAAGCGCTTCATCAGCGATCACCGTGCCGACCCATACGCAGAGCACAAGGATCTGCTGTCGCTGCTGCTTGCCACCCGTGACGAAAATGGTCAGCCACCATCGGAAGAATTCCTGCGCGACAACATTCTGACCATGTTTTTCGCGGGTCACGAAACGACGGCAAACACCCTGACATGGGCACTTTATTATCTGTCGCAGCACCCAAGCACCCTCTCGCAGCTTCAGCAGGAGGTGGACAGTGTGCTTTCGCCAGATCGCCTGCCGACGTTGGCAGACTTACCTAACCTTCCCTACACACTGATGGTCATCAAAGAGACGATGCGCATTCAGCCCACCGTTGGGGCGTTTCCCCGAATCATCCTAGAGGATGTCACCTTGGGCGATTATCAGTTGAAGGCGAATAGTACGGTGCTAATTTCACCGTACGTGCTGCATCACGATCCGCGCCGTTGGGTACTACCGGAGGTGTATGATCCAAACCGCTTTTCCGCTGAATGCGAAACGATCATCGCCAAATATGGCTATTTGCCCTTCGGCGGTGGGCCACGCGTGTGTATCGGCAATCACTTCGCCTTGATGGAAGCGCAAATTCTGCTTTCCTTGATCGTTCGGCACTATCAAATGCATCTTATGCCGGACGCAAAGATCGAACCGCTGCATCATGTTACCGCCTATCCCAAGCACGGGCTGCCCATGCGTCTTGAAAAGCGAAGCTGAGCCAGCAGTTTCACCACACTAGGGATGCTAATCGATCAATTCGTGCCTGACCATGTGGTCAATGCATTGGCAGATTTCGCCATCATTCTCGGTG
Organism: Anaerolineae bacterium; assembly: GCA_046328615.1. GTDB lineage: Bacteria > Chloroflexota > Anaerolineae > Aggregatilineales > Phototrophicaceae > Flexifilum. Next base: position 66,005 of record JAXLWG010000005.1, on the reverse strand, counting down.
GACAAGGTACCGTTCGAACCGCAATGTATTCCGGGACGCAAGTCGTTGGTGTGGGATGCAGTGGGAGCAGGCTACCAATTTTGAGCAGTTTGTGCGGCACAGTATCGGAAATCCATCCTTCAGCGACGCTTCCCGACAGATCAAAACCGAAATCAATGCTACCAATGGGCGGCAGATCACCGGCAATCTGATCTGGGATTTGATTGAGCAGCAGTCAACCCGCATTGAATTTTCGTTAAGCAGTGACATTTTAGGAGGTACAACATGAGACAGTACGATCGGGTCAACGCCCACAAACCCACCAACATCGAAACCCGCAAGGCCTATATCGTGGGCGGCGGAATCGCCGGACTATCCGCCGCCGCCTTTCTAATTGACGATGGTTATATGCCCGCTTCCAACGTCACTATCTTCGAGCAGCGCCATCAGGCGGGCGGTTCGATGGATGCCTCCGGGAATCCGGTCGATGGCTATGTAAGTCGCGGGGAGCGTGAACTGGAACCGTGGATGGAATGTCTCTGGTATCTCTTCAGCAAAGTACCCTCCCTAGAAGACCCGGATCGCACAGTGCTGGATGAAACACGCGAATGCAACGAACAACTCCGCATCAATTCCCGGTATCGCTTGACCGAGAACTGCTTCCAGAAACGGGACTATTCCACCATGGGCTTGACCAGTCAAGACAAGGATGACATGCTGCGTCTCATGCTCACCCCAGAGGACAAGTTGGATGACATCAGCATTCAGGAATGGTTCAAGCCAACGTTCTTCAGAAGCAACCTATGGTACTTCTGGAGCAGTATGCTTGCCTTCCAGCCTTGGCACAGCCTCATTGAGATGAAGCGCTATATGGTGCGTTTCTTGCATCATCTCCCCGGCATTTCGCATCTACGCGGCATTTTGCACACCAAGTATCAACAGAATGATTCGATGGTTATTCCGTTGGTACGCTGGCTGAAGCGCCAAGGGGTCAATTTCATCTATGAAACAACAGTCAACGATCTGGATGTTCGGGATGAAAACGGCAGTCTCACGGTAACAGCCATTCACCTCACCACCGGATATGAGGTCAAGCGCATCGAGCTGACAGATGGCGATCTGGTCTTTATCACCAATGGGTCGATGACCCAGAATACAACGACGGGGTCGATGCATACCATTCCAAAACGGAACGACGATAAGTCAAATCGGGGAAGTTTCACCTTGTGGGAGCAACTGGCAAAGAAGAATGCCCGATTCGGTCATCCCGAAAAATTTGTCAGCAACAACGAGCAAACCTACTGGATTAGCTACACCTTGACCATCACGGATTATCCCGAACTGTTTGACTATGTGACCCGAACCACGGGCAACATTCCCGGCACAGGTGGGGTCATCACGATGACGGATTCGGCGTGGTTTATGTCGATCAACTGCCCTATGCAACCGATGTTCCCCGATCAACCGGAGAATGTTCAAGTGCTCTGGGGTTATGGACTCTATGCCAAGCCGCATGGCAACTACATCGACAAGGCAATGGACGCCTGCACAGGCGAGGAAATCTGCAAAGAACTCCTCTATCACATGGGCTTGAAGAACAAGATGGAGGAGATTATCCCGCACTGCAATCTCATTCCGACGATCATGCCCTACATCACCAGTCAGTTTATGCCGCGTGCTGCAGGGGATCGTCCGAAAGTGATACCTGACGGTAGCACCAATCTCGCGTTTATGGGACAGTACGTCGAAATCCCCGGCGATGTGGTGTTCACGGTGGAAACCAGCGTTCGTACTGCGATGGTGGCGATCTATGGACTGCTCAAGCTGGATAAGCCGGTTGTACCCCTCTATGAGGGTCAGTATGACATCCGAGTAGCGGTCGCCAGCCTAAAAACGCTGCTGGGGAAAGAGAAGTTCTCACCGCTGGATCTATTCTCCGCAGACCCGATCAAACTGCCGGTCATATTTCGCCAACTGATACGCGGTTTGAATGATATTCCTGAAATCAAGGAAGAAGAAGTGATCTACTGAAGCATCAGCGGAGAATGAAGGAGATTGAACATGTACAATCCGACGCAATTGCGGAAGCACACTGCCATCGTCACAGGCGTAACCGGAGGAATCGGGCGAGCAATTGACGTGTCATTAGCTTGCCATCTAGCGCTGGCGGATATTAATGAAGCCGGTCTCAAAACCATAGCGGATCTGATCGCCCCGCAAGGCGTTCAAGTGACCTGTCACAAGCTCGATGTGTCCGACGCGCAACCCGTTGCGAACTTTCCTGCAAGGGTGCGGCAACCAACCGCACCCCCGGATTGATATTCTCGTCAATAATGCCTGTGTGACGCTCACCGGAACGTTTGAGCAGGTCAGTGATGGCGATTTTGAATGGCTGTTCGGGATTAATTTCCGGGGGGTTGTGCGGAAAACACGTGCTTTTTGCCACTGCTAAAAGCGAGTGATGACGCGCGAAACGTCAACATTTCAAGTATCTTCGGATTGGTCGCACCCTCAGGGCAATCTGCCTATACCGCAAGCAAATTCGCGGTTCGTGGTTTTTCCGAGGCGCTACACCAAGAACTCGTGGACACGCATATTGGTGTTCACCCTCATCTTTCCGGGCGGGATCGCGACATCAATCGCCAAGAATACGCGGATGCCTCCAACTACCTCGCATGAAGAAGCGAAGCAGCAGACTGCTTCATTTCAGAAAATGCTTAAGCTATCACCAGAACTTGCCGGTGAAGTGATTGTCAGGTGAAGTGATCGTCAAAGGAGTCGAGCGCCGTAAAACCGGTATCATTGTCGGTTCAGATGCGCGTTTTGCATCACTGGTCGCTCGCGTGGCTCCGCTTACATCCGCCCCGCAGTGGATTTGGCGGTTTATGTAGGTTGCCAACAATCTTGGTTCCCTTTACGGATAATGAACACCCGATGATACAGGGCAAAGGGGTCAGTCACTTTGATTATGTGAGGTAACCTAGATTTTCGGCAAAGAATTGTCTGTTTTGCAAAAACTCTAGACTGGATTCGAACCTCATTTACGCAACAAAAAAGCCTTTGAGAGCTATCTCAAAGGCTTTTCTTCACATAGGCTGAGGGACCTGGATTCGAACCAGGATCGACGGATCCAGAGTCCGCAGTTCTACCGTTGAACTATCCCTCATCACATGGGGCGCATTGTATCATGCGCCCCTCACCCAATCAAGGGCTGATTAACCGGATTTACGCGGGCTTTCCGGGAACATTCAAGGCGCTGAGCGCCTGTTCGATCCGCTGATGAACCCGCACAGTGCCCATAGTGTGCAGGATTTCGTACAGGTCAGGTGTATTCGTCTTGCCAGTCAGTGCTACGCGGACGATCATCATCATATCGCCGAAATGACCGTGAAAATCCGTCGGGTCTTTCTTGAACGTTTTCGCATCGCGCGCGAAACTATGCTGTTCGGCAAAGGCACGCATATCCGCGAGCCAATCTTCTTTACTGACCGCCGGATCGTACTGCTTCACCTTCTCCAACACCTGATGAACTACTGTGCCATCAATATGAGGCATTGGGTAGCCGTGTGCGGCAATTCCATGCGCGAACAGGTCGTCAAAGAAGAAGCCGAGTGCCCGGTCAATATCTGACCAATTGACAATATCCTTGCGCGGCGCGGGTGTCGTTCGCTCAACATTGAACACACGCACGCTGTAGGCTGGATCAGCCTGAAGCACCGTCGCGAGCACAGCATCGTGTTCCAATGCCCATGCCACCCCTAGTTCGTACACACGCTCGGCACTGTAGGTTGCGATCACATCTTTGCTGATGTCGTTCAGCTTGACCAAATCGAACAATGGGCTGGCGATCCCCATCTTTTCGATCGAGAAGGCGAACTCATCATTGGATGCCAGCGGGTTAGCACGCCGCCAATCCTGAAAGTTCGAGTTTGCGAGGTTGAGCAAATACTCGGTGACGCTCTGTTCCGGGTAGCCAGCCTCATAATAGTAGGCCATATTCGCTTCCGGGTCTTTGCGCTTGCTCAACTTACGCTTCGAGTTCCCATCCATTTTGGCGATCGGCGCGATGTGTGCGAAGGTCGGCGCTGGCTGTCCAATGAACTCGAACAACTGCATATGTAGGGGAACCGATGGCAGCCATTCATCCCCACGGGTGACCAAATTCACCCGCATCAGGGTATCATCAACTGCATGCGCAAAATGATAGGTCGGCAGGCTGTTCGATTTCATCAGCACCGCATCGATGTCGTTGGCGGGCATGTCAATATCGCCCTTGATCGCATCACGCAGATGAATACGCGCCTCGTTCGGGTAAGGCGCGCGCACACGGATCACTGGTCGATCTCCAACATCTAGCCGCGCTTTCACATCGTCGTTTGAGGCTTCGCGCCAGCGTGCCCAGCTTCCATAGTAACCGGGCTTAGCTTTCTGTTCTTCTTGAGCCTTGCGCAGTGCTTCAAGATCGTCTTCGCTGTCGAAGGCGGGATACGCAAACCCTCGTGCGACGAGATCCTTAGCGAACGTCTCGTAGATTTCAACGCGGGCGCTTTGGGTGTACGGCCCATAAGCCCCCAGTTCCATCTCAGGATCAATCTGGACGATCCCCTCATCGGGGCGCAGTCCAAAATTGATCATGTTGCGGACGATGCCTTCGATGCTGCCGTCTTGTTCGCGCTTTTTATCCGTATCCTCAATGCGCAGGAAGAATACGCCGCCCGTTTGATGCGCAGTGCGTTGTGCCACCAGCGATGCATAAATGCTGCCGATGTGCACAAACCCGGTCGGGCTGGGCGCATAACGGGTGACATAAGCCCCTTGCGGGAGTTGGCGCGAAGGGAACTTTTGCAGCCAATCCTGCGGCGTTTTGTCGATGTGCGGATACAACAACTGCGCTAAGGCGACATACCGATCGGTCATGAAAGCGTGTCCTTTGTGATGAACTAAATGAGTCGGCGGCGGCGCATAATGACGCTTTCCGCCAGTCCGATTCCCATAAGCGTGGAAAGCAGCGACGTTCCGCCCGAACTAATGAATGGCAGCGTTAGCCCAGTAACAGGCATTAAGCGCAAATTCATGCCGATCGAAACGACGGTCTGGAAAAAAATGAAGGAAGCGACCCCATAGCAGATCAGGCTTCCTAGTGGATCGCTGGCCGCGCGTGCCCCGCGCAGAATGCGTGCAATCACCAACCCGATCACGAGCATGGTCGTCATCCCGCCAACAAACCCGAATTCTTCTGCAATCACGCTGAAAATGAAGTCGGTGTGTCGCACACGAAGAAAGCGTCCGATGTTCTGCGGGCCGTTCGCGTAGCCCTTCCCCAAAAACCCGCCCGATCCGATACTGATTTCGGCCTGACGGATGTTATAGAATGCGTCGGGGTCGCTTTCCGGGCTGATGAACGAAGTGATGCGCTGACGCTGGTAAACTTCCATCTTCGCCCACACAATCGGGAACGTGAGCGGCAGTGTCACCGAGAGTATCAAGACAAAGATCAAGATATGACGGAGGCGCAGTCCTGCGGCCCATACCAACACAAACCACATAAACAGCAGCACGATCGTCATACCGAGGTCAGGCTGGCTGAAGATCAGCGCAACCGGAGGCCCAATATGAATGAGCGATCGGAGGACGGTACTAAGCCTGTCCATCTTCTGGTAATTGCGCGCCAAAAATGCGCCCAGCGTGACAATGATCAGCAGCTTGGCGATCTCAGAAGGCTGAATTGGGATACCGACGTTCAGCCAGCTTTGCGCGCCGCCGTCACCTTCGACGCCGAAGATCTTGACAAGGATCAGCAGGATCAACATGGCGGCGTACAGCCAATTTTGAAGCCCGCCAAGGATGCGGTAATCGATGGCCGACAGCACGAACATCACCACGAACCCGATGATCGCATAGCGGATCTGGTTCGGAACGCGGTTAATCAAGTCAGGGTCAATGGCGCCAAGGGTAGCACTGCGGATCATCAGGACGCCAAATGCGGTTAGCAAAATAGCAGCGCCCAGAAGCACCCAATCAAACTGACGCCAGATGCTTCCTGTGTTCGACATAGAGACAGGACTCGTTATGCCAACAGAACGACTGGCATTATAGCAGAAGCGGGGGTGAGGTAAACCTTAGGGTTGTGAGTCCATGGTTAGGACACGTCGTCCGGTTATCCGTCTAGGCGTCATCGCCCGCCGGGTCATAATCGTCCGGGTCATCCTGTTGAACGGCCTTATTAAAGGGGACTTCGGCCACCAACAGGCTGTTTTTGTCACGCTTTTGCAGCGCAATATCGAGGTTATCGCCCTCAACATCAATGTACTTTCGCAGGACAGCGAGGATTTCCTGCTTCATCATGTCCATGCGTTCAGGTGGCAGGTGAATGCGGTCATGGATCAGAATGAATTGCAGGCGTTCACGGGCAACATCGCTGCTGCCCCTCAATTCCACTTCCCGTGTCTTTCCAAACAGCCGTGACCAAAAACCCGCCATTCCCATTACCCCCAACCGTTTCACCCACCAAACAGGCGCGCGATGCGCTTCAACAGATTCCCAGAGGAGTCGTCCAGCGACATGAACGGTACCGTTTCGCCCATCAATCGCCGCGCGATATTCCGAAACGCCTGCCCTGCCTTCGAGTGCTCCATCAGTGTGACGGGGACGCCTGTATTTGACGATGGGACGACGTTCTCATCTTCTGGCACAATGCCGATAATCTTGATCCCCAACGTATCGGTGATGTCATCAGGGGACAGCATCTCTTTACGGCGGACGGCATCTGGCTTAAGGCGGTTGATGACCAATTGGCCGGGGCCTTTGTGGTTCACTTCCAGCAGTCCAATGATGCGATCGGCATCGCGGACGGCGCTTACTTCAGGGTTGGTCACGATCAGCACATCGTCGGCGGGCGCGACCGCGTTGCGAAAACCGCGTTCGATCCCCGCAGGCGAGTCGATCAGGATGAAGTCGAACTCCCCGCGCAGTTGATCGGTAAGTTGAATCATATCGGCAGGGCTAACCGCCGTTTTATCGCGGGTTTGTGCAGCGGGGATGAGGTACAAATCGGGGAATTGGCGGTGCTTAATCATGGCCTGCCGGAGCTTTGCGCGGCCTTCCACCACATCCACCAGATCATGAACGATGAACTTCTCCAGCCCCATCACAATATCGAGGTTACGTAAACCAATGTCGGCGTCAATCAAGACGACTTTCTGCCCGTCTTTCGCCAGCGCAACGCCGAGATTAGCCGTGGTGGTCGTTTTGCCTACGCCGCCTTTTCCACTGGTGATCGTGACGACCTTTGCGCCCATAGGGTGTTTTCCCGTTTCTAGTGAGTTATTCCCACGTTTCCACGACGATGCGATTATTGCGAATGACGGCCATCTCCGGTTTGGGTTTGTGACGTTTATCGGTGGGCGAAATGGCGATTTGCCCGCCGATGCGAAGCTGCGTTGGGGTCATATCGAGCGCACACACGACAGCCGTTTGATCGCCGTTTGCGCCCGCATGAACGTTTCCGCGCAAGCGTCCCCAGACGATCACATCGCCTGCCGCGATGATCTCCGCGCCCGCATTGACATCCCCGAATACAACCACATGCCCTTGACTTTTGACCGAGCGACCACTGCGCAGGGTGCGTTTGATCATAATCCCGGTCGTCCCGTCTTCCTGAGAGCTGGGAGCGGGCATGTCATCCGTTTGAACGGGTTGCTTGGTATGGATAGTTTGTGTGTGTAAATCCAGCGAGGTCGCGCTGTCGATGGTGGTGCGGCTTTCGCTCATCACTGCCCACAGGGTTAATCCCCGTCGTTCCAGCAGCGCACGCACCGAACTGAGTTCATCCTTACGCACCGGTCGCGCACCGACATCAAGCGTCACGCGCGCACCGGCATAAAAAGCCGCCTGCTGATCAATCCGTGCGGCAAGATCGGCGGTGACGCTGGCCCATTCCTCTGTCGGGCTGACCTGAACGAGCAGACCGTCTTTGTTCCCCTTGATCGCCACCAGATAATCGTACACGTCGGCAAACCTTTTGCGTTTCTGGACTTATTGGAACTATACCGAATTCTGCACTCTGCGCCAATTGCGCGGGTTTCCGGCCAATTTGCTCAGCCAGTCGCGCACGGTCGCCAGCGCATAGGTAATCCACAAAACTTCGATCATCAGCATAGGCAGCAGCAGCACCGCCGTATCACCGCCGAAATAAGCTAATCCGAACAGCGCATACGACCCAAACGCAACCAGTGAAACCACGCCCAGCGGCGGATACCAACGCGCCAACCGCGCCAATCCCACCACGCCCAGCGCCACCCCAATAGGGGTGAACTGTGAGGTCACAAAGCCGATCAGGGTGATCCAGCGTTCTGCCTCACGCCATGCACCACCGATCAAGAATGGCACACGGAGCTGAGTATCAATTGCCTGTTGAGCGGGATATGCCCAGTAATCCGCATCGATGTACACATTCACCAGCCGCAGCAGGCCAAACACGATCACGCCGATCAACGCCGCCCACAAAGCGGGATGTAGGGTTGCGCGTGTCAAGAAGATGGCAAGCAGCAGTGCGGGCGCGAACAGCGTGATCATCGGGTCATTGATGATGCCCAAGGCAAACGTTCCCAGCAGGAACAGCCAGTGATATTCTTTCAAGCCATCCGAGGGCGGTGAGTCCGGGCGGGGATTACTGACCCGCAGCGCATCCGTCAGCAGATACAGCAGCGCCATCGTAAGGAGAGTCGTCAAGCGCAGGCTGCGCGCTCCCCCAATTCCCGCATATTGAGCAATCAAGATGATCGTCACCAGTGCTGCCGCCCCAATCCCGATGCCAAGGGCTGGGCGGCGGGAAGATCGCACAATTCGCGCACCAAGCAGCAGGCAGGCGGCTGCCCCACCGCCAATGACCAGCGGATGGTAAGCATCGGCACTACCACCTGTTTGCGCCCAATACGCCGGGCTGAGGGCCAATGCCAATGCACCAATCACGGCTAACCCGCCGCCCATCGGGCGCAGCACCAGCGCCATCCCCGCGATCACGCTCGCGAGCGCCGCCGCTCGAATGGGTGGCGTCTGCCCGATCACGATGAACATCAACCATGCGATTCCCCCGGCGATCAGCGAAGGGAGCGATGGAATGAGATACTGCTGGATAAACGATTGCTTTTTGGCCGCCTGCATGTCCATACCTTAGCCCGTGGTTGAGTCATTGGGAAGAATGGCTGATGGATTGGCGGGTGCGGTTGTGGGCAGCGCCTGCGGCACCACACCCTGCCCTTCACGCTCATTCTTCAGTCGATAATAGGCATCGAGCACCTGCACTACGATCGGCAGCGCCACCGCCGACCCTTCGCCACCGTTATAGACGAATGCCTGCACGATAATTTCCGGCGTCCCGTCATAGGGGGCATACGCGGTAAACCACGCGTGCGCGGGCCAGTTCCCCGGTCGGCACAACCCCAAGGGCCGTGCGATTTCGTCACAGTATTCGGCAGTCCCCGTTTTCCCGGCGACCGCCACATACGGCAAATTCGCGCGTGTAGCCGTACCAAGCGTGACCGCCTGCCGCATCCCCTGTTGAATATAGGTCAGGTTCTCGGTCGTGGCGAATGCAGGCTGATAATCCGGGTTGAAGCGCACTTCTTCGCAGATGCCGCTCGTAAAATCATAATTGAGGGGGACATGTACGCGGTATTCGCGCATATTGGACACAAACGGATCAGGGTTCGTATCCACTTGGGCGCGATAGCCATTCGGATCGCAGCGGTTGGCATTGTAGTACTGACTGTCTGCCTCGCACACGCATGCCAAACTGCTCGGCCCACGCATGATCATGTCCTCGACCGGTTCTAACACCAGTGGGTCAGTCTCCGGCACAATCGACGGATTTAGGGTACGTGTGATTTGTGGTTCAAACGGACGCACCACCTGACCTTCGCTGTCGGTGAATTCCTCGATCAGCGTTGGCTGGTAAACCGTCCCGCCGTTGATCAGCGACGAAGTTGACGTGATCAACTGCATCGGCGTCACATTGATGTAGCCCTGACCGAACGCCGCGTTATACGTATCGCCGGTTGACCAATTTTCGCCAAACAAGCGGCGTTTCCAGTCCGGATCGGGCATACGGCTGGAGTTCTCAAGCGGCAGTTCAACGCCGGTTGTCGAGCCGATGCCAACGGAGGTCGCATAGCGGAACAGCGCGTCCGGCCCTAGACCACCGGGGCGCAACACCTGTTCCGACACTTCCGGGTTACCACCGCCCACTTGATAGAAGAATACGTCACACGATTGGGCAATCGCGCCGATGATATTCAACCGCCCATGCCCGCTGCGCAGCCAGCACACAAAACGCTGCGAAGCGGCGGGGTCGTTTGGGGCGTAGCGGTTAGGCAGCAGGAGTTCACCGGGATCGTTGAGCGTGCTGCTGGGGCTGATCACCCCATCTTCAAGTACGCCCCACGCTGTGACCAACTTCCAAACCGAACCGGGCGGATAAATCGTCTGCGTGGCATGGTTTAGCAGCGGACGCAGCGGATCGGTCACCACATCGCCGTAATACTCTACATCGATCGCTCGGGCAAAGCGGCTGTTGTCGTAGCTAGGATAGCTCACCATCGCCAAAATTTCACCCGTCATCGGGTTCATGGCAATCACGCTGCCTGTTTCACTGACGATACGGCCACGCTGCGCATTGAGCAAGTTGATCTCACGCACCAGCGCTTCTTCTGCCGCCTGCTGAAGCTCGGTATCGATTGTCAGGCGCACGTTCAATCCGGGCTGCGGCGCGATCGACACAATCTGGTTGATCGGGCGACCTGCTACATCGACTTCTTGTACCTGACGGCCACGTTCCCCGCGCAGGAAGTTTTCAAGATACAATTCCAATCCCGCATAGCCAACACGGTCGTAGGCCGGGTTGTAGCCCTGCGCGATCAGTTCCAATTCCCGATCAACGGGGATACGTCCCATGTAGCCAATGATCTGCGAGGTCAGCTCACCCGTCGGGTATTCGCGCACACTAACCGGTACGATCGCCACACCGGGAAGGCTGACTTCTTCTTCCAAAATTTGCAGCATCACCCGATGATCGACATCTTCGGCAATCGTCACCGCACGGTACGGGGCAATCCCTTCCCCTTCATTGACGATCTGCTCGATGCTGCGCACATTGCCACCGCTTGCCGCAGCGATGGCGGCAGTCGGCGGAACACCCGTCAGCGCCGACAAGCGGTTGTAGATCGACAGCACGGTCTCTTCATCATCGGGCAGCGATGCCGGAATGATCGTCACGTTATAGGCGGGTGAATTAACCGCTAAATTCACCCCATACCGATCGACTATCGTGCCACGTGAAGCGGCAATCGGCAGTTCACTTAAGCGGTTTTCGTTGGCGCGTGCCTGATACGTTGCCGTATCCACCAATTGAAGTTGGTACATGCGCAGCGAAAATAGAAGAAAAACAGCGAATACAATGCCCTGAAACAGCGTCAGCCGCCAGCCTTGAAAAGGATTAAGGCGTCGCACAGTCTCGGCTCCAAAAACTCAAGATTCGGAAATGGAACGGCGCTGCATCCGCCGCCCGGGTGAAAGAAGTCGCTTAATGCGTCGGGTGAACCAGTAAACCGGCGCGATGAAAATCACGTTGTACACGACCGACGGCAGGATGATATAGAAGAACTGATCAACCGGACGGATAGCCGTCCCGGTCACACCAAGGATCACCATCTGCGTGATCAACTGGATGAAGGCTGCCGCCAGCGTCAAGCCCACCAACACCAAAATGTTGATGTTCACCACTTGGCCCTTCAGCCGTTCGACCAAAAACACGATGAAGATCAACCCAAGGATCGACGTGCCCGTTGGCGCAGCAGACATCAAATCCGCCGCGAAACCCCCGATGAACGCCCATGTTACGGCTTCTTCCAGTGAGCTGCTCACTGCCCACGAAAGGACGAACAGCAGCACCAAATCGGGCTGCCCGCCGAACACACGGATCTGTGGGATGAAGGTCGATTGCAGAATCGCTGCAAAAGCCAGAATTGGCAGTCCTAACCAGTGTCCCATAACGGTTAGTTTCCCGTACCGGGCTGGTCGAACACCGAAAGGTCAATCGGTTGGAAGTTGGTCATGATGAGGACGATTTCGAGGGTGTCGAAATTGATCAGGCTGCGCACCTGCGCTTCTTGAAACAGGTCAGCAGTGCGCACACTCGTCACCTGACCGATCACCAGATCCGGCGGAAAATTGCCGCCTAACCCAGAGGTCAGTACGATGTCACCATCACGCACATTTTCGCCGAGGGCGATGTAGGTCATCAGCAAATTACCCGATACCTGCCCATTGACGCTGCCTTCGGCGCGCGTCGTCTGCAAGCGGGCGCTCACGTAACTCGTCACATCGGTGATCAGCAGTACGCGGCAGGCATTCGCCCCGACTTCGGTCACACGCCCCACCAATCCCTGAGGTGTGACGACCGGCATCCCAACCGCGACCCCGTCACGGCTGCCCCGGTTGAGCGCGATCGAGCGCAGCGCGCTGTTTTGATCGACCGCGATCACATCGGCGGTGACAAACTGCTGCGTCCGCGCGTTGCTTGTGTAGTCCAGCAGCTCCGACAGCCGGTTATAGTCGTTGTTGATCTCGCGCAGATCGACGACTTCCGCTTGTAAGCGGGCCAGTGCGGTTTCCAATTCGGCGTTGCGCTGTTGAAGCGATTGAATCTGCGCTAAGTCACCGAGTCCATTGCTGAAGCGCAGCGACATTTGCTGAAATGCCCCGCTGATAGCATTCAGCGGGGTAGCGAAGACATTTTCGAGGGGTGCGAGCACACCGGCACGGCTGGCGATGATCAACCCAACCACAATCAGCAAGCTCACGAAGAAAAACACGGCCCGGTTGGAGCGCCATCCGCGCCGAAAACCTGTCCCTGAGTTCATCTTGTGACCATCTCCGGGCGCGCGCTGTTAGCTCCCAACCCCGGCGACTTGAACAGAACGAAACGGATCAATGGCGTGTGCTGCCCCGCTCCAAGCCGACAAGCAGGCGGCGCAGATTGTTGTAGTCTTCCAAAACACGCCCTGCTCCACGCGCCACACAGGTCAGCGAATCTTCCGCCACCCATGTGCGAATATTGACTTCCTCCATCAACCGTTCGGCCAGCCCACGCAGTTGACCGCCGCCCCCTGCGAGACAAATACCGCTCTCCATAAGGTCACCGACCAGTTCCGGCGGGGTGTCATCAAGCGCATCCTTGACCGTATCGACGATAATGCCGACCGATCCCGCGATCGCCTCGCGAATTTCCACCGTGCTAACTTCGACCGTTTGCGGAAGCCCGGTCACAAGGTTACGTCCTTTTGCCGGGAACAAGCGTTCCTGCGGCAGCGGATAGGCGGAACCCTGCTGCTCTTTGATCGCCTGTGCGGCGGCTTCCCCGACCAGCAAATTATGGCGGGTACGCAAATACTGGACGACATCTTCGTCCATCTCGTCGCCTGCCACACGGATCGAACGGCTGATGACGATACCGCCGAGCGAGAAAATCGCCACTTCGGTCGTCCCGCCGCCAATATCGATGATCATGCTGCCGCGCGTTTCCTGCACGGGCAACCCCGCGCCAATCGCGGCGGCAACCGGTTCTTCAATCAGAAAGACCTCGCGCGCCCCGGCGCTCAACGTCGCGTCGTAGACCGCGCGCTTTTCCACTTCAGTGACACCCGATGGGATGCCCACGACCACACGGGGACGCGGAATCGGCACCCAACTTTGCTCGTGCGCTTTGGCGATCAAGTGACTCAGCATCGCCTCGGTGATTTCAAATTCGCTGATCACGCCATCGCGCACCGGGCGGACAATCATTATTTCCTTCGGGTTCTTGCCCCACATCTCTTTGGCGCGTGCGCCCACTTCAATCGGGCGGCGCGTCTTTTTCTCAATCGCCACAAACGACGGCTCATTGATCACAATGCCCTTGCCGCGTACACTGACAAGGGTATTCGCCGTGCCGAGGTCTATGCCGATGTCGAGTGAGAATAACCCGAAAAAATAGTCGAGAGGACTTAGCACATTGCGCTCCTCAGAGAAATCAGGGGCGCATTATACCACGCCAAGAAAGGATACAACATGGAAACGAACGTGCATGTACGCGTCAAGCGGCTCATCCGCTCCCGTCACCTGATCAGCGAAGGGCAAACGCTGGTCGTGGCCGTCTCCGGCGGTGCCGATTCGCTCGTGCTGCTCCATATCCTCAACCGCATCAAGGATGAGCTGAAGATTCAGCTTCATGTCGCCACGCTCGATCATGGGCTGCGTGGAGAAGCGGGCGCGGCAGATGCGCAGTTCGTCGAGGACACGGCACGCGCATGGGAGCTGCCGGTCACACGCGGCAAAGCCGATGTGAATGCGCGCGCCGCGGAATGGCGCGAGGGAATCGAAGCCGCCGCGCGCCGCGCGCGTTACGAGTTCTTGGCCGATGTGGCACGCCAAACCGGGGCATGGATTGTCGCGACAGCGCACACCGCTGATGATCAAGCGGAAACCATGCTCATGCATCTCATTCGTGGCGCAGGGGTGAGAGGGTTAACAGGGATGTCGTTTGATGCCCGGCTCCCTTATAGCAGTGAATGTGTGTTGATTCGCCCACTGCTGCTGACGCCCCGTGAAACGATCGACGCGTATGTGCGTGCGTTTGGTTTATCGCCGCGCACCGATGAAACGAACACGGATACCACCTATTTTCGCAATCGCATCCGTCACGAACTGATGCCTGTGCTGAAAACCTATAATCCCATCATCACCCAGTCGCTTGCCCAAACCGCCGATATATTAAGTGACGAACTCACCAGCGTAGAGCAAAAGTTCGGTCGCTTGGTGTTAGAAGGGGAAAATCTTCAATCCATTCGAGGTGCATATCAAATTGCACTGGAAAAACTGCGTGCGCTGCCTAGGGCAATGCAGCGCCGCTATCTGCGTTGGGCGGTGCGGGAAGTACGCGGATCGGAAGATGGCGAAACCGGCTATACCCATATTGAAAATACCCTTGTGATGCTTGATGAGGGCAAAACAGGCAGCATCACGCTGCTGGCAGACAATCTTCAAGCGCGCCTAGATTACGATGTGTTGTGGATCGAAAAAATCAATACCGTTCACTATGACGAAAAACTGCCGTTACTGAACCTAGGCGAAGCATGCAGTGTTGTCATTCCCGGCAGTACAGACTTTGGTGAGCGATTTTGTATTGAGGCCGCATTCACAGCCCCCGAATACAAAGCTGAGGTGATTCAGATCCAACTGGCAATTCCTGATGACATGTCAGTTCGGCTGTCTAGCCGGAGGGGAGGCGATACCTTCTGCCCACTCGGCATGAAGGGACACCGCAAAACCATCAAGCGCTGGATGATCGATGCGAAAGTCCCGGCAGTGATCCGCGATCGCGTGCCGCTGCTGATCGTCAATGATCAGATCGCGGCGGTGCTGTGGGGTACCCCGGCCATCGATGAGCGCTTCGCCGTGCAGAGCCAGCCGGGCGAACGCGTCGTTTACTTTGTCGTACGCGAATCGCAGAAAAAAACGGGACTTCCGTAACTCCGTAAGCCTTCAATTCAGAGTTGCAAAAATAGTTCAGTGCGGTATGCTTAAGAAAGCATAAATACTACCCTTTTGGATGTTTCCCGGCATGAATGGGGTGACAGCGTGACCGAAGAATTCTCAGAGAATTGTTACATCTTGGTGGTGGACGACGAGGCGGCGATTCGCTATTCGGTCGGCAAAACACTTCAACGTGTGGGCTACAATGTGCGCGAAGCCGCCAGCGGAGAAGATGCACTCGAACACATGAAGACACAGTTCTTCGATGTAGTGCTGACCGACATTCGTATGCCTCCCGGCCTCGATGGCATTGAACTGATCCGCCGTATTAAGGATACCGATCCCGACACCGTCGTCATCCTAATGACGGCGTATCCTCACCTAACCACAGCCGTCGAAGCGCTGCGGTTAGGCGCGCACGACTATCTGATCAAGCCGAGTTCGAGTCAGGACATTCGCGCCAGCGTCGCACGTGGTGTGGAACGTGCGCGCAACCTCAAGCGCCGTCGTGCCCTGCTCGATACAATTCGCAGTAACGTGGCAGAACTGTCGCGCGGTGCCGAGGAAAACGCCACCGTGCGCATGATCCCCAGTGGCGACTATGAACCAGCGATGGAAATGCAGCGTGCGCCCATCATGGAGATGGCCGAAGTCAGCATGGGCACGGTCATGCATCTTGGCCCGCTGACGATCTACCCCGGTCGCTATCAAATTTCCGTGCAGGATCGTCCGATCGACCTCACGCCGACCGAGTTCGATTTGCTGCTGTATTTGGCCGCACATCGCGGGCGCGTCGTCTCGTGCCATGAATTGGTGCGCGAAGTACGTGGCTATGCGGTTGATGAGAGCGAAGCGCGCGAAGTCATTCGCCCCCATGTGAGCAATCTGCGCCGTAAACTGAAGGCAGCCGGTGATGATGCCGATCTGATTGTGAATGTGCGCGGCATCGGGTACCGTCTTAGCGAACAGGTCGAATAGGCAGGACATTCGTTTTGAGTCAGACTCAAGTTCAAAGAATGACCATCCTCAAGAGCATGATCGGCCTGATCATGCTCTTTTCCTTGTCCGGCATTCATGCGCAATCCTCCAGCCGGGTCGATGTCATCCTCGGTCAAATGACATTGGAACAAAAGGTTGCGCAGATGTTCATGGTCACACTGCATGGCGCGGTGATGACCGACGATGGACGCGCTTTCCTACAAACCTATCAGCCGGGCGCGGTTGTGCTCTTCACCAGCAATGTCGGCACGCCATCGGCTGTCACCACCCTGACAAACGCTTACCAGCAAACCATCACCGATTCCGGTGCGCCGCCGCTGCTCATCGCCACCGATCAGGAAGGCGGGGTCGTTTCGCGCTTGCCGCAGGAACAGGGTTACACCTTTTTCCCCACTCCCCTGCTCTTTACCGCTGCCGGAGATGATTTCAGCCAGCAGGGCGGCATCTATACCGCACAGGAACTCGCGGCAGTCGGCATCAACATGAATCTCGCCCCGGTCGCCGATCTGGAAACTTACCGCGAAAACCCCATCATCTCGCGCCGCGCCTTCGGCAATGATCCGGTCATCACAGGTGAAGTCGTTTCTGCTTATATTCGCGGCGTGCAGTCGATGAATGTGTTGGCAACCGCCAAGCACTTCCCCGGTCATGGCGATACGCGCGACGACTCCCATGCGACACTGCCCATCCTCAACTTCGATCGGGCGCGCCTCGACTCCGTCGAACTCGTCCCTTTCCGCGCCGCCATCAACGCGGGAGTCAGTACGGTGATGGTCTCGCACATTTGGTTTCCGCAGCTTGAACCAACACCCAACCTCCCGGCTTCCCTTTCGCATGTGATGGTCACCGATCTCCTTCGGAACGAGTTGGGATTCAACGGCATCATCATGACTGATGCACTCGACATGAACGCCATTGATTTGCAGTACGGCCTTAACGATGCCGTCGTTATGGCGGTGAATGCGGGAGTCGATCTGCTGGCGATGGGGCCTGCACTCAACACCACTGACTTCGCAGGCGCGATTCAGTCGGTCGTGAATGCAGTGCAAAATGGCACCATCCCCGAATCGCGCATCAATGAAAGCGTGCGCCGTATCCTACAAACCAAGGAGCAGTACGGCATCCTCGATTGGCAGCCGCTCGATCCAGCGAGCGCATCGGCGCGCGTGGATACCGAAACGCACACAGCATGGCTCGATGATCTATTCCGTGCCGCCACCACCGTCGCCTACGATCGCAACAATCTCATCCCCATCAGCGCTGATACTTCGACAGCGATCATCTTTCTCGCCACGCGCTACCAAATTCAAGCCGAATGCGCGCAGTACAGTGCCAATATTCGTTGGGTCGGCATCAGTGACGAACCGAACAACGACGAGATCGGCTGGGCGCTCGCCGCTGCCCTCGACGCTGATACCGTCGTCGTCTGGACCCAGAACGCGATCAGCAACCCGGCACAACAGGCACTCGTAAATGCCCTCCCACCGGAGAAAACCATCGCTGTCGCCATCTGGTCGGTTTACGACTGGCAAACCTACCCGAATGTCGCCGCCTATATGGCGACCTACAGCCCTGCACGGCCCAGTGTTCCGGCGGCCTGTGCGATTCTGTTCGGCGCGGCCCCTGCACGCGGACGACTGCCGATGACGCTTCGGATCGATCTGCCCGCTGGTTCGCAGGCGGCACCCTGACCGTAATTCCGAATCGCGTATGCCCGGTTGATGTGGTATCGTTAAAGACGTTCTTGCGGACTGCGATAGGATAGAAACCTCAATGGGTACGCTCAACCCCGATTTGCTGTCGAAGGATATGGACGCGGTGTTGAACGACGCCGTTGTCTTGAAAGATCAATACAAGAAGCCGGTCTTGATGCCGGAATTGATCCTGCTGGCGCTGCTGCGCCGCCGTGATACGGCTGCCGATCGGCTGTTGCAGGAATTCAAGGCGAATCGTGGTGTCGACCTCGAAAAGCTCGATCGTCAGGTGGTATTGGCGGTCGAAACCCGCCGTGACCCCGACGGCAACCTCAATTATGTGGCGTCGGGCAACCGTCAGGTGCCGCTGTCACGCCAATCGATCATTCTGGTGGATGATGCCTTAAGTCTCGCCAATTCGCAGGATCAAGTGCGGCTCGATACCGATCATGCATTGGCGGTGTTGGCGGAAACTTCGCAAAGCACCTCTGGTCTGCTCCGCGCGCAGGGGATCACCCCCAAAGCCATCACCGATCTGCAAAGCGAAAACTCGCAGCTCATCCGAATGAACAGCACCACCTCTGACTTTGTGGCGCTGGCGAAGATGGGCAAACTGCGCGCTGTCTATTTCCGTGACTCGCTTCTGCGCGACATGACCAACATCCTCTCACAGGCCATGACTCGCCATCTCATCCTTGTCGGGCCCGACGGCGTCGGAAAACGCACCCTCGCCTACAGCCTCGCGCTCCGCATGGCTGAAAGCAAAGGGCCAAAAGGCTTGAAAAGCCTCGTCGTCGTCGATGAAACCGCCCTCCTTGACAGTGATCAGAAGGCCATTCGCGCGGGCTTGAATCAGGCACGCGGCGGGATCATGTTCATCCCGCACATTCATCGATTCTTCGGCGGCCCCATCAAAGCGGAATTCAGCAAAGCCACGCCCATGATCCAGAAGGCGTTCCTGAGCGACGATCCCGTCATCATCGGTACCACCACCGAGCAGGAATGGACGAACCGGGTGGCACCGGTCAGCACCATCGCTGAAAACTGCCAAATTCTGCGCGTGCCAGAAGTCAGCGTCGAAGAAGCGAGCGAAATCCTCAAGGTCATGCGCCCGCATCTCGAAGCCGATTACAAGCTGAAGATTCCTGAAGAGTCGCTGACGCTCTCCGCACGGCTGGCCAAGCGCTACATGAGCGCCGTCCCGCTGCCCCGCAGTGCCGAGCAGTTGATCCACCGCGCCGCCGCCGTCGTCACGACCACCAATATGGTCAACAAGCCCGCCGCTGATGATGTCGCCGCCAATACTGTCGATCCTGAAGATGTGACTCTTGCTGCCAGCCAAATTTCCGGAGTGCCCGTCAGCAAACTTGGCGAAGACGAGCGCGCCCGCTACGCCAGCATGGTCGAACACCTGCAAGAACGCGTGATTGGACAAGAACAGGCAGTGCTGGCCGTCAGTCGTGCCATTAAGACCGCCCGTGTCGGTTTCAAAGACCCCAAGCGCCCCATTGGTGCTTTCCTATTTTTAGGCCCTACCGGCGTCGGCAAAACCGAGTTGAGCAAAGCGCTGGCCGAATTCATGTTCGGCAGCGAAGACGCCATGCTCCCGCTCGATATGAGCGAGTTCAAGGATGAAAGCAGCCTCAACCGGTTGATCGGCTCACCAAGCGGTTATGTGGACAGCGAAGCCGGTGGGCAGCTCACCGAGCGCGTGCGCCAGCAGCCGTACATCATCGTGCTGTTCGATGAAGTCGAAAAAGCCCACCCGCGCATTCTCGACATCCTCTTGCAGGTGGTCGAAGAAGGCCGCTTGACCGATGGCCGTGGTCAGGTGACCAATTTCAGCGAAACTGTCATCATCTTGACCAGCAATCTCGGCAGCGAAGAACTTGCCGTCCCGGTCATCAATGACGAAATCCGCGAAGCGGCGATGGAAGAGGTTCGCACATGGTTCCGGCCTGAATTCCTCAACCGCTTGGACGAAGTTATCATGTTCAACGCGCTGTCGAACGACGACTTGGCCGCAATTCTCAAACTTCAACTGAAAAAAGAAGTCAAGATGGCAGCGGAACGCGGCTTGAAGCTCGATTTCACGCCCGCCAGTGAAACATGGATGCTGGCCCAGAACAACGAACCGGAATACGGGGCGCGTCCGCTCCGCCGTATCATTCGCCGCTCGGTACGCGAACCGCTGGCCGATTATCTGCTGCGCGCCAACCCGCCCAGCGGCACCAGCATTCGAATCGATGCGCATGAAGGCGCGGACTCCCTAGAATTCGCCGCGCTGGTCGATGGCAAAGAAATCAAAGTGGAAACCGAATAACCCGTCGCTGACAAATCCCCATCGCACGGGGATACAGTGCCGGAATACAGACAATCGGCATCTTGGCAGCCAACCGGCCAATAAGGGGGTTGGCTGTCTCTGTATATTGAATACATGTGGAATCACCATGGAGTAGCAGAAGCATGACTGAAGTAAATCGTTCCGTCTTCCGCAAGTATGATATTCGGGGCACCGCCACCGGCGACAACCCGCAGATCACCCCAGAATTGGCGCTGCTCGTCGGTAAGGCACTTGGGACATATATGCCCAAGACGTTCGGCACGCAGCATATGTTCGTAGGGCGCGATAACCGCCTGACTTCCCCGCCGCTTCATGCCGCCATGATTCAAGGGCTAACCTCCACCGGCATGGACGTTACCGACATCGGTGAAGTCGTCACCCCCACCACCTATTTTGCTGCCTGTACCTACAAGGTGGGCAAAGCAGGCAGCGTCATGATCACCGGCAGCCACTTGACCACCCTCTACAACGGCATCAAGATGGCGTATGGTGCGCTGGCACTCGCCGATCAGCAGATTCAAGACCTGCTCGACATTATCCTCAACGATGCCTTTGCTATCGGGCAAGGCAAGGTCGATCAAGATCTGATGATGGGTGTTAAGCACATGGACACCATCAAAGGCATGGTGAAATTCAACCGCCCGCTGACCGTCGTCCTCGATGCCGGAAACGGCATGTCCGGTTCCTATGTGCCGCGCATCCTGCAAGAACTGGGCGTGAACCTGACCTGCCTGTACTGCGAAAGCGACGGCACGTTCCCGAATCACCTACCCAACCCCGAAGACCCCGAAACCACCAAAGATTTAGAAGCCAAAGTCCTCGAAGTCCATGCCGATCTCGGCCTTGGTTTCGATGGTGACGCCGACCGCTGCGGTTTTATCGATGATCACGGCCATCACATCTCCGCCGACCGTCTGCTGGCGCTGCTGGCCCGCGATGTGTTGAGCCGTAACCCCGGCGCGAACATCGTCTTTGATGTGAAAGTTTCGCAGGCGCTGCCGGATTACATCCGTAAATATGGCGGCGTTCCGGTCATGTGGAAGACCGGTCACAGCTTGATCAAGCTGAAGATGAATGAGGTTAAAGCACCGCTCGGTGGCGAAATCAGCGGTCACATGTTCTGGGGCGAAAACTATTACGGTTTCGACGATGCACCGCTCGTCGCCCTTAAGACTCTCGAATTGATCGCCAATTCCGGCAAGACGATCTCGGAACTGTTCGAAGATATTCCGAAGTTGGTCGCCACGCCTGAAATCACCCTGTCCACGCCGCACGCGGTGAAGTTCGATATTATCGACGAATTGACACACGCCCTCAGCCAACGCACCGAAGTCATCACCATCGACGGCGTGCGCGCTTTATTTGAAGGCGGTTGGGGTCTCGTGCGCGCCAGCAACACACAGCCTGCCATCACCCTGCGCTTTGAAGCCTACACCGCCGCGCAGTTGATTGAATACATTGGTATTTTCCGCGCGTTGATGGACAAGCACCCGGAAATTGACCAGACCAAGCTGATCGAACAGTACGATATGTTCAAGGCGCAGGTGTAGCCCGCGCCCGCTTACGTATTTTCTCGCTGAAGTAACCACATTCCCCATCCCGCCTCCATTCACGGAGACGGGTTTGGGGCAGGAATCAAACCCTGTTCGACCAGAAAAGCAGCATAGGTTTCCGCTTGCTGCAAAGAACCTTCGACCCCCATGTGAATATAATCGACCCACAGCGCATCCTCTTGGGGCGCTAACGGCGCATAGTCGATGTAGGGCAGCCCGTACTGCGCTGCAAGATCGGTGACGATCTGATTGTGCTCTACGATCGCACCCGGCCAGAAATCTGGAACGGCGGGATCGGACTGGTGATAAGCCCATGTCGAAAACACGAGCTGTACATCATTCGCCTGTGCAATCGCGATCAGCGAGACGAGGTTGCGCCGGTAGTAGATAGGCGGGTTCGCGGCCAAATTCTCGGCAGGAGTGCCGCCCGATTCAACATCGCACGGGACGATCGAATTCCGAAAAATGCTGTTCAGAGTCAGGGGATCAGGCTCCCACCCCAAACGAATACTGATAAAACGATAGAGTACGCTCGCACTTAACGGCGCGGTCGTCATATCGGTGGGCACCAACCGGTCAGGATTCAACCCGCGCAGCGCGTTCATACCCCGGTAGCAGTCCGGCGGCACCGTGCGCGTATGAATATCATTCACCCCTTCATAGAAAATCGCCATGTCTGGCTCAAGCTCCAGCACGCGAGTCATGAAGTTGGGCACGATATTGAACGTGGTATAGCTGACGACCCCCGCATTCACAACCTCGACATTGGTATAGCCATAGGTCTCACGCAGAATGCGCTGCAAGTCTGCCGGATACGTTTGGTCAACCGGGGTATATCCAAACGTCGTTGAGCCCCCCAACGCGACAATGCGAAACACGTCGCTCGGTTTTGGGAGGGTAACATCTTCACCGCGATACCCCAGCGAATTGACATCGCTTTGGAACGGGGAAAGTCCAAAACCAACGGTGGGCAGCGGGATAGCCAATGGACGGTGTTCGTTGATTTCTTCGCGTGAATAGACGTAGCTAAGCCGCTGATCTTCTGTGCCAAACACGCCGAAATATACCCGCAGCAGCAGTTCCCCGGATGCGGCCAGCACAGCAGCGAAGATCACGACTCCGCCTACCACCCCGAAGACCGTTATGCGGCGTGATGACGGGCTATCACCACTTGGAGACGATGCCGCACGCTCACGGCGATCTCCTACCACGCGGACGAGTCCTGCAGTCACCCAACACGCGATGCCAGCCAATAAGACAATCCAAACCTCGCCGCGCTCGATGATCACACTGATCGGCAGCGTAAAAACTTGGACAGTTCCATCGAGGTAGACGACTCGCAGTTCGGGCAGCGCGTCGCCGGAATTACAGAAGAGTCGACCATCGGCGCCGGTCGTCGGATCGTTATTGAGATAAATCTCACGGATATTTTCCGCATTCCATGTCAGCGATACACAGTCTGCGCGCGAAAACACGGCCCGTCGATCCGCACTAAACCATACCGAAGCATCCCCGTGCTGTTCGCTCAGCGTAATATCGCCGGGGAACAGGAGGAGGATTGCCAATGAGCCGAGGAAAACACAGCCAAGCACGAACAGCAACGCAGAAGCACGAAGTTTCATAAGAAGCCCAAGGCATCAATGGGTTTGCCGGACACAGCCTATAATGGGAAGAAGGCAGAATTGTATACCGCAATGAAGAAATGGCACATCACATTTTCAGCCAAAGGAGCTACTATGCCAACATTTGAGGAAATCTACGCCCAACACGCGGCGGAGTATGATGCACTCGTCAGCCGCGAGGATTATCAAGGTAACCTACTGCCCGCTATTGCCTCCGTCATTCCGCTGGATGGAATCGACGTGGTCGAGATGGGGGCGGGCACAGGGCGGGTAACGCGTTTATTGGCCCCGTACATTCGCTCTATCCGGGCTTTCGATCGCTCTGCGCACATGCTCACCATTGCCGAATCAAGCCTACGTGCAGCCCTAACACAGAATTGGACGCTTGGCACTGCTGAAAATCGCGCGCTGCCCGTCGAAGCTGCATCCGCCGATCTCGTTATTGCGGGGTGGAGCTTCGGCCATGCGACCGAGTGGCAGGCCGATCGCTGGCGCGACGAAATCGGGGCCGCAATCCACGAAATGCGACGCGTTATTCGCCCGAATGGCGCGATGATCATTATCGAGACGTTGGGTACTGGCGCACTTCAGCCGAATCCGCCCAATCAAGCGCTTGCCAATTATTACGCCTATCTCGAAAACGAGCATGGCTTCACCCGCCATGCAATCGCCACCGATTACAAATTCGCGTCACTCGACGAAGCCGATCATCTGGTACGCTTCTTCTTCGGGGACGCACTGGCAGATAGCGTTCAGCGCGAAAAGTGGGTCACGCTCCCCGAATGGACGGGCGTTTGGTCAAAACGTCTGTAAGTCGGCATATAAGTCACGCAGCCGCGCCGCCGTAAGCTGAAGGGTGAGTTCTTGCTCAACCGTTGATCGGGCGGCGCGGCGCATCACATCGAGGCGCAGTTTGTCGGTCAGCAGTCCTTCGATCAACTGCGCTTTTTGGGTGGAGGTTAATCCCGCTTGAAGCACCATCCCAATCGACGGGTAATCCGGCAGCATCCCCACATCGCCGATCATGATCGAAGGCACTCCACACGCCGCCGCCTCCGCCACGCTGAGCGCAAACGTTTCGTGCTTCGAAGTCAGCATGTGAAGCGCCGCCCGCTGATAATAGTGTGGGAGTTCTTCATGGGGGACGTGCCCCACGAAATTGACCCGAATCCCCATCCGGTAAGCCAACCCTTCTAGGCGGTCACGTTCCCCACCTGTCCCAATCAGATCAAGTGTGACCGGGCTGCGCATCTTGCTCATGATGATGAACAGGCTCTCCTGAGCTTTGACGGGTATCAGCGAGGCAACACAGATCATCCGGTGCGGGTCGTAGTCATCCGGCTCGGCGGGCGAGAATAGTTCGGCATCCACCCCCAGTGGAATACGCACCCCTTTGTCGGTATAGCGGGCATACTGTGAGGCGGCGAGCATCCGCTCTACACTGCCGCTCACCAGTTGAATACGGGTCGCCATCCGCAGCGCTTGCCCTGTCACCCACTGCCCATAAAAGCTGAGTTGGCCCCCGTAGTCGATTCGCGGTAGGTTCGCCAGTTCGCCGCCCAAAATGGACACGACGACCGGAATGCGATGCCGCCGCCCAAACCAACCGGCAATCAGCCCGGTTTCATCGGCCCACATCGCGTGCAGCACATCGAAGGGTTTTTCGCGGTGCAAACGCTCAAGCAGCGAAAGCGTTTCCCGCCACAGCAGCAGGCGGCGCATTCCGCGTGCATCTGCGCCATAGCCAAGCGAATACACCTGCGCGCCGAACACCTGATAGTGATCCCGTCGATGAGGGTAACGCAGCGCAATCACGCGGTAATCAACATAGCGCGCCTGTTCGCGCGCAAGGTTCAGTTGAACGGGGATCGCCCAATCATGCGCATCGCTGCTAAAACCGGGGATCAACACCCCGACGCGTAGATTTCTCATGGCTGCACTTGAAACAGGATAATATTTCCCTGCCGCCCCACTTCGATCAAACCCCGGTGCAGCCGCAGCCATTCAAACGCGTTCGCCGGGGAGCGCCCGGCCCATTGGTGGGTAATCTGCCATAGGTTGACCAGCAGATAGGTCGTATGTCCTTCGGTTTGATCGCGGGTGCGCACGGTCTCAAGCATCTCCTGCGTTTCATAGTAGAGTTCCCGTACATCGCCGTCAGGGTGTGTGAGGCGCAGCGGAAGCGTCAGCCCCAATGTGTAGATCGTCGCGTCTGCCGGGATCATCGATTGCGCCCAAGCGATCGCGGTTTTATCGCTTTCCTGCGCCGCAACAAACGATCGAATCACCAGTGAACCGTAGCCCAGCATTCCAACGAGGCTCATAGCAACGATGCTGGCCGTACCTATCGTTAGCGCGCGGGCAAAAAACCGCCTTCGCTGCGAAGCCGCCTCTATCCACCAGCGTCTGAGCACGCCCGCTGCCACATCGACGCCGCTCACGGCCAGCAAAATCACCGCCGGGAGGACGATTAGCGGAAAGCGGATATTCTGGTATGGGATGCCGATCAGAAATGCATACGGCAGGGCGACCCACAGCCCCAACCATACCAGCACCGGCGATCGGCGCCAACGTCCGATGCCACCTATCACGATAAACGGAGCGAAGTACGGCGCAAGATACAGATAATCGATCAGCGGTGCCGCATAGAACACCGCATTGATCGACGCATAGTGAAATTCCCCATCAACATTGACAAAATCACGGCGCAAAGCATTCGCCGGTGACCAGCCCTGCACCCATGCGTGATCGATCACCGGAGTGGGATGCACCAACCCAAACGCAATCTGTGGCAGCAGCACCAGCCCCGCGACCAGCGCTGCATACAAGCTGGTGATCCAGCGTATTCGCCGCCAATGCATCAGCACCAGCACAGCCCATGCGGGCACCAATGCGAAATATAACCAGCGCGTGATCCCGGCATAGACCAGCAAGCCAACCGCACACATCAACCACACCCGTCGATCGGTGCGCGTGTAGTGCAGCAAGCACAAGGCGCTTGCCACCGCAGCAAACAGCGCCGGAATATCCGCCATCGTGACGATACTCGACTGAATCGCCTGCCCACTGATCGCGATCAGCAGACCCGCCAGCAGACTCACGCCAACGGTAAGCCCTAGCGCCCGTGCCAGCGCGAACAACATCGGGGCAAGCGCCGCTCCTAGGATCAAGCTAATTGCTTGAGAAACGGCGGGGGAAAGGCCAAAGACGGTGAAACCTGCTGCCAGCAGTGTCGGGTAGCCAATTCCCCAGTAAAACGGGCTGATCGGCGTCCCTCGTACGATTTCTGCCGCGCAGTTGTAGTAGGCATACGCATCCTGCCCATACAGCCCATCGAACCCGTGTGCGTAATACAGGCGAATCGCCAGCGCCAGCACGAACAACCCTATGACGATCGCGCCCCCGGTTCGTGAACGTATGCGTCGCGCGTTTTCAGGTGGATTCATGGCGAGTGAGCACCCCGGCTGCATGACTTCGTGCAGGCGCGATCCACAGCATGAGCAGCGCCCCTGATTCTACGATCAACTGTATCCATGCCGCCCCCACCGCGCCATACGCCGGAATCAACCACAGGCTGAGTATCGCCTGCGCCGCGATCGTCAGCGCATTCACCGTGTTGACCCATGCTTCTCGTTCCAACGCATACCAGTAGAGTGTGCGCCCACCGCGCAGCAGCGATGCAGCCAGAGACCAACTGAGGATTTGCAGGATAGGAATCGCGGGATCAAAGCGAGCACCGAAAACCAGCGGCAGCAAGACTGGCGCGATCACGGAGAAGGCAAGCCCGCACAAAAAGCCAAAGCCTCCCAACCCGATCATCGTGCGGCGAAAGGTGCGCCGCAGACGCAGCGGATCAGCCGCCAGCGCCGCCAACATGGGGAACAGCGCACCAAAGAAAGCATTGGGGATCACGCGCGCGGCTTCGATGAACCGGCTGGCCGCATAAAATAAGCCGACTTCCCCGGTGCTGGTGAGGGCTTGCAGCAGAATCGCACTCAAGCGAATTTGCAAAGCGGCGAATAGTGCCGCCAGCGCAAACGGCCATGCGCGCCGCAGAAGCGGCATGATCGCAAGACGGTCATCCCCGGTGAACTGCCAGCGGCGATACACTACGTAGGCGGCAGCGACCTGTACGGCGGACGAGCCAATATTCGCCAGCAGCACGCCGAGCATGCCGCCGCCGTTGGCAATCGCAAGCCCCGTCATCATGACTTGCACCGCTACCATACCGATATTCAGAAACGGGATCGGCAGCATGGTATCGCGGGCGCGAAACACCGCTGTGAACAGGCTGAACATCGGCGATAGCATGACCATCGGCGCAGAAATTTGCAGTCCAACAACAATACGGGGATCGGCTGCAAGAAACGGCGCGCCAACGACCAGCAGCAGCATCCCCATTCCGCCAAAAATCAGCCGGGTGAATGCGGCGGCACGCACCAGCGATCCGGTTTGGGTCGGGGCGCGTACCAATTCACGTGTGAGCAGCGTGCCAATGCCGAATTCCACCAGCAGACTAATCGGCGTGATCCACGCCATGCACAGCGCGTAGATGCCCAAGCCTTCTTCGCCAAAGGCCCGCCCGATCAACGCCGTCAGGACGAACAGCAGCACGGCACTGCCCACATTGGAGATCAGCAAAAGAGCAGTGTTCAGCGACACGCGGCGGCGTACTGGCGATTGAGACACACTCATCACACGCGCACGAACTCGATCCAGTAATGATCGGCGAAATTCGCAAAGAAGGGAGCTTTGAGCACATCATCCCAGCGAGTCAAGCGGCGCATCCAGCCGGGGCGCTTCTCAAGCGATGCATAAACCGCCGTAGGGGGAAGCAGCAAGCCAAGCGGTTCGACATGAACACGCCGAAAATACGGCGCAAATTCGACCGTGAGGGTGTGAACGCTGGGGTAATCCACCATCACCGGCTCACCGCCGTTGATCTGAAAACTCAAGGATCCGCGCAGCCGCCGAAACGCAGTTCTGACATCGCAGTGTGCGGCGTGCCATGCCATTTCCCATAGGCAAAGGGGCGGCATAATCCCAAACGCCGCCGTTCCGCCAGAAGGGATCTGTTTTGCCAACCATCCAGCCAGCGCCCGCCGATCGCGCACACAGTTGATCACACCGAAATTCGAGAAAACGCCCTGTACCTTTTCAAAAGAGGGCTTGTCGAGGGCGTTCAAATCCAGCGCTTGAAAGGACACATTGGCATGTGCTGCCATTTTTGCCCGTGCAACGTCGATCATTCCTATGCTGGCATCGGTGGCGATGACCTGCACGCCCTCTCGTGCCAGAAACGCCGCATCTTCGCCCGTGCCGCAACCGAGTTCAAGGACGGTGCTTCCCGACGCAAAACGCGTCCGCAGCCGTTGGTGAACGCGCGCCCGTAGATGAAGTGCAATCTGCGATGCAGTGAATTCGGCATCATAATCCGGGGCAAGGGCGTCGAAAGCGGTCATCGGTGTGTTCAACCGGCGGAAAGCGGGCGCAACCGCGCAGTCGCCCGTTCGCGCTCTCGCCGTGTGATCAGCATGCCGACGCGTCCCACCTTCGCATTTGCAATCAGCTTGAGCCGCCGTTTTAGCGGCATCCCGCCATTCTGTGCCGCGCGGTTCAGCGCGACTTCACTCACCATCCAGCGGGTCGCGAACGAGTAGAAGCGTTTCGAGTAGCGTCCCTCAACCGTGAGATCGCGATCGCTGCGTTGATCCCATGCTTTGTCGGTCAAAATGCGGTTCTCGACTTCGTGGTAATACGGCGTTCCCTTGATCGGGTACGCGACGGTTGTCAGGAACACATCCGGGTTGCTGCGCTTCAAATGATCGATCGTTTCATCGATGTCAGCCATCGTTTCGCCGTCATAGCCCAGCATGATGAACATTCCGGTTTCGATTCCATGCTGGCGCAGCAGATGGGTTTTCGCCTGCACGTCGAGCGCATCGGTTTTGCGCTGCATCGCGTCCAGCATGCGCTGTGATCCACTCTCCGAGCCATTCCACAGCCGGTAACATCCCATCTCCGCCAGCGTTTCGATCACCGGCTCGTCCAACCGATCCGCGCGCGAAATACACTCGAAGGGAATGCGCACGCCGCGCCGTTTGAGCGCCTCGGCATACTGGAAAAACCATCGACGGTTGATCGCGAAGACATCGTCGGCGTACCAAATCATGTCCGGGTTATAGCGCTCTTTGATCCACAGTAGCTCATCGGCGGCATCCTCCGGGGTGCGGCGTCGATGCGTATTCCCGTACACCGAATGACTGCACCACGTGCAGGTATACGGGCAGCCGCGCGCCTGTATGACGCTCACGGAGCTTCTGCCGTGATGGGTTTTCCACACGTTCATATACGCTGGAATATCGATCGCCTCGCGATCCGCCCAAGGATGCGCGCTGAGGTCGGCGATAAACGACTGCGGCGCTGTTTCGATCACCTCGCCGCTGCTGCCTAAGAAGGTGATCCCGTTGATCGATTCTAGGCCGCTCATTCCGTGACGGCTTAGGTGTGGGATCAACGCTTCGAGCGTCAGCTCACCTTCGCCTTTCACAATCACATCCGCGCCGCGTGTCAGATACTCGCGCGCGTAGTAAGGCGGTTCTGGCCCGCCAAGGATCACCCGCGCCCCATAGCGCTTGCAGACGGCGATCATCTTCAACCCGTTGAACTTGGTCATCAGGTTGAGGTAGATACCGACGATTGCAGGCCGTTCACGGGCGATCAGCGTTTCAAAAGCAGCAAGGTCTTGAAAGGTCGCATCGAAGACGCTCACCGCAAATCCGCGTGCTTTCAGGTACGATGAGAGAAACAGAATCCCCAGCGGGGGGTAGGGTTTCATCACCTGCCGCTCGTGGGGATCGTCATTCAGAAAATAGGCATGGGTGAGCAGAATATCCAACCGAAATCCCTCGGCCCCCTACTCCAGAGCGTACCCTGTCGTCGTACGGATGTAATCGAGAATTGCGTGAAACGCCTCTTTGTCCGTCATCCACATCACGGTATGGACGGTGTCATCCGCATGCACCTCGATAAAGGTCGAATCGCCCTCTTCCACATGACGAAATCGCGAGGCGAGGTCGATATTGAAAATCTCGGTGATGTTTTCGGCGTTTTTGTACTTAATCCATGTCGCCATAACGTTCCTTGAGTTCTTCATCCCAACCAACCTCAACAGGATAACACGATCTGCGCTGGCGTGCCCACGCCCGAACGATGGGGGTCAGTTGGCCGTTAACCGTGAAGCTGCACATTCGGCGGTCGAATCGGGTCATGCGGTCGTTTCGCCAGCGCGTCAAGCTGATTGAGCGCGCGCGGCAGCGTCATCCGGTGATAAAGCATCGCCGCAGCACGGCGGACATCGCTGGGGCGAAGCGCAGCCGGATTCCGCAGCGTTTGTTGAAGATCACGCCACGTTTTACGCGAACGGTAGTCCTTATGCACTACCGTATGAAGCTGGCGATAAAACTCGGTGCGGAATGGCCCCTGATACAGCATGGCAAGGTCTTCACTGTCCACCCAGTTCGCGCGTTCGCCCAACTCGTGTTTGACCGTCTCGTAAAACGGCGTCCCCGGCAGCGGATAGCTGACACTGATGCCAATGTCATCAGGCAGCAGATCGCGCACCATTTTCAAAGTGAGTTCAATATCGGCGCGTGTTTCGCCGGGATAGCCGAATTGCAAGAAGAAAGCCACTTTCACACCATGCGCATGCAGTTGACGGGTCGCTTCGTAGATCTGCTCGACCGTCGTCCCTTTTTGCATCGCGTCGAGGATTTTCTGCGATCCACTTTCTGCGCCCACCCACACGATCTGCGCGCCTGCTTTCGCCAGCGCCGGGATCGTCCGCCCACGCAGCAGCAGATCGACCCGATTTAAGCTTTTGAAGGGAATGTGCAGGCTGCGTTTTTCCAGGTCCGCCGCGAATTCTTCAATCCACCTGTCCTGAATGCCCATGATGTCATCCATGAACCACAGGTGATCGGGGTTAAACCGCTCCTTGATCCACGCCATCTCTTCGACGACATTCTGCGGCGACCTGACGTTGTAGCGCTGTCCCCAGATCGGTTTGGCGCACCAGTTGCAATGGAACGGACAACCGCGCGTCGTCACCATGTTCATCGATGTAACCGTGATGCGTCTTCCAAACCGCGTGATAAGCAGCGTGATCGACCAGATCCCACGCGGGAAACGGCAGCGCATCCAGTTTGGCGATCACCGGGCGCGGCAGCGTCTTGACGATCTTGCCGTCATGATCTCGATAGGCGAGGCTGCGGATTTGATCGAGCGGTAGTTCCGACTTCCCTTCTAAATGATCGATCAGCTCGACCAGTGTGCGATCGCCTTCGCCGGTGACGACATAGTCCGCCCTGCGTTGAAGGTACAGCTCGGCGTGATCGGTTTCGTCCGCGCCGCCGCAGATCACCGTGCAGCCGCGCGCCTTCGCCGCATCGATCATCTCGAAGGCTGCCTGCCGCATACGCAGCAGGCTCATCTTGCTCAGGTAGTTGAAGTTGTCTTCAAACAGCACGGCATATCGAGGCTTGTGTTGATCGAGTGCCGCCGCCCATGCCTGTGTATTTTCAGCCAGCATCGCATCAAACAGCGCGACGGCGTAGCCCTGTTCGCGCAGTAAGCTGGCCGCATACAACGTTCCCAACGGTGGATAGGGCTGCATCGCCGCGTACAGCTTCGCGTCAAAACGCAGATAGTAGGACTGTCCCAGTAAAACCTGTGTCATCGTTTGTTCAAAACCATCGACTCGACTTGATGGAACCGATTATCTCCAAACCCGGCTCTTTAAGCGAACAGCGCTGAATCTGCCGCGCAAGCTGGAGGTTCACCCGCTTGGGTTTACCATCAAGAGTCGCGTCAACGGCCTCGATGTGCGGGAACTTCTCCATCAAGTCGGGATCACCGATTTGCGGAACACCCCCGCGTACAATGAGCGCGAGATCCGCGCGCGCCACCCCACCCTGCGAAATGAACCAGTCGGCCCGCGATCCCGGACTCAGCGTCTCCGCCAACGAGTCACGCATTAACCCGGCGGTATCAAACAGGTAATCAGGCCATCCTGCATCAATGAGCAAGCGTTTCGCCTGAAGCTGCTCAAATTGGAAGTCACATTCTGCCGTTAGCCGCGAATCGCTGCCAAGAACTAAACGCCCGCCGGATGCCAGCCATGCGCCAAGCTTCGGTTGTGTCCCCAGCAAATAATCATTCGAGGTGGGGCACCAAACCAAGCCAAGCACTTTCGGCGCAGCATCAACAATATCCGCCTCTGTCAGCCCAACACCATGCACAATGACCGTATTCGCGCCAACACAACCCATCGCCTTCAACCGTTGATATTCGCCCGCCGCCACATAATCTGTCCCTTCCGCAAGATGGATGAACCAAGGCACATTCGGTGAGGTGCGGCGGTACGAGGCGATAATCTCGGCTTCCGGCGTGAAATGCAGCGAGTGCGCCCATCCATAATTCTGAACGACGCGCACAGGGAAATCGGATTTAAACAGGGGTGCGTGTGGCGGATCGTGGTGATAAACCGTCAGCGCGCCGCACAACAGATTCTTTAGCCCACCGATCAAGCACTTATCTTCCAGCGGATAGGCGCGCAGCTCCTTAAACGGTGATTCGTTCAGGCGAGCGCTTATGTCCTCGCCCCACTGGTGCGCGTTATCATATTTTTCGCGGAATTTCGTGCGCGGGTAGTGATTGCGATCGAGATGATCATGCCCGTTGATCAAGCCGGGGAAGATCGTATAGCCTTCCAGATCAACCGTCAGCGCACGGGGATGCGGTTCGACTAGGACGCGATCCGTCGTGTTAAGCGCTGTGCAATCCGACTCGCGTCCAGTGTATATCCGCGCGCCGACAATTCGCAGCGGTTTGATCATACCTGTGTCCCCTCAAGAAAAAGGGCGTTCGACCACCCCAACGCCCTA
Source organism: Anaerolineae bacterium (assembly GCA_046328615.1). Taxonomy (GTDB): domain Bacteria; phylum Chloroflexota; class Anaerolineae; order Aggregatilineales; family Phototrophicaceae; genus Flexifilum. Next base: position 32,303 of record JAXLWG010000005.1, on the reverse strand, counting down.
ACAAGCATAGCCTGATTTGCGATCGCTGCGCCGCATCACCCCAACGGCAGCCCCAAATCCTTGATTTTCTGCGTTAGGTTACGTTTAGCAAGCGGAATCAACCCAACTGGCAGATGTTCGATCACGACATAGGCATCGGGCTTCGTCTGGTGCACGAGGTTCAGAATCGTCTCGAAATCCATCAGCCCGGTGCCGATCACGGTTTCGGTGATGTGAACGACGAACCGATCTTCCAGCATGAAATCCTTCAAGTGTACGGTCGCGATGTACTGCCCCAGCTCCGCGAAGAGGTTGGTCAGCATCGGTTTGAGATTGAACGCCGTCTGCAAATCCCCGACAAAATTGCAGGGATCAAGATTGATCTTGATCCGCTTCGATCCGGTGCGCTCGATCACGCGTCGGATCGCCTGCGGGGTATTGAGCGTCGTCGTAACATGCGTCTCCAACACAATGTCGATCCCGTAGTCCTCCGCGGTTTGCACGATCTCACTCAAACTTCTGACCAGCCGATCTTCGGTTTCAGGTTTGTAGTTGTCGCCATGCGGCCACCAGTCGCCGCGCGGATTAAGGCTGGTCGGGCGCACGCCCGATTCCGGCACCCCCATCTTCGCCGCCAACTTGACAATATCGCGCGCGCCTTCTACCCCTGCCCTACGAATGCTCTCATCCGGCGAGATGATGCACGGGTACGGCCCCCAAAGCTGCAAGAACGGCAGTTTTTGATCGGCAAACGCCGCTTTCGCCGATGCCGCCGTTTGATCGGAGACGGTGCTCGCGGGTACGGTTAAGTGTGCACCAACGCCATGAAAGCCGAGATCAATAGCCCACCGAATTTTGTCGTAATTCACGTCGGTGAGGTCGCTCATAATCAAGCCCAACAAACCAATTTTCACAATGAACCCATTCCTTCCTGTGATCAGGATGTTACGATGCCGCACAGCGGTTTCAGAAGAATTATAAGATATAATTTGCAGATGAGGCAAAATCTGTGCTTTGCGGTACTATTGGCAGCCCGACCATGATTTAGACAGGATGACTGCGCATGACCGCCGCCCTTCCCTCTCGAAACACGATTTTGGGTACCGATTTTCGCGTCGAGGGTACGCGCACAAAGGGTGAAGGCCCTGCGGGACGACTGCCGTTCACCGAAGCGATGCTTCACGATGAGCCGAGCGGCAACTTGTTCGGCATGACGCAGGCAGCGGCGATGGGCTGGAATCCGGATGAAGTCGGGCGCGATCAGTACGTTATCGTCAGTACGCATGGCGGTGTACGGGGCGAAGACGGCACACCGATCGCACTTGGGCTGCACACTGGTCACTGGGAAGTCAATCTCTTAGTTCGTGAAGCGGCTGCAACCTTCAAAGACAATAATGCAATGCCGTTCGCCGTCTACGTCACTGATCCGTGCGATGGGCGTTCCCAAGGCACCGACGGCATGATGGACAGCCTACCCTACCGCAATGACGCGGCGATGGTCGCCCGCCGCCTGATACGCTCACTGCCCACGCGCGACGGTGTGATGGGAATCGGCACCTGCGACAAGGGCCTGCCTGCGATGATGCTCGCCCTCGCCGGTTTTGGCGAAATGCCCGCTATCCTCGTCCCCGGCGGCGTCACCCTGCCTGCTATCGACGCAGAGGATGCCGGACGCATCCAAACGATCGGCGCCCGTTTTACGCAGGGGATCATTACGCTTGACTACGCGGCGGAGATGGGATGCCGCGCCTGTGGTTCCGGCGGTGGCGGCTGCCAATTCCTTGGCACAGCGGCAACTTCGCAGGTGGTGGCCGAAGGCTTCGGGCTGACTCTCCCGCACAGCGCGCTCAGCCCTTCCGGTGAACCTATCTGGCTGGATATGGCGCGACGTTCAGCGCTGGCGTTGATCAAGCTCAAGGCCAACAAGCAGCGACTAGCGCATATCCTAACCCCCAAAGCACTCGAAAACGCGATGCTGGTTCACGCCGCTTTCGGCGGCTCTACCAACCTACTGCTGCACATCCCGGCGATCGCGCAGCAGGCCGGGCTTACCCCGCCGACCGTACAAGATTGGCAGCGCATCAATCGCAGTACGCCGCGCCTTGTCGATGCGCTCCCCAATGGGCCGCGCAATTTCGCGACGGTGCAGGTTTTCATGGCGGGCGGCGTACCGGAAGTTATGCTGCATCTGCGCCGCATGGGGCTGCTCAACACCGATGTACTCACCGCCTCCGGCGAAACACTCGATACCGTCCTTGATTGGTGGGAAAACAGCGAACGGCGGCACGCGGTGCGCCGCCTGCTTGCGGAATCGGATGGTGTGGACGCCGATCAAGTGATCATGGATGCCGATTCAGCGCGCAAGCAGGGGCTCACCAGCACGGTGATCTTTCCGGTCGGCAATCTCGCCCCACTCGGATCGGTCGTGAAAGCCACCAGCATCGATCCGTCCCGTGTGGACGAGCATCAGATTTTCCGTCATCGCGGCCCAGCACGGGTATTCACCTCGGAACAGGCGGCGATTCAAGCCGTCAAAGGCCGGGTTCCTAATCCGGTGAAACCGGGCGACATCATGGTCTTGATTGGGCTTGGCCCACTGGGAACTGGCATGGTTGAAACGGCGCAGATTACCTCGGCGTTAAAGTATCTCGACTGGGGAAAGCAGGTGTCCCTGCTCACCGATGGGCGTTTCTCAGGATTTTCAACCGGGGCCTGTATCGGCCACATCGGCCCGGAAGCATTGGAAGGTGGGCCGCTCGGTAAAATCCGCGATGGCGACACGCTGGAGATTTTCCTCAATAGAGAAACGCTGGAAGGGACGATTCATCTCGTTGCCACCCCTGAGCACGGCGATCTCACACCGGGAGTCGGCGCGGTCGTGCTGGCGGCGCGTCCCCTACATCCCGACCTGCATGCACACCCAAACCTTCCGGATGACACACGCCTATGGGCAGCACTTCAGCGCGTCAGCGGCGGCACATGGGCGGGCTGCATCTACGATGTCGATCGCATCACCCGTGTATTGGAAGCGGGAATAGCCGCGCTCGAAGCGGCGGACATCCACAAGCCTATCTAAGCGTAATCCTGCTTATCCGGCAGTACCGGGTGATCATTCGGGAGTGGGCTGCGAATTGACCATCCACCGTCCACGACCAAATTTTGCCCGGTGATCTGCCGGGCTTCTGCCGAAGCGAGGAACAGCACCGCCGCCGCGACATCCTCGACCAGCCCAACCCGCCCGGTGATCGTCACCTGCGACCAGTTGTGCTCATAGTGCGGATCTTCGCGGAGAACACGTTCGGTCAGCGTCGCACCGGGGGTGATCGCATTGACGGTGATGCTAAATGCCCCCAGTTCCAGCGCCAATGAGCGCGCCAACATTTGAATGGCCGCTTTCGTCATGCTGTAAATGCTGAAATTGGGAAAAGCCTGCTGCCCCACAACCGACGAGGTCAGGATAATACGCCCCGGTTTCCCGGCAGCAATCATCTGTTTGGCGGCAACCTGCGCTGTGAAATACGTCCCACGCAGATTCACACTTACAATCCGGTCGAACACATCCGGAGTGCTGTCCAAAAAGGGCATATAGCGCGTAATTCCAGCATTCGCGACGACAACATCCAGCCCGCCCCGTTGATCGGCAAATTCCCCAATCAACGCCGATACCGCCGCCGGATCAGAAATATCGCCCACGCTGCTGATCACTCGGCTGCCGGGGATTTCCTGATTGATCCGCGCCGCCGACTCTGCTGCAAGGCGGACATCCGTGTCATTGAGGCCCACAAACGCCCCTTCACGGGCAAACGCCCAACACAGGTGATACCCAATTCCCTGCCCCGCCCCCGTGACCAATACCGCTTTATTCTCAAAACGTTTTGATTCAGCACCCATGATTCTGTAAACAAACCTTTTTGTCTAAAACGAATCTGCCGCACGCATATCTTTGATCACCAGCCCGGTTTGAGCTTCAATCGCAAGCAGGCGATTGTATTTTGCCAACCGCTCCGACTGCGTGATCGACCCAACTTTGAGGTAATCGCCCCCCCACCCCACTGCCAAATCGGCCAACCAATGATCTTCCGTCTCGCCGCTTCGGGCGCTGACAACCACCTGCCAACCGGCACTGTGAGCAATGCTGCGCGCGGCGAATGCCTCGGTGAGCGTACCGATCTGATTAACTTTGAGCAGCAGCGCATTGGCCGCATGCGCATCGACCGCGTGTTGAATCCGCGCCGGATTGGTACACAGCAAATCATCCCCAAGCGCGCGAGTCGTGTGAGGTAAATTCGCACACAACATCGGCCAATACGTCCAATCGTCTTCGGCCAGCCCGTCTTCAATGCTGATCAGCGGATAGCGGTTTGCCCATGCCAGCAGTTGATCGATCATGGCTTCGCTGTCGAACCGCTGCCCGCTGAGATGATACCGCCCATCTCGATAGAAATGACTGGACGCCACATCGATCGCCAGCGCCATATCCTTGCCGGGAATCATCCCCGCATTGTCGATCGCCTGCATCGCATCGATCAGCATTGCCTCATCTTCGGGGAACGCAGGCGCGAGTCCACCTTCATCGGCAGTCAGCGCACGCATCCCATATTTGTCCTGAATCAGTTCTGCCGCCGCCTGATACACCGCATAAGCATCCTCCAGCGACTCTTCGATCGTCGCGGCTAACGGCACCATGAGCACATCCTGTACAGCAACCTGTCCCCCAGCATGCCGTCCACCGCTGAACAGATTGATCGTCAGGCGCGGTAGACTGGGCGCAGCGATCACGTCAAACTGGGCGAAATAGCGATACAGCGGCACATTCTGTTCAGCCGCACGCGCCCGCGCGAATGCCAGCGAAATGCCAAGAAGGGCATTCGCTCCCAAGTTCGCTTTATTCGGGTGTCCATCCAGTTGAATCAACCGCTCATCCAGCGCCCGCTGATCGGCAAACTCAATGCCGCGAAGCGCCTCATGGAGCGTTTCGCGGACGTTCTGCACCGCGCGGCGGCAGCCTAATCCTCCATAGCGCCCCGGATCGCCGTCACGGAGCTCATGCGCTTCGGCACTGCCCGTCGATGCGCCCGATGGCACAGATGCGATGCCATGAACGCCGCTGGTCAGCATGCACATGACTTGCAGGGTAGGCCGTCCTCGGCTGTCAAGGATTTCGAGCGCGTCAAGCGATTGAACGACAGACATGATGCGGCTCCTACAATCGTTCGATAAAAGCATCGATCAGATCAGGTATCCGGGTCGGCGGTGGGCCGCCCATCAACGAAAGTAAGGCGCGGCGCTGGTGAGTACGCTCTGCCGCGCTTAAGTATTCCAACGGCGATCGTCCATCAACCCGCGCCAGTAAACAGGCCATCACATGACGCACGGCGCGCTCTTCCAATGCCTCGCGCCAAGCGACATCACCAAGTGACGCCAAATACGTTTCCCAATAAAGCCGCGCTGCTTGTGCAAATTCGGTGCGCAAGGCTGGGAGATGATGTGCCTTGCTGAGGAGATGCGTCATCGAAAAACCGATGTCGAAACCCGGATCACCAAAGTGCATCACTTCATGATCGAGCAGGATGAGTTTACCGTGATGCACCAGCACATTCTTCGGGCTGTAATCGCCATGCACAATCGACTCACGATTGGCGAGCATATCGGCGATCAAGGTGTGATAGAAATCCGCGATCGTTGGATTCTGAGAGGCGGTAAAGCGATAGTACGCTTCGATGCGTAGGGTATCGAAGAAAGTTTGATCGGCAAAAATGGGCTGCATCTGTGCCCGTGCACGCGATGACCCACCGTGAATGCTGCCGAGGATCTGCCCGAACTGGCGCACATGATCCATATTGAGCGTGCCCGCCAGCATCAGCGTTTTCCAATTGTCGTGCGGCTGAGGAATCGCCTGCATAGCGAGGATGTAATGATCGAGGTCTTCGAACACCAGCGCCGGAATCGTCCCCGGCGGTGTGAATTTTGGCAGCCACTCCAGCCCAAGCGCCTCGCAGTGGATGCGTCCGGGATCGCTGAACCAATCGACCTGCACGCGCAGTTTTGCCAGCGCCTGCTTAATCACCCACGCCTCACCGTTTTCGCGCCGCACCCATACCGTGCGATTGGATACACCGCCGGACAGCGTGCGCATCTCGATCGTCTCACCGGGTGTAATACGCCGCGTTTCGGTCAGATAGGCCTGTAGATGAGTGGGTTTTTCGATGTCAAGCGGATCGAACGGATCAAGCGTAGGAAGCATAAGGTTCCCGGCGGTGCTGGCGGAGTTTGGGCATTACCGCAGACTATAACGAGTCGGCGTACCATCTGCAAACCAAACGAGTGCGAGTGCTGGAAACCCTGTGATCCGTGTCGGCTATCCCTATTCCCCTTGTTCAGCCGCGACTAAATGGTACGACTTCAAGCCTATCCAGACTGCTTGCCCGGGGTTGAGATCGCTGCTCGCCGCCCCATCGGTGATCAAGGCTGACAGCGTCATTTGCTGCGGTTTGACCATATCAACCGTAATCCGCTGGACGGCACCGGCAAAATCGACACTGGTGATCACACCCCGTCCCACAGGTTCCCCATTCAGCGCATCGCGCGTTAGTGACAGTTCAATCGCTTCGGGTCGCGCAACCACCGTCACAGGCTTGTTGCTCAGATGCTGTGAATTCGGCGGCGCAGGCAGCGCGAGATCGCCAACATGAACATGCGTACCGTTTCGCTGACCTTGGAGGAGATTCGCGACGCCCAAAAACGTCGCCGTGAAGAGGTGCTGCGGTCGTCGATACAATTCACTCGGCGTTCCAACTTCTAGCAGCCGCCCGGCTTCGATAATGCCAATCCGGTCGCCCAGTTCAAACGCTTCTTCCTGATCATGCGTCACGAGAATCGTCGTCACTTTCAGTTCGCGCTGAATTTCACGCAAACGGGTGCGCAGTTGAGTGCGAATTTTCACATCCAGCGCCCCAAAAGGCTCATCAAGGAGCAGCACATTCGGGCGTGGAGCCAGCGCGCGCGCCAGTGCGATACGCTGCTGCTGTCCCCCTGAAAGCTGGGCCGGAAGTCGCCCTCCGTATCCCGGCAGGCCAATCATTTCCAGCAGTTCATTCACCCGCTTGTGACGCTCAGCACGGGGAAGGTTACGAATTTGCAGGCCAAATTCGATATTTTGCGCCGCCGTCATGTGCCGGAACAGCGAGTAATTTTGAAAGACAAAACCCACACCGCGCTGCTGCGTCGGCACAGCCGACATATCACTGCCATTCAGGAAAATTCGCCCTTCGTCCTGCGCGATCAATCCGGCGATCAAACGCAGTACGGTGCTCTTACCGCTGCCGCTGCTGCCCAGCAGTACGAACAGCTCACCGGAGCCAATCTCCAGCGAGAGATCGTTGACGACGCTCTGAGTTCCAAAGCGTTTGTACAAGTGTTCAAGGACGATCGACATCCTTACGTCTCCCATTCAGGATTTTCAGGTTCGCTCGCGGAAACTACCGTTTCGGTAGGAACGGCGCGCAGACGGTTGATGACCACCAGCACCGCAATCGCAAAAACACCGAGCAGGAGCGCTACCGTATACGCGCCTATCCGATTGCGATCGTGCAGTGCCCGGCTGATATAAATGGTGGCGGTTTCGGTCGCACCCTGTATGCCACCCCCCGCGGCCAGCACACCCCCAAAGTCCCCCACCGCCCGCGAGAGGGTCAGCACTGCCCCGTAGAGCACGCCGTGCCAAATGCCGGGGAAGATCACACGGCGAAAGGTATAGAAACGTCCCGCGCCCAATGTCGCTGCCGCTTCTTCCTGCTCCGTGGTCAGTGATGCCAGTACAGGCATTACCTCGCGGACGACATAAGGCAGGGTCACAAACAATGTGACCAGCAGCATGCCGGGAATAGCGAACGCGATCTGAAACGGAAACCCAGCCAGCCATCCGCCGCGCCCGAAGATCACGATCACGACGAACCCAATGATGACGGGCGAAGCGACGGCGGGTAAATCTACCAGTGCGTTGAGGACAGCCTTGCCGGGAAATTGATGGCGTACCAACACCCACGCAATGGCGATCCCAACCACAGTATTGACGGTGGTAGACACCACGGCCAATAGAATCGTAACGCCAAAAGCGTGTATGAGTTCAGGGTCATTTAGGGAGTTTATCGCGGCTTCTGCCCCACGCGAAAAAGCACCCTGTACAATCGAGATCATCGGTGCAAACAGCAGCACCGCCGCATACAGCAGCACCCCGCCGATCAACAAGCCAGCCCACAGGCTGCGCGGTTTAGTCGCCTTCATACGTCGGCTTCACTTTCCGCGCCATCAGTAAATCAAGCGTCAGCGTGATGGCGAAAGCCAACCCGAACAGAACCACTGACACAGAAGCCGCGCCGTTCATATCGCCGCCTTCAACCTTCTGCGCAATATAGACGGTCGCCGTAAGGGTGCGCATGGCGATGTTGCCCGAAACCAGCACAACTGATCCAAATTCACCGAGCGCGCGGGCAAAACCCAGCACACCGCCCGTAATCACCGCCGGGCGAATGGCGGGAAGGATGACGGAAAAGAAAGTCCGCACCTGCGATGCGCCCAATGTATAGGCGGCTTCCTGCTGGTTATCGTCCAGTTCAAGCAGCACAGGCTGCACAGCACGAATCACAAATGGGTAGCTGATAAACAACAGCGCCAGCACGATACCGGGCGGCGCGAATAGCACTTGAAGACCAAGGTTGTTTTCGAGAAACCCGCCGACGACGGTTTGAGGGCCGTAGAGCAGCACCAGCATCACCCCGGTAACAAGGGTGGGGATTGCGATCGGCAGGTCGATAATGGCGTTGAACAATCGCTTGCCGGGGAACTGATAATAGACCAGCACATAGGCCGTCAGCACCCCCATCACCATGTTAATCACCGTCATCACGGCAGCCGTGATCAGCGTCAAGCCGATCGCGTTTAGGGGAATGGGCTGTGTGATTTCATTCCAAAACGCCTCAAATCCACTTCGAAAACCGCTGACATTCACGACCAGCAGCGGCACCCCCACAAAAGCCAGCAAGTAAGTGAGCGCAGAGATTCGAAGCCCCCAAGTGCCAATCGGCACTTGGAGGCGGGTAACACCTGCATTGGAGCGATTACGTTCCCCGGCGGTCGATAACGCCATGCATTACTGCCCTTGAATGGTCGTGATGATTTGGGTGTAGATGCCGTCGTCGCCGAAGAACGTCGGCACGACTTCCGGCCAACCACCGAAATCATTGATGGTAAACAAATCTTCAATCTCGGGGAACTGCACCGCGAGATCTGGGTTATCTTCTAACACACCGTCAATCACCGGGCGGAAACCCTTGCTGGCGAAGATGGCCTGTGCTTCAGGCGTGTAGGTAAACTGCACGAAGGCATCCGCGACTTCGCGCACCCCGTGCGCATCGGCGTAAACATCGACCACGGCGATCGGGTTTTCGATCAAAATGGTCGATGTCGGATAGACGACATCAAACTCGCCGCCCGCTTGATACGCGGCGATGGCCTCATTTTCGTAGGTGATCGCCACATCCCCCACACCATCTTCGAAGGTCAGGAAGCTGGCACGGCCATCGGCATCGAACACGACGACATTACGGAGGACATCGGCTAAGTAGGCGGCGGCACCCTCTTCGCCAGCATCATAACCGTCCACATGGCCGCGAAACGCCGCGCCGTATGCTGCAAGGATATTCCACTGAGCTGCGCCGCTCGTTGCAGGGTCAGGAGTCACCACTTCGACGCCTTCACGAGCAAGATCAGCCCAGCCTTGAATTTCCTTGGGATTGCCCGGACGCACCGCCAGCACCGCAACCGAGTCGGTCACGAAGCCGCGTGTTTCCCCAGCTTGCCAATCACTGGTGATCAGGCCCGCATCGGCAATGCGCGTCACATGATCCTCGTGCGATAGCGCCACAATATCGGCTTCCAAGCCACCGATCACCGCGCGCGATTGAGAACCCGATCCCGCATACGATTCTTCGAACGTCACGGTTTGCCCTGTCTGTTCCAGCCAGTACGCCTGAAACAGAGGAATGATTTCGGCATACGCTTCACGCGGAACAGCATACCCCACCAGCGTTAAATTTACCGGTGCCGGGTCTTGGGCGAAAACACTGGAAACGCGAACACTGACAGCGCTGACAAGCGCGGCAATGATGATCAAGAGAGCAATTTGACTGCGACGGAGGTGAAACCGTAAGGACATGGCACTTCCTTCAGAACTGTGGTGAGATACTACTCCTACCCTAATACCATCCGGTCACATCAACGTTACAGAAGCGGTGACAAAACGGCAACAAACCGAATGGTCGGATTTGCTTCTCCCATTACGGGGCTGAAAGCGCATACCCTACCCCGGAGATGGTTTCAATCAATGGGCGTGTTGGCTCACTTTCCAATTTTCGACGAAGCCGATGAACAAGCTGCTTAAGCATCATTTTATCGGCTTGATTCGTCCCCCATACGGCGTTGATCAAGCGTTCAGCGGTCAGAACCTGCTCCGGGTGGGCCGCCAGCGTTTCCAGCAGCCGGTATTCCAGCGGTGTTAATGGAATATTCCGTCCGCTGTGTACCGCATTGCGCCGCGCATGATCAAGCGTCAGTCCGCCAATAGTCAGGGAACGGGAGCGGTTCGGCTGCTCGGCACGGCGCATCACCGCTTGGCAGCGCGCCAATAACTGTGCTGGGCTGAACGGTTTGACAATGTAATCATCCGCGCCGCTTTGCAAACCGCGTATTACATGTTCATCGCCATCATTTTCGCTCAGCAAAAGGATCGGTGTATTGGAATGCGCCCGAATTTGACGGCATACACTAAGGCCATCCAATTTTGGCAGTTCCGCCGCCATCACGATCAGTGTAGGCTTTTGGGTAATCCATTGATGCAGCGCTGAACGCCCATCATAAGCCACCAGAATTTCGATATTTGCCTGCCGCAGCGCACTCGCTGTATGTTCGGCAAGTGCGGAATCGCGTTCAACCACCAATGCTTTCACTTGAAATCCCCCCTGCTTATCGCGTGATACAAGCCTCAGCCGCTCCCCGTCGGTAGCTCATCTGGCACATGAATCCCGCATTCTGTCTTCGCATAATTAGCCCATCGCCCCGACCGGCTCTCGCCACCGGGAATCACCGCTTTTGTGCAAGTACGGCAGCCGATACTGGGGTATCCCTGATCGTGCAGCGTGTTATACGGAAGGTTATGGGCATAGATATAAGTCCAAACCATTTCCTCTGTCCATGTCGCAAAGGGTGACACTTTGACGTTTTGGTACTTCTCATCCCACGAAACAACCGGTGTATTCCGGCGTGAAGTTCCCTGATCGCGTCGCAGCCCGGTGATCCACGCATCGTAATGTGCCAATGCTGCGCGCAGCGGCTCCACCTTACGAAGTCGGCAGCACAAATCCGGGTTTGTCTCCCAAAGCGCATCACCATAAGCATCGGCCTGCGCTTCCAACGTCATCGCAGAGCGTACCCGTACAACCTGAAGATTCAGCCGCGCTTCTATAGCATCAATCAGCGCATAGGTTTGAGGAAAAAGGAGATCGGTGTCGAGCGTCAGCACCGGCACATTGGGCACCGTTTCCGAGAGCATATGCAGCGTAATGATCCCGGTCGGCTGAAAACTCGTGACCACCGCGTAGTGATCGGGATAGGTCTGCGCGACCCATGCGAGAACCTCCTGCGGCGATGTATGTTCAAATTGTTGATTCAACGCTTTAATCTGATCCAACGCGATGACGCTCACCCTGCACTCCTGCCCTAAATGTTCAATGTCCTGAACCGTTAGGTTCTAAGACATGTTGCTTTATCGATACCGTACATCAGCTCTACAGAGAGTGAACACATACGATGCCAAACCTTCCCGTGAAAAGTGATGATCATCATGCTTTCCGTACCCCTTTGCAACAAAAAAAGACCCCGGCGTACTGCCGGGGTCTCTTGTTCACCAGAAAAAGGTGATAGGCTCAGAAACGCGCGACGCAGCCGCATGTGATGAATTCATCACCGCACATACAGCAGCACATCATGACGCGCGCAAAAATCACTGTGAAATCCTGTTTTGTAAACAGACAAGCCTCTACATGGAGATTATACGAAGGTTCCCTCATCTGTCAAACATGCGCCCCGCCTCGCTGGGTGTGGTAAAATGACCGGGCTTCAGGTAACGATTGTTCTAATCGCAACGGGAATTCACGACCAATGGCAACAGACCTCGATAATGCCACCTCCCCCGCGAGCACGGGCGGTACTGGCAGCAAAACCAATTTCATTCGCGACATCATCGACGAACACAACCGCAGCGGGCGCTTTCAGGGACGTGTCCGCACTCGTTTTCCCCCAGAACCCAATGGATACCTACACATCGGCCACGCGAAATCGATTTGCCTGAATTTTGGCACGGCAGACGATTACGGGGGTGAAACCAATCTCCGCTTTGACGACACCAACCCCACCAAAGAAGAGCAGGAGTACATCGACAGCATCAGGCGCGATGTGAAGTGGCTCGGCTTTGACTTCGAAAATCTGTGCTTTGCATCCGACTACTTCGAACAGCTCTATCAGTGGGCCGTGCAGCTCATCAAAGCGGGCAAAGCCTATGTCGATCACCTGACCGCGGAGCAGATTCGTGACTATCGCGGCACACTGACCGAACCGGGCAAAAACAGCCCCTATCGCGATCGCTCCGTCGAAGAAAACCTCGATCTGTTCGAGCGGATGCGCAAAGGCGAATTCCCGGATGGCACCTGCGTGCTCCGCGCCAAGATCGATATGGCGTCGCCCAATCTGAATATGCGCGATCCGGTCTTGTATCGCATTCTACATGCCGATCACCCTCGCACAGGCGATACATGGTGTATTTACCCCATGTACGACTGGGCGCACGGGCAAAGCGACTCGATCGAAGGCATCACCCATTCAATTTGCACGCTCGAATTCGAAGATCACCGCCCGCTGTATGATTGGTGCATCGATCAGTTGGGAATTTTCCACCCCCAGCAGATCGAGTTTGCCCGTCTGAACCTCACCTACACGGTGATGAGCAAACGCAAGCTCATCCGCTTGGTGCAGGAAAAGTTCGTGCGCGGATGGGATGACCCCCGCATGCCTACGCTGTCCGGGTTGCGGCGGCGCGGCATCACCCCAAAGGCGATTCGCGATTTCTGCGATCTCATCGGCGTGTCCAAAGCCAACGGCGTGATCGATATTCAAATGCTCGAATACTGCGCGCGGCAGGACTTGAACAAAATTGCGCCGCGCCTGATGGCCGTCCTGAACCCGATCAAGGTGGTGATCACCAACTACCCGGACGATCAGGTTGAGGAATTTGAAGCGCTGATCAACCCTGAAGATCCCAGCTTGGGCACGCGCAAAGTCCCGTTCTCGAAAGTGCTTTACATCGAGCAGGACGACTTCATGGAAACCCGCTGCCCAAATTCTACCGGCTCTCCCCCGCAAAGAAGCCCGGCTGCGCGCGGCCTATTTCATCAAGGCGAAGAAGCGATCAAAGATGCAGACGGCAAAATCGTCGAGCTGCGCTGCACCTATGATCCCCGCCACCCGCGGCGGTGATCTGCCCGATGGTCGCAAGGTCAAGGCGACGCTGCACTGGGTGAGCGCGGCGCACGCGCTGGAAGCGGAAATCCGTCTGTATGATCAACTGCTGACCGTCGCCGGAGCCAGTGACATGGACGACGATAAGGATTTCACCGACTACCTGAACCCCAACTCGATGAAGATCATCGAGCGTGCCTACATCGAACCGAACGCCCAAGGGGCGCAGCCGGAAACCCACTACCAATTCGAGCGCCTCGGCTATTTCACCGTCGATGCCGATACAACGCCTAATAAGCTGGTGTTCAACCGAACGGTTACGTTGAAAGACGAGTGGGCAAAACTTCAGAAGAGCGGCGACGCTTAAACACGATTGGCTGCAATAAAAAAGCCGCTCGGTGACAGTCACCGAGCGGCTTTTTTGATTGAAAAAGGTTGATTACTCGGTGACCGAGAAATCGATCGAACCATCGGTCACGGTCGTGTCACCGTTGGCGATGTTCGCAAAGTCGTAGGTCGTCACGAACGCCAGATACACACCGGTCGTGGGCAGTGTCGCCTGAAGCTGCGCCGAGAAGCTGTCGCCACCGTCATCATCAACGCCAACGCGCTGGCCGAGGTTGTCGAACAGCATCACCAACGTGTCAAGGCTGTCCGAGGGCACATCAAGGGTAACCTGCTGGCCTTCTTCACCGTGGAAGGCGACCAGATAGGCCGGGGCATCCTGATTGATGTCGAGGGTGATGGTTTCACCAACTGCCGTGTTTACGACATAGTACGAGAAGCTGTCTTCCGGAATATCGGCGGGCTGTGTATTGCCGTCGATCGCGAGGTTGAAAGTCAGGTCTGCGGCGCCGTCGGTCAGCGAGGTGTTGCGATAGGTGAACGAGGTCGCCAGAATGAAGTAGGTGCCATCCGCCGGGATCGAGAACCCGACAATCGCCGAGTCAAAACTCACGGAAAGATCAAAATCGTCATTTGCGGCGAGCAGAGCGGTACCCGCTTCGCTCGTGCCGATCAGCGCCAGATAGGGATCCAGCGAGTCGGTCGTGGCATTCAAATAGATGTTGACCGTATCGCCTTCGCTGGCGTTGAAAGCTGCAAGGAATGCGCCATCCGTATCCGCGAAGGATGCATCAATACTGTCACCGCTCAAAAGCAGCGGTAGGCTCAAAACGTCTGCATCGGTGCTGGGCTCGGGAGTGCTCTCGGCCTTTTGTGCCTGTGCTACCAGCATGGTGGACATTGCTGCGATCAGGACAACAAGCATGAGACGTGTAGAGAATGTGCGGAGAAACTTCACAACAGAACCTTTCGTTATGGATAGGCTTAAAACTCCATCAAGATGCGAGTGACTGCGTCACTCAGATCCTGATGAGGGGATAGGATACATCAGCTTTGGCCAAAAGGGCTGAAAAAAACCAGTAAAATCGCGCTAAGAATTTACAGCAAGGCGTGATATATTACACCGCAGCACTCAAAGGGAATAAGTGATGACGCCTCCATTTTCTACAGCGGAAGAACGGCGCAGACTCACACGCGCATTATTGATCGGCGTGGGGTTGTCGATGGTCGGAATTATCCTGTTCATTGTGATTTACATGGCGCTCAGTCAGGCACAGAGCGCACCGCGCCTGTTTGTTTCGTTGTGCGTGCCGCCCGCCATCATCGCGTTGATTCTGGGCGTCTATATCCTCGTCGCACGTCCCAAATCTTCTTAAAAATCAATCGTGGGGTTTCTGAAACCGGTAAATGACGGCGACAGGCACACCGTACGATCCACCTGCTCCGGCACCTTCGGGGAGATGCGGCTCAGCGATCGTCGTGGTGAGCAGCCCTGCGGTACGGGCAAAGGCGCGAACCTGTGAGATGGTGTGCGGATAATGCTCAACGGCGTATGTTTTTCCCTGCGCCGTGAAGGTGCGCTGCCCACCCTGCAAGAACAAATCTGGATGCACATCGCTAATCAGCGCGGTACCGTTGGGTTTCAGCACACGCACAATTTCAGTGAGGATCGGTTCAAGGGTGGCGACATGACCAATGGCGAGCCCGCACAGCACCACATCCACCGATTCAGCCGCCAGCGGAAGCCGGGTCATCCCGGCGGCAGCGCGAAACCGTAATCCATTTCGCGCCAGCATATCTACGCTGTTATCCACGCCAATGACCAGACGTGCCCCGCTTTGCTGCGCCATCAGACCGTAGCGTCCGGTACCGCAGGCGAGATCCAATACGATCAGGTCACGCAGCGGCGGCATTAACTCAACCATTGCGGCCTGTTCGGTTCGCATCAAAGCATTATGCGCTTCGGGCGGGTATTCAGCAGCCCAAAGGTGATAGGCGCTCAAGCTGTCAAGCACACGGGGTCGTCGAAACCATCGGTTCCATTGCTTAAGGGTCGTTCGCAGTTTCACGACGGGCGGCGCGCCTTGATCAAGCGGTACTGCGGGGCATAGACAAATGTGTCGGCAGTGGCATTCGTCATGCTCAACAGCACCAGATCCGCCCACCCCGCAAACGCAGCATCTGATCGATTAAATTCCCGGTGGACAGCACGAGGAAGCCGCAGCCATGCATAGGCGATGCGCCGCTGTTCATCGCGCGAAGTACGCTCATCCAGTTCACGATACCAGACCGGCAGTATCCACTGATCATGCTGCATGAACCAAGGCGCAAATTGCACCGCCATCCACGAGCACGCCAGCAGTCCAAATCCTGCCAAGAATGCCGGAAAAATCGACCCTGCGGCGATCATCATGAGTACACCCACGCAAAAGACAAAAACACCTGCCCAGAAGAACATCGCGGGGAGTGGGTAGTAGCGGAGATATGTTTGGGAGTAGGACTGCATTTGACGCAGAATCGGCGCTTTAAGCCATCCAGTGCTAATGAGAGTCAATCGGCACAGGAAGAGGATACTGATGGTCATTGCGCCTACGAGCAGGACGAGATACCAAGTCTCCCGTTCCATGCCAGTCACCTTTGTCTCAAAAAAACCTATCTTCTTTTCAGTATAAGCCTTTAATCGCCACCATGCGATAGCAATCCGCTGAAAAATCTGCGCTAAGTTTGCGCTTAATATGTGTCGCACAAACTGAACTGCGAACCCGATGGAAGGGTGCTATAATGGGCGTGGTGTTCGCCGCGCATATGCGCCCAACCCATAAAGTTATGCCTCATGCTTAATCCGGATTTTCTGAAAAATGGGCCGGGGCCCCGGCTGGCTTTTCTTGAAAAAGGTGATCCAAAGCTGATTGCCGAAAGTATGGTCGCGTTCGCCAATTCCGAAGGCGGAACGCTGATCGTCGGCTTGAAGGACGATGGAAAACTCACAGCTAAAACCGATCTGGAAGCCTTGAGCAAAGCACTCAAGGAAGCCGATCAATTGTGCAGTCCATCGGTCGTCACGGGCAGTTGGGAGCCTGTCGAAACAGACGATGGCACGGTATACGCCTTGCGCATCCCGCGCAGCATTGAACTGCACGCGCTCAGCGATGGGCGTGTCGTCATCCGCAGTGATAAAGCGGTGCGCCCACTGGGCGGTCAAGAGATTCTGAAGCTAGCCAGCGCGAAAAGTACCGGCGATTTCGAAAGTGAAGCCGTCCCCGGTGCCACGCGCGACGATTTTAGTCCCAAAATGCTGGAAGAGTATCTCGCCAAGCGTGCCGAACGCACCAAGCGCCCTTATAACGGCAAAATTGACGATCTGCTGCGCGAAATCGGCGCGATCGATACTACTGGTCGCCCCACCGTCAGCGGAATCATGCTGTTTGCCGAATATCCGCAGCACTGGCTGCCGCAGTGCGGCGTCGTGTTCGCCAAATTCGTCGGCAAAACCCCGCGCGGCGAAAGCGGCCTTGCCGGGTACACCCGCCGCGAAGAACTAACCGGCCCTCTGCCCCGCTTGATCGAAAATGCGTGGAATCTTGTATGGGGCGAAATGGCGGTGAGCGCCGTCGTCAAAGGGTTGGAACGCGAAGAAAGCCACGAATATCCGCAGTTTGCGGTGCGTGAAGCCATCGTCAACGCCATTTGCCACCGGGACTATCGCCTACGTGGTCGCCGCATCGAAATCCGCATGTATTCCGACCGTCTCGAAGTCATCAGCCCCGGCGGGCTGCCCGGTTTCATCACGGTCGAAAACATCGTCGATGAGCACTTCAGCCGCAACCCCCGTATCGTCAATGGGCTGTTCCAGTGGGGTTACATTGAAGAGTTGGGCTTGGGCATCGACCGCATGATGGAAGTCATGGAACAGGCCGGGCACCCGCTCCCAATCTTTGACGCGCGTCCGTACAGCTTCGCCGTCACGCTGCGCAACAGCCGTGAACAAGCCTCGATCCCCGATTGGGTGCGCAATACCAATCACCGGCAGGCGCGCGCCTTGCAATACATCAAAGATCACGGTTCAATCACCAATCGCGAATACCGGTCGCTGTGTGCGGGCGTCAGTGCCGAAACGCTGCGCCTTGATCTGGCAGACATGGTAGAACGCGGAATTCTGCTCAAGGTTGGCTCCAAAAAAGGCACCTACTACATTCTCAAATAAGGTTGAGCGTGCAAGACGGACAGAAATCACAACGAGTCACCACATTTTTCCGGGCGCTGTCAACGGCCATCCGCGTTAGCCTGCTCATTGGCCTGACGACTCTTTTCATCCTTGGTGCGCTGTTATTGGGCCAAGGGGTGCGCCCTGAACGCACCTTCGATACGTTGGCCTTGCTGCTGGCGCTGGCGCTGGCAACTGCCGTGTTGTATTTACCCGCACGCGCCCTCGCGGATCGTATCTGGAAGTCGCTGTTTCAGGTGAAAGCCGCGCCGACCGCTCCATCAGCCGAAACGCCGCAGACAGCCCAGTTGGTCAGCGATCTTCAACGCTTGAACGCTGAAATGCAGCGGCTTGACTCGGTCAAAACCGACTTCGTCACCATCGCCAGCCATGAGCTGCGCACACCGCTTGCGCAAATTCGCGGCTACACCGACATCCTCGAAGCTGTGGTCGAATCGGACAGTATCGATCAGATGTCGGTCGCCGGGATGGTCGCCAACCTGCGCAAAGCCAGCGAGCGCATGGAAGAGTTGATCAGCGCCATGCTCGATGTGAGCGTGATCGACGTGAATGCGATGGATCTGCGCTTTGCGCAGTCCACGATTTCGATCGTCATCCGCACGGCCATCGAGCCGCTGCAAGATGCTATGCGCCAGCGTAAGATTTACCTGCGAGCGGACGGGCTAAAGGATTTGCCACCCATTCAAGCCGATATGCAGCGGTTGGTGCAGGCATTCCGCAATGTCATCGTCAATGCGATCAAATTCACACCGGACGGCGGACGGATCGAAATCACGGGGGCGACCAACCCCACGCCGAACAATGAACCCGGCATCCTCGTCATCATCACCGATACCGGCGTTGGTATTCAGCGCGAAAACCTTGAACTGATCTTTCGCAAATTCTACCGGGGGCATGATCCGTCACTGCATTCGACCGGCGCGTACAAATTCATGGGCGCAGGCCCCGGTCTTGGCTTGACGATCGCAAAAGGTGTCGTGGAAGGGCATGGGGGGAAAATCTGGGCGGAAAGCTCAGGGCATGATCCCATCCGCTGCCCCGGTTCGTCGTTCTTCATCGCGCTGCCCATCACGCCGCCTGCGGGGGCGCGCCGTGTGCTCCAATTCCCATCGCAAAATCCGGGATCAGCAGCCACAAAGGAAGAATATCCCGAAGGTCACCTGCCTGAAGGTACCCCGTTCGAAGATTAATCCTGTCAGGGACAGTCCTTACGCGATCGTGAGGTCTGTTCCCTGCCAACTCGCCTTCAAAACAGGCGCATCAATCCCCAACAAATGATTGAGCATCCTTCGCAGTGCATCGGGTTCGCCGCTGGTCGCATAGGCATGTGTAAACGTTTCCCCTTCGAAGGGGGCTATCCCCTGCTGTTCCAATACCCGCCCCACCTGACGCGCGACCCCCATCGAGGGATCGACAAAGGTCACCGATTCCCCCACCGCTTCACGCAGACGGTCGATCAAAAATGGAAAATGCGTACACGCCAAGGCTATTTGATCGGCACCTGCCGTGACCAGCGGATCAACGTGCGCGCGAATAATGTCCATTCCGGCAGGCGTATCCCAGTCACCGCGCTCGACCAGCGTCACCAGATCGGGCGAAACACGGGTCAGTACGCGCACATCAGCCGCATAGCGGGCAACGGTTCGACGGTACAGATCGCCGTCAGCAGTGGCTTGGGTAGACAGCACGCCGATCACCCCGGAGCGTGTGTTTTCAGCCGCCGGTTTTACCGCCGGTTCAATGCCGACAAACGGTAGTTGGGGATAGCGCATGCGAAGGTCGTATAAAGCAGCCGCACTGGCAGAATGACAGGCAATCACGATCACCTGTACACCGCAAGCCTGCATCCAGCGGACAATCCCATCGCTGAACGTCAGCAGCTCGGCATGAGGACGCGGGCCATAGGGCAAGTGCCCTTGATCGGCAAAAAACAGGGTCGGGTAAGCGGGCAGCAGGCTGTGGATTTCTCGCAGGATCGAGAGTCCGCCTACCCCAGAGTCGAATACGCCGATGAGTGGGTGCATCAGCGAATCAGGCTTAGCGCTGCGTGCGCCGTTCGGCATACTCCGCCGCCGCCTCGACAAAAGCGCGGAACAGGCGATCCATCGCCTCATCGCCATCATACAAATCTTCAGGGTGCCACTGCACGCTGAGCATGAAGCGTTTTTCCGGCACTTCCAGCGCTTCCACCACGCCGTCGGGCGCAAACGCGGTCACAGCAACGCCCGGTGCAGCGCGTTCAACCGACTGGTGATGCATGCTGTTCACGATCGTTTCCGTGCGGCCCAAAATGGATGCCAAGCGGCTGGAGGGTTCAATATGGATTGAATGCAGGGGATTGCTGCGCGGCAGTTCGTCGGCTTGATCGTGCGCACCCGCTGTCGCCAATTGATCGGGAATGTCCTGTACGAGTGTGCCGCCCAACGCCACGTTGAGCACTTGATGCCCACGGCAGATGCCAAAGGTTGGGCGATCGTCCTCATACTGCCAGCGTGCCAGCGTCAGTTCGAGCGCATCACGCGCCGCATCAATCCGGGTGTCGGTCACGGTGGGGTGGCGTTCCGCGCCATATTCGGCGGGATCAACATCCGGCCCACCCGGCAGCAGGATCGCGTCCATGCGATCGTAGATTTCGCGCAGAGTTGCTTCATCCATGCCGGTTGGAATATACACGGGCAGCCCGCCAGCATGGGCGATGGCCGCTGCGTTCCGCTGGTACATGCGGTTATAAGGATTGCCATTGATGATGAGGTGAGAGCTGGTGATGCCGATGAAAGGACGCACACGCACGGTGGTTCATCTCCGTCAAAAAAACGGGCACCTGTGTGGACAGGTGCCTCAAATTGCCTGACGATTGTAACTCAGCGGGCATCCGCCGCTGAGATTAGATACCTGCCCCAGATTTCCGGGCAAGCATCCTATAGCGCGCTGGTTAGCGGCGTTCCTTGAGGCGGGCAGCCTTACCACGCACATCGCGCAGGAAGTAAAGCTGAGCGCGGCGAACCTTCGCACGGCGCACGACTTCGATCTTCTCCACGCGCGGGCTGTTCAGCAGGAACGTGCGCTCCACGCCGATGTTGTGCGACGCAATACGGCGCACCGTGAAGTCCTTGTTGGTACCGCGACCGCGATAGCGGATCACGACGCCTTGAAAGATCTGAACGCGCTCATTGGTGCCTTCGACAATGCGCACGTGCACCTTGACGGTATCGCCCGGGCCGAATTCCGGGTGGCTGGGAACAGGCACTTCTGCTTCAAGCGATTTCACTAATTCGTGCATGACGCACTCACCTTTGCTGATCAAAAAAATACGCCCGACGGGACAAAGCGCGCAGGCGCATGGGGTTCTTACCGAAAGTGGTATGGATTATAACATGAGCCTTCAAAAACCATCAAGGGCGATACTGCGGTCTGCCCTCTCCTATCTCAGCGCTAAATCCCTAAGCGCCGCGCCGTCTTCAGCAGCCCTGAAACACTCTTGGCATCGATGATCTCGCCCCGCTCAATCATGGTGATCGCATCCCGCAGCGGTATCCGATCAACCTCGATGAATTCATCGTCATCCATCTGCAAGCGTGATTCCGTTAAATCCGTCGCCATGAACAGATGAATGAACTCAGTTGTATACCCCGGTGCGGGAAATACCCCGCCGAGCGCTTCCAATTTTCCGGGTTTGTAGCCCGTTTCTTCTTGTAGTTCACGTTCAGCGCACAGGAGCGGCGGTTCACCGGGATTCAGAGTTCCCGCCGGGATTTCCGTCAGCACACGCCCGGCAGCGATACGATACTGGCGCACCAACAGCACATTCTGCTGTTCATCCAGCGCAACAATTGCCACCGCACCCGCATGCTTGATCAGTTCGCGCTTACCGGTTTTGCCGTTCTGCAAGCGCACATCGAGCACCGCCAAATGCACGACTTTGCCGCTGTAGATTTCTTCCGTGTGCAGAATGGTCTCGTCCATACTTCACAATCCCTTCGCCGCGATGTCGCCTGTTTGAAAAACTACTTGCCAAGCCTGCTCATAAAAAATGGGGCGGTGAAACTCCAACCGCCCCATACATCACATTCGCTGAAATCGGAAAGGTTAGCCAGCGCCACCTGTCGGAATGGTGAGCTGTTCACCGACAAAGATGAGATCCGGCACGACAATGCTGTTGATGTTCTGAATAGCGCGAACCGTCACACCGCACGCCAGCGAAATCCGGTACAGCGTATCCCCTGCTTGTACGGTGTAGGGATTGCTGCACGTAATCGGGTTCGGCGTTGTTCCCGGCAGTCCTGTCGAAGTCGGCGTCGAGGTTGGGGGCGGCACGAAACCGGTCGTCCCGCAGCCCGGGATCACGAGGCGGTCGCCCACATGAATGATATTGACGTTCGTCAAGCCGGAGGCCTGTGCAATCGCTTCATAGCTCACGCCATAAGCCAACCCGATGCGGAACAGGTTGCGATCACGCGCCCGTACTTCATGGATACAGTCCGCGCCCGTTACGACCGGCTGCTGTACCTGCGGGTTTTGAATGATTGGCACGCTGGTAGGCGTTTCTGTCGGGAATATCTGACTCGCCAACTGCGTTTGCGCGACCGAAGTGAGCGTCAGCGGTATGGAGTACGTTTGCGTCGCTTGAATGACCAATGCCGTCGCCGTCAGGTAAAGCGGGTCAATACCCGGCTGCTGTTGGTCAAAAATCTGCTGAGTCGGCTGCTCAAACACCGGCTGCTGCCCTTGCTGGGCCAGCGCAAAAGCCGTCGCCGTCGCGAACATCGGATCGATCTGCGCCACGAACGTCCCAGCGGGGGTTTCAGTCTCGGTGGGGGTCGCCGATGGGGTTTCGGTATCAGTTGGGAATGGCGAAGGTGTTGCCGTGCTGCTCACCTCAATGGTGGGCATGAATGTTTCGGTGGGGGTATCCGTCGGCAGCGGTGTCTCCGTTGGAGTATCCGTAAAGGTGGGTGCTCCTTGAGCAACGCTGGTCGATTCCAGCGCACTGCCTGCCGGTTGATAACACGCCGAGGCAATCACCACGAAAAGCACAATTGATCCTAACAGCCACGCTCTGCGGCTTTGCATGAAATCGCGCATCCGGGGCTACCTCCACCAGTGAATGAAAACGCAAGCCAGCCAAACAACCTTATCGTTCATTATACCGAAGATTGTCGGCTGCACAAACAAGCCGTACAGGAAAACGGTACGGACTAATGGGCTATCGGCAAGAATACATGAACAGTCGTACCTTTGCCCACCTGACTTTCGATGCGCAGCGATCCGTCGTGAAGTTCGGCAAGGCGCATGCTGTTGATGAGCCCCAATCCTGAACCCTGCTGCTCATGGATGCGCCGTTCGAACTGCATGTATGCTCCCAGCGACGCGATCTGCTCAGGTTTCATGCCGCGTCCCCGGTCGATGAATTCTAGGTGATACAGTGTACCTTCTTGCGCGGCACGCACGACCACCAAATTTCCGGGGGTTGAGAACTTGCATGCATTATCGACCAGTTCTTCCACGATCTTCTTGAAGTATTCTTCGTGAATCGCCAGTTTGTCGATGTCTGTCAGATCGAATACCAAATCCGCTTCCCGGTTGAACAAGCGAGCCCGATCCATCGCATAGATTTCAATCGGCGATTTCGGATGGTACATAAATCCTGACTTTAGCACTTCATGCCGCTCCGAATCAGAGAGCAGCAGTTCTGTATACGCATAGGTGATGTAGTTCTCGACGAGACGATACAGGCGATTCGCTGCCGAATTGATGTGACTAGACATTTCAGCGATGCGCGTGCCGTCAAGCAGATCAATATCCATCGACATAAGCCCAGAGAAGCCCAGAATTACGTTCAATGGGGTGCGCAGTTCGTGCGGCATCGCAGTGATGATGTTGCCGCGCACCACTTCCATTTTTTCATCGGCAATCTCTTCGTAAAGCGTGCGGCGATCCAACCGCGTCTTTACAGTTTCCAACAGTTCGACGGCGGTAAAGGGCTTGGTCACATAATCATCCGCCCCACTCGCCATCCCAAAACGCCAATCCATACGATCAGCGCGGGCAGTCAAAAAGATAAACGGAATCGCAGCGGTCGCTTTTTCTTTGCGCAGCGTTTCAAGCACTTCGAATCCACCCATAATCGGCATCATAATGTCGCAGATGATGAGATCGGGATGTTCGGTCAACGCACGTTCAACGCCGCGCTTGCCATTTTCTGCATCGATGACTTCATAACCTTCGAAGCCCAACATCTCGACGATATCCCGCCGCAGGGAGTGAGCATCTTCCACAACGAGAATACGTTTTGGGGGTGGAGGGTTCCCCGGCTGGGAGGACTGCACAGCCTTTGAGGATGATATATTTTGCATACGAGTCTCACCTTGCCTTCATTAAATTGGGCGGAACGTTGGGTAGTGTGATGGTAAAGGTTGTGCCCAAACCTTCTTGAGATTCGAAACTGATCTGCCCCTCAAGGGCGTCAACGGCTTGTTTGACGATTGTTAAGCCTAACCCGGCCCCATGGCGGCGGTTGGCATACTGTTGGTGCAAGCCTGTCCTCACCCGGTAGAAAGGTTCAAACAGATGTTTATGATATTCAGGTGGAATACCAATCCCTTGATCCGCCACCTGAATGATGGTCTGTGTTTCACCGCAGTGAGCCGTCACAGTGATGGTCGTATCATCATCCGAATATTGGAGTGCGTTCCCGATTAATTGGCGCAGCACTGCTGTAATCTTATCACGATCTGCTTGAATGGGATGACAAGGGCCATCAATGTTTATATTGAATTGATGGGGGTAGGGATACAACTGGGTAATCTGCTTCACAACCTCATCACACACGACGTTCATGTCTACCGAAGTCAAAAACAGCGATGGGGGTTCAGCGCGCTGATAGTTATTCAATTCAAACAGTTCGTTTAGGATATCCTTGAGCTGTTTCACCTGCTGCTGTATGAAGCGAAGGCGTTCCGCCCGCTGGTCAGCATTTTTACGATCTCCCGCCATCAAGAGCAAATCCACGGACGTGTTGATCACAGCCAGCGGCGTGCGGAGTTCATGCGATGCATGCCGTACGAACATCGCCTTCAGTTCGATTAACTCGCGTTCATGCTGAAGCGACTGCTGCAAATCCATCTCTAACTGCTTGCGGGCGGTGATGTCACGGATGCTGCACACCACACCAATCACCTGATTGGTATCGGCGGCAAACATCGGGGAGAGCATAATGTCCGCCGGAAATTCGTTGGCATCCGCGCGCATCGCTGTCACTTCAAGCCGCTGATTCTCATGCGTGCTCATCACCATGCGATAGGCTTTGTGCAGTTCTGCTTGCGAACCTTCCGCTGCCAGCATATCGACCGAACACCGTTCGACCTGTTCCTGATCATAGCCAAACAGATCGGTAAACGCCGGGTTGACCTGTTGAATCACCCAATTGGCATTGATGAGCAGAATCGCATCACTGCTGTGGCGCAGAATGGCGTTTCCGCGTTCTTTGAAGCGGATTTCGTTCAGGAGTTGGATATTTTCGATGACCACAGCAGCAAAGTCGGCAAAGCCCCTCAGCAGTCGTATATCTCCCTCGTTGAACGCATTGACGGAAGTGCTCTGCAAATCCAGCACGCCCACGACACGTTTGTTTGTCTTAAGGGGAATCACCAGCTCTGAGCAGGTGCGCTGTTCGCCGGCGAGATAGCGCGGATCACGGCGCACATCGGGCGCATAGACGACTTCCCCGGTACGCACCGCCTCTGGCACCAACCCCGCCGCATCAATTTGAAGTGTCGCCGCAGCACGTACTTCATAGTTTCCGGCACGCGCAAAGCGGATCAGCGTTCGCGAGTCCCAGTTGACCAGCATGACGCCGCAGTCCACCGCATTGAATTCGCGCACTACAAGTTCGGCGATCTGCGCTCCGACCCCCGGCAGACTGTCAGAGGTGAGCAGGTTTGTGTTGAACAGCAGCGACGTTGCATGCTGAAGTTTATGCAGCTTCGTTGTTTCTCGTGTCAGGCTGTCCAGCAAATCTGCATTCGTCAGGGCCAGCGCCGCTTGGTCAGCAAAGGCGATCACACGCACGGCATCTGCACTTGTAAATCGCTTTCCGCCAAATTGATCGAGATGGAGGAAACCGATCACCTGTCCATGCGCTTTAATCGGGATGGAGAGCAGCGATTGCCCGTGCTCCGTTTCGGGAAGTTCCCAAACAGGCACCCACTGAGGGTCACTGACCACGTCGTTGATCACAAGGGGTTCGCCGTGACGCATGACGGTGTAGAGATTAGGAGTCTGCGCCAGCGCAAACGAGAAATCCATAATTTTCGCGGTCGACTCGGGCGAATAACCCTTTGTGTAACGAACGATAGCCTGATCGCCTTCGATCACAAGGATGTTAGCGGCATCGTGCGGTACCACCCGCCCCACCTGATCGAGGATAGCGAGCAACACTTCACGGCGATCTAACGTCGTCGTCATCGTATTGATGATGTGATTCAGGGCTTCGTTCAGGGCGCGCTGCTGCTGTTCACTGCGTGTCATCCGCGCTGTGTACAGAATGCGGCGCAGGAATTGGCGTTGAAGCACAGGGCTTTGATGCCATGCCATCATATCGTCGAAGCCCATTCCCAGCGTGTGCTCAATATCGACTTCGCTCGCTTCGTGAGACATCAGTCCAACGATCGCCCCCTGAAAAGAAGGCAAATACATCCGAATCCGCTGGAACAATTCGAAGCGTGCAATCTCATTCTGGCACAGATCAAGGAATAAGCAGGTCGGCGGGTTAAACTGGCACTCCTGAAAAATCTCATCGGAGTCTGCACAAACCTTGATGACGTAGCCGTCATCTTCAAGGGCGGTTTTCAACCAACCATAAGGGGTGAAATCGTCGGTGACCACCAGAATAGCGGAATCAGGCAGTGCAGAGTTCGACATACATTCTACCGTGGGAATGCTAAGAGGCCATTCGAGCGCTGCCGCAGCGAGTAGCGCTGGAGAGCAGCAGTCAAGTGGAACGGCTGCACACGTGACACACTTTACATGTTAAGCGGAGTAGCTGATTTTGGCGTCTTAAGACTTTACGAACCGCACTTATTTCATGCGTTATTCATAATGCCAAGCGCAGCCAGCACAAGGAGCAGTGCCCCGGCAGCGATGCGGTATACGCCGAAGGCGCGGAAATCATGCTGCTGGATATAGCGGAGCAGCCAATCGACCGCGATGTACGCCACGACACCGGACAGAATCAAGCCAACAGCGAAGTAAATCAACTGATCACTGTGGATCTCATCCAGACTCAGAAGGAAGTCTGCGAGGGTCGCACCACCAAGGGTCGGTATAGCAAGGAGGAATGAGAATTCGGCAGCCGTGCGCCGCGAAAGGCCTGACAGCATACCGCCCACGATCGACGCTGCCGAACGGGACACACCGGGGATCAGCGCGACCACCTGCGCGAAACCGATCACAACTGCTTGACGCAAGCTCACATCTTCAAGGTTATTGATCGCGCCTTCGGGTTCGGTCTTGCGGCCTCGTTCGATCAGGATGAGCACTACCCCACCGACGATCAGCGAGATCGCGACGACGATCGGGTTAAACAAATTCGCCTTGATGAAACTGCGCGTCAAGAAGCCGATCGCACCGGCGGGGATGGTGGCGATGATCAACGCCAACCACAACCGCTGTACACCACGATCCGAACGCACACGCTTCACTTGATCGAGCAGTTTCACGCGGTAGTAAATGACAATCGCGACGACAGCGCCGAACTGAATGAACAATTCGAAGGTTTCACGCGCATTCGTCGGGTAGTCCAGCAGCACGCCAGCGACGATCAAGTGGCCGGTCGATGAAATGGGCAGAAATTCGGTAATCCCCTCAACAATGCTGAGGATGATCGTTTTCATGGGCGCTGGATGGCAATGTCGATTCCGGATTTCTCTTCGCAGCCCACACGCAAGCAGTCGTTATAGCACAAACGGCGTGCATGATAAACGCGTGTTCGAAGTGTGTCAAGCAGACCGTGTCTTCTATGGATAGAGGTTGGCTCTAGGCAGTCAAAGCTTTTCCGCTATGCTTTTGACATGAACAAATACCTACGCATGCTTCGGGTAACATCCCGATTACACACGAGTTTGGATCGCTCAGGCCATCAGCTTGATGGGCGACTGTTTCGACACGATCGTGCTGGCGGCACTGGTCGCCCGCTATGCCGTGGCGCTGACGGGCGACGAAACCCGTTCCGGACTCGCGATCAGCGGGCTGCTGCTCGCACGTTTTCTGCCTCCCCTGCTGGTCAGTCCCATCGCCGGGGTGCTCCTTGACCGTTTTGACCGCAAGAAACTCCTGATCTTCAGTGATGTGGCGCGAGTCTTCATCGTGTTGGGGCTCCTGCTCGCGACCACCCCGGATCGGCTGTGGTTGATTTATCTGCTCACCATCCTGCAATTTGTCGTCTCATCCCTGTTTGAGCCGGGACGCAACGCACTCCTGCCAAGTATCTGCCGTGAAGAAGACCTCGTCACCGCCAATTTACTAGGCAGTATGACATGGTCAGTGATGCTGGCCGTCGGCGGCATGCTGGGCGGTTTCGTTGCCGGGCAGCTCGGCACCTCAGGAGCTCTCGTGATCGACGCGGCAACGTTTGCCGTCCTCGCGCTGCTGATTGCCCAGATCAAGCCAGTTCTCGGCGCCGTGATGCCAAAACCTGGAGGAGCAAACCGAACCGGAACGCGCCTCTGCGAAGGATTTTGTCAACGGGCTGCGTTACGCCCGCCAGCATCCCACCGTCGCCGCCGCACTGATTGTCAAAGCAGGAGGCAATGTTGGCAGTTCTGACACCATTCTGATCATTCTCGCCACTTCGATTTTCGTCGTCGGTGAAAATGGTGTAATCTCGCTTGGTGTCCTCTGGGGCGCCTCTGGGTTATGCGCGCTGCTCGGCCCCATTCTGCTGAGGCGATTCAACGACGGTTCCGTTCGCACGTTGCGCCGCTTGATCATTCTCGGTTATATCGCTGTCTCGCTAGGTTGGGTCGTGATCGGTGCTGCGCCGTCCTTGTATCTCGCCGCGCTGGGGATGTTGTTTAAAGCCATTGGCAGCAGACGTACTGGACGTACAGTTCAGTGGATCTGCAAAACAGTCGATCACCGTTTCATGGGACGTATGTTCTCGCTCGATTATGCAGGATCCAGTTTGCAACGGTCGCAAGTGTGCTGATTACCGGGCTGGCCTGGTAAAGCGCTCGGCAATGAGCAGGTGCGCGCCGTCGTATTCGTCACCACCCTATGGTAGTCTGATTCCGCTGGCTGGATGGATACTCCTCGTCCGGCTGGCTGGAAGGCCACGAACGCACGCAGCAGGTAATTCGCCATGCCGGATATCAGGATAGCAATGATCCGATGACCACACGCACCAGCCTCATCACCGACACATCAGATCGGGCAGGATCCATACCTCCTCTTCCGTCTGCGTCTTACTGGTCGCCGGGGTCATCTCCGGTGCGATGGCGGCTATCCTAACTCGCTACGCTCAGCATGCGGGCGCGCCATCGTCATGATCGCATTTTCCCCGGCTGACGCTGGCAGCACTCTACACGCCGTTTGCGCTCGGTCGTCACTGCCGAACTACGCGCCATCAGCCGCCGTGACTTAGTGCCAACGGCCCTCTCCGGTCTGTGGATGGCGATCCACTTTGTGCTGTGGATTTCCTCACTGGAACACGTCGGCGTTTTGATCGCCACCGTGCTGGTCACTTCCTCACCTATCTGGACAGCGCTGCTGGAGATCGGCTTTCTAAAAGCCAAAATCACGCGCGCCCTGCTGATCGGGTTGGGTGCAGTCATCGCAGGCAATGTGATCATCGCGTTGGCGGGCGGCAATACCGGTGTCACGGGGACAAACCCCGTGTTGGGCGGAACATTGGCCGTCAGCGCAGCCATGGCGATCGCCGTGCAGCGGACGATCGGGCGCGGTGTGCGCACCCGCGTGCGTTTGGTCCCGTTTATCTGGCTGCTCTTCAGCAGTGCAGCCTTCATCCTATTGATCATCGTGATTCTGACCGGCACGCCCATCACTGGATACAGCGAAGACGCGTATTTCTGGGTGCTGATGCTGACGATCTTCCCGCAGTTGATCGGGCATTCGTCGTTTAACTACGCGCTGCGCTACATGCCCGCGACGTATGTCAGCCTCGCGATTCAGGTAGAACCCGTCATCGCAACCTTGATCGCCCTGCTGTTATTTCACGAAATCCCGGTACCGCTTCAAGTGATCGGCAGTGCGGTGATTTTAAGCGGTGTGGTGATTGCGACTAAGCGTGGGACACGCCGCCCAGCAGGTTAATCACCAACACCCCAGCGACGATCAGCACAATTCCGACGATGCTCCATGCATTGAGCGGTTCATGAAAGATGACCAACCCGACGATGGCGATTCCGGCGGTGCCAATCCCTGACCAAATCGCATAGGCCTCCCCGATTTTCATGCCTTTCAACGCCTGCGACAGCATATAAAAAGCGATCACATATCCAAACACAACCACAATGGAAGGCACAAGTTTGCTGAAACCGTCTGACAAACGCAGCGACGATGTCGCTATCACTTCACTCACAATAGCGACCATTAGATACGCAAACGGACTCATAGTGTCGCGGTTCCTTCCAAGTAAGTTAAGCGAATCAATTCGGCTTCAAGTGCGGCGGGATCTTCTAGGCTGGACGGGGGAAGGTGCAGAATGCCTTCCATCCAAAAAGCATCGACGGCGTGGCGGATTAACGTGGCGCGGGCGGGCGG
This sequence comes from Anaerolineae bacterium, assembly GCA_046328615.1. Lineage (GTDB taxonomy): Bacteria > Chloroflexota > Anaerolineae > Aggregatilineales > Phototrophicaceae > Flexifilum. The sequence goes on along the minus strand of JAXLWG010000005.1, from coordinate 1,411 downwards.
CAGCCCATCTTGAAGGGAGTAATCACGCCATGAGGCAAACGCATCGCGGACAATTTTCGCTAAGGCCGACTCACTTGCCAGTCCGCCGAGCAGCATCGTCACCAATTCTTTCGGCGGCGAGTCAGGGTCAGCGAAAGTGGCACGGATATAGGCACGCAGCCACCGTCCCGGTGCTTCTGGCTCCCGTTCGAGTTCAGCCTTGAGTTGTTGATTGAAACCGTCCAACAGCCAGTGCAGCAGGCCTTCAATCAAAGCATCTTTGCTTGCGAAATGGTACAGCAAGCCCCCTTTGCTGACTCCGGCAGTTTGAGCAGTTGCGTCCAAGGTCAAACGTTCGGTGCCTTTTTCAAGGATCACCTGCACCGCAGCAGCAAGTATTCGTTCACGGGTAGAAATAGAGGTGTTGTTCATAGCGAACACTATACCGTCCGGACGGTATAGTGTCAAGACCCCAAAAACACGATGATAGGGGTAATCGCCGTGCATATGCAGCACGCCAACATGCCCCATCATCCACGCAAAGACGCTAAGTAAGCTTGCTTTCCACCGCGCCTTTCTTACTTAGCGTCTTTGTGTTATACGCTTCGCATGAATCCGTCTATTCGTCCTCGTCACCTTCGACAGGAAGAATCAGGCGATCGACGTCATAGTACCCTTCCCCATCGACTTGCAGCAGCCCGCCGCGTGTATCAAACAGCCAATCCCACAGCACATCGAGTTGTTCTGCATGAAAGTGTCCATCTTCGCTCACACGCAGCACCACCATTCCGGTCGCCTGTTCAAGATGACGGCGAACGGCAGGCACAGCGATCTCCTCGCTGCCCTCAAGCTGATCGATGAGTTCCTGAATATCCTCGCGAAAGACAATATCGCGCGCCGCATTCAGTTCGATCTCCCCATAAATGTCCTCTCCGCGCATCAAATCGCCGGACTGCTGCGGATCGGCGGAGTCGGTGATAATGGCGTAAGTGGAATCTTCGGCTTGCAGTGCCTTTTCCACTTGATCAAGGGTAAGCGGGTCGCCAGAGGCATAAACAAAGCGCATAAAGTAGGTCATCAACTCAACTCCCTGCTGATTCCCCTACGATGATAGTCGGAATCGCGCGGAAACGCCGCACCGGAGATGCAGCAATCATCAAGGCTGTGCACAGAATACCGGTTACGCTGATCCAAAGCGCAGGCTGCACGCCAAGCGTACTCCCTAACGCACCTGCGACCAGTGCGCCAAACGGAGCCACGCCCTCCCCCAAAAAGCCGAAGCTGGCGTTGACGCGGCCCAACAAATGGGTCGGCACGATCATCTGGCGCAAACTGATCTCGTTGATCCAGTAGACCATCATCGCGCCATCGCCAATGATCTGAGAAGCACCTAACAGCAGCACCGATACATGCTGATCGACCGATACCAGCG
>JAXLWG010000049.1:0-34260 GCA_046328615.1 Anaerolineae bacterium | reverse complement strand
GTAAACAAGGCTAAATCATTTTCATGATGGGCTGTGTACAGGGTGTCCATATCATGACACCCTTCCTTGCCCAGATGGATAGATGTGCAGGCGTGTGAAGCCCCCCTCTCGTTAGAATTATCCCCCATCGTTGTTTATACAGTGTGAGCAAAGGCAGTTCTACAACTAAATACTCTTTATCGTTTGAAGCTTCACTTGCCCCTCGGAGGGAAGTCGTGCGCCTTTATGTTCGTCACGTTCTGTTTCTCTTCGCTGCGCTGATCATGGTCGGCGCTTTCGTCTTTATCCATCCTCTCGCCGTGTATGCCGCAGCCTTTACACCGGGATGCACGGGGGCAGTAGGCGATGCGGCGGCATTGCAAACGGCTGTCACCACGGCCAACAGCAACGGCACCGACGATACAATCACACTGGTATCCGGCTGCACATACGCCATTTCAGCGACGCAGACGATCAACGCCGACAGCGCCCATACGCTGACGATCAACACGACCGCCAGCGCCGCCGCGACCATTCAGGGGAATAACACCTTCCGCATGTTCTCTGTGAGCAGCGGCGCGAGTGTAAACTTCGTCAACCTGACCATCACCGGCGGTTATGTGAGCTCAGCAAGCATCTATGGCGGCGGCATTCTCAACAACGGCACGCTCACCCTGACCAACAGCACCGTCAGCAGCAGTGCGGCAGTCTTGGGCGGCGGTATTTACAACGGTGGCACGCTCACCCTGACCAACAGCACCGTCATTGGGAATCGCGCGGATTTGGTTGGCGGCGGCATTGAGAACGGCGGCATGCTCACCCTGACCAACAGCACCGTGTTTGGGAATCACGCGGATTTCGATGCTGGCGGTATTTACAACGTCGGCACGCTCGCCCTGACCAACAGCACGGCCAGCGGGAATACGGCGACCACGAATGGTGGCGGCATTTTCAACGGCGGCACGCTCACGCTGACCCACAGCACGGTCAGCGGGAATATGGCCGAATCCGGCGGCGGCATCTACCTCTACTACAGTATGGCGATGCTGAACAACAGCATTATCGCCAACAGCGCTCAAGGGGGCGACTGCGTTTTTGGCACCGGCACCGTAGAGGCCCACTATAGTGTGATCGGAGATGGCACGTGCGGCATTTCCGGCACACCGGGATCGCCGGACGCGAACGGCAATTTCGCGGGCGATCCGGACATTGATCAAACGACACTGATCCCCAACCTAGGCAGCCCGGTCATCAACAGCGGGAACAATGCGCTGGTTGTGCCCAACGCGACTACGCCTGATCCCGACCGGGCAGGCCATGCCCGCATTCAGCAGGGAACGGTCGATCGCGGGGCATTTGAGACGGCTTATGTGGCACCTGCGGTGACGATCAGCAGCAGCGGATCGCCGGTGAGTGAGGGCGGCACGGCGACATTCACCATCACGGCGGATACGACCGTCAGCGCCGATCTGATCGTCCATCTGAACCTATCGCCCGGTCTGAATATGAGTTCGCCCGGTGATTACACCCTATCCGGCGGATCGATCAGCGGGCAGAGCGGAGCGGTCACGGCCACGATCCCGGCGGGTGCGAATCACGTCGAGGTGTCGTTTGCAGCGCTCAACGACGGGGCGCGCTCCGAAGCCGATGAAACGCTTACGGCAGCACTGCAAACCGGCGCAGGGTATACCCTCGGCTCAGCTACCAGCGGGGATGTGACGATCCACGCGAACGGGCTGCTCGTAACGAACGGCAGCGACAGCGGCGAAGGGTCACTGCGGCAGGCGGTCGCCAATGCCAACGGCGATGGTGTATCCAGCACGATCACGTTCAGTGGGGTAAGCACGGTCAATCTGACAACCGGTGAGCTTAGTCTGCTCAATGACGGTACACTGACGATCGACGGTGGTCTCGGCGTGACCATTCAGGGGAATAACACCTTCCGCATGCTCTCTGTGGGCAGCGGTGCGCATGTGACGCTCACTCACCTGATCATTGCAGGTGGATATTTTGCCGGCAACCACGGCTACGGCGGCGGTCTTTATGTGAATGGGGGGGCAGTGACGCTGACCAACAGCACGGTCAGCGGGAATACGGCGGAAGCCGGCGGCGGCATTTACAACTATGGCGGTACACTCACACTGACCAACAGCACGGTCAGCGGGAATACGGCGGTATACGGCGGCGGTATCTACAACTGGCTCGGCACGGTGACACTGACCTACAGCACGGTCAGTGGGAATACGGGGGAATACGGCGGTGGCGGCATATACAACGATTACGGCGCGCTGACGACGCTAAACAACAGCACGGTCAGCGGCAATACGGCGGCTTACTTTGGCGGCGGCATTTACAACGTTGGCGGCACACTCACGCTGACCAACAGCACGGTCAGCGGGAATACCACCACCTCGGTCGGCGGCGGCATCTACAACGACGGCGGCGGCAGGGTGACGCTGACCAACAGCACGGTCAGCGGGAATATGGCGGATTCCGGCGGCGGCATTTACCTCTACTCCGGGATGGTGATGCTGAACAACAGCATTATCGCCAACAGCACACCCAACGACTGCTACACCGACTACGGCACCGTAGAGGCCCACTACAGTGTGATCGAAGATGGCACGTGCGGCATTTCCGGCACGCCGGGATCGCCGGACACGAACGGCAATTTCGCAGGTGATCCGGGCATTGATCAAACGACACTGATCCCCAATGTAAGCAGCCCGGTCATCAACAGCGGGAACAATGCGCTGGTCGTGCCCAACCCGGCTAGCCCTGATCCCGACCGGACAGGCAATTCCCGTATTCAGCAGGGAACAGTCGATCGTGGGGCGTTTGAGACGGCTTATATGCCGCTGGTGAGCATCACGGCCAGCCAGCCGAACGCCTCGGAAATTGGGCCGGCGATCGGCATCTTCACGCTCACACGCACCTCGGGGCTGGCCGCGCTGACGGTCACGTTCACTATCGGTGGCACGGCGACCCAAGGCAGCGATTACACGCTGACCGATCCGAGCGCCAACACGCTCACCACGACGGTCGATTTCCCTGCGAACGTGTCCAGCGTGGATGTCACCGTCACCCCGATCGTGGATGCCGTGGTGGAAGTCGGCGGCGAAACCGTGACCCTGTCGCTCGCCGCTGGTGCGGATTACGATGTAGACCCCAGTCACCCAAGCGATACCGTTTATATCACGGATGGGACGATCGCGCCGACGATCACCGGCGAACCGGCAGGCAGCACCGTCATCGTCGGCCAGACCGCCACGCTAACGGTGATCGCGGATGGCACTTCACCCTTGAGTTATCAGTGGTACGCAGGCGCGGCGGGCGATACAACCACGCCGGTCGGCACAGACAGTAACAGCCTGACAACGTCTGCGCTAACGCCGGTTGGCAGTTATCCGTATTGGGTGCGCGTGAGCAACCTTTTGGGTTCAGCGGATAGCCAAACCGCAATTGTCACGGCCATCAACGACGCGCCGATCTTCACGGCAAGCGGTAATGTGAGTGTGAATGAGGACAGCGGCGCGTACAACGCCCCTTGGGCCACGGCGATCGCCTCTGGCGCGTATGAGAACGGCCAGAATGTCACTTTCCATGTCACCAACACCAATAACGCCCTGTTCAGCGTGCAGCCTGATCTCAATTCAACCGGCACTCTAACCTTCATCCCGGCGACGAATGCCAACGGAATTGCGACGGTCACGGTATACGCGACCGATGATGGTGGCACGGCCAATGGCGGCGTGGATCAAAGTGCGCCGGTAGCGTTCACGATCACGGTAACTCCGGTTAGCGATCCACCGACCTTCACACCCGGCAGCAATGTAACGGTAGGTGAGGACAGCGGCACGTACAGCGAGCCGTGGGCAACGAATATCAGCCCCGGCCCGGCAGACGAGCTTGCACAGATGGTCACATTTATCGTGACGAACAACCATAACGCCCTGTTCAGTGTGCAGCCCGCAATCGATCTGTGGGGAATGCTGACCTTCACCCCGGCGGCGAATGCGAATGGGGTGGCGACGGTCACGCTGCATGCGCACGACAGCGGGGGGGCCGACAGCGGCGATGTCAGCTTCACGATCACGGTGGGGGCGGTCAACGACCCGCCGAGCTTCACACCGGGTGGCAATGTGACCGTAAACGAGGACAACGGGCCGTACAGTGCGACGTGGGCAACGAACATCAGCCCCGGCTCGGCGGAGGAGAGTACGCAAACGGTCACGTTCATAGTGACGAACACCAATAACGCCCTGTTCAGCGTGCAGCCGGCGATAGATCCGTTGGGAACGCTGACCTTCACTCCGGCGGCGAATGCGAATGGGGTGGCGACGGTCACGCTGCACGCGCATGACAGCGAGAGCGCCGACAGCGGTGATGTCGGCTTCACGATCACGGTGAATCCAGTCAACGATCCGCCGAGCTTCATCAAAGGCGCGGATCAGACAGTCGATCAGAATACGGGGTCGCAGACAGCGGTCAATTGGGCGACGGCTATCAGCGCCGGCCCAGCAGACGAGATTGTACAGACGGTCACGTTTATCGTGACGAACAACCATAACGCCCTGTTTAGTGTGCAGCCCGCGATCGACTCGACAGGAACACTGACCTACACGTCAGCCGTGAATACCAGCGGCAGTGCGACGGTCACGGTTTACGCGCAGGACGATGGCGGCACGGCCAACGGCGGCAGCGACACCAGTGCGGCTCAGACGTTCCTGATCACGGTGAGTCAGCCGTTTGTTTCGGTCACGGTGGTGGGCGGCAGCGCTTCAGAAGCGGGCGCGATCGCGGGGACATTCCGCTTCAGCCGCACCGGAACGCCGACGGCGGATCTGACCGTGAGTTATACGGTCGGTGGCACAGCGACCGCTGGCCTCGACTACACGCCGATTCTCACCGGCACGGTCACGATCCCGGCAGGGCAGTCGTTTGTTGATGTGGTGATTACCCCGATCGATGACGCGATCGCTGAAGGGACGGACACGGTGATCGTGACGCTGACACCTTCAGTGGCCTATGGTTTGGGCAGCGACAGCAGCGCCACGCTGAATCTCCTTGACAACGATCTGGCCGGATTCACGATCAGCCCGAACCACTTCAGCTTGACGGAAGGGCAGTCGGGCAGCTACCAACTTCAACTGCTCACCGTACCCAGCAGCGGATCGCTGTCAGTGCTGGTCGAATTCGATCCGGCGCAGATCAGCGTGAATGGGAACAGCAGTTCGTTCTTCCTCACCTTGGGCGACACCACACCGCAGACGCTCACGTTCAATGTGCTGGCGAATTTCGACCTCAACACTGCACGCAGCCTAACGATTACTCATACGGTGATTGGCTCGACGGCATCGGAATATCCGATCGGGATGCACGCGACAGTTACGCTTGACCTGATCGATATGGTGCCGCCACCGCCATCACCGACGTGTGACAGCGAAAACCAGAATGCTGATGGCGTGGTGCGCACCGGTATTCCTGATGCGCTGGCATATGCGATTAACTGCCGTGTGCTCTACTACAATGGTGTGCCGACGGATTGGCTCGGTCAGCCGCTCTACAGTGAGGCAAACCTTGGTGCATCGGGGCTGCTCGATCTTGGGGTGATTCAAGCGGTCGATATTTTCAGCCCACCACCGAGCAGCTTGACCTATTTCAACGGAGGGGCGGTGTTCTGCGTGCGTGGGGAAGGTACGCTCATTTGGCTGGCGGCGAGTGAGTCGCCCCGCCACGCAGCGATCATCGGCAGCTACCGCGTAGAGGATTTCCCCGGTTTCACCTGTGCGACACTGTTTGAACCCGGCACGCTGATCCTAGTACGAGATAACCCGGCTGTGCCGTAGCATCGTCCGTTTTGCAGAACAAAACAGAGCCTATCCATGAACATGGATAGGCTCTGTGCATTTTAGGGGTCTTGACAATCCCTAAATATGATGATAAGTTATGCGAAATTGGTTTGCAATCGATTGCAATTGTGATGATGAAGCCAAAACTGACTTTAGCTGATATTGCGAAGATGACGGGGATGTCCACCTCAACGGTGTCACGTGCTTTGAATGACAGCCCACTCATCAACGACGAAACCAAACAGCGAATTCAAGCCATTGCGCGCGATCACAACTACCAGATTCATCTGGGGGCGCGTAATTTTCGCTTGAAAAAGAGTTTTGTCGTCGCCGTTGTCATCCCGATTGAAACCAGCGATGCCGCCACGCTCACAAACCCGTTCATCCTCGAATTCATTGGCGCGGTAGGCTTTGAGCTGCGCAATAACGGGTATGACTTACTTTTGATCCAAGACCGCAAAATTAGCAAACGTTACCTGCAATCCGGGTTGGTCGATGGATTTGTTCAGCTTGGTCATGGGGATTACCCCATTCTCAACAGCCTTCCTGAAGACATCCCGCTTGCTGTATGGGGGCCACCTTTTCCCGGTCAAAAATACTGCACGGTCGGCATCGATAATTGGACATTGTCACGCGAAGCCGTCGAACATCTACTGAATTTAGGTCGGCGGCGGATCGGGCTGATTACCACTCACGATCATGTCAAAGCGACGACCGAAGCGAACAACCGCCTTCAGGGGTATCAAGAAGCGCTGCGAAACGCCGGGCTTCCCATTGACCCGGCGCTGATGGTCAGCACGGATTGGAATCCAGCGGCGGGGAGCGGCGCAACCCAGCAGCTCATTCAACAAGCGCCGGATGTGGATGCTATTTTTGTCAGCAGCGGCGATGCAATGGCACTGGTCGTTATGGAAACCCTGCGTCAGCTTGGGCGATCGATGCCGCAAGACGTGGCGATCGTCGGTTTTGATAACAGCTCGGTCGGGGAAACCAGCCTGCTGCCGCTCACGACGGTGAGTCAGGAAATTCGCGGTACCGGTGCAAAACTGTTGGTGGATAGTTTAATGCGGCTGATTGATGGGAAAAATGCACCGACGCAGGTCATTGAGGGTAAGTTGATCGTGCGGCGTTCTTGCGGAGCTGTCCTGTAGTTTTATTTGTTGCTTTTTGCAATCGATTGCAAAAAGCGAGTGTTTTTGGAACATTAATGGGGAAAGAAAGGCCTTTTGCCTAACCAGCCCCTATTTCTGAACGAATTCAGGCAAATTTTGTGTTGGATTGCAATCGATTGCAATCATTTCGAAATGGGAAGCTCATGCTGCTGCGTATGGATGCCGGTTCAGAAGTTTTTCAAATCCAAAACGATGCACATCGTTCGCCCTCATGGTGGCGCTCTGCTGTTTTCTATGAGGTCTACATTCGCAGTTTTCAAGACTCGAATGGAGATGGCATCGGGGATTTACGCGGTATTGAGCAGCGACTGCCTTATTTGAAGCAGCTTGGCGTTGATGTGCTCTGGATCACCCCGTTCTACCCCAGCCCGATGGCAGATTTCGGCTACGATGTCAGCGATTATAGAGGGGTCGATCCTTCTTTCGGAAGCATGGAGGACTTTGATCACCTGCTTCAATCGGCCCATGCGCTTGACATTCGCATCGTCATCGACATGGTGTTGAATCACACCTCGGATGAACATGCATGGTTTGCTGAATCACGCAGTTCGCGCACCAACCCTAAACGGGATTGGTACATCTGGCGCGATGCAAAGCCGGATGGTTCTCCGCCGAATAACTGGACAACCTTTTTCGGCGGCAGCGCGTGGACATGGGATGAGCAGACAGGGCAGTACTATCTGCATTTGTTCCTTGACCGGCAGCCGGATTTGAACTGGCGAAATCCCGAAGTCGTTCAGGCAATCGATTCCGTACTTCGCTTTTGGCTGGATAAGGGTGTGGATGGCTTCCGCTTGGATGCTATCAACTTCCTGATCAAGCATGAGGCGTTCCCTGATATGCCGGTCGTTACTCAGGCAACCGGCGGCGATCTGGTTCAATACCACATTTACGTCAACAATCAGCCAGAACTGCATCCGGTGCTGCAAAATGTGCGGCGTGTCCTCGACTCGTACCCCGGCGAACGTGTGCTCATCGGAGAGACCGGGACCCTTAAAGCACCAGAACTCTCACAGTTCTATGGCGCTGATCTCGATGAAATTCACCTGCCCATGATCGTACTGCCGCTGCATACGCCTTGGCAGGCAAACGCGATGCGCGAATGCTTGGTGCATTTCTATCAAGGTATCCCACAGGGCGCTTCCCCGCACTTTGTCTTTAGCAACCATGACGACAAACGCCTGATCACCCGCTACGGTCACGAGCATCACCGCTCGATTGCGATGCTGCTGCTCACACTGCTGGGATCACCCATCCTGTATTATGGCGACGAAATCGCCATGTGCGACGCAGTGATCCCGCTGGAAAAGCGCGTGGATACGGCGGGCTTAATAGACCCAGACCATTACCCCGGGCGTGATCCCAATCGCACGCCTATGCAGTGGGATGCCAGCGCCCACGCCGGTTTTACGCCGGACAACGTCGAACCTTGGCTGCCCATCCACGAAAACCACAATGCGATCAATGTCATGGTGCAGGATCGCGATCCCGGTTCGACACTTAACTTTTATAGAACGCTGCTCGAACTTCGGCGCAGTTCCCCTGCGCTGCGTGAAGGCAGTTTCCAACTCCTAGAGGACGACTCTGGCGATATTGTCGCCTATCTGCGCGAATGCGATGGCGAACGCCTGTTGATCATGATCAACTTCGGCGGCGATCCGCATGTCCTCGATCTGTCAGCACTGGCAGATCAAGCCCACTGTGTGCTCTCCAGCACGATGCAGCGTCCGGAAGCTGTATCAGTTGCTGAGGTGACTCTCAACGCCTATGAGAGTGTGTTGTTCCGTCTTGCATCAAACAACAAAGAGGTTGAAAGGCAAGCTCATGTCAAATAATGCTCGTCGTATGGTCTTCGCTCTCGTTATGTTGCTGCTCACATTGAGCGTTGCCGCCGTTCAGGCGCAAGATCGGGTGCAGGTCACGATCCTTGGCACCATCAAGCCGGAAATCGCTGATCCATTTAATGAAGCTGTTGCGACCTACAACGCTTCGCAGGATCAATATGAAGTGGTGGTGATCCCGCGCGATGGCGATCCCGTGCAGATGATGACTTCGCTGTCTGCTTCGGGGAACATGCCAACCATCAACAACATGGGGCAGGAATTCTCGCTGTTCAAAGATACGCTGTGCGATGTGACGGACACGACCTTCTCGCAGCACGCCTTCCCCGGCACGCAGGCCGATGTGACCGTTGACGGTCGCGTCTATGGGATGCCGATCACGATTGAAGCGTTCGGTCTGCTCTACAATCAGGCCGTCCTTGATGCAGCCGTTGGCGGCACGTTCGATCCCGCGACGATCAACACCCGCTCGGCATTGGCTGAACTGTTGGCCGCCGTGGATGCGCTGGACAGCACGCAGGCAGCGATCCACCTTTCCGGTCTGGATTGGTCGCTTGGCGCGCACTTCACCAACGTCATGTTTACCGATCAGTCGTCGGATGCAGCGGAACGTGTGGCCTTCATTGACGCGCTGAAGGCTGGCACCTCTGATCTGGCGAATAACGCCGTCTACAGCGGGTGGGTGGATACGCTCGATTTGCTGATGCAGTACAACCAGAACGCCGCCTCCCCGCTCTCCCCGACCTACGATGATGGTGTGCTGGCGCTTGGCTCCGGCGATGTAGGCTTCTGGTTCATGGGCAACTGGGCACTGCCGAATCTGTTCGAAATTAACCCTGATGTTGCGTACGGCATTCTGCCCGTCCCGATCAGCGATGATGCGACCACTTATGGCAACACCCAGATTTCGATTGGTGTGCCGTCGAACCTCGTGATCGACTGCGCGCAGTCCACACCGGAAGAACAGGCGGGCGCGATTGACTTCCTAAGCTGGTTCGTCACCGATCCGGTTGGTCAGGATTACTGGGTGAACCGCTTCAACTTCCTGCCCGTGTATGACACCTTCACGATCCAGCCGCAGGACGCGATGTCACAGCAAATTCTGCAATACGCTGCCGAGGGTTTGAGCCTCCAATGGATGAACAATCTGTATCCGGCGGGTGGTTGGCAGGCGATGGGCGCGTCGATGCAGAAGTATGTCGCGGGTCAGCTCGATCGTGCCGGACTGGCAGGCGAAATCGAAGCTTACTGGCAGACGGTTGAATAATCCACGTTTTTTCGACAAATGACAGCGTGATGGGAGAAGCCTTCGGGTTTCTCCCACCCGTCAACGCATCACACCCGCAGCTCGGTCTGGTCTGAGAGGAACAGAACCCATGTATATCGAGAAAACGCTCACACAGAAGTTTCGCTCGTTCCTGATGTTTGCGGCATTTCCTCTTTTTGCTTTTACCGTCGTGCTGGTCATTCCGTTTTTAGTCGGTGTGTTTCTTTCATTTACCGATTGGAACGGCATTCAAGCCATCGACTCTTTTGAGTACAACTGGATCGGGCTGTCCAATTTCACACAGGCACTCAGCGATCCGTCTTATATGAACACCTTAGGGATGACGTTCGCTTATGTGACACTCGTCGTCATCATCACGAACGTGATCGCCTTTCTCATCGCGGTGCTGGTCACATCGAACCTTCCGGCACGTAATTTCTTTCGTGCGGCCTTTTTTGTGCCTAACCTGATCGGCGGCGTGATTTTAGGGTTCATCTGGCAGTTTATTTTTTCAACCTTTATTCAGCGATTGGGTGATGTCACCGGGATCCCCGCGCTGCAATATTCGTGGTTGGTAGAGACCGACAAAGCGTTTATCGCACTGGTGATCGTGGGGGTGTGGCAGCTTTCCGGCTACATGATGTTAATTTACATCGCCGGGTTGGTGGGCATTCCCCAAGAAGTCATCGAAGCCGCCAAGATCGATGGCGCGGGTGGTATTCAGCAGCTTCTCAGCATCAAGATTCCGCTGATGGTACAGGCCTTTACGATCAGTATCTTTTTAACGCTGCGCAACAGTTTCATGGTGTTTGATGTCAACTTGTCGCTGACCAAAGGTGGGCCGTTCCACTCAACTGAAATGGCGACGCTGCACATCTACAATGAATCCTTCATCAGCCAGCATTTCGGCACAGCACAGGCACAGGCGATTATTCTGTTCGTCATCGTGGCGGTGGTGGCGACCACACAGGTCATCATTTCTAAACGCTTGGAAAGTAGGGCGCTATGAAACTCAAAAGAATGGGCGGTTTAATCGCCGCGTTGTTCCTTGCCCTTTTCTACCTGTTTCCATTCGCCGTTGTGCTGATGAATTCACTCAAGGGACGCGTTGAGGTTTTGCGCGATCCACTGGCGCTGCCCAGAAGCATTGATTTTTCTAACTATGCCGATGCGCTCGTACGCATGAATTTCAGCACGACCTTCTTCAACTCACTGATCGTCACCGTGTTTTCTATTCTCATCCTGACGGTCTTCCCATCGATGTTCGCCTATTATCTGGCGCGATTTGAAAACCGTGTGACGAAGGTCGTGTTTATTCTGCTGGTCGTCTCGATGATTGTGCCATTTCAGGCCCTCATGATCCCGTTCGCAAGCATTTACGGTCGGCTGAACCTGCTGAATAACCGCTGGTCGCTGATTTTCTTCTACTTGGGTTTTGGCGTCAGCTTATCGACCTTTCTCTATCACGGATTCATTCGTACTATCCCGGTGGCGCTCGATGAATCGGCGGCGATTGAAGGGGCAAATAAGTTCCAGATCTTCTGGAAGATCATCTTCCCGATTTTGCAGCCCACCACCGCGACGATCATCATCCTGAATGCGCTGTGGATATGGAACGATTATTTGCTGCCGTCGCTGGTCTTGTTCATCAATGACCGCACGCTGCCGCTGTCTACCTATACATTCTACGGACAGTACACCAGCGATTACGGGGTAGCGATGGCGGGCTTGATCCTGTCAATTACGCCGGTCATCCTGTTCTACATTTTCATGCAGCGGAATATTCTCAAGGGCATCGCAGACGGGGCGGTCAAATAAAGTGATCCGCCCACCGTTTGCACAGGATTTGCACCGTCCCCGTTTCCACTACTTGCCGCCCTCCAATTGGATGAACGATCCGAACGGTATAATCCAGTGGAAGGGGACATATCACTTGTTTTACCAATACAATCCCTTTGGGGCACTCTGGGGCAATATGCACTGGGGACACGCCACCAGCCCGGACTTGATTCACTGGACGGATGCACCGATCGCTTTAGCGCCGACATCCGGTAGTGATGATGAGAAGGGTGTCTTCTCAGGCTGTGCGGTAGACAATAACGGTATACCGACGATCCTTTACACGGCGGTAAGGGGTGAGCAGTACGAGACGCAGGTTCAGGCGATCGCCACCAGCAGCGATGATTTAATGGTATGGGATAAATCCGACCGCAACCCAGTGATCAGCCGTGTGCCAGCCGAAGCCCATCAAACCCGTGACTTTCGTGATCCGTTTGTGTGGAAAGAGGACGATACCTGGTACATGCTGGTCGCCTCGCGGATTCAGGAGGTGGGCGGTACGGTGTTCCTGTACCGGTCGGCGGATTTGCTGGCATGGGAATATCTACATCCCTTGCTCACGGGTGATAAAACGCTTAACGGGGATTTCTGGGAATGCCCGAATTTCTTCCCTATCGGCGATCAATCGGTGCTGATCGTTTCGGCACATACTGCACCTGCGATCAACAGCGTGATTTACTTTGTCGGGGATTATCGCGGCGGCCAATTTACCCCGCACACGACCGGGATTCTGGAGCATGGCTGCCTGTACGCACCGCTGACCATGCTCGATGATCAAGAACGCCGCTTGATGATTGGCTGGATACGCGAAACTCGTACTGAGGCCGAATTGGTACGCGCGGGGTGGGCGGGCGTTCAGTCGATCCCGCGCACGCTGGCATTGGATGACCAGTACCGCCTAATCATGCAACCCGTGATTGAACTCGAAACGCTGCGCACCGCACATCATCACTTGGGCGACATGCCGCTGAACGGCAGTACATCGCTTGATACATCGGGATTATGGCTGGATATAAAGGCTGCGTTTCGGGTCGATGCAGAGGGTGAATGCGGATTAACGTTTGCGTTCTCTGAAGATGAACGGATCACCATTGGATGGGATGCCGTGCGACAGACTCTTTACGCGGAGTCGGTATCCGTAAACACTAAACTTGAGCGCCGCGAAGTGCCGCACGGTCTTTATCCTACCGAATCGCTCGCGATGCGTATTCTGCTCGATGGATCGGTGGTTGAAGTCATCGCCAATCAGCGCACCAGTCTGACTATGCGTGTCTATCCCACAGAAACAACCCGGTGCCAATTGACGGTCTTTGGGCATCACACGCGCCTGCACTCGCTTGATGCATGGGAAATGTCCTCGATATGGGAATGATCTGAAATACCCGCGTTACGCCTTAGTTTTCCGCAGTATGTTAATGCTGCCGTATGCCGGAGCCGGGCAAAACCCAATGGCTGAAGATGCCCAATTCGGCATCTTCATACCAGTGATTTATCGAAAACTACGAATGCGATGCCCGGTTATTTAGGACTCAGGCAGGTAGGTCTTCAAGCAGTCCCACTGATCACCACGTTCGAGATGTACCCACAACGGCAGGCTGAAATAGTCGTGAGTCTCGGTGCGCCAGCATCCGCCTTGTGCAACTTCGCCGGTGAGCAGATTGCGCCATGTACCTTGCGGTAGATAATACACAGTCTTTCCCTGCGAGTTAAAGATCGGTGCGACGAGCAGCGCCGAACCGAGCATATACTGCTGATCCAGCGACCAACAGCTCGGATCATTGGGGAATTCGAGCAGCATGGCGCGCATGACGGGCACCCCGCAGTCGTGCGCTTCGCGTGCCGCATCAAGCAGGTACGGCTGAAGGGTTGTTTTCAATTGGTTGAAGAAACGCAGCACATCCACCGATTCGTCATCGAACATCCACGGTAAACGAACGCTGGTGTTGCCGTGCAAACGACTGTGTGAAGACATCAAGCCGAAAGCGACCCATCGCTTGTACAGATCTGGCGGCGCGGTATCGTGAAAACCGCCGATGTCGTGGCTCCAGAAGCCGAACCCACACAGACCGAGCGAAAGTCCACCGCGCAGGGTTTCCGCCATTGAGGGGTAGGTGGAACTGTTGTCTCCGCCCCAATGCACAGGATACTTCTGCCCACCCGTCGTCGCGGAGCGGGCGAACACGACGGCTTCGCTCTCCCCTTTGACTTCACGGAGCAGGTTGAACACAGTTTGATTGTACAGATAGGTGTAATAGTTGTGCATCCGTTCAGGATCGGAACCGTCGAAGTAGCGGACATCGGTTGGAATGCGTTCGCCAAAATCCGTCTTAAAGGTATCGACCCCCATGTTGAGCAGCGCACGGAGTTTTCCGGCATACCATGCGCATGCCGCTGGATTGGTGAAATCGACAAAGCCGATGCCCGGCTGCCAATCATCGACTTGGAACGGATCACCATCTGCGGTACGGACGAGATAGCCGTTTTGTGCGCCTTCTTCAAACAGCGGGGATGCCTCGGCAATATAGGGGTTGATCCACACACTGATCTTGATTCCCTTGGCCTTGATGCGGGCCAGCATCCCTGCTGGGTCGGGGAAGTAGCGGTCATCCCATAAGAAACTTGACCATGTCAGCTCGCGCATCCAGAAGCAATCGAAATGGAAGACGCGAAGGGGAATACCCATCTCCTCCATACGGTCGATATTTTCGAGGATGATCTGCTCGTCGTAATTGGTCGTGAACGACGTGGAGAGCCACAGCCCAAATGACCACTCAGGCGGCAGCGCAGGGCGTCCGCTCAACGTCGTATACTGGTTGAGCGCGTCTTTGGGGGTTGGGCCGCCGAAGATATAGTAGTCGAGGCTGTGACCTTCAACGCTGAACTGCACTCGTTCAATCTGGTGAGAGGCAACCTCGAACGAGACACAGCCGGGGTGATTGACCAGCACCCCATAGCCCTGACTGGTGAGGTAGAACGGAATATTCTTGTACGCGTACTCGCTGTTGGTGCCGCCATCCTCATTCCAGATGTCGATAGACTGCCCATTTTTGATGAAGGCGCTGAAACGCTCCCCTAGGCCATAGACATTTTCTCCGACTTGCAGCGAGAGTTGTTCACGCAGATAGGTTTTGCCCGCCTGCTGAAACAAGCCAACGGCCTGATACTCACTCGCCGTTAGCAGTTGATCATCCCGGTTGATGCGATATTGCCAGTCGCCTTGGGTGGGGACGACGACGGACAATTGGCCCGCTTTCAGCCACGCGTGCTCATCATCGCGGCCTATCGTCACGTCCGGGTTGGCGAGCGTGTAGTCGAGATCAAAGGACGGGGTGCGTGGACGACGCCCTTTGAAGTGTGTAAGCTGGATACGGATCACATTCGGCATCGGTGACGTAAACCGAGCCGTGATGGTCGTGCCGTGTATGAAGCTGTTCCGGTTATACACCCGATGATCGTAGCCTGAAATGGTCAGCGCATCCGCTTCGATCTGCACATCTGTGATCGTGAGCGGGTAAATCGCTTCGGTGTCGGGTTGGAGCTTCCACTGTCCTAAATTGAACTTCATGAGTCGATCATTCCTTGTGATCTTGAATCACCCCGCGCAGCGCGAGGGATTCCGCATAGTGACAGGCGACCGCACGATCACCGTCCAATAGACGTAAGATCGGCGCTTCCGCAGCGCAGTTCGGCTGCGCGTCCGTTTGAGCAAACCGGCAGCGTGGGTGAAAATAGCAGCCGTTGGGTGGGTTGGCCGGGTCTGCAACCTCCCCTTGCAGTCGAATCCGCCGTTCCTGATCGCGCTGGCGTGGATTGTGGATAGGCACGGCAGACAGCAGTGCTTCAGTGTAGGGGTGCTTGGGTTGGGTATATAAGGTCGTCGATTCAGCGGATTCCACCAGTTTGCCGACATACATCACATTCACACGGTCGCAGATATGGCGGACGACACTCAAATCGTGGGCGATAAACAGATACGACAATCCGAATTCGGCTTGCAGGTCTTCCAACAGGTTGAGAATCTGTGCCCGAATGGAAACGTCGAGCGCGGAAATCGCTTCATCAGCGACGATCAGACGCGGATTGGTTGCTAACGCGCGGGCGATGACGATGCGCTGGCGTTCTCCGCCGCTGAATGCGTGCGGGTAGCGGCGCATATATTCCGGGCGTAAGCCTACCCGCTTGAGCAGCATCGCTACTCGATCCTGAAGTTCACTGCCCGACGCGAGTTTGTTTACCGTCAGCACTTCTCCGACGATCTCCAGCACCGTCATACGCGGGTTCAATGACGAATAGGGATCTTGGAAAATCATGCGCATTTCTTGACGGTAAGGTAGAAGTGCCGCTCGATCGAGGGTGGCGAGATCGACGGGAGCGCCTTTCACCGGGTGGTAGATGATTTCCCCGCTCGTTGGTTGATAGACCCGCATGATGCAGCGTCCCACCGTTGTCTTGCCGCAGCCACTTTCTCCCACCAGACCCAGCGTTTCCCCGCGCCGGAGGGTGAAACTGACGCCATCGACCGCCTTGACATAGCTCACCTGCTGGCGGAGAAATCCCTTTTTGCGCGGAAACCACATCTTTAGATTGCGGACTTCGAGCACCATTTCGGCGGATGGAGTCGGTTGGCGCTGCTGTTCGACGGGCATTGCGGCAGGGGTGACTTCAAGCATGCTGCACCTCCTGAACGTTGGCCCGTTCGCGGTAGGTTGGATCATGGAGGAGGCATCGTGTCAGATGATCCGCCTGAAGGGGGATGTCTCCCGGCACAACCTCATCGCACAACCCGCGCACTGCCGAGGTGCAGCGTGGATGAAAGGGACATCCGCTGGGCCGGTTGAAGGGTGACGGAATGATTCCCTTGATTGGATTCAGACGGGTGCGTTCCGGGTTGATCTTTGGGATCGATTCTAGCAGTGCGCGCGTATAGGGATGCGCTGGAGCATTAAAAATCGTATCGACATCCCCGTTTTCGACGACATTCCCTAGATACATCACCGCCACCTGATCAGCGATTTCGGCGACGACCCCTAGATCATGGGTAATAAACAGGATCGCCATGTGATACTGCTCTTGTAGTTCGCGCATGAGATCGAGAATTTGCGCCTGTGTGGTGACATCGAGTGCGGTCGTTGGCTCATCGGCGATCAGTAGTTTGGGATTGCACGAGAGCGCCATCGCGATCATGCAGCGCTGGAGCATCCCTCCCGAAAGGTGAAACGGATAGGCATCGATGCGCGTTTCCGGGCGCGGAATGCCTACCTGCCGCAGCAGCAGGATTGCACGGTCACGCGCCTCTTTCTTAGAGACATCGTTGTGCAGGCGAATGGCCTCGATGATCTGGCTGCCCACCGTGTACAGCGGACTCAGCGAAGTCATCGGTTCCTGAAAGATCATGGCGATCTCTTTGCCGCGAATGCCGCGAATCTTCGCGCCGCGCGGATCAAGTTTCGTGATGTCGATCGCTTCCGTGCTGCTGTCGTTCAAGGGCATGTGATAATGAACTGACCCGCCGACAACTTTCCCCGGCTGATGAACGATGCCCAGAATAGCGCGTGCGGCGACACTTTTACCGCTGCCGCTTTCGCCGACCACACACAACGTTTGCCCACGTTCGATCTGATAGCTGACACCATCGACCGCTTTCACAACCCCTTCATTGGTGAAGAAGTGGACTTTCAAATCGTTTAGCTCAAGTAGAGGCATCCACTCTTCTCCTACACATGATACGGATCGGCGGCATCACGCAGACCATCGCCCAAAAAGTTGAACGTCAGCACGGTGATCACAACGGCAGCACCGGGGATGAGCAGCCAAGGCATATTGTTGATGGTGGCGATATTCATGGCATCCTGAAGCATCACACCCCAACTGACGATCGGTGGGCGCAGACCCAAACCGAGGAAACTGAGCGCCGTTTCCGCCAAGATCATGCCGGGGATAGCAAGGGTTGCACTGGCGATGATGTGGCTCATGAAAGACGGGATCATGTGGCGGAAGATGATCCGGCGGCGCGGCACTCCGTCAAGTTCGGCAGCGACGATGAAGTCTTCTTCGCGCAGTGCGAGGAACTTTCCGCGCACGACGCGCGCCATCGTCGTCCAGCCGATGAAGGACAGAATGACGGTGATGCTGAAATACACCAGAACCGGATCCCAACGCGGTGGAACGGCGGTCGCCAACGCCATCCACAGGGGAATATCGGGAATGGAGCGCAGAATTTCGATGATACGCTGGATGATCGTATCGATGATGCCACCCATCAAGCCGGATAGGGCTCCCAGCGTAATCCCAAGCACCAAGCTGAGGAATACGCCTACTAAGCCCACCGACAGCGATACTTGGGAAGCGTAGATCAGGCGGCTGAAGCCATCACGACCGATGTCGTCAGTGCCGAACAGATAAAAGGCATCGTCGGGATTCACCGCGCCGAAGAAATGAATATCCGATGTAATGGCGAGCTGGTTGATGGGACTGAATGGGATGCCATGCAGCCCGATCTGGTATTCATCACCGTGCACAAAGAAGCCGAGCGGGATCTTGTGTTCTTCGTCGATCGTGTAAAACCGCTCGTATGTGCGCGGATCGGTTTCCTGTTTGTAAGCATAAACGAACGGGGCAAACTGGCCGTTATCGAACCAGTTGATTTGCATGGGTGGAGCCTGCGTATAGCGGCGGTTGTAGCTATCGACTGACTGTGGTGCAAAGAAGCCTGCGCAGAAGGTAATGATATACATGGTTCCGATGACGATCAGGCTGATCATTGCAAGACGGTGCTTGCGGAACTTCCACCACATGAGCTTCCACTGCGAGGCGACCACCACACGTGGTTCTTCAGCAGGGTCGTCAAGCAGCTTCACTTGGGGGAGGGCGGTCGTGGTCGGCATGGTTTTGTGCGTCATGATCAGCTCCCTTAACCGTACTGAATACGTGGATCAAGCCACGCCAGCAGCAAATCGGAAATCAAGGTGCCGATGATGGTCAGCAGGCTGAGCAGCATGAGGAAGCCCGCCGCGACGAACATATCCTGCTGAAGTAGAGAGGTCAGCAGCACAGGGCCGGTGGTGGGCAGGTTGAGCACGATGGACACGATCGCTTCGCCTGCGACCAGACTAGGCAGTGCCCATCCGATCGTGCTGACAAACGGATTCATGGCGGCACGGATGGGATAGCGAATGAGCAGTTTCCATTCCGGCAGGCCCTTGGCACGGGCGGTTTCGACATACGGTTTGTTGAGTTCGTCAAGCAGGTTGGCGCGCATCACGCGGATGAGGCCCGCCGTGCCACCCACACCAATAATGATCATCGGAATCCACATGTGTTTGAGCAGATCAATCACACGCGCCACGCTCCAAGGCGCATTGACAAATTCCGGCGAGAATAATCCGCTCAGGCTGACATTACCGTATTTGAAAGCTAAGAACATCAGCACCAGTGCGATCAAGAACCCTGGCGTCGCCAGCCCAATGAAGCCAATGAAGCTGAAAAAGTAATCGGCAAGGCTGTACTGTTTGACAGCGGACAAGACCCCGATAGGGAGTGCGATCATCCACGTAAACACGAAGGCGGAAATCGAAACCACAAGCGTCATCCCCATTCGATCCCAGATGATGCGCTGTGAAGGCTCGGAATTCTGGAACGAATAGCCAAAATCACCATGCAGGACGATGTTGCCGATCCATTTGAGATACTGCGTTGGCATCGGCTCGTCCAACCCATAGCGATCGCGCATGGCCGCTTCGAATTCCGGTGACCACGTTGCGCCGCCTGTCTGATTCCGCATCTGCTCAAGCATCTGGGTTACATAGTCGCCCGGGGGGAGCTGAATGGTGATGAACACCACAATCGAAATGACAAACATCGTCGGTATGACATAAAGCAGTCGCTTCAAAATATACTTCGCCATCAGATGTCCTAAAGAATCTGTTTGGGACGGGAGAGGGGCATAACTCATGCCCCTCTGTGGATCGTACTAGCTGCGCTGCATTATTCCGAACGGAAGAACCACTGCTCTGGGAATGCGATATTCACGCCGCCCGGATTCCAACCATTGACCCATGTCGCGGGGACGTTGGCAAGGCGCGAGCTGAGCGGACGGTAGCTGTCACTGGGACTGGAAATTCCAATGACGAAGAAGTTGTCGGCGGCGAACTGAAGCACTTGGCGCATCAGGTCAAGGCGTTCCTCACTCGTTGGGGCTTGCAAAACCTGCTGGTACAGATGGATCTCATCCTGAATATCCTGCGGCGGGACGATAGCGGCGGGATTGTTCGGTTCGAGATACCACAGATTCCAAGCGTTCCCCCAAATCGATTGGCCGTGAACCGGCACATAGTAGCGCGGGTCAGTGATAGCGGTGATCCCGTAGCCACCTTCGGCGGTGAAAACGGTCGCTTCCATACTGTTGTCGTTGCGGTGCTCTGTCCATACAGAGTTATCGACGGTATCGATGATCACATGGATACCGACCGCCTCGAAATACCCCTGAAGGAGTGAAGCCACGTCACCGAAGCGCAGACCGTAATCGCCTGTTTGGACGGTCATCACGATCGACAGCGGCTCACCGGTTGCCGGGTTCAGGCGGAAGCCATCTGCGCCTTTGTCCGGCAGTACGAGATCAAGATGTGCGTTGGCCTGATCAACATCGTAATCGAGATACTGGTTGGTCAACTGCTCGTTGTACAGAGGTGAGTCTTCGAGCGGGGAGATTTGGCGCGGGTGACCTTGGCTAAAGTACACGATGTCGATGATTTCTTGGCGATCGATGGCATACGACATGCCGATACGGAAATCTTTCTGACTGAAAATCGATCCCAGTTCAGGATGAGTCATGTTGAACATGACACTGACCGTACCGCCGCCTTCACTCTGGATCGGGTACATCGACAGGCCGCTGGTCGCTTCATTCTGATAGAACAAGGGGCGCTGCTGATCGGTGCTGTTCGCCATCGTGTCGTATTGACCGGCAAGCACATCGACGAGCATCGTCTGATCATCTTGATACATCGTGCCCACAATACGATCGATGTAGGGGAGTTGGTTGCCTGCCGAATCGACCCAATAGTAGTACGGGTTGCGTTCGGCGATGAACTGTGTGCCTGTGCCGAGCGGCTGTGTGTAGACCCACGGGAACATGGTCGGATAATTCACATCGCGGCTGATGACAGAGGCATCGGTGCCGGGGCCAACCGCCGAATGGGCTTGGAACAGGGTTACCCAGTCGGTTGCGCCTTCGGTCTGCTCGATGAGGGCGGGAATACCATCGTGATTGTAGGCATCGTGGAATTGTTCCAGATAGTGCTTCGGCGCGCTGACGAGCTCCCAGCCGGGCCAACCGCACATATTGAGCAGGAACATGCCATAGGGTACGTCAAAGCTGATGGTGAAGGTGAAATCGTCGATCTTGGTTGCGACCGGCGCTTCGGTGCCGGGCTTCAGCCAACCGGATGGGAAACTGCCGCTGTTTAATTCAGGGTTCGCCATGATGTCGTTAATGGCAAACAACACGTCATCCGCGGTGAACGGATAGCCGTCCGACCAGCGCAGCCCTTGGCGCAGATGGAACGTGTAGGTGCGCGCGTCCTCGCTCACATCGACGCTTTCAGCGATGTTTGGAACCCAGTCGGTATAGGTTGGATTCCAGCTCACCAAACCTTTCCAGAACGTCCAGAAAACCATCTGGCTTGACCAGAACGCATCACCGACGAACGGATCGCGGAAATCTCCGCCGTAAGTGCCAATGGTTGAGCCATCCAAGCTGATGACGCGCGGGGTACTTGGCAGGCGTTCGGCAACCGGGGGAAGCTGTCCGGCGGCAACACGTTCTGCAAGCATGGGTGATTCGCTGTACTGCGTATCTTGTGCAGCCACAACGCTAAAAGAAAGGACGATGATGATCAAAGCAAACAACAGAGCACGGATCTTCATAAACACCCTCCAATTTGTGACTATTCACATGTGTTATAACTCTGAGTTTTGGTGAATTGCAAGTCTTTGGCCCAATATTGGGGATCAGTAGGTATCAAATTGCCTCAAAGTGACCTGAAAATTGACACTGTTACCTGTGCATACTTGTGAACAGTCACACGTGGTATACTGCCTAGGGTTAATGGAGGGCATAAACGGTAACTAACAATGAAGACTAAACGACCTACAGTCCGCGATGTGGCCCGTGAAGCAGGTGTTTCGTATCAGACGGTATCGCGCGTGATCAACAACGATCCACATGTTGCCCCTGAAACGCGTGATCGCGTGAGTGAGGCGATCGTTCGCATCGGTTTTCGCCCGAATCGCGCGGCGCAGGTGTTCCAGACGGAACGCTCGCACACCCTAGAAGCGGTGATCTTTTACGGTGGCTTTAATCGCTTTTTGTTTGAGATGGCCCATACTGCGCACGTACGCGGCTATCATTTTTCGATTTCCGCGATCTCGGAAGATGAGTTTTACCGTTCGCTGGAAAGTGCGTCATCCCGATTCGTCGATGGGCTGCTGTTGATCCCTAAGGAAGCGCTGGAAGTCTCATTTGACGAACTCCATCGGCTGACGGATGGGATTCCCGTGGTGCAAATTGGCGCGCCACTGGGGGCGAATGTCCCCTCGGTGATTTATGCGCAGGCGCTTGGCGCACGGATGGCCGCACAACATCTGATCGACCTAGGTCACCGCCAGATCGCTGAGATCAGCGGGCCGCTGATGAACTACGACGCGCATGATCGTCACAGTGGGTGGTTTGACACGCTGCGGGAGAACGGGCTTACACCGGGGAAAAGTACTGCCGGAGACTACTCCCTTGAGAGCGGCTATCGGGCGATGATTCAACTCCTAGACAGCGGCGAGCCGTTCACTGCGGTGTTCGTGGCGAACGATTCAATGGCGCTGGGGGCGAGTACCGCCTTGCGTGAACGGGGCTATCGTGTCCCCGACGACATCTCGCTGGTTGGCTTTGACGATATTCCCGAAGCGGAGCATTTTGTCCCGTCCCTAACGACTGTGCGCCAAGACTTCAATCTGATGGGGAAAGTGGCCGTTGACTATCTTGTCCGCTTAATCGAACAGCCGGACACGCCGGTTCAGCAGACCGTTCTGCACCCCCGCTTGATTGTGCGCAGCAGCACCGCGCCGCCGCGCACATCATCGATTTAATTGGTGCTTAGGATGAGGACATCGTATCCGGGGATCATGACCGCACCCTTCGTAGGGCTGCCGGTTAACAGATTGTGCCGTGTGGCAGCGCCAAGGTCTACCGTGACCGCTGCCGGGTTGTGATTCAAGACGAACAGGATGGGGCGGCTGCCGTTTTGACGTACTGCAATTTCCACGCCTTCAGGGGCCGACAGTGCGGTGTGAATGTCAGCGGCGGCGAGCTGTTCTCCATACAACCGATCAAGGAACGCGGGTTCGGGATCGCTGGCAATGTAATACGCCTCCCCTTTGCCAACGCGATTGCGCGTGAGCACCGGCATCCCGGCGTAGAAGTCTTTCCCGTAGGTGGCGAGGACTTCGGCGCGTTCGGCATGCAGCAAATCGGCGATGTGACGGCATTCGTACGATCCACTGCCATCAGCCATCACGATTGTGTTGGTTTGATCCGGATACAGCGCATCAATTTCCTCTACCCAAATGCCCAAAACGCTGCTCAGCGGGCCGGGATAACCGTTTTCGAAGGCGAGATCGGTTTCATTGACCAGCCCGCTGAGGTAAGTGGCGACAAAACGCCCGCCCTCAGCAACGAACGCTTCAACTTTTTCGGCAAACCCCGGCTTGACCATATACAGCATCGGCGCGATCACCAGCTTATAGCCGCTGAGATCAGAATCGGGGAAGATTACATCGATGGCGACGTTCTTTTTGTACAGGGCGCGGTAGTGCTTGCGTACGGTGTCGAGGTATTTTTTATCGCGCACCGGTCCGATCGCGCTGTCGAGGGCATGCCAGTTGTCCCAGTCGAACACGATGCCGATTTTGGCCTCAATTGATGCACCGACGATCGTATCCCCCAGTTTTTGCAGTTCGGCACCGATCTGGGATACCTCGCGAAAAACGCGTGTGTCCTCACGTCCTGCATGTTCGATCACCGCGCCGTGCAATTTTTCGCAGCCGCCGCGCCCTCGACGCCATTGGAAATACAGCACCGAGTCCGCACCGTGCGCGACTGCCAGATAACTCCACAGGCGCAGCACACCGGGCCGCTTGAGCGCGTTGATTTCCTGCCAGTTTTGGCTGCTCGGCGTTTGCTCCATCAGAAGGAAGGGTTGGCCGTCTTTCAGGCCGCGTGTGAGATCGTGTAGAAAAGCGATGTCGCCGGGGGTGTGATTCGGATTTGGGTAGCAGTCCCATGAAATCACGTCCATCTCTGCGGCCCATCGCCGGTAATCGATCGGCTTGTAGGCACCCATCAGATTGGTCGTAATGGGGACTTCCGGCGTGATTGATCGCAGAACATCGCGCTCATTTTTGTAACAGGCAAGGTGGCTTTCGGTCATGAAGCGGAAATAATCGACGGTTAGCCCATGCGTCAGAAATTCGGCGTTCTGGCGCGGGGGCATGATCTGTGACCAATCGGTGTAAGTGTGACCCCAAAACCGTGTCCACCATGCCGCATTCACTGCGTCAAGCGTGCCATATCGGGCTTGCAGCCATTCCCGGAAGCGCGCCGCACAGGTATCGCAGTAACATGCACCGGCATACTCGTTGCTGACGTGCCACAGTAGAAGAGCGGGGTGCTGCCCATAGCGCTCCGCCAGCCTGCGCGCGATGTCTGCGCTGAACCGGCGATAATCAGCGGAGTTGGGGCAGTAATTCACCCGCTGCCCATGCTGCTGGCGGATTCCGTAGTCATCCGAGCGCAGCACATCGGGGTAGGCCTGCGACATCCAAGCGGGTTGGGCGGCACTTGGCGTAGCAAGGATCACCTTGATGCCATTGGCATGCAGCCCATCGATAACGGTATCCAGCCAGTCGAATGTAAACCGATCTTCGGCGGGCTGAAGCGATACCCAACTGAAGACTCCGACGGTTGCCACTGTGATGCCCGCCTTGCGCATCAGGCGGAAATCTTCCGCCCATACCTCAGGCGGCCACTGCTCCGGGTTATAATCGCCACCGTGCCATAAGAATGGCGCTTTTGCTGAAACTGCTGTGTACTGATGGGCCATGCCAACTCCTTCACCCATTCACTGCATAAAGGCGTCTGAGTGTTTCAAGTTTCATCCTGTTATCGGTCGCATGCAGCATAACTCCACTATCGGATAGCAGCAATCCATTGCCCCTTCGTCTCCTAGACGACAGTACCGATCATGCTGCTCCATAGCTTCACAGAAAACCCGAATGCGCCATGAAATGAAGGGTTCGCTGTTTGGGAAAAGGATAAGCATTATGGCACAGCAGTTCGGGTTCATTGGAGTACCCTCCAGTGCTGGAGCGAAAACGCCGGGAATCGAGAAAGCACCGGAGGCGATTCGCGCGGCGGGATTGATCAATCAGTTGCAGGGGTGTGTGGTGGATTATGGCGATTTGTCCCGCGAACGGTACGCCTCTGATCCGGGCCATCCCCGCGCGCTCAATCTGCCTCGTGTGATCACTGTGGCGCGGCGGGTCGCAAAGCAGGTTGAAGAAGTCCTTCAATCCGATCAGATACCGCTCGTCATCGGTGGAGATTGCAGCATTACGGTGGGGGTTGTGGCGGCCTGCACGCAGAATCAACCTGACCTGCGCCTGATTTACATCGATGGTGGCCTTGATCTATATACACCGGAAACCAATCTTGAAGGCAATCTCGACTCTATGGGAGTCGCTCATATGCTTGCTGAGCCCGGTACAGACACCACCCTAAGCCATCTTGGGGCAAGATTTCCATTACTGACCCCTCAACAAGTGATCTACTTTGGCTATGAAGCCCTGCCGCCCGACGACCCAGAACAGATCGCGCTGGTGAAATACGGGATGCGCCACTTTCCTGCCAGCGTTGTGCGTGGGCGAGCACAAGCCGCTGCCCAAGAGCTGCTGGCCGAGATGGGGCCTTACCCTTTTCTGGTGCACTTCGATGTTGATGTGATTGACTTCAATGATTTTGCGATTGCCGATGTGCCGTTGTTCGGTCAGGGATTGAAGTTCACAGAGGCCATGTCCGGTTTGGCGGTGTTCGCCTCCAACCCGCACTTTGCCGGTCTGGTGATCACAGAAATCAACCCCGATCATATGGATGAACAGCACACCGAGGCGCACATCTTCGTTCGGGAACTCGTCCGTGCACTGACGTGATCCGCTAATCGGCGAATTGTTCGTTTTCTTATAGGCTGGCGATCAACGATCATACTCACGCCCCCGTGCACTGGTTGAGCCATCGTCGTGATCGTCAGCAGCATGGTAAGGCTGTTACGGTCTATGAAGCCTCAACCACGACAACCGGTTTGCTTACACTCCAGAGGCTTCAAAGTAGCGCACGCCGAACAATGCCGCTTGAGTTCGATCGCGGAGTTCCAACTTCGTGAGAATATTGCTCACATGGGTACGGACGGTATTTTCAGTGACGCATAACTCCGTTGCGATCTCATGATTTTGCAGGCCGCGCGTTAGCAGGCGCAGTACACCCAGTTCGCGTTCGCTCAAATTTTTGGCAAGGTCAAGTTCTGTATGCTGCGCGTCGGGGAGATTGGCGGCAATGAACATGACGACCTTCGGATGCATCACCGATTGGCCGTTATGCACGGCAAAAATTGCCTGCGCGAGGTCTTCCGGCAAAATATCCTTAAGCAGATACCCTGCGGCCCCTGCGCGTACGGCGGATAGGACATGCGCCGCGTCTAGGAAACTCGTCATCACGATCACACGCACGCGTGGATAACAATCACGGATGTGCTGAATCGCCTGCGCGCCGGACATACCCGGCAGCACCAAATCCATCAGGATAATATCGACATCCAGTGTTTTGAGCAGCTCAAGGGCTTCTTCACCGCTCCCGGCTTCACCTACGACGCTCATAGAGGGGATTGTCTCGATGTAACCGCGAAGCCCAAAACGAACCATCCCGTGATCGTCAACGATCATGAGTCGAATTGCAGAACCATTTGTCGCCATAATCTCATCTTCTACGCAAATCTAAGTGAATTATCAGTCGGGTGCCAGTAACCGGGCCGCTGTCGATTTCGCAGTGACCGCCCACACGCTTTAATCGGGTTCGCATCATCGACAGCCCATTGGAGGTTGGCAGAATCTTGTGTGGGTCAAACCCCTTTCCATTATCTTCCACAATCACCTGCGTGATCAAGCCATAGCGTATGGAGACCCGAATGACCGTCGCACCGCTGTGACGTACCACATTCGATGCCGCTTCCTGCACCACGCGAAAGAGGGCATGTTCCTGAGCGATGGTAAGGGTATTTGTCCCATCGGTGCGCCAGATGAGCTTTAGCCCGTGTGTTTGGCACAACGGATCGAGATAATCGAGCAGCGCATCCTCAAGGCGTTTGTCCTGAAGCGGCACGGACACCAGTTCTTGCAGCAGCACGGTCATTTCGGATTGTGCTGAATGCCCCGTTTGCTTGATATGTTCCAGATGTGTTTTCACCAGCGGCGGTGCATCCTGCATCAGGTTGAACACTGCTCCCGCCGAAAGGGTAATGCTGAATAACTGCTGCTTCACGCTGTCATGCAGTTCCCGCGCGATGCGCTGGCGTTCTTCGAGGATTGCCGTCATGCGTTCCTGCTGTGCCAGCTTGAGGATCTGTAAGCGATTCTGCTCAACGGCTTCTGATTCAAGCTGCAAGGCGAGTTTCAGGTTATCCGCCATGCGATTAAATGCTTGTCCAAGCTGAAGGATCGCGCGGTCATGTTCGCCTGTCAGATTGACTTGTGCGCCTAAATGCCCTTCGGTGATCTGTTGGGCGACCTGCTGAATATCCCCTAGAATGCGGGCGACATGACGGGCGATCACATGGATGAACACCATGCTTGCGAGAAACAAGATGCTGATCGCGATCAACACCAGCGCTGCCAGCAAAATTGTTTGCTGCGAAAGCGTTTCGACGTAAGCATGCGCCTCTGCGGTTGTTTGCTGGCGAATGCTGTTGACTTCTTGATCAAGCCGATTTGCGGTGACTTCGATCTGATCGAGCAGCACGGCTAAAGTCTCGCTAGCGCCATGTGCAATGACCACGTTGTGATAGCTGCGGATCAAGTTCAGGTACGTTGCCGCTGTATCATCTAGCTGATTTAGCGCCCCATAATCCTCGATCAGGGGTGCCAGTCGCTCCACATTGCGCCGAATCGTTAGGGCGCCGGACTCTGCGGCCACATAATCACGGCCCGTGAACAAATAGCGCTCGATCTGCTGGCGCGGCTCACTGATCTCCTGCGTAAGGGTGCTGACGTGTTCCATTCGCTCCAGATTGGCATCCACTGCTCTGAACTGAGCAAGCGTGCGCGCCATCAGCAGGATGATCGATAACACGACCAGCCCGCCCAGCAGGCCGATCACCATTTTCAGGCTGCCTACTGAGACCCAACGGTCAAAAAACGAGCTGCTCTTGTGCCCAAATGTAGGAAGAGAGATTATTTCGCCCATAACCACGTATTTTCCAAGGCTCGTTGGCCAATTCCGGATCACTGTCTACATCGAGTGTGATCAGCGGCCCATCGGTCACAATCATCGATGGGATGTCCTGCCTCGCCCGTTCCAGACCCATCACTGCCGCATAATAGCCTGCCAGCACCGCCCACCCATGCACACGCGGCGACGAATTGCGTGCGGTCGCCACCAACCGCCCATCACTGACGGCCTGAATAGCGGGCACCATCGCATCTACACCGCCCAAGATGACCTGATCCTGCATGCCATACTGCTCGACGACATCGCGTGCGGCCAGCGCCATATCATCGTTGTGGAGAAAACCGGCCCGTAAATCAGGGTGACGATTGAGCAGTGTTTCCCAGATATTCGTTGTCATGCCGACGTTCCAGTCCCCCGGCTGATCATCCACGACTTCGATGTCCGGGTAGCGGCTGATCACGTTGTAGAGCTTATGGGCACGATCGCGTACTTTATAGCCCTGCCGTCCCCATGTCTGCGCGATCTTGCCGCTGCCGCCCATTCGATCTACGAGGGCTTGTACGACACTTTCGGCCATCACGACATTATCTGGCGTGATGAAGGTGAGAATGCCAATTTCCTGCAAAAGCGGAAAAGGCGCAATCAAGGTGTCCATATCGATGACAGGGACACCCCGGCGAATCGCAGAGATCTCAGTCAGCACAACCAATGTGCCAATGCTGCCCGGCTACGGCGACGAAATCCCAGTCCCTTTCGGCGATCTGCGCCATGTTTGACCGCTGCTGATTCGGGTCAAGATTGCCGTCATACCACACAATTTCGACGCCAGGCGGCGCCCCATTTGTTCAACGCCTGCCGCCCTGCGCTCCCCAACTGACGACCAGCCCATCGTTCATCATCGCGGCGCGCGGCGGTGGATTATTCTGACGCTCTGGCAGCTTGGCAATCAACGATGCGAACGGTGAAAGCCACCCGTTAACACTGCATGTTTGAGAAACGTCCGGCGATTCATAATATCCCCGTATGTGCAGGTGCCTTTTTACTTTAAGGATAACGCATCTTTGAGTCATGTACTCAATGGCGGTTTGACGAACTGATGCACCAGCGTCAGCAAACTTTCCGGGGCGAAAGGTTTGCTTAAAAACGCCGAACATCCAGCTTGTTCGGCGAGTTTTGCTTCCACATGACCCACACGCGCTGTACACGCAATGATCGGCGGGGCTTTTGATCGTCCGCCTAACTGCTGTACGAGCAGCAGCGTAAGAACGCGCCCATCCACATCCGGCAGGTTAAAATCCATCACAATCAGATCAGGGCGGGATTGGCGTGCGGCCTGTGCAGCAGGCAGCCCTCGATTGTAATGGTGCACCTCGTACTGTGCCGATTCGAGGATGTGGATGATCATATTGGCGTTATCTTGATTGTCTTCGACAAGCAGGATATAGCTCATGGACAAGGTCTTTCTCAGCGATGTGCTTTCTATTTATCCGAACTCGCTCGATCGCGCTGCGCGAGTACTTTCTGTACCGTACCTATCATGACTTCCGGCGTAGCAGGTTTTGCGACAAAATCCGCAATGCCGAGTGCCATGGCACGCGCCCTGCAGCGTGCGGTATGAACGATGATCGGAATATCCGCCGTCGCCGACTCGCTTTTAAGCTGCGCGATCATCCCATCCACTGACATGGGGAGGTGCATATCAAGAACGATCACATGTGGCACTAAACCGAGTGCCAATTCCATCACCTGTGCGCCATCATGGGTATCGATGACAATATAGCCCGCACTCTCCAACGCACGACGCAGGAGTTCACGCATACTCACTTCATCTTCGACCAACAGAATCGAGTGCACTTCATCCGAATGTGCGCTGCTCTGCTCAAAAACTGTGAAGGCATCATTGACTTGAATCGGGGCTTTGCCGCGCTCCAACTGTTCAGGGGTCGCGATAGGCAGCGTGAAGGTGAAACGGCTGCCTTTGCCAAATTCACTGAACACTTCCAGATCGCCGCCGTGCATCTGGCTAATCTGCTTGCTAATGTCCAGTCCCAAGCCGGTGCCGATGATGTCGGTAAACGATCGCGTGCTAATTTGGTGAAAGCGGTCGAAAATGGTCGATTGCGCTTCGTCGGGAATGCCAATCCCCGTGTCGATAACCGAGATCGCCACCCAGTCATCTACCACTTCCGCTTTCAAAGTGACGCTGCCTGTTGACGTGAATTTGATCGCATTCGACAGCAAGTTGAGGATCACCTGACGGACACGGATCGGATCGGCCCATACATACGGCAGATTTTCGGAATAGTCAGGGCGTAATTGCAACGATTTCTCTTTGAGCAGTCCCGTTGCCGTCGCCAAAACACCGCGAAAAATTTCCGGCAGTTCGACCGCCGTGCAGGCCAGCTCAGAAACGCTGCACTTCGATTTTGCTTAAGTCAAGGATGTCGTTAATCAAGCCAACCAGATAATGCCGTTATCCTCAATCAGCTTAAGGTACGGACGGTAAATCTCCGGTACGGGTTCATTCATAAACATCTGCGGCATGACCAGCATGGAATGCGAGTAGCCGATAATCACATTGAGTGGGGTGCGCAGTTCGTGGCTCATGTTAGACAGAAACTGCGACTTGGCGCGGCTGGCTTCTTCGGCTTTGCGCTGCGCTTCGCTCAACGATATTGGCTGCCGAAAGCTCAGCAGTACGGCTGGTGACCCGATCTTCGAGTTCGCTGTACACACTTTTCAGTTCGCGCAGCGCCTGCAATCAAAGGCCGCCGCCAAATGCCCGATCTCATCGCGCCCACCGGTTGAACGCCGACACATCCACATTGCCTAAGCGGACGTTATCGGCAGTTTCACGGCAAGCTGATGAATGGGGCGTGTGATGCTGGTGAGGATCGCACCAAATGGCGACCAACAGGAAATCAGTGCCAGCGGACGGCGACCTGCTGGGCTCCATTAATCTCCCCGACAATAGTGCTGATCGGAATGACGCGGAACAGCAGCCAGCGGATCGAAATTTGGGTTTCTGGCCGGATGTGGACAAATACTTGCAGCGAATCCGGGTAATCGCTGGAGTCGGTGATGATGCCTTGCGATTCACCGAACATGGCGATCACATCGCTGCGTGAGCGGTCGGTATCAAACAGGACACCGTCGTTCAGCATGCGCCCGAATAGGTGGGTGGGATCAGGGTTGAGCAGGTAGCTTCCGTCACGGTTGACGAGATACAGCGGGGTGATGCTGTGACCGGACATTTCGGTGAACAACGGCCTTAGACTTACGGTGGCCACAAGCACCGCGACATTCGCCCCGTCTACTTCCAGTGGAACCGAATAATAGAGGATAGGCACGTAAGGCTGGTCGATGACGCCCTCTGTGCGGCTGAGGTCATAGTCAGAGATGTAGACCTGATTGGTCGGCAGGCCAATCGCCTGATTGAAGTAGGCCTCCCCGGCGAAATTCTGCTCAGGCACGATCGGAATCAATTCGCCCGTGCTGCTGATATGCAGCAGTTCTTCCCCTGCTAGATCGATGATGCGGAAATCGACGTACTGATTCTCGGAATGATCTAAAAAGGTGCGAAATAAAGCGATTTCGGCATCCTGCACCGTATGATTGGGATCTGGCGTGCCATTGATGACGGTCGCATAGCGGCGTGTGGGCGGTGCTAGGCTGAGGAAGATCAAATCTTCTTTAACGCTGATCAGGCGCTTTTCGGTATCGTTCGCTTGAGAGACGAGGGAACGCAGTTCTTCCGCACCGATTTTTTGGATGAGCGTACTCGCGGCAGTGCTCACGCTGTAAAAACTGATGATTCCGGTTGGAATAAGTAAGACGACGACAAACGCAAAGATGAGCTTGTTTTGGAGTCGTCGGGTAATTCGTGGCACCATAACCTTTCCTCACCCTATTCCTTCAGTATAACGGACATACCGCACGAGGCACTCATCTTGGAGTTGAGAAATAATTCATCCGGGTGGATGAAAAGCCTGAGGGCATGCCTCTCTATACTAAAAATGTGGGTACCCATAAGGTTTTAAGTCTTCTATGTTGTAAAAGGAAAATCTCTCATGCGTTCACGTAAGGTACTATTTCTTTCTCTCCTCGTGCTAGTGTTGGCTACCTTCGGCACCATCATTGCCAGCGCTCAGGACGGCGCAGGTGCGGGCCTGACGATTGGCTTCGCCCAGACCGGTTCGGAAAGCGGTTGGCGCACGGATTTCACGAATGCCATGATGGCAGAAGCCGAAGCACAAGGCATTAACCTGCTGTTCTCCGATGGTCAGCAGCGGCAGGAAAACCAGATTGCAGCGCTCCGCTCCTTCATCGCTCAGGGTGTGGATGCCATTATTCTCGCCCCCATCGTGGAAACCGGTTGGGATGATGTCCTGCAAGAAGCGCATGATGCCAATATCCCCGTGCTGATCATTGACCGCAACGTCACCTCTGATCCGTCGCTGTACATCACGCGCGTGGCGTCGGACTTCGTGTATGAAGGCCGTTTGGCCGCTGCTTGGTTGGCTTCCGCTACCGCCGACCGTGAACAGTGCAATATTGTC
The DNA here is from genome assembly GCA_046328615.1 of Anaerolineae bacterium. Classification (GTDB taxonomy): domain Bacteria; phylum Chloroflexota; class Anaerolineae; order Aggregatilineales; family Phototrophicaceae; genus Flexifilum. The sequence goes on along the minus strand of JAXLWG010000049.1, from coordinate 1,208 downwards.
GAACTGCAAGGCACCGTCGGCTCCAGCCCTGCGATTGATCGTGGTACCGGCTTCACGGATGTTCTGGCCCTGTTCCCGCAGATGCAGATCGTGGCCTCCCAGTCGGGCGATTTCACCCGCACCGGCGGCAAGACCGTCATGGAAAGCTTCCTCAGCTCCCTCGATCCGTCCACGATTTGCGCGGTTTGGGCACACAATGACGACATGCTCATCGGCGCCATTCAGGCGATGGAAGAAGCTGGTCTCAACCCCGGTACGGATATTCTGACGGTTTCCGTCGATGCCACCAATGACGAACTGCAAATGCTCGTCGATGGCAAAGCGAACGCAACCGTTCTGCTGAGCCCCGCCATGGGCGTTCAGGCCTATCAGGCCATTGAAGACTATCTGGCTGGTCAGGAACTGCCTCCGCTGATTTTGGTTCCGTCGGCGATGTACTTCCCGGAAACGGCTGCTGCTGAATTGGCTCGCCGCGGCGTCCAGTAAGACTGGTTCTGCGAATGCAGGTGTACAGCTCCTAGTACACCTGCATCCCTGTATCACTTCATCAGCGACCGTTTAGAAAAGATAGATTTAGAAGCGCATATGAATGACATCTCGGCACAACAACCCCCTTTACTGCAAACCAGAAAACTAACAAAGTCATTTGGTCCGGTACGGGCACTGTCTGAGGTTGACTTTAATCTCTATCCCGGTGAAGTTCATGCGGTATTGGGTGAAAACGGCGCGGGGAAGTCCACCCTGATTAAGCTGATCACCGGGGTGTACCGCAAAGACTCCGGGTCAATCCTGTTAGAAGATAAACCGATTGAGCCTGTCAGCCCTCACGAGGCTCAAATACTCGGCATCAGCACCGTTTATCAAGAAATCAACCTGATTCCCACGCTCTCCGTGGCCGAAAACCTCTTTCTGGGGCGCCAGCCCATGCGCGGAGGTTTCATCAAAACAGGTGAGATGAGCACGAGGGCAAAATCTCTGCTCAAGACGTATGGCCTCGATATTGATGTAACGCGAACCCTTTCGTCCTATTCCATCGCCGTTCAGCAGCTCGTCGCCATTGCACGCGGCGTTGATATGTCGGCGAAAGTCCTGATCTTAGACGAGCCAACCGCCAGCCTTGACGCTCATGAAGTGCAGGTGCTGTTTGACGTGATCCGCTCGCTTAAGGCGCGCGGTATCAGCATCTTGTTGATCACCCATTTCCTCGA
>JAXLWG010000048.1:0-34579 GCA_046328615.1 Anaerolineae bacterium | reverse complement strand
TCTGACACATCAACGCCGTGAGTCCACTGGGACTCACGGCGTTTTTTCGTCCGTAGGCTGGCGCGCTGCCAAGCGCTGCGCGTGCCGCCGCGCCGCCAGTGCTTTGAGCGTTTCCTCGCTTAACACATCGGCCCCATGCGCTTTGGGCGAACCGATGATCTGCGTGACGTAGATTCCCCGGTGACCGGACGCCAAATAAGCGATCACGCAGCCCAAAATCAGATACAACGGCGATCCGCCGCCGAACAGTTCCATCCCCATGAGCGCGCAGGCAAGCGGGGTATTGCTGGCCCCGGCGAACACCGCCACAAAGCCAATCGACGCCATGAAGGCCGGATCGACACCCAGCAGCAGGCCGAGCGTATAGCCCAACGTCGAGCCGATCACGAACAGCGGTGTCACTTCGCCACCGAGAAACCCTGATCCCAAAGTAACCGCAGTGAAGACGAGCTTCAAGAGGAAAGCAAGCGTCACGACCCCTTCCCCACTCACGCTGTGCTGAATGAGCGGCAAACTGAGGCCGAGATAATCGGTGTTCCCGACGATCAGGGTGAGCGCGATAATGGCAAGGCCGCCGATCAACGGGCGCAGCGGTGGATAGCTCACCCGCTGGGTTTGAAGCTGGCGAATGCCGTGCGTCAATTCGACGAACAAATGCGCCGTCAGCCCAAACGCGATCCCCGCAAGGATAACTTTGATGAGCAGCAGCGGATCGATTTCGACGTTCGCCAGCACGGGATAATGCGAGTGGGTTACGCCCCATGCCCGCGTGACCAGATCGCCGACATACGCGGCGATCAAACACGGGATAATGCCTTCATAGCGGATGCGCCCAACGCTCTGAACTTCCATGCCAAAGACGAACCCAGCGACCGGCGTGCCAAACACCGATCCGAAACCGCCGCTGATGCCCGCCATGATGATCAGGCGGCGATCTTCGGGGGTTAAATGGAGCACATGACTTAACGCGCGGCGCAGCCCATCGGCAAGGCTGGCACCCATCTGGATGGCAGTGCCTTCGCGCCCCGCCGATCCGCCGAACAGGTGCGTGATCACGGTGCCGACCAACACCAGCGGCGCCATGCGCAGCGGAATCCGCGCTTTGTTAGCGTTGACTTCTTCAATGACAAGGTTGTTGCCTTGTGCGGCGCGCCCCGCGAAGCGGTGATAGACCCAACCAACGGCGAACCCGGCGAACGGCAGCGCGAACAGGATCGCCGGGTGATCGATGCGAAAGGTGGTCGCCCATGACAGCGTGACCAAAAAGAGGGCGGAGGCGCTCCCCGCCAGCACGCCGACCATGCCGCCGAGGAAACTCCATGTCACCAGACTGCGCACGAACGCGAAAAAGTCGTGCAGGTTGAGATGCAAAAAATGCTCGGCGGCGGCAATAAAGCGATCCACCTGAAAACGCGTGAACATGCTAAACTGCCACTCCTACGCTCGTCGCTCGTCCGCGTAAAAGCAGCAGCAGCGACGCGGCGATCGCCAGCACCGCCCCGGCGATAAACGGCGCACCGGGGCCAAAACCTGCCCAACCGCCGACGCCCTGCCACAGCACCCCGGCAAGCACGCTGGCAGGCAGCGCCATCAAGCTGACGGTGGCATTGTAGAAGCCATAGGCGGTGCCGCGCTGCTCCGGCGGGATCAGATCGGCCACGACGGCTTTAGCCGCGCCTTCGACGGCGGCATAGTACAGTCCCATAAAGACGTAGGCTTCCACGACCGCCGCCGTATCCGCCAGCGCAAAGCCGAGATAAAGTAGCCCATAGACCAGCCACCCGCCGATGATCAAGCGCCGCCGCCCGATCCGGTCAGGCGCCGAGCAGCCCGGAAAACACCGCGTAGATCAGGTTGAAACTGATGACATCGCCAATATCCGGCGACACTCAAGCGCGCTCTTGCGCACGCAGGATCAGAAACGCATCGGAGGAGTTGCCGAGGGTGAACGGCGACGATGAACAAAAAGACCTTGAAATCGCGGCTGAGGGCGCTGAAGCGAAAAGACGGCGCAGCGGATGAGGCGCGCCGAGGCTGCACTTCGCGCGCGCCGAAGGCCAGCACCGCCACCGCCGCGAACCCCGGCACGATACTGATCAAGGCGAGGGTTTGAAAGGTTTCGCGTGCCAGCCCGCGTAGGTCAGCGAGTCGCCAGCGACCAGCAGCGCGATGATAATACCGATGAGCGCCCCGCCGTATCGGCGTACGTTAGCCCAGACGCCAGCCCGCGCTGTTTTCGCCGTCGATGCTGTCGGCGATAAGCGCATCACGCAGAAGGTACGGATACCCTTGCCGATGCGGTCGGCGAAGCGGATCAACAGCACGCCCAGCGCCGCTGGTGACGAAATAGAACAAGGGCTTGGTCGCCGCCGAAATCCCATAGCCCCACACGGCCAGCGACTTTCGGCGATTGAGCTTATCCGAGAGCCACCCAGAAGCGCCTTTGAGCAGGCTGGAGGTCGTTTCAGCAGAACGCCTTCGATGGTCCGACCGTGCCGGTTGAGACCCCGATCACGTTGACGAGGAACAGCGGAACCCGGATTCAGCAGCATTTCCGATGAGACATCGGTCAAGAAGCTGGTCAACGAGGCGGCGATCACATTGCGCGGCAAGCGCGGACGTATGTTGGAGACAGGTGCGAGTTAAGGCGTTCAGGTGTTTGGCCTCATCTCACCATACGCTTTCTTAGGGTCATGTTCGAAGCCGCGGAAATTATAAATCTCGCTGTTCCATTGGCGCAATCAGGCCATTCAGGACAGATCCTGGTGATTTTCGACTTCGATTAGCGCAGCCGTTAGCATGGGATGCTGGAGATTGTCGATCGATGTTTTGGGAGTACCGTCATGCCAACGTTGGCCCGCTGGCATATTAAAACCGGCTTGATCTTTTTCGCCGTTGGATTGGCGCTAGGCGTGGTGCTGGCGGCAGCCGGTTTTCAACTTTTCACCACTGGTGACGCTGTTCTATCCCGTTTTTCTCCATCTGCTGATCGTCGGCTGGATCACCCAGTTGATCATCGGCGTGGCGTACTGGATGTTCCCGAAGCTGTCGAAGGTGCAGCCGCGTGGAAGTCAGCGGTCACCGGCTGGTGTGTGTATGTGCTGCTCAGCATCAGGCTCGTCCTGCGCGCAATCGGCAGGCAATGATCTGCCCAGCCGGATGATGTAGCGAACCGAATGCTGGCGATTTCAAAAGTGCTGCAGTGAACAGGCCGGATGGCTGTTCATCGTCAACACATGGTCACGCGTCAAGGAGCGCTGAATCTCATGCCGCGTCTTAGTGTATGGATGGTAAGGCAACGCTACATCTCAACTTCCGTTCCACGCTGGGGCGTTGATGCTGTGGAACAAGGGGCTGCCGATTGACGGGGTGATCTGGCGCCCGAAACCGGTGCATGTCGAAACGCTGATCTTCGGCTGGATCATGCAGCTTGCGATGGGGTGTGGCGTTCTGGATCGTACCGCGTTTCCCGAAGCACCGAAGTATGGGCGGGTGTGGTTGGCGATGTGCGCCTATGCACTGCTGAATGCCGGGGTGCTGCTTTCGTCGATCGGGATGTTCTTCATCGTACCGCCGCTGGCTTTGATCGGGCGGGTGCTGCTGCTGATCGGCGTGCTGTGCTTTGTGGCGCATATCCTGCCGCGCGTGCGGCCTTATTTGATCCCCTCCTCATAACCCACAGAATTCATGAATTTTTCGGCTAATTAGCCGACTCTTTCGTTTACGGATCCAAACTTCTGATATACATTATGAATTGATCGCCCATTCAATGGTCGGCAGTATGGATCGACTATCAATCAAGCCCACGACATTCCAGCGACTTCGAGAACGGGCTGAACGCGAAGCTGTCTCCGTTGAGATGCTTCTTGAGCGCATGCTCGAAGCCACCGATGATCGGACGCCTTCTGCTCCTGAACTTACCGCCTCTATTCGGCGTATAAACGGTTCGACAGCATCGGCGTATTCGGATAACACCGATGTGTACCGGTTGATTGCCGAAAACACGTCGGATGGTATCTGCATCATCGATGCGATTACAACCCGTATTTTGTACGCATCTCCCAGTTTTGACCGGCAGTGGGGCCGCCCGGTTGGCTTTACACAGCAGCTCAATCAAGACTCCATTTATGAACTGATCCACCCCGATGATCGCGATGAGGTTTTCAACCGCGTTCGTGCCGCCATTGCCGCCCATCAAGAGACACTCAGCTACACTTACCGAGGCAGGGATGGCGAGGGGCGTTATTTCTGCCGGGAAGATCACGCCCGGTTCATTTACGCCGATGATGGCACGCATGTCACCACCTGTGTGATCTCGCGAGACATCACCGAACAACGGCTTACCGAAGAACGGCTGCGCCGTCAAAATGCATTTCTGACGAGCTTGCACGAGATCACGCTCGATACCCTGAACCGCCGCGATATCAATGATCTGCTGCAATCGATCGTCAATCACGCCGCCGCGATCATGGACGCGCCCTATGTGGAGCTCGTTCTCCGCGAAGGCGACGAGTTGATCGTGCGGACGGCAACGACCAATCTGTCATTCCTGATGGGTGAGCGCGCCCCGCGCGATGAAGCTGTGCTCACATGGCAAGTGTTTGATACGAAGCAAACCACCGTCATCGAAGATTATTCGACCTTTTCCGGTCGGCTCCCTGTCTATAAGCCGCTCAACCTGCGTGCAGTCGCCTTTTTCCCCATTACTGTGGGTCAAGACTGTCTTGGCGTTCTCGACGTAAGCCGCGATACCGAAAACCAGCCGTTCACTGCCGAGCAGATTCAACAGGGCAATTTATTCGCGCAGTTGGTTGCGATCCTGCTGGAAAATGCTCGCCTGAACGACTCGGCCATGCGGCAGCTTGCCCAACGGCAGGCCGCCGAAGAATCGCTGCGCCACAGCGAAGCGTATCTGCGATCGCTGATCAACTCGCAAACGGCGTATGTCATTCGCACCGATATGGACGGGCATTATACGTACGTCAACGAGGCCTTTGAGCGCCGCTTCGCCGATAACCTCGCCCCTCACAGCAGTTGGATCGGAAAACCTACCGTCGAGACGATCAACCCGGACGATATTCAAAAAACGATCGACACGGTCAATGCATGTTTGAACACTCCGGGCAAAACCGTTCAGGTGATTCTACGCAAACCGCTGGCTAATGATACGCAGGTGTGGACGCTGTGGGAATTCCTCGCCCTCACCGATGCTCACGGAATCCCGGAAGAAATTCAGTGTGTGGGCATCGACATCAGCGAATTGATGCAGGCGCGCGAACAGCTTCAGCTTCAAGAAAATGCGCTGCAAGCCGCCGCAAATGCCATCCTCATCGCCAGCGCGAATGGGATCATCGAATGGGCGAATCCGGCATTCACCAAGCTGACAGGCTACACGCTGGATGAAGCGCGCGGCAAGCGAACGAATCTGCTCAAATCGGGTTTTCAAGACGAGTCGTTTTATCGCGAGCTGTGGTCGGTCGTGCTATCGGGGCAGGTGTGGCAGGGACGGTTGATCAACCGGCGCAAGGATGGCAGTTTATATACCGAAGAACAGACGATCACCCCGGTGCGCGACGACCGTGGCGATATTCGGCACTTTATTGCGATCAAGCAGGACATTACAGAGCGCGTCCAAACCGAAAAAATCCGATTGGAACAGGAACGACTGCGCGCCAGCCTCAAAAAAGAACAGGAATTCAACGCGCTGATCCAGCGGGCCGTTTCTGCGTTATCGCACGATGCGCGGACGCCGCTGAGCGTGATCGCAACCGCGCGGGATTTGCTTGACCGCTATTTCGACCGGATTGACGAGGAAAAACGGCGCGAGAAGCTTTATTCGATCGATAAGCAGCTTCGCTATGTGCTTCAAATCTTGAACGACATGTCGCTGACGGTCAAAGGCACACTGGATCAACGGGCATTCCAACCGCAGCAAGTCAACCTTGCGGCGCTGTGTCAGGTCACGGTCAACGAAATCGCCGAGTCGATGGGCTATACACATCGGATGCGCTTCGTTTCAGATGGCAGCATTCAAACGGCGCGCGTCGATGAAACACTGGTCAGCCGCATCCTGCTCAATCTGCTTTCGAACGCGGTCAAATACTCTCCTGAAAACAGCGAAGTGCGGCTGGAACTTAGCAGTAACCAAACACATATCCTCCTGCGTGTGATCGATCACGGCATGGGTATCTCAGAAGCCGATCTGCCGCACATCTTCGAATCGTTCTATCGTGCGGACGCAGTGCGCCAGATCAGTGGAACCGGGCTGGGATTAAACATCGTCAAGGAATGCGTCGAACGGCATCATGGGGTGATTTCGGTGCAAACTGAAGTTGGCAGCGGCACGACCTTCACCGTCGAACTGCCGATCTGTGAGGAATGATCGCTACAGGGCAATCAATGATTCCCAGACTAGCGGGTCGGCAAGCCATCCGGTTCGACGCGCACGCCTTCGACACCGACCGGGAGCGCCACCACTTCGCCGCCCGCTTGAACGAGTGCGGCGCGCACAGCATCGGCGGTCTCGGCAGAGGTGACGGCGAACATGCAATCGCCGCCGCCCGCCCCGGAGAGTTTCGCCCCGTAAGCGCCAGCTTCACGCGCGGCTATGATCAGCTTTGCCAGCGGCAGCGTATTCACACCCAAGCCATCCAACAGCCCTTGAGATAAATTGGCAAGTTCGCCCATCGCGGGCCACTCGTTCGCCAACATGAGCGCTTTGGCCTGTTCGGTGATGTCGGTCATCATGTCGAACATCCCGTCGATCAGCCGTTTGTGCCGCCCGCGCAGTTTAGCGACTTCGTTGACATAGCTGACTGTGCTGACTTTGCTGCCCGAATAGCCGATGACCAGCGGCAGTTCGGTCATGGACAGCGGTTCAACCTGACGGGTGGCGGGCTGGAACAGGAGGGTTCCGCCGTAGACCGCCGCCATCACATCGAAACCCGACGCGACTCCCTGCACATCAAGCACCGCCCGGTGCGACAATTCCGCCAGCGCGGCCTGTGAGAGATGCAGCGAAAACAGTTCATTCAAGGCCGCCGCTGCCGCTGCAGTCACCGCCGACGAGCTGCCCAACCCAAAGCTCCGCTCCGGGCCGGTGGTGGTGAGGTGAAGACCGCTGTGCAAACCGAATTCTTCGTAAAACACCTTGACCAGCGCGGCGACAAAGGCGACCGATCGCGGAAATTCCTCGGCACGCAGCAGATCGTCTACGGGGAGGGTGTAGGGTTCGGAATCGATCGATGTGCGGATAGAGATGTCGGTGCCGCCTGCTCCGGCGGTGACGTACACGCGCAGGCCGACCGCCGTCACCAAGCACGGGCGGCCATACACGACGGCGTGTTCTCCGAACAACATCAATTTTCCCGGCGCAGAAGTCGTGATCATGGGGTCACCATTTAGAATAAGTGCTCGCTGAGTTCATGCGGCGCATCGCCCACACGTGCGGTGAGAATTTTCTGCACCATGCTCAACCGCTGAATCCGATCCATCACGAGTTCGACGTAGGCGGGCAGCGTCAAAATATGGACGTTGAAGCCGGTATTGATGGTGAAATAGGCTGGAATGCCATCGCGGCGCATGGCCTGTACTTCCAGCATCACTTGAAGCGTCCCCGGCTGCCACGCGATCACGGCGGGGCGGCTGGTGAGCAAGATGCTGTGAAATTCCAATGCTTCGGCTTCCACCGTTTCGCCCAAGCGGGTGAAATCGCGCTCATTGATGCAGGCTTTCACTTCGCGCAGGGTTTCGCGGATTTTCTGCTTGCGCACGGCGAAAAACGCGCTCGACTGGGCCAGCTTGTGCCCCTGTGTCGAAGAAACGCGCTTCATCCCCTCCCCCACCACGGCGATCACATCACGCAGATCCCAGTGGGAGGCGGGGAACACCGTTTCGGAATACGAGGTTTCCGAAGTATCGCCGTCATGCCATTCGACAAACCCGCCGCAGATGCAGCGGCACGCCGTCCCGGAGGCGAAGCGCGCCAAAATGCTCAGTTCGCGCGGCCCCAGCTTCAGATCGAGCGCCCGCGCGGCGGCACAGGTTAAGGCGGCGAATCCCGACCCGGAGCTTGACAGCCCCGTCCCCTTCGGAAACCGGTTGATCGATTCGACACGCGCAAAGGTCGTCACCCCGGCCAACTGGCGAATACGATCGAGGTGTTCACTGACCCGCGCTGCTTCTTTCGGGTCGGACTGCATCTGGATCACGACCTGATCCGCCTTGAGATCGTCGCGAAATTCGACCGTTGTCGTGGTATTCAGGCCGTCCAACACCATCGAAAGACTGCCATTTTCCGGCAGTCGCAGGGCTTCGTCCTTCTTGCCCCAGTATTTGACTAACGCAACATCCGTCGAGGATTGATAAGTGGCTTTCACGTCTGCGATCCCTTCCCGCGCCTGCAATTCTAAACGACCCCGCAGGGAAGTGATAGAGGGGTTCGGGCGGCGGCACTCCCATTAAGCCTGTTGAATGCGGGTTTTGGCTCTCCCCCTGCCCCTCTCCTCAACCACGCGCGGCTGAGGAGAGGGGTGAAAAACGGAACGCATTTATCCCTTAAAGTTGATATGCATGGGCAGCCGCCGGTACAAGCGGCAGACGAACGGTAAAGGTAGAGCCTTTGCCCACTTCGCTCTCAATTTCAAGCTGACCGGAAAAACTCCCCACCAACTGCTTGACCAATGCCACCCCTAACCCGGTGCCCATCAACCCGGCTTCGCGGGCATTGGGTGCGCGGTAGAATTCCTGTCCGATCTGCGGCAGCACTTCCGCCGGAATGCCGATCCCCGTGTCTTGCACGCGGATCACAGCTTGCTTGGCTTCGGCTTGCAGGCAAATGCACACACTGCCGCGCGGCGGCGTGTATTTCAGGGCGTTGCCGATCAAATTATCGAAGATGCGGTGCAGCCCTTGTTCGGTCGCCAGCACGCTCAAGTTCTGTTCGGGCGTCTGGCAGGTCATATGAATCTGCTTTTCTTCGGCCTGAATTTGAAAAATATCGACCGAGCGGCACAAGAGCGGCTGCAATTCGAGCGGCACCAACGGCTGCTGAAAATCGGTCGAGGTACTCGCCGCCAACGACAGCAAATCGTTGATCAACTCCAACAGCGCATCCATGCGGCGCGACAGACGATCGATCAAGTCCTGCTGCTGGCCGGTCAGCGTACCCGTGAGCCCACCGAGCAGCACGCGCACCAAGCTCTGCGCGCCAACGACAGGGGCGCGCAGTTCATGCATCACAATGTGGACAAATTGGTTGCGCTGCTTATCCGCCTGTTGAAGGGCTTCGTGCGCCAGCGCATTCTTGATCGCCGCCGCGCCTTGATTTGCCAGCGCCCGCAGGAACCCTTCGCCCAATGCGGTGAGCGCCTGTGCCGATCCCGATTCGATGCGGAGAATCCCCAACGGGCGATCGTCGATGATGGGCACAAACAGCACCGGATTCGTCGCAGAATCGGTCGCCCATTCGCGCGCGAGCAGGACAATATCCCCTTTCAAGACGCGCTGGATCACCGCATCGACGGGCAGCGCGGCGGGACATGCTTCACGCGCGCCCGCCTCCCCCGCTAACGTGAGCACGCGGCCACTGCGATCGAGCAGGTAGATTGCGACTTGCGAAGCATTGAGCGCGGTCATGGCATGTTTCGAGAGTTCCGCCATGACATCGGCCAGCGCCAGCGACGAGCCGACCGCCTGTGAGGTTTCGAACAGTGCGAATAGATGGCGCTCGTGGTCGCGCAGCGGTTTCATGATCGACCGGGTGATGTAGACGGTCGCCATCAGCGCCACGCCGAAAAAGGCCATGCGCGCTGCCGTGAATTCCTTCGACTGGTACAAATCGGCAGGCATACCGGGCACAACGGCATAGTGCGGCAGGATGTGTCCGGCTTCCAGCCACCCCAACAGCAGCAGCACGGCGATCACCAGCGCGGCCACCGCATAGGCTCCGGCGGCGGGCAGCAGGATCGTCACCATGATGACGTGGAGGAAGAACAGCGCCAGCGCCGGACTCGAAATACCGCCCGTCAGATAGATGAAGAGGATCAGGCAGAGCCAATCCAGCCCGATTTGCATGAACAACTGCCGCGCCACCGCCCGTCGATTTTCCGGGTCACGCCGCAAATGCAGCGAACCTATCCACGAGAGCAGCGCGTTGTACGCCAGCACAAACACACCCAGTAACAGCAGCGGCGCTTCGGGCAGTGGAAGCTCGAACACGCGCGTGCTGATCAAGGTGAGCACAAGAATGCCTGCCCCCGCGACCCACCGCGTGCCGGTCAGCCGCTGGTGATACAGGGTGAGATCACGCGGGAGCAGTGCATCGAGTGAAATCGGGTTAGCCATGACCTTGGGCCAACAGTTTGGTCACTGCTGGGAGCAAGGTCGCCGCATCTACGGGCTTGTCCAGAAACGCATCGACCGGCAGATAGCTATTGTCTGGGCTGAAGCGATAGGGCATGGTTTCATGGACTGCCGTGAGCATAATGATCGGAATTTTGCTGTAGGCCGTGTATTCGGACTTCGGATCAGGGCTGCGCAGTGCCAAGGCGGTTTGAAAACCTGCTGTCGCGGATTCCATCATCACATCCAAGAGGATCAGCGATGGGTTTTCCGCTTTGACGCTCTTCAAGCCTTCCGCGCCGCTGCGCGCCTCGACGACTGCATAACCGGCTTTTTCCAAAATCAACCGCGCCGCCAGCGCGATATCGGGATCGTCATCAATGATCAGTATTTTGTCAGGGGACATGCTCAACCTCATTCGGTGCCGCGAGCAGCACGGGATCGAACAGCGCCGCCACCACCGCAGCCGCGACTTCAGGGATTACGGCGGCTGCCGCTGTGCTCAAGCCCTGTGTCCAGCCAATATTTTCCGGCTGCACGCCAAAAATCATGATTGTTGGGGGCAGCGTATTCAGCGCCGCCCCAAGTGTCAGCGCTTCCGCGAGACCGGCATAGTGAACCGTCCCGCGCAATGCCAAGTTCCCGGCCTCTAGGTGAACGGACTCCGGCGTGAAGCACTCCCAACTTCCGGGCGAACGGCCCATGTCTGCCGCATCGATGATCAGCGCACGATCATAGCCTTGCAGCGTCAGGACGGTTTCCAGCCCGGCAGTGCCGCCGTCGATCAGGGTGACATCGGTGGGCAGTACGAAGCGGGTCAGCGCGTCCAATACTGCCGCGCCGATTCCATCATCGCCGCGTAAGGGATTGCCAAGCGCCAATACGAGCGTTTTCACCACAGTACGGCCCTTTACACAAACTCCACGTTCAGCAGATGCGTTGAACACGAAATGCACGGATCATAGGCGCGCACCAGCATTTCAAGCGCCAGCGTGATCTGCGCCTTGTTTTGATCCATGATCTGCGGCACCAAAGCGCGCATATCGCGCTCGATGTTGCCCAAATTTTGCCCGGTCGGGATGATGCAGTTCGCCTGCGCGACTTTGCCGTCTTCGATCACATAGTTGTGGAACAGGGTGCCGCGCGGCACATCGCACGCCCCGACGCCTTCCCCGCTCAAGCGAGTGGGTGCAGCAGGCGGTTCGGATTTCACACCGCGCGCGATCAGTTGATCCATGATGGCGATCGAATCTTCAACGCAGTGGACGATCTCGACCACCTGCGCCGCGCTGTTCAAGTACGGGTTGGTGACTTTCGGTTTCAGGTTGAGCGCCGCCGCCGCCGCTTTCGCTTTCGGGTGCAGTTGATCGTAGTTGACGTTGAAGCGTGCCAGCGCGCCGACCATGTACGACTCGCGGCGGTGATGGGTATGCTTTGCCGACGAGTGCTGAATGATCTCCTCGTTCGTCACCTGACCAGGTACGATTAAATCGGCAGGCTTTCGCCATCGGTGCTGCCGATCACCCCGTCGATGAAGCGGTATTCGTCGTCCTTATGCAGCGCCACATATTCGGTTTCGCGCTCAAACTGCAGGAATTTGAGGCTTTTGAACAGCTCAACCGTCAAATCGACATCGGTGCGCAGGGCGATAAACCGATCACGCAAGGCGACAGGTTCGCTCGTCTTGAGGTGATGGGTGAAACCCGCGCCGACCATCATCGCAACAGATGTGTGTGCCGTCCGCTGATGACTTGGCACAGATCCCCGGCAAGCTTTCATGCGCAGCGCCCGCGGCGACATCCGGCGCGCTCTTCGCCAGCGGGATCACGCTGCCGGCTTCTTAAAAAGTCCGGCGCCACCAGCATATAGGCGTGCAGAACGTGGCTGTCAAGGATTTCGCCGTGAAAATTGAGCTTGCGCAAGAGCTGCGTTGCAGGTTAAAGTGATGCCAAGGGCTTTTTCGGTCGCCCGCAGCGAGGCGATCGCGTGACCGATGGCGCAGATGCCGCAGATGCGCGAGGTGATGTGCGATGATTCGTCTGCGGTCTGCCGCGCAGCATCGCCTCCGAAGAAACGCGGCGTTTCCACGATTTCCAGTTCCGCGGCGGTCAGTTCGCCGTTCTTCGCTCAACGACGATGTTGCCGTGCCCCTCCACCCGCGTCAGATGATGGACATCCACTTCAAGGTTGGTCGTCATGATGCCGTACCTCCTTCAAGCTGCATCTTCTGGTAGGTGAGGAACATGCTGAGCTTGGCGTCGATCTGATCATCGGTCATACCCCGTTCGCGGAGCGCATGTTTCAAACGATTGATATTGGGCTTCGGCACCAATCCGCGACAGCCTTCGCAGCCATCGCCGTAAGTCAGGCCAAATAGCATCGCAGCCCGCCCATGTGATTGGCCCCAAGCACGTCTTGCCGCGCAGGAACATGCACACGTTTTCTTTCAGCTTGCATTCGATGCACAGCGGATAATCGGGGATATTCGGCATGCGGCCTTGCAGCAGATGAGCGACCGCCATCGCGAATTCTTTCCGGTCAATGGGGCAGCCGGGGATTTCCGCATCGACCTTGATTACGTCACTGATCGGGCGGGCGGGATAGGTTTCGAACCACTCTTTTTTATCGCCGTAAACGTACGTGCGCACGTCTTCCAACGGCAGGCGGTTGCGGATGCTGTTCACCCCGCCGATCCCGGCACACGCGCCAAGCGCAACGACGATCTGCGCGCGTTCGCGGATTTGACGGATGCGCGGTTCATCAGACGGACGGGTGCAGGAACCTTCGATAAAGGCGATTTGGTAGTTTTCGCCGTGTTCGCTCATCGCTTCGCGGAACTGGACGATCTCGACCACGTCGAGCAGTTCGGGGTGCGTTTGAAGCGTATCGACGACGGTAAGCTGGCACCCTTCGCAGCTTGTGAATTCGAAAAATGCGATTTTGGGTTTCATGAAAACGCCTCTTCCAGATTTTTCACTTCGGCGTAGGAGAAAACCGGCCCATTCTGGCAGGTGTAAATGTGGTGCATCTGGCAGTGGCCGCACTTCCCCACGCCGCATTTCATCTGGCGCTCGAAACTCATGTAGATGTTGCCTTCGGCAATGCCTTTGGCGAGCAATTCCATCAAAACAAAGCGGTACATCACAGGCGGGCCAACGATCGCGGCGATGGTGTTGCGCGCGTAGAACTTGACTTTCGGCAGCAGCGTGGTGATCACGCCGACATTGCCTTCCCAGCCCGGTGTAGGCCGATCAACCGTCACATGAAATTCAATATCGGAACGTGTTTGCAGCGCCTTCACTTCATCGGGGAAAAGGAAATCTGCTTGTGAGCGCGCTCCGTACAGGATCATGACCCGCCCGTATTTTCCGCGTTCGTCCAGCACTTCATTGATGAACGAGCGCAGCGGGGCCATGCCCAAGCCGCCCGCGACGAAAATGATGTCTTTGCCACGGAAGCGTTCGATGGGGAATGACCGCCCGAACGGGCCGCGCACGCCAATCATGCTGCCGACCGGCAGACGGTGAATAGCATCCGTCAGCTTGCCGACACGGCGCACGCACAATTCAAAACTGCCATCGCTGCTGGACGGCGACGAACAAATACTGATCGGCGCTTCACCGATGCCTAACACAGACACCTGTACGAACTGGCCGGGACGGTGCGCGATCTTATAGCCGCTGGGCAGTTCGATGCGGAACCATTTCTCCAATTCGGTGAACTGCTTGGATGCCACGATGCGCGCTGGCGTCGGCATATAAATCGATTCCTGCTCCAGCGTTTCTTTTAACAGGGTGCTTCGGACTAAAGTGCTCATCATCGATGTCTCCGCCTATGCCTTCACCGTCGATTCCGCTGTTTGCAGGGCGTGAAGCCGGTTGAACGTATCGACCGGCGTGATATGCACCGGGCACGACAGCGCGCAGCGGCCACAGCCCACACAGCCGATCAGGCCATAGGCTTCATACTGGTATTTTCCCTTGCGCATAAAGCGGTGACGCAGACGGCGGGCGCGCGAACTGCGGAAATTGTGCCCTCCGGCGACCACGGCGAATTTCTCGATCAGGCACGAATCCCACGAGCGGATGCGTTTGCCATTTTCGAGCGTCAAATCGACTTCATCGCTCACGTCGAAGCAGTAGCAGGTAGGGCAAACTTTGGTTCATTGACCACAGGCGAGGCAAATATCGCCGAGTTCGTCCCACAGCGGGCTTTTTTGGCTGACAGAGAGCAAATTGGGCAGATCGGTCACATCGAAGTCGATGCGGTACTGGAAATTCGGCCACTTCGTCGCCATCACTTCGTTGATGCGTTCGTAGTCGGCGTCGTGCGGTTCCCAGAAGAAACTGACGCCGTTCAAGAGCGCTTCGCCCTTTTCGGTGGCGATGTCTACCGCATAGCGATCGCCCAGATCGGTCAGGTGCAGATCGTAGTTTTCCGGCACGGAGAGGGTGCCCATGCTCTTGCAGAAGGCGTGTTCCATGCACGGCTTCAAGCATTCGATGCTCACCAAAGTGGTTTTTTCGCGTCGTGCCTGATAATGCTGGTCGGCATAGCCGGTGCTGTGGATTTTGTCGAGAAGCTGCAAAGCGTGGAGATCGCAGGTGTGAACCGCGAAAATGACGGTGGGCGGAATTTCCTCCACGAGCGGCGTCATCTCCATGGTACGCGCGTTGAAGCTGAACAGCTCTTCGCGTGTGGGGAGCAGGTATTTTTTGGGCGGGAGCACACTGGTTGGGTAATCGATCGCCAGCTCATCGACGTGTTCAATTTCTGCGAACACATACTGACCGAACTTCTCAGTCGGCCCCACCACCCGATACCCGGCGCGTAATCGCTCAATCCATCCTTTGAACAAGTGTTTAGGCAGTATTTTGAAACTCATGTAGAACCTTTCGCAACCCTTGAGGGAACACAAAAAAACAGCACGTCACATGAGGCGGCCTCCTGCGTCGTGCTGCACTGGAATCACTCTGGGAGTGGCTATGGAACTAACTTGGGTGATCATTTAACTTGGTGACAAAGTATATTTACATCGGTATAACTCGCAGCATAGTTCAGGTTAAATTTGGGCCACAGTGATGGGTGTCATTGATGCATCGGTACAATGACACCCAAGTCGTAAGGAGAAAATAATGGCCGGAAAAAATTGGACACTGATTTGGGCGGATGAATTCGACGGCCTTGCCGGAAGGCCGGTTGATCCGACCCGCTGGACGCACGAAATCGGCGGGCACGGCTGGGGGAACAATGAGCACCAGTACTATACCGACCGCCCTGCTAACGCTTCACTGGACGGGGAAAGCCATCTGGCAATGGTGGCGCGGCTGGCAGAGGGTGAAGTGCTCCCCGGCTGGCATGGCAACTGCGGCTACACCTCCGCGCGGCTAATCAGCCATCAAAAGTTTGAGGTTCAGTATGGGCGGATCGAGGCGCGCTTACAGGTGCCGCATGGACAGGGGATCTGGCCTGCTTTTTGGATGTTGGGCAGCAACATGAAAGCGCGGTGGGCTGGCCGGAGTGCGGCGAAAATGACATCATGGAGAAGGCCGGTTTTGCTTCTGTACACCGTCCACGGGACAGTACACGGTCCTGAAGCTTATTCTGGTATGGGTGGCATCAGTGGAGGCAAAACGACGCTCAACACGCCGATCGCCGAGCAGTTTACCGCTACGCCGTCGAATGGGAACCCAATGTGATCCGCTGGTATGTGGATGACACGCTGTATCACACGGTGACGCCGGACGACTCGAAGGGCACCCGTAAGTATTCGATCACCCTTTTTCATCCTCTTGAACGTCGCCGTCGGTGGGTTTTGCCGGGGCTACCCGGATGCGAAACAACCCGGTTCCCGCAAACCATGCTCGTCGATTACGTTCGTGTGTATCAGGCAAACCTCACGCAGCCGCGCGCACGGGCATGCGGTGCCACAGCTCATACAGCAGCGCCATCCCTATCACGAGCGCCAGCAGCGCCGCAGGGATCGTTTCCTGCCAAACGTCACCTCGGCGATGCCGAGCAAACCGGGCAGTACCCCCACACCGATGGCACGCGGCGGCGACTTGAAAGCCGATCGCGTTGGCGGCATGAACACTGCCCATGCTCCTGCGTCGCCGTGATCAACATGGCGAAGATGGGGCCGAACACGAAGCCGAACACGCACAGCGCGATCAATCCGCTTTCCGGGAAGGGATTCCACACCAGCAGGGCCAGCCCTAACGTCGATCCGAGCATACCAAGCGCAGCAGCCGCGCTGCCGGTATCCAGTGGACGATGAAGCCGAAGACAATTCGACCGATGGTGAAACTGAGCCAACAGGAAGGCAACCCAGTTACTCGCAATCGCTTCGGCAATCCCAAGCGATTCAAAGAAGATGCTTTTGCTCCACGTTCCCGTACCGGATTCTAAGCCCGCGAATAGGATGAAGACGCCGATGCCAATCCACACGATCGGCATGGACAGCGTAACCCGCACGGAGGCATGGGCGTGTGTTCGCTGGCAGGCTTGAACCGCCGTCAGTTCTGAGCGGCAGCCAACGGGCGCGGGTGACGGTAACAGCACGCCGACTGAACGCCGCCAACCCGGTTGGGCGATCATCCAGTAGCCGGTGCGCCATGTGCCTTGATTGGCGAGGACAAGGCTGATCAGGAAGGGCGCGAGCGTGGAACCGATGCCGAAAGAGGCATGCAGCCAGTTCATCAGCCGCGAGTCGTAGCGGGCGGCATGCAGGTTCATGCCGGGGCCGTCCAGAATGCCGCCGCCGAACCCGGAAATGAAGCCCATCAGCACGATCACCCACCACGAGGGCGCGATCGCATATCCGGCAAAACGCTGCTGTCCCCAACACACAGGCGACGACCAGCAGCCATCCAATATTGAAGCGCGAAACAAGCCGTCCGCTGACGAAACTGGCGATGAAATAGCCGACACCGGAGAGCAGCAGCAGCACGGGCAACGGCGTCAAGGTCGAGCCCAAACGTCTCGCGGACATGCGGCGACCACACCACGCCCATCAGTGCCCCCGGCATCCCCAAGACGATGAAACTGAAGTAGGCGATCAAGACAACGAGCATATCTATTTTTCGAGGGGCGGCGGCAGAAGTCATGAACGGTGCAGTCCAATCGAGGAGCAGGATCGATGGCGTATTTATAGTAAATCGCCCTCGATCCCGCTAGATCCAGCCCGTGTTCAGCCGATTTGCCCCAAGTAGGTGCTGGCCGCATCTCTCAGGGCTCTCATGGGAACTGCACGCTGAGCGGAGCTATCTTTGGTCGAAGTCGCTTTCAGCTTCAACCACTCATCCGCCGCCCGAATCAGTGTCAGTAAGGCTTTGGTGAGCGAATCAGCGAACGACTTGCCAAAGTTTTTATGCGCTTTGATCACGGCTTCCAATGCGTTCGTCACTTTTCTGATATTGGCACCGCCCGCTGACGTGCCTATGGTGACTTTAATGGTGATCGACTGCTTCCATGCAGAGGTTATCCAGCGCGCGGCAGCGGCGGCGGCACTTTGGTTTCATTACGCACAACTTTCAAAGCGGCGGTCAGCTTGTCTTGATGCTGAAAAAGAATCGGCCCATGGCCGCAGCGGCGTAGTCACGATAGGCTTGGTCAGCTTCAGCTAGCAGGCTTTTCAATTTCTGGAGGATGGCTGAGGCGAGATCCCCAGCATTCTGCTCAGGAGTCCTCACTGCCGTAATGAACTGCTGCACGAGCGCGGGCAGCCCATACTGCACTAGATTCCCACCTTCAACAAGTGCTTGGGCCAATGTTTCATTGGTCGGGTCGCTAGGCAGGTCATTCAAAGCTGCGAGGAAATGACTCGGAGTGCTGACCAACCTCGTGATCTTCGCCGTCAACCCTTTGAGTTCTTCTCGGTCATCAACATGCGTCGTTTGGGAACCGGCCATTGTGCTGTGATTTTGGACCGCTTGATCAAAGGTCGTATCAAACATGCCTCCGTACCAGCCTTTGACCATCGCGACCAAGCCATTGCTCCAGCTTTTGACATCGTTTTTGTGCGCAATCGCTGCTTCGCAGGTTCCAGTGCTCAGCATCAGCGCCGAGCCGGTTACCCGCTGCATCGCCGCCACATCCAATCCGTTGTAAGCAAGGAGTTGGAGTATCTTGAAATTTTGTTCGCAGTGGCGAGCTTCGTGGTAGATGGTGCTGGCTAAGTCATCAAAGTCTGACTGCTTGGTGTAAGCCAGCGCCTTGTTGAGTTCGATCGTCCAATTGACCCGGTGAAATGCGCCACGGGTGGTATCAGCGAGATTCTGCCAACTGGAAAAAACCCGCGGAATATGCATCGCCTCAAGCTGCCGGTTAACGTATTCGATCAGTGCCGTACCAAATGCGCGAAAATCTGCCTTTGCGGTTCCTTGGATCGTTTGTGCATAGCTGATCAATGCATCCGGGCTGTCAAGTCCGCTGCGCTGGATGCGCCGTCGCATTGGCGGGATGGGAGTAATCGGTTGGGGTTGTAACAATCGCTGGAGCGCATGATTGCCGATCGTGCGCTGCAAGGCGAGGATATCTTTCGAAGAAATCGCCCCTAATGGAAGCGTTTGCACGTTCTTTAACGCCTGTTCAGGGCTGGCTATTTCCGGTTGGGTTGTTAAAGGGACAGCAGAGGAAAAACTAGTCCGGCGAGATGAAGGACTCTTGTGCTCACTCAACATCTCAAATGTTCCTGTCGGGGGCGGCATCTGCGCTGCGGGTAACTGTAGCGCCCTATAGAGCGATCGCGCGCCAGCATATGACACTGGTCACAAAACGCTAGTGATCAGTTTCACAAACAAGGCTGACCGCGGATTTTACGGAAAGGGCGCGAGGGGTTGTGGACTCAGCGTTTGATCGAAAAATCCGATCACCCGCGCTTCATAGGCGGCAGGATCAAGCGCATAGCCGCCAGTATGCCCTGCATCCGCGATGATCCACAATTCGCTGCGATCAGCCGCCGTCTGCTGGTAAAGTTGGTTGTACTCGATTTCGGTTTGCAGCGTCCCTGCGGCAATCAGTAAGAAGTGGGTTCGTTCCGCCGCTTGAATCGAGTCGATCAAGGTTGGGGTCGGCGGCGGGGTGCCGCTCAACAACTGAACCACAAAACTGAACACATGCTGCGTGAAATTGCGCACCAGCGGTTGATTCGCGGGCAGCGCGACATAGTCGTTCACCGAACGGAAGGTCGCGCCTTCAGTCACCACAGCACTGATTTCCGGGTATGTGGACGCCGCGCCAAGCAGCAGTTCACCGCCCATCGAAAGCCCCATTGCCCCGATATGTTCGACACCCGGACTGCTCTTTAGGAATTCAATCGCCGCACCAATATCCGGCCTACTGGCCCATCCCAAGCGGTTGATGCTGCCGCTGCTATCGCCATAACCGCGCAGATTGAGCGCCCGTACGCCATAACCCTGCGTATGCAGCAGCGCCGCCAGCTCGCGCACGCTGTCCCGTCCACTGCCCGCCCCATGCACGAGGATGATCGCTGCGCCGTTTTGTGTTTCGAGAAGCCCACGCCGCTAACCGAATATGATCGGCGGTTTGCAGGGTGACATCGGTGAAACCATCAGGTGCAGGAGTGTAATGGCAGGCTGCGGTTGAAGCGCAGCATCGCCATCACGGTGGGCATCACAATATAAAGTGCGATGAGGACAACGAAAAGAAGCGTGAGGAACCAGCAAATCAGACGCTTCGGGCTTGAGAGAGGAGGTGGTCATGGCAGCGCTTCCATCAAATACGAGCATGCCCCCTATTGTGCGCTACCCAAGCCCACTCCAGCATCGTGATAAAAAAATCACACACTGCACCGTTCGATAGAAAAACGGTTTTCGCGTCTTTACGAGTGATGCATCATCGAGAGCGCGAGCACCCAATACTCTTGACGGCCGGGCACGATTCTCGCGCAGTTTCGCGGCACACGTTCCCAAGACTTGCTTACGCAGCGGTGTTTCATGCAAGGTGCCAGCATGCGCAGCAGCGGCGCAGCAGCGCCCCTTCATCGACCGAAATCACGGGCGAATTCGTACGCGCATTTTTCGAAGGCTTTTTGTTTGATGTTGGTCAAGGCGCTGCGATACTGGCGTTTTAGGCCAAAATCTCGCGCGCCGCCGTCGCTCCGGTCATGACGCGCATTACGTACCAAGCGGATGAACGGCTCTTCTTCAGCGGCGATACGGGTGATCACCAACGCCAGTTCCAAGCGCGCGCCTTCATTTTCGGTGATTTCCAGCACATGCAGCAGCGTATCCAACGCTTCTTCACAGCGCAGATGCCCCAAAGCCGACGAATAGGCAATCTGCAAACCTTTATCCGTTTCGGTTTTCAGCCGTTCCAACAGCATAGGCGCGACGGTGTCATCGCCCAATGTACCGAGTGATCGTGCGCAGTGCGCCGCAATTGAGCGGTAGTGCGAGTCTAAGCCATTGCGGAGCGCGGGGAGCGCGTGCTCATCACCGATGCGCCCCAATGCCCATGCCGCGATCACGCTCAATGAGACTTCGGTGCCGTCGAGAATTTCGCACAAGGCTTTGACCAAGCGCGGATCGGGGCTGGTGCGCGCGATCGAAATGATCGCCTCAAAGCGGACGTTGAAGCGCGGGTCTTTCAGCGCGTCGAGCAGTTCTTCGACGTTGAGCGCGCTGTGCGTCTGCCCCATCCGTTCGGTGGTGAGCACGGTCGAACGCTCGTCGGTGAAGCGGTTGTAGCGGATCAGCGTTTCCATCGCCGCCAGCGGGTTGCCATGCACGAACATCGATGCGAATTCGCTGAGGCTGACTTCTCCTTCAACGCTCAGGCGGCGCGTGAGCACAATCCCCGCAATTGAGGCTAACACGATGCTGGCGAGGAACAGCGGCACGAACGGGTCGAGCGTTCCGTTCCAATACTGCGCGCTGAGGTTGTGGGTCACATCGAGCGCCGCGCCGCCGAGAATCGAGCTGAGGCCGCCGACAATGCCGATCATGCTGTAGTACACGGCGAGGTACTGACTTTTCTTCTCTTTCGGCACCACATTGACGTATAAGAGGCGGCTTGATCCGACGCCCCACGCCACATCGGAAATACCCCACAGAAAGGCAATCAGCAGCGCGATCGGCAGCCCTAGATCGGAACCGCGCGGCATGAAAATGTATCCCAATGGAAGGATGCTGCGCAGGACAACGCCGGTTAGCATGACGGGTTTGCTGCCATAGCGATCGGCGGCCCACCCCACGAGGTAGATCGCCGAGAATCCGCCGAACAAGCCGCCCATTTGCAGCCACACCACCTGACTATCAGTGAGGCCAATTTGATCGCGCATGAACAGCGGCAGAAAGCCAAGCGGTGCGCCCGCCAATGTCACCAGAAACAAGCCGATCATGAAATTGGAGAAGCGGTGATCGCGGATCACCTGCATCCAATTGCGCACGGAAACGGGCGGGGCCTGTGTCGGCGCGCCGCCGGGTAAGTGCGAAGCACTCCACACACACAGCAGCCCAAAGACGATTCCGACGCCGAACAACACCGTGAATCGTTCCAGCCCCCCCGGCAGGCCAAGGATGAATCCGCTGAAGATGATCGCCAGCAGCCCGGTGATGCGCGCAGCCATATCGACGACGGCGGCGTGCCTGCCGCGCACACTGTCCGGCGTGAATTCCTGCGCCCAAGGGTACGATCCGGTTTCGGCGATGGCACGGCACAGCGAAAACCCGGCGACGACCAGCATCACCAGCGCGACGGCGACCCGCACGCCAAACGCGTCGATCACCCACGGGACGAGCAGCAGCAGCGCCGTGATGAATTTACGAATGCCCCAGAAAGTGAGGAAGGTACGTTTATAGCCAAAGCGAGCTACGCGCGGCGCGATGAAGATCGCGACGATGCCGAAGAACGGCACCAGCGACAGCAGCACGCCGATCTGCGTGAATTCAACGTGCAGTTGGTCAAGAAAGAGGACAAACGCAGAACCAAAAAAGGTTAACTGAGCGAAAACGCTGTTGAACGCATTTTGGATGACGTTCCAGTGCAGCAGACGCAGTTTTTCGGCGGTCGTCAGTTCTGCCGGGGGAACGGGAGCACCGCTCCCCACAGTGGCGCTGCGCATAAGGTTCGTCACAGGATCTCACAGGGTATAAAAGGCAACATACCCCATCATTACCATAAAGCTTGCACCGCTGCAACCTATGGCATGGTACCGCCGTCACGCGGTCAGCGCTTGATCAGCTTAAAGGCAAAGTCGCGCCCGTGTCCGGTGAGCATGAGATGAATCCACAGCTTTGCCAAGTTTTCGACATGTTCGACCGCGTCCAAACCGCCCACATCAAGCACATCAAAGCCGATATCACTTGCTAACTGAGACACCCACCGCTTCGCCTCGGCATCCTCTCCGGCGATCAACATGCTGGCGTGCTGGCCTTCGAAGACCGGATTCTGGTAGTGTTCCGCGCCAATAGTGTTGAAGGCTTTGACGACGCGCGCGCCGGAAATGCCCGCTAATTCCTGCGCAAATGATTGTTTGCTGCCTAAACGGTTGTTCATATCGATCAATACTTTGCCCGCAAGCTGCGGCGAATACTCGCGCGCCGTTTGTAGGGCGGCATCCGGCGGCATCGCCAGTGCGAGCACCGGGCTGAATGCGATCACCTTTTCCAGTGACTCAACGGGCGCACCTGTTTCCGTGCGCACCTGCTGTGCCTTGTCGCTTTGCGGTTCACGCGAACTGAACATCACTTCATGCCCAGCACGGATCAGCGCCTTGCCCAAACTCACGCCGACCGCCCCTGCTCCGATAATTCCGACTTTCATCTCAATCCCTCGCTGATGCGTAATCAAGAAAACAGAAGAAGACTGCTTCATTAGACGTATTCAACCGCACTTCGGCTTACGTCTCGCACCTTCGGTCATGCGTATAATGGCGACGTGCATCAACCACCTCAATGGAGGTTCGTCACCTTGATAGAATGGTATCCCCCCACTGCCCCGCGCGATTGGGATGTCCTGCTGATTGGCGGCGCATCCGGCGTTGGCAAAACCAGCATCAGCTATCGAATCGCACGGCATTTTGGCGTGGGAATCACTGAAGTGGACGATTTTCAAGTGCTGTTGGAAGTCATGACCACGCCGGAGCAGCAGCCCGCCCTACACTATTGGGCTACCCACCCGGAAGCGATTCATGCGCCTCCAGAGACAATTTTCGAGCGATTGATGGAGATATGCCATGTCATGACGCCCGCCCTCAACGCCGTGATCGCCAATCACCTTGAATCGCAGACGCCGGTGGTACTGGAAGGCGATTTCATCTTGCCCGCGCTGGCAGCACAAGCGATGTTCCGCGATCAACCGAATCAGGGACGAGTAAAAGCGGTCTTCATTGAGGAAGCGGATGAAGCACAAATTGTCCGTAATTACCTGTCGAGGGAGCCGAATGCCGGGGAGCAAAGCGGGCGCGCCCATGTGAGCAAACGCTACAACGATTGGCTGCGCGGGGAAGCCACCCGGCTCAAGCTGCCGGTTGTGGCGGCGCGCCCGTGGGGCACGCTGTTTGAGCGGGTGCTTGAGGCGCTCAACAGGGAAGCACCTCAAGCCGGATAAAATGGGGGTTAGGCCGCGTCCAAGAACGGAATCACCGTTTGCGCTAACGCCATCGAAGAAAAGATCGTGTAGTGGGTGATGCCGGGGAGAATGGCAAGCTGCGCTTTCGAACGCCCGGAATTATCCCATCCGCCGTCGCGCTGACCGCCGCCCAACCGCTCGAAAAACTCGACGGCATGCGAAGTGCGCACACTATCGGCATCACCTACGACAAGCAGCGTCGGCACTTGGATCTGAGAGACTTCGTTCGACCAGTCATAATCCTTGCGCAGCATGTCGCCCATCTTGGTGAGCAGCACCGGCCAATCCTCGACGCGCGGGGCAATTTGGGAGTACAGTGCATACATTGGCGTCTGTTTCATGGGTTCGGCGGCGGCAGGCCCCATACCTTCCATCCCGGCGGTGATTTCAGGATACCAACCGCTGCGCTTGTAGGGGAACGACACCGCGATCAGCTTGCGCACGCGGTCGGGATAGCGGATCGCCGTTTGCACCGCTGCGCCACCGCCCATCGAGTAGCCCATCACATCCGCCTTGCCTAACCCAAGGTGCTGGATCAGCGCGCCAATGTCGTCAGCCATCGCCTCCAACGAAAGTGGGCGGCTAATGTCTGCCGTGCGACCATGCGCCTGCAAATCGACAGCGATCACCTGCCGACCGGCTGCCAGCATCGGCAGCACCGGCCCAAACATCTCGATGGCACCGATGCCGCCGTGCAGCAAAATCAGCGGCTGTCCGCTCCCATGCACCTGATAGTACAGTTGGATGCCGTTCACCTGCGCGTAATGGCCTATCGTCGTTTCGTTGGTCACAACCCCTCCTACAATTCAGCACAAAAGTTCTATCCCACAGTATAGCATAACTTTTGTGCGCAAGGAGGGATCAATTCGCTCTAACGATCGAGCGCTCGAATGGCCGCTTCTACATCGGCATCGGTCGAAGTGCCTAGTTCGATCCAGTCAAGCAGAAAATAATGATCGGCTCCCGTGCCGCCCTGCTGGGTGACATGCGCAGCATAGAGCGTCCCGGCGGATAGATCACCCGCTTGGGCAGCGACAAAGCGAAACATCATGGTATTGGTGCCGTCATCGCCAAAATAGGCAGTGCGCTGATCCGCCGCGATCGACGCGACTTCGTGACTAAAGCGCCCCATGGCGTAATGCTTGGCCACCGAATCGACTGCCCCATCGGGCGCAAGCTCGACAATGTAGCCGTAATCATACGGGTTGGCATTCCGGCCAAGATAATCGCTCATCCCGCCGACATTGTTGAAGTCGTTGGCTACCGGCTCGATTTCCTCGGAAGTCAGCGCCGTATTCCACGGGGTCACGCTGGCCCCACAGTTGATCCATGTGCCGTTCACGCCGGAAAAATCGACCATGTGCCCTTCAACTGCCGTCCACCCATCGACGGTGTGCTGAAGGCTTAAACGCCCTACCCGCCGGGGATGCCTTCAAAATTCGTGTACAGCCAGCCTTCGGAACCCGTTTCATCAGTGGGCAGCCACATATTGCCGTCCGGGCTGTTGCTGACCATGACCGTCGAACCGTCTACCCGGTGAATCGCGCCGAATACATCCCCGATCGGACTGGCGGGGATCGGATCGCCTGAGCGCGCGATCACCTGTACATCGCCCGCCGCGACTCCGGCTATCCGCTGCGCATCGCCTTCCGGCACGGCGATCGGTTCAAAATCATCCGTGTTGGCGTTGAAACCGTTGACGACCATCACCACGCCCGCGTTATAGGGGTAAGGGTTGGCGGGATCGGGGTGCTGGGCGTTGAAGAATAAGGTGCCTTCGGCGGTGATGTAGATGCCGGTCACTTCCGCACCGGTGGGGACATAACCGAAGCGTTTGAGCGACTGATCTGCCGGATCAAATACCCAGATCATGTTATTGGCATGTAGGCCGGTGTCCTCCCAGATCCACACGCGGCCACGTGCATCGACTCCGACACCGTCCGGGTTGGAAATATTGTTGACATCGCAGGGGTTTGCGCCGCCGTTTTGATCGTAGGGGCCGCCGATCACGAGTGGATGCAGTTCGCTGCTGCTGTAGTCATCAGCAAGATCGGCATAGTAAACAATGCCACAGAGGTTTTCGGCCAAGGCGATGTCGCCCACGCCATCCGACATACCCTCGTTGATTTCGGTCATCGCCATATACAGACGCCGATTCGCGCTGTCCACGCGAACCCATTCCAGCTTCCGGAATTCAGCGGTAGCGCCCAACGATGCGCCGTAAGCGCGGCTTTCAAGGAACGCCGCGTACGGATGATCAAGGGAAATCTGGTTCCCTGCCGTTTGAGCGACCGCCGGAGCCGCAAATGCCGAAAAACCAAAGGATAAAAGCCCCCCGATCAGCAGCGCGAGGACGGTAAAGCGGGATCGATAATTGAACACAGACATTCCTCCTTAAGAAACAAAAATATGTGCCTTACAAGCATACGATCATTTTCATGATGACGCTGCTTAACCCATCCGGTTGTGCTAGTCACAAATAGGCAGACCGGGCAAGTAAAACCCGAAGCATAGTCGTTGAGCCGTCTATGGAAACTCTAGACACTAGCCTATATTCGCCGATCATAGATTGAGGATGACGCTATGCTGCGCCGATTCACCTTTGGACTGCTCCTGTTAGGAGCCGCGCTGTGCATGCCTTTATTGACGCACGCGCAAACCGAAGCCGTTCCGCCGCCGGTCACGACTGCTTTCGCCGCTTTCAACCGCTACCTAAGCCAACCCATCACGTTCGATCAGCTCGACAGTTATCAATTCACGCAGGGCACCTATACCGATTCAGCACTTGGCTGTTCCCTGATCGTAGGCGCGCCGCTCTCCGCGCCGATGACGGCTTACCGTGTTCAATTCATTTACCTCGGCACGATCTATGAATTCGAAGTGTCTGCCGATTCCATGTTAATCGTCCCGTGCAGCCCGCCCCTGCTCGCCCCCAACGCAGTGATCGTCGTGCCGACGGTCGCGGTGCCGACGATTGGACTCACCGGCTGCCCGGTCGATTTTGCGGGCTATCTGCCGCCGCAGATGACGATTGGAGGATATGCGCGCATCGGTGTGGAAGGTCAGCCGAATCGTATGCGGGAAGCGCCCAGCTTGGATGCCGCACAAACCGGCTTGATCTCCCCCGGCACGACGGTTGAAGTGCTGGATGGCCCGATCTGCGAATCGGTCTCGCACATTGTGTGGTGGCAGGTGCGCGATGGTAATCTGATCGGCTGGACGGCGGAAAGCTACCAGAATGATTACTTCCTTGAACCCGTTGACTTGGGCGAGCTGCCGCTGCTGCCGCTCGACCGCGATCCGATCACGCCGAGCAATGCTTATGCGATCGTCACACTGGCGACGGTGCCGTATGAAGGCGGCGCGACCGTCGATTTTGGCAGCGCTACCAACTTCCTTGTCGCCGGAACAAGTGGGGTCACGATCTATGACCTCGAACAAGGGCGGATCAACAATCTACCGCTTCCGCTTGGCGTGACGGCACTGCACGTCAATTTCAGCGATGACGGCGAATCGATTGCCTATTCGACCGACACGAACCGCCTGTTCGTCTACGACACCCGCGATGAGCAAGCCGATGAGCTGGAAGTAGATGAAGGCGCGATCGTCAACGATCTGGACTTCAGTCCGGGGAATTTGCTGGCGGCGGGCTTCGGGGATCCGCTGGGCGGTAACGAGTCGTTCAACGGCTGGCGCGTCTACAACCTCGACGACAGCAGCCTCTCGATTCAGTACCCGACCGAGTCATGGGTCGGTGATGTCGCCTTTGGCCCGTTGGGGCTGCGGCTGGCATGGCTGAGCGACAGCGCGAACATGGTGATCCTGAATGAGGATCTGCCGCTGATGACCGGCCAGCTTGCTCAGCCGACGCGCACCGGGCTAGCGTGGCAGCCCATCACCGATTTGACCGATCTGAATGCCGATTTCCGCCTCGCCTACGCGGACGGCAGCACCATTCAACTGTTCGATGTCGAAACGTCGGATTTGATGACGTACAGCAACGAGGATGACTATTTGCCGGGGATGCTGGCCTTCAACGCCGATGGATCGGTGCTGGCGGTGCTCAACCGATCGGTGAACGGCGAACCCGTCCCGCGCATCTTGAAGCTGTTCGATGTGGCAACGGGTGAAGTCCTCTACAGCGAGCGGTTGGAAACGGCGCGCGATATGGCGATGAGTCCCGATGGATCGCTCCTGATCGTACTGACCGACGACGCGCTCCGCGTTTACGGGCTTGCGACCGTACAGGATGCGGTTGGGTAGGCGGGTACTCAATTAAATGATGGGTAGGGGGCAACTCCTACCCCTTGATGACCTGCTGTGAACCCTATACAATCAATGTGAACTGAAGTTCTAGCAGGATGATCTATTTGAGTTCTCGACTCCATACCTTTTTCTCGTACTACAAGCCCTACCGCGCATGGCTGGCCGCTGACCTAATCTGCGCGTTCATCGTCGCCGCTGTGACCCTACTGCTGCCCTTGTGCGCCCGCTACATCACCCAGAACATCCTTGGTACCAACTCGCCTGATATGCTCCCCCAGATCTACGGCGTGGGGGCGGTCATGATCGGCTTGCTGGCTGTGCAAACGGCATGCAATTCGTTCGTCGATTATCAGGGGCACATGATGGGCGCGAAGATGGAAAGCGATCTGCGCCGTGACCTGTTCGATCACTATCAGAAGCTGTCGTTTCGCTTCTACGACGAACAGAAAACCGGCCAGCTCATGTCGCGCATCACCAACGATCTGTTCGACATCTCCGAGCTGTACCATCATGGGCCGGAAGACTTCGCGATCGCCGTGCTCAAGTTCACAGGCGTGCTGTTGATCCTGCTCACGATCGATGTGAAGCTGACGCTGGTGCTGTTTCTGTTCCTGCCCATCATGGCGGTCTACGCCTTCTATTTTACGCGCCGCATGAACCGCGCACTGCGCCACAGTCGTGAGCGCATCGGCGACATTAACGCGCAGGTGGAAGACACGCTGGCGGGCATTCGCGTCGTCAAGTCGTTCACCAATGAAGCGATCGAAGAAACCAAGTTCGCGCGCGAAAACCGCCGCTTTCTGGACAGCCGCAGCGACGGGTATCTGAGCGAATCGTATTTCTCGAATGGGATGGGGGCGTTCATCCAGCTTTTCACCATCGCGGTGATCGTCATCGGCGGCGCGGGCATCGCCGGAGGATCGCTCGATCTCGCCGATATGCTGACGTATCTGCTGTGCGTCGGAATCTTGATCGAGCCCATTCAGCGGGCGCTGAACATCGCGCGGCTGCTGCAAGAGGGCGTCACCGGGTTCAGCCGCTTCATGGAGATCATGGAGATTGAGCCGGATATTCAGGATGCGCCGAACGCCCTCGAACTTCAACAGGTGCGCGGAACCATCACCTTCGACAACGTCAGCTTCAAGTACCGCGAGGAACACCAATACATCCTGAAAGGGGTTTCGCTGGAGATCAACGCCGGGGAGTATGTCGCGCTGGTCGGGTCGTCCGGCGTCGGCAAAACGACCCTGTGTTCGCTGATCCCACGTTTCTACGACATCAACGACGGCGAAATCCGGATCGATGGGGTGAATATCC
The DNA here is from genome assembly GCA_046328615.1 of Anaerolineae bacterium. Taxonomy (GTDB): domain Bacteria; phylum Chloroflexota; class Anaerolineae; order Aggregatilineales; family Phototrophicaceae; genus Flexifilum. The sequence continues at coordinate 5,062 of JAXLWG010000048.1, read as the reverse complement.
AGCAGGTCACACAGCGATCGCTGCGCCAGCAAATCGGCATGGTACAGCAGGATGTGTATCTGTTCGCCGGAACGGTTGCCGACAACATCCGCTATGGGAAACCGGATGCCACGCGCGCTGAGATTATGGCGGCGGCGAAGCGGGCGAATGCGCATGATTTCATCATGGGGCTGCCGAATGGCTATGATACCGACATCGGTCAGCGCGGCGTGAAACTTTCGGGTGGGCAAAAACAGCGCTTGAGCATCGCGCGCGTGTTCCTGAAAGACCCGCCGATTCTGATCTTTGACGAAGCGACGAGCGCGCTCGACAACGAAAGCGAACGCGCCGTCCGTGAATCGCTGGAGAAGCTTAGCAGCAACCGCACCACCCTCGTGATCGCCCACCGTCTTTCGACCGTGCGCCATGCGCAGCGTATCCTCGTGCTGACGGACAACGGCATCGGTGAGCAGGGCACGCATGAGGAATTGATCGCGCTCGGCGGCACGTACGCGGCGTTGTACAACATGCAGTTGGAGATATAAGGGCTTCGAACCACAGAGGACACGGAGATCATAGAGAGTCTGCGAGAGAAAACGCCTTCTGTCTCAGTGTCCTCTTAGGGTGTGTGCAAGCGGGGTTATTTTTCCGCCGCAATCACGAACAGATCGGCGGTCTCCGCACTGCCGGTGAGGGATGGATAAAATGTCACCCGATCGAAGGCGCGCAGCAGATGTCGGTATTCGTCATCGGTGTAGCCTTGCAGCATCGACGTATACTGCGTTCCGGCCCCGGTTTGCGCATCGTAAACATAGTGCCGTGATACCGCACGGTCGAACTCAAAACGCGATTCGGTCAGGCACACATATGGTTGATCGGAAAATAAGCCGTGTTCGGCGGTGTACCATGACGGCGGCTCATGCCCCACGCGGTAAACGGTCGCATACGGATGCACTTCGAGGATCAGCGTTCCCCCACCCCTTAACGCTGCGTATGCTTTTTCGATAATCTGAACCGCTTCCTCCGGCGAAAAAGCATTTAGTTCGCCAAAAATCATGCAGATCGCATCCCAGCCGCTGCCAAAGTCCGCTGTGCGCACATCGCTGAGGCGGTAATCACTGCGCGAGTCGTGTTCGCGGGCATAGGCAATCGAGGCGGGCGAGAGGTCGATCCCCGTGCAGGTGTACCCCATCGCCGCGAAGCGCGACATATAGAACCCCGGCCCACAGCCGAGATCGAGCAATCGGATAGGCTGCGCGCGAAAGAGTTTGTGATGTATCCATGCCACCTGCTGATCGATAATGTTGAAGCGGCGGCTGGCGAGATCGTGCGATTGGCTGAGATGCTCAGCGAGCATGCGGCGGCTGAATTCGGGATCGTGCCACGGAATTTTCTGCCATGCGGTCGTGTGCGTATCGCGGTGAACGAGGTCGATCAACACAGAGGAAATCCTTTGTGGAAATAACGCAAAAATCAGGTGCATTATCCCCCACGCAAAGCCCCATTCGCCATGACCATTGAAACGGTGCGCATTGGACTCTCGATGGCGGTGCGGGGTCTCGTGTTACATTAAGCGCATTCAGGAGGAAGCACAATGAATCTGATTACACCACGCGAAATCGTCATGGAATTGACCCGGTTGTACCCGTTTGACCGGTTTCCTGACGGGCGCCCTCATGTCCCCGATGCGTTGGTCGCCAAGATCGGCACAGCAACGACCGAGCAGGCGTGGGGGGTGCTGCGCGAACACGGTTACCATTTTCAATTTGAAGGCGGTTGGTTTCAAACCCATCCAGAGAAAATCCTCGTCGGGCGCGCAGTGACAGCGATGATGGTGCCGCACCGCCCCGATTTTCACGATCTGGTGCAGGAGACGGGCAAGCGCGACGGGCGTATCGGTGGGCAAAACTCATGGGTGATCGATACGCTGGTGGAAGGCGATGTGCTGGTGGTCGATCTGTTCGGCAAGATCAAGAACGGCACCTTCGTCGGCGATAACCTATCCACTTCGATCCAATCGCGCACCAAGCGCGGCGCGGTGCTGCACGGCGGCGTCCGTGATTTTCAGGGCATCCGCGAACTGACCGAGTCGGCGTTTTTCTGCCGGGGCGTTGACCCGACCGCAATCGCCGATGTCACGCTGGCAGGGATCAACATGCCGATTCGGATCGGCGATGCGACCGTCCTCCCCGGTGATATTGTGCTGGGCACGCCGTCGGGCGTGATTTTCATTCCGCCGCACCTCGCACAAGAAGTTGCAGACGCCGCCGAAGACATTCAATCGCGCGATCGGTTTGGCAAATACTGTTTGAGCATCGGTAAATACACCCCCGGCGAGATCGATGTCCCCAAATGGCGAGCGGACATTGAAGCCGAATATCAAGCATGGTTGAAAGGCTAACTCATGGACGCGCAGCGCCCCGTAGAATCGAACGTCAACACATCTTCACGCCCGTCTGAACTGCGAATCACCGATATGCGCGTGTGCCATTTGCGCGGCCTGCCAATGGATGTTTCGCTCATTCGCATCGACACCAATCAAGGCATCAGCGGGTACGGCGAAGTGCGCGACTGGGCCAGCCCGACCTACGCGCTGATGCTCAAAAGCCGAATCATCGGCGAAAACCCGTGCAATATTGACAAGATTTTCCGCAAGATTAAGCAGTTCGGCCATCATGCACGGCAGGGCGGCGGCGTGTCGGGGATCGAAATGGCCTTGTTCGATCTCGCAGGGAAAGCGTACGGCGTGCCGGTCTACCAGTTGATCGGCGGCAAGTTCCGCGACAAAGTCCTGTGCTACTGCGATACCGATTCGATGAACGATGGTCACGAGATGGGCGAACGGCTCAAGCGGCGCATGGAACGCGGCTTCAAATTCCTCAAGATGGACATCGGCATCGGGCTGCTGCGCGATATTCCCGGCACTCTGAGCGCTCCCCCGGAAATGCTCGACAGCACCACGATCATGCACCCGTTCACCGGCATTCAGATCACACCGAAAGGGATTGAGGTCTTGATCGAGTATGTGCGCCAAGTACGCGACGTGATCGGCTATGAAATCCCGCTCGCTGCCGATCATTTCGGGCATCTCACGCTCGAATCAGCGATCCGGTTGGGGCGCGCGCTCGATCCGTTTACGCTGGCATGGTATGAAGACGTGATCCCATGGCAGTTCACCGATCAGTATGTCCGCCTGTCACAGTCGGTGATGACGCCGATCTGCACCGGGGAGGATATTTATCTGAAAGAAGGATTCAAACCCCTGCTGGAAGCGCGCGCTGTGTCGGTCATTCATCCCGACTTGGCGACCTCAGGCGGCATCTTAGAAACGAAGAAAATCGGCGATTTGGCGCAGGAGCACGGCGTGGCGATGGCGATGCACTTCGCCGGGTCACCCGTGTCATTCCTCGCGAACATCCACTGTGCGGCAGCGACCGAAAATTTCTATGTGCTGGAAAATCACTCGGTCGATGTGACGTTCTGGGACAATCTCATTGATGGACTGCCCAGACCGCTGATACAGGAGGGTTACGCGATCGTGCCGGAATCCCCCGGTCTTGGCTTCACCGATGTGCAGGAATCGGCGCTGCGTGATTGCATGGATACAGCGCGATTGGGTGGTTATTTCGAGCCATCAAGCGATTGGGATAACGAGCGCTCACACGATCGGCTGTGGAGCTAGTCTATATTAGGAGGTGCTCATGGGTGTTCAACAAAGGGCAGGCCGAGCGTTCCGAGTCTTTCTGAAACACTTCGTCAATCCCATGACGCGGCGAATCGCCAAGTCCAAGCACGGCCCCTACGCGCTGGTTCGACATGTTGGCCGACGCAGCGGCACCCCCTATGAAACGCCAGTCCGAATCGCCCCGATCGAAGGCGGTTTCGTCATCGAGCTCACGTACGGGTTTGGGGTCGATTGGTACCAAAATGTGATCGCAGCGGGCGGCTGCACGATCGTTTGGCATGGGCATGATTACCCTATTCGCCACATTGAGCCGATCGACGCGCAAACGGGCCGGGAAGCCTTCGCCTTCCCGGTCAATTGGGTGATGCACGCCGCCAACATGCAGCATTTCGTCAAGGTGACCGCCGGGGCGTGAACCCTACCCAACTACGCCCCCTTTAATTCGAGAGGAAAGCTTTCCCATGCCCCGAAAAGTCTATGTCGCTGGCCCGCTGTTCAACAGCCATGAACGCGCCTATCTGGAGCAGATCAGCACCGCGTTGGAAGGGGAAGGGTTTGAAACTTTTCTCCCTCACCGTGATGCAGGCATCCTTGGCGATCTCTCCAATATTCGCGAACGGGAGCGGGTATTTCGCGGCGATATGCAGGCGCTCGAAGCGTGTGATCTGGTCGTGGCGCTGCTCACGGGCGCTGATCACGACTCCGGGACGTGCGGCGAGCTGGGCTATGCGTATGCGAAGGGCAAACCATGTTTCGGCATCACCGACGATGTGCGGCGGATGAATAACCTGATCTGGGGCTTGTGTGACGAAGGCAAAGCGATCGCCCATGATATACCGACGTTGATGGCGCTCCTTCATGCCCGCGTATGAGAAATACGCCCCACCGCGCAAACAGGCAGCACGAAAATCACTACAATGAATCGATAGCATTTCGATTCAAAGGAGATGGTTGATATGCTGCGACGGTTGGTTCTTCCTGTGGCTGTGTTGATGATCCTCATGGGCACACTCGCCATCGGGGTCACGGCGCAAGCGGACGACCCCAAGGTCGGGGATTGTCCGGTTTTCCCGGCGGATAACCCTTGGAATACCGATATTTCAGATTATCCGGTCGATCCGCTGTCGGATGCCTACATCGCAAGCATCAGCGCAGAGGGGGATGAATATCTGCATGCCGATTTTGGCGAAGATCCGACCTATGGCATTCCCTATGTGATCGTCGATGGCGAACAAGCACCGGTTGACATCACCTTCACCGATTATGGCGATGAAAGCGATCCGGGGCCGTACCCGATCCCCGAAGATGCCCCGGTTGAAGCAGGCGGCGATCAGCATGTAATCGCGGTGGATGGCGAAAACTGCATGTTATACGAGCTGTACGGGGCCGACTGGAACG
>JAXLWG010000047.1:0-34907 GCA_046328615.1 Anaerolineae bacterium | reverse complement strand
CAATCCGTTTGAACATGCGGCGTACCATCCGGCGATCTTGTATCCGACAGGAGTAAAAAGCGTTGGCATTATAGAGCAGTATCGGGGCATTTGACCAGCCCCCTACCCGCCGCTCACAGAGTGCCAACAAGTGCCGTTTGAGAAAAATCATCAACGCTTCATTGTAAAGAAATATTGTTTTTAGGAATTCAACGGGATGTAAAGGGGCGACACACGATCGCCGTCGGAAGGCCGTTGGAATGCCTGCGAATCGGCTATAATGGGCGGCGTTTCCGGCCTGTTTGCCATTGGAATAAGAAGGATGATGCGGATCAATCGCTTTGGCTTTGTGTGCGTCTCTCTCTCGGTTGTTTTCCTGTTGATCGTGCGGGGCGCGGGCAGCGCCGCCGCGCAAGAGTCGGTCGATTTAACCCCGCCCGTACTGGGCGAATTCGACCCCGCCAGCGTCGCCGATCTCCAACCTGACGATTTCCCGGTGATTCCCCCACTGACCGAGTTTGCCCGCCAAATTTTCGAACAGGGCGCGGCCAGCGGGCGCGATCCGCACCTGTTCTCCAAGGTGGGCGATTCGATGACCAACTCATCGAGCTTCCTTGTCCCATTCGGTACAGGCGATTATGTGCTTGGGGAGTATGCCGACCTCGAAGCGGCGATCGCCTATTTCCGCGAACCGGGCGACGAGAACGCCTTTAACCGGACGAATTACGCCAACGCGCTCGGATTCACGACCGCCAGCGCGCTCGACAGCACGTGGGCTGACCCTGATGCCTGCGAGCCGAACGAAAGCCCGCTGGACTGTGAATATCGCATCGCTAACCCGGCTTTCGCGCTGATCATGTTCGGCACCAACGATGTGATGTTCTTCGAGCCCGATCAGTTCAACTATTTCCTGCGGACAATTCTGCTGGAAACGATCGACGCGAACGTGGTGCCGATCCTCTACACCTACCCGATCCGCCCCGAAGAACCGGAAAAGAGCGTCGTCTTCAACCAGATCATCCTGCAAATCGCACAGGACTATGATCTGCCGTTGATCAATTTGGTGCGCGAACTTGAACCGCTCCCGGCGTACGGTGTCGATCCGAATGACACGCTGCACCTGACCATCCCCGAACCGCCCGGCAGTGTCGCCACGTTTGAAGGCGACAGCCTGACGGCGGGCTACACGCTGCGCAACCTCGTCACCTTGCAAACCCTTGACGGCCTGCTCCGCGAATTGGAACTCATCGACTAGAAGGAGAACTATGCAAAAGCTGATGCACAAACCCCTGTTTGTTTTGTCGATCCTTGCTATGCTGCTGGTGATGGGCGCAGCCGTCATTAAGGCGCAGGAAACCTGTACCGCCCCCGATGCGCTGACGGCTGCGGTTGAAGCGTGCGCGGGCGCGGCGCTCAACAGCCTGTGCAGCGCCGATGGCACGGTGACGGCGTTGGACGCGATCGTTGGTTCCGATACGAGCGGCGCACCGCAAACCGTTCATTTGAGCGGCAGCGCGGACGGCGCGCAGATCGATGTGACGACGTTCGGCGGCGCGGCGGTCACCGCTTACGCGCAGAGCGCATCGCTGCAAATTCCGATCGCCAACCGCGCGGGCTATAACGTCAATCTGCGCAGCGGCCCCGGCTCGAATTTCGATGTGGTGGGCATTTTCCACTATGACGAACGCCTGCTGGCCGATGGCAAGAGCGCCGATGGGCAGTGGATTCGCGTGGTGCGTGATAACGGGATCGCATGGGTCGGGATGGCGCTGGTCGCCGTCGATCCGGCGCTCGACAGTCTGCCGGTCGTCACCAACGACAGTTCGACGCTGAACGGGCACGCCCTGACGATCGCTGCGCCTGCCACACCGTGCGCGGATGTCGCTCCCGGCGTGATCGTGGGCACGTCCGGCGATACGCCCGAACGGGTGACGATCAACGAGGTGCCGGTCACGCTGATCAACAGCAGTGCGTGGGTGGGCCTGTCGGAGTCCGGCCTAATCGTCTACGCACTTGGATCGGGCAGCGTGGGCATTGGCATCGGCAACCCGCCGCTGGCCAGCGGGGATGTGGTGGCGTGGAATGCGGCAGCGGGCGAACTGGAAACGCTCGATCCGGTGCCGCCGCCCTCACTCACGCTTGTGAGCGCACTTCCGCTCGGCAGTTCGGCATGCGGATCGGCTGCTGGAAACGGCGGATGCGTCGGTTGATACGCTGACCTTCCCGGCGGAAGGCTCCGATCCGGCGGATGATCGCAGGGGCGGGCGGCGTGATCGCTACTGAACAGACCGCCGACGGCGATGTCGTGTGGCTGCATGTCGCGTCGTCGTTTGGCGGCGGATGGGCAGCGCCGCGAGGTGATCAGCCTGCCTACCTGTGCCGATCTGCCTGAAGCGGCGGCGGCTTCAACCGCGCCGATCTCGGCAGTGGGCGCGGGGCTGTCACCGGATCAGATCATGATGAATTATCTGAATGCGCGCGTCACCGGCGATGGCGGTCAGATGCAGGCGCTGGCGTGCGCGTCGTATGACAGCCAAGCGCTGCTGCAATCGCAGGCGTTCCGCGCCATGCGCGCCGAACTGCTCGGCGTGACCTGCTCGACGATTCAGCAGTCGGGCGGAAGCGCGGTCGTTCACTGCGATGGGACCATCCAGACCGAATACAACGGCGAATTCCGTCAGTGGCAGCTTGGCAACTATGCTATGTCGATGGAAGGCGGCGCGTGGCGCGTCTGCGGCGAAGCGAACTAAACAGCGAAATGCGAAATATTTAACGCAAAGACGCTAAGCAGCAAAGGCGCAAAGAAAGAATGTTTTTCCTTGCGTCTTACACTCTTGGCGTCTTTGCGTTGACTCTTTATATCCCGCTCAACTGTGTGGTAGCCTGCGTCGTGCGGGCAATGACTTTGCCGCGTGAGATGACGATGCTCGGCGTGACCTGATAGCGCAGCGCGCTGAACGCATCGGTGACGGGCAGCACGACGAGGTTCGCGGGGCCGCCTTCGCGAATGCCGTAATCGGCAAGATGCAGTGCCTTCGCCCCGTGGGTCGTGATCATGTCAAAACAGGCGTCGATTTCTTTCAGCCCGGTCATCTGCGCGACATGGATGGTCATGTGCGCCACGCCGATCAAGCTGCCCGTCCCCAAGATGTACCACGGATCATAAATGCAGTCCTGCCCCACCGTGATATTGGTGCCGTTCTGCCACAGCTCCTTGATGCGCGTGAGTCCGCGCCGCTTGGGATAGCTATCCTGCCGCCCTTGCAGCGTGATGTTGATCAGCGGGTTGGCGATGAAATTGATGTTGGTGCGCTTTAGGAAGCCGAGCAGTTTGTAGGCATACGAGTCGTTGTACGATCCGAAGGCGGTGGTGTGGCTGGCGCTGACACGTTCGCCGCCGCCGCGCTTGATCGCCTCTGCGATGATGACTTCGACGAAGCGCGATTGGTCGTCATCGACTTCATCGCAGTGGACATCGATCAGGCGGTCATACTTGGCCGCGAGATCAAAAATCCGTTGGATCGAGCGCACGCCGTCTTCGCGCGTCAGCTCATAGTGCGGGATGCCGCCGACCACATCAGCACCGCGTTTGAGCGATTCTTCGAGCAGCCCTTCATTTTCCGGGCGCGAATAAATGCCATCCTGCGGGAAGCCGACAATTTGCAGCGTCACCCAGTCCTTGACCTGTTCGCGCAGTTCCAACAGGGCATCTAATGCGATCAAGCGCGGTTCGGTCACATCGACGTGGGTGCGCACATACAGCACGCCGTGCCCCGCCATTAGCTTGAGGGCTTGCAAGGCGCGCGCCTGCACATCCTCTTTGGTCAGCGATCCCTTGCGTTCGCCCCAAATCTGAATGCCTTCGAACAGCGTGCCGCTGCCGTTGAAACGCGGTTGACCGGCTGCCAGCACCGAACCAAGGTGGATGTGCGGCTCGATGAAAGGCGGTGTGACCAGATTCCCGCCGCAGTCGATCCGCTCGGCAGTGGGCAGATCAAGGTTCGGGGTGATGTGCGGGCGATCTTGCCGTTTTCGATCGCAATATCGACGGGCGCAGATGAATCCGCGCCGCGCAGACGGGCATTTTTGAGCAGCAGACTGGGCATAGGTCTATCCTCTGGTAGGAATAGGAAAAAACTGAGAAAACTTAACGCAAAGACGCCGTGAAGCAAAGGTAGGAGCAGAAAAAGCCCACAGGGAAATTTCAAGGGCTGTAAGGGGATGAAAGAGAGGATTAGCGCGGTGTTGCTATTCTTGATTGCGATTCAACCACTCGGCGCGGTCTGCAGAGGCTGGAGAGGAGTAGTTCGCGCACGGCGGGAAGTTCTCGGGAGACGGTCATACAGCTTGATGAACAGTTCTTCGTGCGACAGGATTTCCTGCTTCCATAATTCCTGATCGATGCTCATCACGCGGTCGAAATCTTCTTTGCTGAAGTCCAGCCCATCCCACGTCAGGTCTTCGTAGGTGGGTACGCGGCCCAACTGCGTTTCACGGCCTGCGGCATGGGTGCGGGCGCGGCTGACGATCCACTCCAACACGCGCATGTTCTCACCGAAACCGGGCCACAGGAACTTGCCATTTTCGTCCTTGCGGAACCAGTTGACGATGAAGATACGCGGCGGGTTCTTGAGCGTGCGTCCGAATTGCAGCCAGTGATTGAAGTAGCTGGCCATGTGATAGCCGCAGAAGGGCAGCATGGCGAACGGGTCACGGCGCACTTCGCCGATCTTCCCGGCGGCGGCGGCGGTCATTTCCGACCCCATCGTCGCGGCGAAGTAGACGCCATACGTCCAGTTGAACGCCTGCATGACCAGCGGCGTCACCGAACTGCGGCGGCCACCGAACACCAACGCCTTGATCGGCACACCGGCGGGATTTTCCCATTCGGGGTCGATGACCGGGCACTGGCTGGCGGGTGCGGTGAAGCGGGAGTTCGGGTGGGCGGCTTTGCGTCCGCAGTCCGGCGTCCATTCCTGTCCCTGCCAGTCGATCAAGTGGGCGGGCGCGACATCGGTCAGGCCTTCCCACCACACGTCGCCGTCATCGGTCAGTGCGACGTTGGTGAAAATCGTGTTCCGTGCGATCGTGAGGGTCGCATTCGGGTTGGTCTTCATATTCGTGCCGGGGGCGACGCCGAAGAAACCGGCTTCCGGGTTGATGGCGCGCAGGGTGCCATCTGGCCCCACCTTGATCCACGCGATGTCGTCGCCGACGGTCGTCACTTTCCAACCCTTGAAGGCGGGCGGCGGGACGATCATGGCGAAGTTGGTCTTGCCGCACGCGCTGGGGAAGGCTGCCGCGAGATAGGTCTTCTCGCCATCGGGCGATTCGACACCCATGATCAGCATGTGTTCGGCCAACCAGCCTTCATCGTGGGCGATGTTCGACGCGATGCGCAGCGCGAAGCATTTCTTGCCCAACAGGGCGTTGCCACCGTAACCGCTGCCGTACGACCAAATCGAGCGTTCTTCGGGGAAGTGAACGATGTACTTGTTGTCGTTGTTGCAAGGCCACGGAACATCTTCTTGGCCGGGTTCCAGCGGTTGCCCAACCGAGTGAACGGCGGGGACGAACGGCTGATCTTCGCCGAGGTATTCGTAGACGGCATCGCCCATACGCGTCATGATGCGCATATTGACGGCGACGTAGGCCGAGTCGCTCAATTCCACGCCGATGTACGAAATCGTTGAGCCCAACGGCCCCATACAGAAGGGAATGACGTACATGGTGCGTCCGCGCATACAGCCGTCGAACAGTTCGTTCAGCGTCTTGTGCATTTCACGCGGGTTGATCCAGTTATTCGTCGGGCCAGCATCTTTCGGGTTCAGGCTGCACACGAAGGTGCGGTCTTCAACGCGCGCCACGTCGCTGGGCTGCGAACGGGCGAGATAGCTGTTCGGGCGCAGTTCTTCGTTCAACTTGATGAACGTACCCTTTTCGACGAGATCTTCGCACAGTTGATCGTATTCTTCCTGCGAACCGTTGCAGAAGTACACGCTGTCCGGCTTGCACAGGTCGACCATTTCCTGAATCCACACGCGCAGGCGGCGATTCTGAATATGGGCCGGGAATTCGACAGGATACACAGGGGTTCCGGTGTAGGTTGAACTCATGAGGGTAGTCATGGAGCGATTCTATCCTAGTTACTAACGAATCGAAGATGAGTTGCGGCAGTCAGTCACAACGGCCTGCCGAAAAACGGCAGACTGTGGTGGGTTGCCAAGCCGTATTGCTCTGCTGATTGAAGCAAACCCTCAAATAAACATATGTAGTTTGTGTGTTCACATCACTATGCCACCATCATAGCCCTCCTCTGGACTCTCTATCAGTTGCGTTTGTTACCCTTTTCACAATGACAGGAGTCATAGTTCGGCGGTGCGGCCTGTTTTCCCTCTGCGCTCTCTCAAAACATGCGGTGAGATATTTCGTACCCGAAATACACGATTTCTAAACGATGTCTGTGATTACATACAATCAGTTGCGCATATATCAATCTTGATTTTACACGACCCTGTGCTTATGAAGGAAACTGCCATGTCACAAACTATACCCTCTGTCCTCTACGTGGAAGACGATCTTCTCAGCCGCGAAATCATGATCTTGGTCTTTCGCCGGGTGCTGGAAAACCCACACCTAACGATTTTTGAGAACAGTGCCCGCTTTATGGAGCGGCTCACGTTGCTGCCGCGCCCGCCGCAGTTGATTCTGCTCGATATTTACATCGAACCGCACAGCGGATTTGAGGTGCTGCGTATGATTCGGACTCACCCGGATTTCGCACATACCCCGGTAGCCGCCGTGACGGCCAGCAGCTCCCCATCTGAACTCAAACGGATGATGCAGGCGGGCTTCGATGGCGTCATCCTCAAGCCTGTGTTCGCCGGAACGCTGCCCGAACAACTCGATCGGCTGATGAACGGTGGCAAGGTTTGGCCTGCGCTTACGTGAGGGTGAGACTATACTGGCTCGTAAAAGCAACTCATCGAAGGGCTGCGGAACGATGCCTACCCCACTGAATATTTACAATCTGCTGTTCAAAGGCGAAGAATACTTTCGTACAGGCCGTGATGACGAGGCGATCGAGTCGCTGACCCGCTATTTGAATGTGCTACTAGACCCATCGGTACCGGGGGCTGGTGTATTTCCTGCGCGGTGATTACCCCGCCGCTGTGCGTGAGCTATCGCTTGCGCCGGACGATTATTATCGTGGAACCGCATCTCTCGCGGCGGGGCAGTACGCGGAAGCCGAGGCCGATCTACACCGTTTCATCACTGGCATGACGCGCGAGATTCAGCGCCGCTTGGATGCCGTCTACAACAAGCCGAAACTGCCGGACTACCTCAAACGATCGGAGGTAGGGCCTCACTATATTTCGCTCTATATCGCGGTGGGGCGGCAGGAGGTTTACCGGGAAGTGGTGCGTATTTGCGATGCGGCACTTACTGCCGGGAGCAGCCGTGATACGACGCTGTTCTGCCGCGCCGCCGCCTATGAGCAGCAGCGCGAATTCTTCAAGGCGCTGGACGACTACCGGCAGATTTCCGAGCCGGAACTTCAAGCGGGCGTTGATCTCGCCCTTGAACATTCCCAGAAATGCGCGCTGCGCGTGCTCCCGTCTGACCGGCAGTTGATGCAGCCGCATCTGCGCTACTGCGTCAATACCAACGGCAGCTATGAATTCTTTGACCTTGACCACTACGAACAGAAAGCGAACATAGGATCGATGCGCGAGTGGACGGAAGTGGCGATCGATTCGCACGCGGATGAATTCAGGCGCTACTATCAGCAGCCGCGCACTATAAACCCACGTTCAGAATAAGCCAGACCCTCGAAAATCGGACGACGCAGGCGTCGTCCCTACGAATATCCGCAATTGCAAACTACTTATCCGAGATCACAGAGAGTCTGAGAGAAAAACCCCTCTAACTTTCTCTGTGATCTCAGTGGTTTCGCTAACCGCTAAAAGCGCAGCAGCGCGCTCGATTCATGGACGGCTCCCGCCGCATCTGGTAGGACGAAGAAGGCAATCGCGATGATCAGGTACACGGCCAACAGCATAGCGCCTTCCAGCCAATTCGATTCGCCATCGAGCGAGATCAGCGCCGTGATTAAGCCCGCGACGAACAGCGCGATTAGCTCATAGGGGGTAAAGACGAGCAGCAAGCGCCCGCCCATTAGCAAAGAGATGAATACCAGCACGGGCGCGACGAACAGCGCGATCTGCAAGCTGCTGCCCATGGATACGGCGAGGCTGAGTTCCATCTTGTTTTTGAGCGCCACCTGTACGGCGACCATGTGCTCTGCCACGTTGCCGATCAACGGGATGACGATGAGACCGAGGAAGAATTCGGTCAGTCCCAACTGCTGCACGACCGGCTCAACCGCGCCGACGAGAATTTCACTGACGATCGCGGTGGCAATCGTCGCCCCGGCCAGCACGGCGATGCAGAATCCCAGCGACCAGCGGGCGGTATGGACTTCTTCGGCGGCGGCTTCGCGGATGATCACGCCGCTGGGGGTGGAATCGGTCGGCGCGTCGCCCGCATTCGCTGCGGGTTTGAAGGTGTAGCCGCCTTCATGAGGACTGGAGAGTGCCGGTTCTTTGTGGGTGAAGGTGTACACCACACTCAGCGCGTATACGATAATGATGATGACGGCGACGCCTTCGCTGAACAGCAGTTCGCGTGAAGGTTCGCTGACGATCGCGCTGTCAAACAGCGAGGGAATCGCCAATGCCGCGACCGCCAACATCATGAGCGTGGCATTGCTGCCTGCCGTGCGCCGGTTGAAGAACTGCGTCCCGTTCTTCAGGCCGCCCGCCAGCAAACTGAACCCCGTCACCAGCAGCAGATTGCCGATGATCGATCCCGTGATCGAGGCTTTGACCAGCTCCACCAATCCGGCATTCAGGGCGATGATGGTGATGATGAGTTCGGCGGCGTTGCCCAGCGTAGCGTTTAGCAGCCCACCGAGGCGCGGCCCGGTGTAAATCGCCAGTTCTTCGGTCGCATCCCCGATCAGCTTTGCCAGTGGGATCAGCCCCAGCGCCGCGATGATGAACACGACAATCGGATCGACCCCGCCGATGATGCGCATCACCAGCGCGACGGCAGCAAAGACGAGCAGATAATACAATGGGTTGATCTTGATCTTCATAAGGCGGGTTCCTCTCCGAAACGAGATGGGACGAAAAGGACATTATAGCCGGGATAAAAAAGCCCGGCGAAGCGTTTGCTCCTCCGGGCAGGTGTTTCCTATTCAGTTAGGTGAGGAGATTGACGGGCACCGGGCTATTTCTTACCGCCCTTGCTCCCCGACGACCCACCTTTATCGCCACCAGTTTTGCCGCCCTTGCCGCCCGACGAACCGCCCTTACCTTTATCCGCCATGACTCAAGTCTCCTGTTTGGATGTATAGCGCACAAGCATGTGCGCATACTTTTATTTTATGCAGTTTCCCCCGTGCGCAAGAGGCCAACCGGGCAAGCCTTTTATATCCATCTGTCGCGTTTGCGCTTGACCTTTTGAGCTACCCCATTTGAAGGATGACCTTGCCCCGCGCGTGTCCCGCATCCAAGTAGCGCATCGCCTGCGCGCCGTCTTGCAGGGGATAACACTGGTCGATGATGGGGCGCAGTTGGCGCGCTTCCAGCAGATCGCGCAGATAGAGCAAATCGGCTTTATTGGATTTCGCGGAGGTGACCTTCATTTGTTTGCTGGAGCCTATTGACATCAGCGGCCCTAAGAGCAGCGCTTCGAACAACTGCGGATTGGTGCCACCGACCATGACATAGATGCCGTTGGGACGCAGTGCCCGCTTGTACGCCGCGATCGGATGGTAGCCATTCGCGGCGAGGATGACATCGTACTGCTGTCCGTTTTGCGTGAAGTTGGTTTGGGTGTAGTCGATCACGTGATCGGCACCCAACGTGCGCACGAGATCTAGGTTGCGCGTGCTGCACACCGCCGTTACCTCTGCACCCAGCAGTTTGGCGATCTGCACCGCGAATGTGCCAACCCCGCCCGATGCGCCGTTGATCAGCACCTTCTGGCCGGCTTGCAGCTTGCCTTGATCGCGCAGTGCTTGCAGCGCGGTGAACGCCGCCATCGGCACGCCCGCCGCCTGTTCAAACGTGAGAGCGGCGGGTTTGGAAACGAGCAAATCCGCCTTGGCGCACACATACTCCGCAAAACCGCCGAGATTCGACGCGCCGAACACCTCATCGCCCACTTTCCACTGCGTTACGTTCGCGCCAACCGCTTCCACCCGCCCGGAAATGTCCGATCCAAGGATGTGATAGTTAGGTTTGCGCAGCCCGCCGAGCATCAACCGTACTAGAAACGGTGTGCCGTGCATCAGGTGAATGTCGGCGGCATTCGCGGCTGCCGCGTGGACTTTCACGAGGACTTCACCGGCTTTCGGCACCGGTTTTTCGACCTCTTCGAAATTGAGGACATCCGGCGTGCCGTATTCGTACAGGGTGATGGCTTTCATCAGTGCGTAATCCCTTTGGCTGGTTATCATCTGGAGTAGATGTACGGCCTCTCCTGTCGTGGGTTGCGCATTAGGGGCTAATCCCCCAATAGCTGGGAGTTTATAACGAATCAAAACGGACAATGGGGGGCATTGTCCGTTTCAAAATTTACTATGGTTGCGATTTAGGATTTCTTGGCCGTCTTTTTAGGAGCGGCTTTTTTCGCGGGCGCTTTTTCGGTTTTTGCCGCCGCCTTGGGGGCTGATTTCTTCGCCGGGGCTTTGGCCGCCGCCGCCGGTTTCGCTTCGGGCACAGGGGCCGCTTCCACTGGGGATAGGCTGACATCGGCAAAGCCACCGCCCGCGCCGTTCTCGATCTTGACCGAGAATTTCGCGCCCGCGTCGCCATGCGCCAACATGCCGATCACGCCGAGCAGCATCATCGCGCCGTTGGCATCGGCCTTCCCTGCGGCGGGTTCGGCGGGGGTGTAAGTGACGGCCATGCCTTTCGACTCAAACCGGATCAATCCGGCATCGGCGTTGACGGTCGTGTTGAACGTCGCCGTTTTGCGCTTCACTTTGACCGTGAAATGTCCCGGCGCTTGGTGCAGTGCGTCCAGCAGCGATCCAATATTCGCAGCATCCTTGCCCGGCTTGACATCGACGGTGTAGCGCTTGGTTTTGGCGAGGTCGGCGGGGCTGGTCATGGTGAGCGTGAAACGGTGCTTGGCGCGGGTGCGGTGCAGCGCGGCGAGTGTCGGGGATCCCTTACTGGGCTGGACGAACAAAACTCCGGCGGTCATCGGCATTCACCTCATGAAAAAGAAACGAGTCTACTCCCTTCAATGAACGCCTGATCGCGTGGCTGCGTCAATTCGCGCCGCGTTCGAGTCAAGCTAGAACTTGCAAACATTTGTGCGGGGTTTGTCAATAGCGCTTGGCTTGTAAGGTGATGTTTTATCGGCGCGTTCGTGTGGTGGGATGGGGTAAACCAAAATTGCCTGTTTGTGCAGGGGGACGAGCCGCCAACTCGCCCCCGCAGCTTCCTTTAGTCCAACGACTCGTTGATCTTACGCCACTTGATTTCGTATAGGCTGCCGGGATGTACATCCGGATGCGGGTTGGGGATTAGACGGACGACGAACTGTTCGTCGGGCTGCTTGTAGCGCGCGACCATTCCCCAAATAAACCCATAAATCGCATCATCCGGATTCGGCGTGTTATGGTACACCCAGTAATGGCGATCGCCCTTCGCCTCGACGAGATAGCCCTCTTCATCAGGGATATTGCGCAAATTCATGTGGTGAATGGCGTGAAGCAGGTTCAGCACTTCCGGGATCGACTTGATTTCCGGCGGCATGACGGCTGTTTCGACGACACGGCGGCCAAACGCCACAAACGCCGGGGTTGAACCGGGCATGTCGCCCAATTCCTTCAACACATTCATCCATGATTGGTGCGGATACCACTTGTCGGGATCAATGTTGACCAGCCCGTATTTGGGCAGCAGCGGCGCAATCACTTCTGATTCAAGGTTATCGACAAACGCAAGGACGGTCTGGCCGATGACTTCGGCTTTGGTCGTCCCGGCGACATAAGGTTTCGCTGCATAATGAATCATGTGGGTTCCTTTAGTATTCCTATTTAACCCGCGATTATGCTTATTGTAACGTTGATAAAGAGTTGCTTTCCTTGAGGTTTTTCAGAAATCATCAACGAATTTGAGCGTTCAGTATCGAACCTACACAAGCAAAATTGCGTTCGTCTTATACGTTTTTGCTATTGGACGAACGTCACAAACCCTTAAACTTGCGCCCGTTGACCACTGTCATTGAGGGGAAAAATATGCTGCAAAACCGTCGTTCGCTCATCAGCCTGTGCGCGGTGCTGATGGCGCTGCTGTTTGTCCTGTCTGCGCTGCCACTGGCGGCACAGGACGAATTCGTGTTCGGGTTGATCTTGGTTGGGCCCAGCACGGATCGAGGATGGAGTCAGGCGCACTATGAAGCTGCCCAATACGCCGCCGAACATGTCGAAGGTTCCCGCATGCTCATGTTCGAAAGCCTCAATTCGGCAGACGCGCCCGAAACCACCCTGTTGGATGTCACCTCCGAAATGGTCGCGCAGGGTGCGCGCCTCATCATTACCACTTCGGATGCCTTCGAACAGGACACACAGACCGTTGCTGAAGCCTTTCCTGAAGTCACCTTCGTGAATGTGACCGGCAGCAACGTCTTGGATGGCGCGCCACCGAACTTGAGCAACTACGATGCGCAGTTGGAATGGACGGAAATGATCAATGGGTGTGCCGCCGCGCTGACCACCCAAACCGGCAGCATTGGCTATCTTGGCCCGCTGATCAATGCGGAGACGCGCCGTTTGGCGGTCGCTGCCTATTTAGGGGCGCGCTACTGCTATGAAAACTACGCCGGTCAAGATCCCGACGCGCTGACCTTCACGATCACATGGATTGGGTTCTGGTTCAACATCCCCGGTGTGACGCTGGACCCGACCGAAGAAGCGACCCGCTTCTATGACAACGGCGCGGATGTCGTCATTTCCGCGATCGACACGACCGAAGCGATCCGCGTCGCCCAGCAGCGTGCCACCAGTGGTGCCAACGTGTTCGCCAGCGCGTACGACTATCGCGAAGCCTGCGATATCGCGCCGGAAGTTTGCATCGGCGTGCCCTATTACAACTGGGGCCCCTACTACACCCGCCTGATCGACTCGGTCAAGGCCGGTACATGGGTGCAGGAGTGGACGTGGACGCCGCCGAATTGGGAGGACATCAATGATCCCGATACGTCCTCGACCGGGTTCATTCAAGGCCCCGCGCTCAGCGAAACCAATGCCGAGTATGTGGATGCTTTCATCGCAGAACTGGCCGCCTTCGGCAGTGATCCGGCCAACGTGGACAAAATCTTCGGCTGGGTTGGCCCGCTGAACTATCAGGATGGCAGTGAATTCCTCGCAGATGGCGTGTATGCCGAACCCCAGCAAATCTGGCGTTTGTCGCAGCTTCTTGAAGGCATGATCGGCGCCAACGAGTAGCCAAGGGAATCATCAAACCGCAGAGAATGCAGAGAGCGCAGAGAAAAGGGAGACCCCTCTGCGTTCTTTGCGCCCTCTGCGGTTCATTTTTCTGCTTCACGAAAGGAAACAATCCATGCTGAATGATCCCGTGCTCATCAACGAATGGCATGTCGTCGCACGATCGGAATCGCTGCCGCACGGCGCACCGCTGGCCGCACGGCTGCTGGACGAAGATATTGTGCTGTGGCGTGCCGGGGATCGGGTGCTGGCGTGGCAAGACTTGTGCATCCATCGCGGGGCGAAGCTGTCACTGGGCAAGGTGCGCGAGGACACACTCACCTGTCCGTATCATGGTTGGATTTATGGCACCGATGGCAAGTGCGCGCGCATCCCCGCCCACCCGGATCAAGTGCCGCCGGAGAAAGCGCGGGTGGTGCCGTATCAGGCCGTCGATCGCTATGGATGGATTTGGGTATCGCTTGGCAATCCGGCCCATGATATTCCGGTGTTCGCGGAATGGGATCAACCGGAATTCCGCAAAATCCACTGCGGGCCGTATCACTTCCGCGCCGCCGCGCCGCGTGTGATCGAAAACTTCCTTGATGTGGCGCACTTTCCGTTTGTACATGAAGGCTATCTCGGCGATCCGATGCACACCGAGATGAGCGATTACGAAGCGGTGATCGGCGAAGACGGGGTGACGGCGGACAATATTCAGGTATGGCAGCCCGATCCCGATGGCACGGGCGTGGGCAAACACGTCGCCTATACCTACCGCGTCATGCGCCCGCTAATCGCGTATTTCGTCAAGAAAACAACGCAGGCCTTTTCGATCTACTTCGCCGTCACGCCCGTCTCCGAACTCGAAAGCCGGGGGTGGATGTGGATGAACATGAACTACGGCTACGAACTTTCGGAAGAACACCTGCGGAATTTTCAAGATACCGTCGCGGGGCAGGACATCCCGATTGTCGAATCACAGCGACCGGAGCGTCTGCCGCTCGATTTACAGGCCGAACTGCACCTGCGCAGCGACCGCACGGCGATCGCTTACCGGCGCTGGCTGCATGAACTGGGGCTGGTGATCGGCACTGCTTAGAGAAACGCAGCCGAGTTAACGCAATGCGGGTAAGGTGGCATTGCGTTGACTCTTTTCCCCGGCGGCGTTTTATAATCGTCGTGTACCGAAAATCGCGGGGGTGGGAAAGCGCTCGTGAGCGACGATTTACAGCAGCAACTTGATCTACTGCGCGCCGAAATTGCCCAGCGCGAACGGCAGGCCGCCCTGCTCCGTGAGGAGATCGGGGAGATGGAGCGCGATCTGGACACATTTCAGAAGCGCTACGACAAAATTATCGTGCCGATGCAGCAGCGCCTCGAGGTCATCCGCGCCGCGATTGACGATCTGCGTGGGCAGCAGCGCCGCGCGCAGAATTCCGCCTATACGCCCGATTATTCGAGCATCGGTCAGGGCTATGTCCCGGTGGAAGAACAGTTTCGCCGCGCATGGGCCAAACCACCCGAAGACGGCGACAATCCCAAGGCCGATACGCGCCCCAATCCCGCCATCAAAGCCGACGCGCCCGATCTCGCTGATCGCATTAAGCGGTTATATCGCGAATTGGCGCGCCGCTTTCACCCCGATCTCACGCCTGATCCTGAAGAACGCACCCGCCGCACCGCTCTGATGCGCGAAATCAACGCCGCATACACCGCAGGGGATATGGATGCACTGCAAGCGATCGCCGAACACCCCGCCGATGCGCTCGATCAGCCGATGCTGGCGCTGACCCTGCGATCGGTGCGCCAACAGCTCACCAACTTGATCGCACAGGTGGATGTGTACAAGCGCGAACGCGATGAACTGTTCTACGGCGCGATGATGAAGCTGAAATTGGACGATAAACTGGCGAAAATGAAGGGGCGCGATTTGCTGATGGAAATGCGCGTCGAGATGGAACGCGAATACGATCAACTGTTGCAGCAGTTGGATCAACTGCGCGGCGGGTGATCGCCCAACGCTCGTATTTCGATCGATGCGCGGCCATAATGGAGTCGATGTGGCGGATTGATCGACGCCTCGTTTTTGAAAAGGAAGGCTCCACCATGACCGTCGATGTGCAAACCCTGCTGGCCTATGAATTCCCGCCGATCACGTTCGCGTATACGCCGCGTGATGTGAGCTTATATGCGCTCGGCGTGGGCGCGCCCGCCGATCCGCTGGATCAGGAGGAACTGCGCTATGTGTATGAGCGCAGCGGCGCGGGGTTTCGCGTGCTGCCGACATTCGCGGTGCTGTTCCCCGGCGCGTTGATCGATACGATTCTGACCGGCGATCTGCCCGGCCTAAAATTCAACCCGATGATGCTGCTGCACGGCGAACAAACGCTGGAAGTGAACGGGCCGCTGCCCGAACGGGCGGTGATCACTTGCTACCCGCGCGTCAAAGCGATTTACGATAAGGGCAGCGGTGCGCTGCTCGTCACCGGGACAAGCTGCCGCGACGAAAGTGGGCGCGAGATCGCCACCAGCGAGTCGAGCATGTTCATTCGCGGGATCGGTGGGTTTGGCGGCGAACGCGGCCCCTCTGGTGAGGCCAACACCCCGCCCGATCGTGACCCGGATGCGGTGATCCGCGAGAAAACCAGCCCCACACAAGCGCTGATCTACCGCCTATCGGGCGATGTGAATCCGCTGCACGCTGACCCGATGATGGCGGCGTTCGCCGGGTTCGATAAGCCCATTTTGCACGGACTGTGTACCTTCGGCTATGCGGGGCGCGCAGTGTTGAAGGCGTTCTGCGGCGGCGACCCGGCCCGTTTCAAGCGGATCAAGGTACGCTTTGTCAAACATGTTTTTCCCGGTGAAACGCTCGTCACCGAGATGTGGAAACTCAACGAAACGCGGGTGATCTTCCGCGTGAAAGCCGCCGAACGCGATGAAGTGGTGATCGGCAGTGCGGCGGTCGATTTGCAAGCGGACTCAAGCAATTAGCGTGTGGAGTATGGGCAATGGTCGATCAGGTACGTGCGGGAATGCCGCTGGAAGCATTCGAGAAACTACCCGACAACGCCGAATACATTGATGGTGAGGTCGTGCTGATGAGTCCTACGAAAATTGGGCATAGTTATCTTGCAAATCTCCTCGCGGATTTCCTGAAAGATTATGTGAGGCCGCGCCAGCTTGGGCAGGTGCTTGTCGAAGCGGCCTTTGCGATGGTTGAATCGCCCGACTGGGTGACCGGATCGCGCACGCCGGATGTGTCCTTCTTCGCCGCCGATCGCTGGAATGCCTACGTCAGCGAACGCCC
The DNA here is from genome assembly GCA_046328615.1 of Anaerolineae bacterium. Lineage (GTDB taxonomy): Bacteria > Chloroflexota > Anaerolineae > Aggregatilineales > Phototrophicaceae > Flexifilum. Next base: position 18,105 of record JAXLWG010000047.1, on the reverse strand, counting down.
GAACTGGCAGAGCGCCGTGTTCACGCTCGTTCCGGATCTTGCGGTCGAAATCGTGTCGGACAATGACGACTTCGCCGTCGTTCAGCGCAAAGCCGAGCGCTATCTGGAAGACGGTGTGCGCATGGTGTGGGTGATCGAGCCATCGCTCAAGTTGATCTATGTGTATGAACCCAACCGCCCGGAAATTCTACGTGTGCGCGAAAGCGATCTGCTGCGCGGTGGTGAGGTGATCGCCGGGTTCGAAGTGAAAGCGGCCCAGTGTTTCGCATGAAGCAGGCCGCTTTCGACCGTAGGGGCGTCCTGTGCGGCTCCCTTTTTTCGCTTCTTTTGTTGATCACGCTTCCTTTGGCCGCATCGTCACAAACAGCGCAGGACGGAAACCCGCCGATCACCCTCACCCCTGTATCGAACTTTGGTGCCCCGGCGGCATTCGTCAACGCTCCCGCGCCGATCATGCCCGCGAACGGGTGGTCATGCGAAGATTTCCCATGCGCGGACGATCTCGACGGCTGGCAGCAGCGAATCGGCGTGCCGGATGGCTATCATGTTGAGCATGTCGGGCGTTTCCCCGGTCAAGTCCATCAGATCGCCTATGGGCCGGATGGCCGCTTGTACGCGACGGTGCTCGAAAACGGGACGCTTAGCGGCGCGGTGTATGCGATGGGCGCGGATGCCGTTCCGATCCGCGTCAGCGATACGATTTTCATGCCGCTTGGCTTGGCGTTTCAACCGGGGACGGATACGCTGTTTGTCAGCGGGCGGGTGAGCAGCCACGAAGGCGGCATTTTCCGTGTCTCCCCGGATGGCACGACGAGTCTGTGGCTGTCGCAGCTCCCCTGCTGCCTGAGTCCGGTCGAAAACCAGCCGAACGGATTGACCTTCGGGCCGGATGGCTACTTATACGTGGGAATCGGATCGCTGAGCGATACGACGGCTACCGCACCGGGATCGATTCAGGCGTATGTCACGCTCACGCCAAGTGAAGCCACCGTGCTGCGCATTCATCCGCAAACCGGCGAAGCCGAGGTGTACGCCAACGGCATCCGCAATCCGTACGATCTCAGCTTTGATGAAGGCGGGCGGCTGTACGTCACCGATACGGGCGTGTTCAACGGCGAAGGCGATCGCCTGATTCGTGCGGCGCGCGGCGGCAGTTATGGATTCCCCTACTATCGCCCGCGCGGCTGTGAGGAATGCCCACTCACGCCGGGAAATCAGAATTTCCTGCCGGAACTATGGGACTTCCCCTCCCTGACACAGCCGCGCGGCGTGACGGTGTATCTCGGATCGGCATATCCGACCAACCTGTTCGGCAGCGTGTTTGTCGCGTTGTGGAATGGGATCGATGGTGGGCAGCGGATTGTGCGCATCGATCCTGATGCGATCCCCGAAGGTGCCGCTAATCCGATGGCGGGGGCGACCGTTCCCCCATGGGCGACGATCACGCCGGAACCGCCGCCCGCCCCGGAAGCGTTCGTCACCGGGTTGATCCGCCCGATCGATGTGATCGTCTCGCCAGAGGGGATGCTTGTGGTGGCGGATTACGTCTACGGGCATGTGTGGCGGATTGTGTACGGCTAGTTGCCGAGATTGTCTTGGGCGCTCCGCATCGCGCTGTGTGGCAAGATGTAAGCATCTCTGCACACAAGCAAACCTCACCCCCCGGCCCCTCACCCTAAATTCCTCTCCCACGCGAGAGGGATTTAGGGTGAGGGCTGTCCTAATCCGCGCCTTGCAAACTGACCGTGCTCGCGGCGGGGGTTTCCGCTTCGCTGGTGCGGATGCGTGACGGTAGGATGATGAACGTCAGCAGCGCTGCGGCGACCAAAATCACCGTCCCGACGAGCAGCGCGTCTTTCATGCCGGTGACAAAGGCCGCGTTCGCCGTGTCTTTCAACTGATTCGCCAGCGGTGCCAGCGGAATTTGATCGGCGACGATGTGCGCCCCGGTGATGCTGGCGCGGATCGCGTCTACCCCACGCTCCGGGAGGGCTGCAAAGACCGGATTGGTGGTCAGCAGCGTATCGACGCTGGTGAGATAGGTACGGTTCATAATGGTGCCGAGGATGGCGATCCCCAGCGCGCCGCCGATTTGGCGGGTGGTATCGTTCATGGCGCTGCCCACGCCCGCTTTATCGACCGGCACCGACCCCATGATCGAGTCGGTGGCGACGGGCATCGCCAAGCCGATGCCGAGCGAGGTCACGCACAAGCCGATCAGCGCCATTTCGTAGGAAATATCCGCTGACGCGACGTTCGACATGTAGAAGAAGCCGACCGCGCCGATCGCCAACCCCGCCGCCACGACGATCTTGATCCCGAAGCGATCGGACAGCCGCGCCGAAATCCCGGCGGCGATCATCGCCATGACCGACATCGGCAGCAGACGAATGCCCGCTTGCAGCGGCGTAAATCCCTGCACCGATTGGAAGAACTGGCTGAGGAAGAAGAGTGCGCCGAACAAGCAGAATGTCAGCATGGCGACGGCGATATTCGCGCCGGTAAAGGACATATTGCGGAACAGTTTCACGGGCAGCATGGGGTGAGACGAACGGCTTTCCCACCAACCGAATAAGCCGAGCAGCGCCGCCGCTGCGACAAACGCGATGATGACGTTCGGCTCCGTCCAGCCGCTTTGCCCCGCTTCGATGATGGCGTAAACGAGTGCGAACAAGCCGAGGATCGACAGCAACACGCCGGGAACATCCGGGCGGGGCGCGTTCTCATCGCGCGAATCCGCGATCAAGAAATGCCCGCCGATCAGCGCGATCGCCGCGATGGGCAGATTGACCAAAAACACCGATCCCCAGTCGAAATGCTCCAGCAGCCAGCCGCCGACCACCGGGCCAATGCCCACGCCGAGCGCGAATACCCCCGCCCAGACGCCGATCGCCCGTGAGCGTTCGGTTCGATCGCGAAACGTCGCGGTGATGAGCGAGAGCGTCGCGGGCATGATCGTCGCGCCGCCCACGCCCATGATCGCGCGCATCACGATCAACATGTCGGTGGAGGACGAAAAGGCGGCGATCAATGAGCCGATGGCGAACCACACGAGACCGAACTGAAGCGTGCGTTTGCGCCCGATCCGGTCACCGATCGATCCCATCGTCAGCAGCATGGCGGCGAATACCAACACGTACGAGTCCAGCACCCATTGGAGCTGGCTGGCGGTCGCGCCCAACGCGCGGCTGATCGACGGAAGCGCGGTGTTCAGGATCGTGTTATCGAGGCTGATCACCAAGAGCGAAATGCAGATGAAAAAGAGACTCCACCAGCGGTTTTTTTCCGATTGAGCGAGATTCATGAGGGGCTGCTCCATGTAGCACCGGGTCAATGGACGATGAATAGGCGAGCGAATAGAAAGGCTCCCGCAAAACACAGAAAAAACGTAACGCTAAGTGTTTTTTGTTGGCCGTTCGAGCGCCGGGAGGAGCAGTTCGACCAGTTCAAAGGCCGTGAACAGACTGCCGTCCATTTGCAGCGCGCCAAAAAGATAGCTGTAGCCAAAGGCCGAGATCAACATCGTCCACGCGATTTGATTGGCGCGCTTGGCGTCCACTACAAACCGCTCCAGACGGTTGGCAATCCCCTGTTGAAAGCTGTGCACACGGTCAAACACGATCTGACGCTCATCGGCGTTGAGAATCTGCATCTGGGTGATCAACCAGCGCATGCGGACGCCGCCTGCGTCAAGGTGCGGCAGCGTTCCTTGGGCGAAGCGCTGCACGAACTCGGTCAGCGTTTCGGCCTGTTCGCAGTCTTCCAACACCGCCTTGAAATCCGGTGCGATCACGTCCATCGCTGCTTGAAACAGCTCACGCTTGCCCTGCCGGAAGTGATAGTAGAGCGCCGCTTCGGTCATCCCCGCCGCATCTGCGATCTGGCGGACGCTGGTGCCGGGATAGCCGCGTTCCAGAAACAGCGTCGCCGCCGTTTGCACAATGAGCGCCCGTCGATTGGTGCGTTCCATCGGTATCCTTGAAAATCTTGGTTTAGTTAACGCTCACTATAGTAATCTACGCCCGTTGTGAGGCCCTGTCAAGCGAGAATCGAAAACACCGCTTCAAGGGTCTCTTGTCAGCGGTGTTGGCTGTGCGTGCTGCGTTTTATCGATTGACGGGGTGAGGGCTTGATTCCGTTACGTTCACCAACCAAGCCCTACCAGAGGGGTGAAATATGCGCCTACGGCTTGAAACCGTTCGACTCGCGATCACTAGACCGGTCAGATTTATCGGCAGTGACGCCAAAGCCGAGCCGTTTGGCGGCCCGTTTGGTGAAGAACTCTTCTTTGGCGTCGATCTGCTCTTTCAACCCCGCGAAGGATTTTTCGAGCATTTCTAACGGCAGTTCGGGCAGGTCTTCATAGGCGACTTGGGTCAGCGCGTAGAGCGCAACTTCGCGGATGAACGCGCCCGGATAGCCGACCAGCTTGACGGCGACCGCGCGGTGCGCATCCTGCCACATATCGCCCAGATAGCGGCGCAGCATCTTTTCGGCATCTTCTTTGTCGCGCGTTTCCGGGATGATGAAGATGCGATCGAGACGACCGGGACGCTTAAGCACACGCTCGTCGATCGCTTCGGGATAGTTCGTGGTGGCGATGAGCAGCGTGCCTTTTTCGTTGACGAACGATTCCGAGCCATCCAGCACGTTGAGCACGAGCGCTTTTTCTTTGGCGTGTAGATATGCGTCGATCTCTTCGAGCAGGATCAGCGTTGGGTTATCGCTGTCCGCCGCGACGTTGAGCGCCTGCTGAATTTTCCCGAACGTCGCCCCGGTGCGGTCGGCACTGGAAATGTAGATCACGACATATTCACGTTCCAGCGCCCACTTTGCCAGCGCGTTGCAGAGCATGGTTTTGCCCGTCCCCGGCACGCCCGCCAGCAGCAGCTTGCGGAACGGCTTCAGGTTCAGGCGCTTATAGACATCGACACCCTTCTTGAAGAAGGATTCAACGTCTTCCAAGATGTCGGTCTTCAGCTTGTTCGGCAGGATGATCTCGTCCCATTGGGTTTTGGGCACGAATGATGCCTGACTCCCGCCGATGATGACGACTTTGGAATCGGGCGACAGCCCGCGTACCAACCGGCTGCACTCGTCCTCGAACTTGACCCATGTTTCAACGAACGAGGTTGGCATGGCGGCTAACGTCACCAAATGCCCATCGTCGTTGTAGTGAGAGCACATCACCAGCACTTCGATCGGGGGCAGTACGCTGCCATCTTCCGCCGCTTGTTCGAACCGGTACAGGAAAGTTCCGGTGCGGTAGGAGGGATCGCCGTCGTAGGTCAGCATCGTGATGCGCGGGATGAGTGGACACGCGACATACTCCCAGTCGGCAAAATGCGTTCCGTGGGGCAGTGCAAAAGCCTTATTGAACGAGTCAATGACCCGTGAGTGAGTGCAGGAATTGCTCCCCCACACCGTAATCCATTCGACACCCGGATGGGCTGGCGTCCATGTCTCATCGATCCAGCGCCCCATCATGTCGAGCTTCAAGCGTTCGTAGGTGGTTTCCATATCGTCGCCATAATATCTCGTCGAACTATTGGCGCTGTGACGAGTGTAGTCAGTGCTTCTGGTGGGGATTTGTCTCACGTCCGTCCTTCACAGTGTCGTGTAGGATCTATTTTAAGGGATATTGTCCAAATGACGCAATGCAACCTTTACCCTTAGACCCGTAAATTCTAAATAAACCCCTGTCGAATAGGGGAAATTCAGGAATTCTTTCGCTTTTTGTGTGCTATTTCGCTCTATGATGTTGATCTGGAGCACGCCACTGCTTTCACTGCGCTTCCACCTGTGCTACACACCATCAGTGCCTAAGGGTCTATCGCCCATTTGGGTGAAAGCGATTGTGTTCATGCACGTGTCTGACCAAGCCTTTGAATACTTATCGCGTTTGCAGCGCGTTTCAGTGGCGCTTGCCCGCGCGATCACTCCGGCGCAGGTGATCGATACGATCATCACGGATGGAATCGCCGCAGTGGGGACGGTCATGGGTTTCGTCGGACTGCTGACACCGGACGGCGGCACGCTGCGTGTCGTCGCTTATGCCGGATACCCGGACACCCTTATCCAGCAGTGGGCCAATATGCCGCTGTCGCAAGATGTGCCTGCGACGCGCGCGGTTCGTGAGCGCGCGCCGCAGTGGATTCGATCCGATCAGGAATACGCCGACCTCTACCCACATCTCGCCACGGCGCGGTTGGGTTCTTTTCACGGGTGGGCGGTGCTGCCGCTCATCGTTGAAGAGTCCGTGTTGGGGGTGATCGGCCTCAGCTTTACCGAACCGCAGCCGTTTACCGAGGATGTTCAGCGCTTCTTGAAAGCCATTGCAGGGCAGTGTGCGATCGCCCTGCATCGCGCGCAGCTCCTCGACGATGCGCGGCAAACCGCCGCCCTGCTCGACCAAACGTATGATGCGGTTTTCACATGGGCCGAAGACCTCGGAATCCGCGACTGGTATAATGGCGCGACCCGTGTTTACGGGTGGACAGAAACAGAAGCGGTGGGCAAGAACGCGCAAATGCTGCTGCATACCATCGCACCCCGACCGATGCGCGAAATTTATGCCCACATCGTAAAAACCGGCTACTGGGAAGGCGAACTGATCCACCGCACCAAAGACGGCCGTCAGATCACGCTGGAAAGCCGCATGTCGCGCGCGCTGCAAAAAGACGGGCAGGTGGTGATCCTTGAAGTCAACCGCGATGTGACCGACCGCCGCATCGTCGAGGAAGCGATTCACCGGCAGGCGGAAGAATTTCGATCGCTGTACAACCTGCTGCCGATTGGCTATTTTTCGCTCGATGGGCGCGGACGCTTTACCCATATCAACGACACCGCGCTGCGGATGCTGGGGTATGCGCGCGAAGAAGTCGTCGGCTTAATGGAGTCGTCGCGGATTTATACCGAAACCTCGCGCGAACAGCTTGCCGATCATGAGCTGATGCTGCGCGAGCAGGGATACATCAGCAACCTTGAAATTGAGCTGATCACCTGTGATGGTCAGATGATACCGGTGCTGCTCAATGCCATCGCGGTCAAAGACGTGCGCGGTGGGATCATGGCGACACACAATGTCGTCTTAGACTTGACAGAACGTAAACGGAGCGAGATGCAGGCTTTGCAAATGGCAATGGAACAGGAACGCAGTAAGTTATTGGCCGAATTTGTGCGCACGGCTATGCATGACTTCGCTACCCCCATGTCGGTGATCAACACGAGCTTATATTTGCTCTCAAAATCCCCTGACGCGGATTCACGCCCACGCCATATTGACATGATTCATCAGCAGATGGCGCACCTCACCCGGCTGATGGAAGTCACCATGCTGATGGCGCGGCTGCAAAGCGGCGTATCGCTGGTGCCGGTGCGCTTGAATTGGGGCGAACTGGTGCGCCGCGTCGTCCATGATGGGCAGTCGCTCGCCGTGGGGCGCGGCGTCACCTTGAGCCTAGTGCTTGAACCCGATCTACCGATTGTGTGCGGTGATGAAAGCTACCTGTACCGTGCGCTGCACGAAATCGTCCGCAATGCGATCTTTTTCACGCCGCGCGGCGGTTCGGTGCAGGTGACGGTGAGCTACAGCGGCGACGATGTGATCACCGTCGTCGAAGATACCGGCATGGGCATTCATCCGGATCAACTTCCGCATTTGTTCGAACGGTTTTTCCGCGCCGACGCAGCCCGATCGACAGAAACTGGCGGCGCAGGCCTTGGCCTCACGATCGCCAAAGCGATCTTGGACGCGCACGGCGGCACGATCGCGGTGGAAAGCACGGTCGATGTCGGCAGCCGTTTCCGGGTCGTCCTTACGGCCTGTGAATAGCGATTAGCCGCTTTTTAGACACGGGGTGAACTACCCGTCAGTCGCGTAAACGTCTGGTAGCCGATCCAGCGGAACGGTTCCGGCGGAATGGACGGGTAGAATTGGCGGTAGAACGGCATGCCGCGCCAGCGGCTGTCCTCACGCCCATAGAGGTCGGTGATCACCTGCCCGGCCATATTTCCCATCGTGACGCCGTGCCCGTTGAAGCCAATCGCATAGTAGATATTTTGGTCGATGCCGCGCACGCCCATCAGCGCATGGCGGTCAAGCGTGATGCCGAGCGTCCCCGTCCAGCGGTGCGTGATCGGCAGGCGGCGGCTGTCCGGCATATATTTCGCCAGCGTGTCCTGCATGGCCGTAAAAGAGCGGGGTGCGCTGCCCGGCGTGCCGGGATACGCGGTGCGGTTGTTGAACAGGTAGGCATAGGATTGGTTGCTGCCGCCGCCAAAGACCAACCGCCCATCGCTCGTCAGGCTGCCATACGAGATGCGATCCAAGTCATCACTGAACCCGGCGATCTCGCCCCATCCGATCTGCTGGCGCTGTTCTGGCGTCAGCGGCGCCGTGGCGAACACATGCGAATGCAGCGGAAACAGCGCATCGCGGAAATAGCCGAGTTTGCTGGTGTAGCCGTTGGTGGCAATCATGACGGCTTTCGTCTTGATTTCAGCGTGCGGCGTCGTCACCGTGATCGTGCTGCCTTCGTGGAGCCGCAGCACCGGGGTTCCTTCGTAAATTTCCACCCCACGCGCTTGCAGCACCGGGCGCAGTCCGCGTACCAACTGCGCGCCGTTGATCTGCCCCGCGTTGGGATCAAACACCGCCCCGTGTACACCGCTCATCTGTAAACGCTTGGCTGTCTCCGTCGAATCGAAAAACTGCTCCGGGATACCGAGTGAGCGGAAATGCTCAATTTCAGCATGGGCGGCTTCGGCGCGCTGGGTATCGGTATACACCGTCACCGTCCCATCGACGCGGTGACTCACGTTCAGGTGGTGCCGTGCGATGATGTCGCGGATCGTTTGAATGGCGGCGTTCGTCGTCTGGTAGATGCGCGGCGTCATTTCCGGGCCGTAATCGCCGGTCACCGCCAGCCAGTTGAGCATCAAACCGCCGTTGCGCCCACTGGCCCCATTCGCCAAGGATTTCGCCTCCAACAGGATCACACGCTTTTCAGGATACCGATCGCTGAAATGATAGGCGGTGGAAACCCCGGTGAAGCCACCGCCAATGATGACCAGATCGGCGGTCGTGTCCTGCATCAGCGGCGGAGTTGGGGCATAGTCGGGGGTTTCGCTCGTCCACAGCGATTGGCTGTCGTCGATTTCCAATTTTTCAGGGAAAACGCGCGCGGCCAGCGGCCATGTCAGCGAGGCGAGGCGCGCGGCGGTCAGCAGGAAATTGGGGGCGAGAGAAGCGCGCGGCGCGGAATCTGTGGGGGTGGCGTGGGTCATGATACAGCCTTTGTGGGTTGACTGGCGTAGGATAGCGGCTGGGTTGCGAACGTAAAAATACGCTAAACAGCGTACAGTGTTCGACGCGAAACGACACTATACTGTCTATCATAACGAGTGACCTTTTTTTCGTGTAGGCCCGTGATTTTCTCCGTCCTCCCTGCGGCTGGAAATCACGGTTTTTTTATTTCCCTCCCTGTGCGCAAAAAAACTGAATGAAAGAGTCAACGCAAAGAGGCAAAGACGCAAAGAAAGATTGCTTTCCTGTTCTTACCCCCTCTTGATCAGTTTTTAACAGGTTCATACCGGCTTTTTACGGCATGATCTCAAAAACATGTGTATTATCTTGTATGTAATGTTTATGCGCACTGTAATAAGGATAGCCATCATGCGAATTCTCGGCGCGATCTTGTTCTTCCTGCTGGCGGTTGGCGCGGCAATTGGGTTGTACTTGGGATGGGAAACGCTCGGTCAGTACACCGTCGTCATTTATTCGATACATCTGCCATGGCTGACCATGCGCGCAGTCGTCGCACTGGCGATCGTCGGCTTCGCCATCCGTGCCGTTCAGCTTGCCCGCGCGGGCCGTCCGCGCCCCGCAGCCCCGGCGATGGTGCCGATGTCCTCGGTGCCGCTGGCACAGCCGAGCAATCCTCAGGCGCAGAATACGACCTCACCGTCGGATACGTATCGCTTCTAAACGGCAGTTTTAGCCGTATTGGGCCTCATGGGAGCCACAAGATGTTCTTCAAAGCCAAAGCCCTCTGGAATTTCTTCATCGCCGCTTGTGCTCTGCTGCTGCTCATCGTCAAATGGGATGAGCTTGGGCGGATCACCTACACAAACGCTGTCCCTTGGCTGACCATGCAGGTCATCATCGGGTTTGCGATCCTTCTGTTTTTAGCGCGGGGTGTGTGGTTCTTGCGCCGGGGGCAGCCAAGCGCTGCCCTGCCGCCTGTTGCACAATCGCCCGGACAGTCTCCGTCAGATAGCTACCGCTTCTAAAGTCAGACACGCCGCAATTAAAAAACGCGGAGAGAACATTAATCTCTCCGCGTTTTTTGTTTCCTGTGGTTGATATTTTATTGCCCAAGCCTCAGCGTAAGCACGCCGCGCGCCTGCCCAACATTCTCCGCATAGCGCTGGGTGAGACTGCTTTGCCCGAACAACGCCAACAGCAGACGAACGGTCTGCTCATCACTTGACGACAGCTCATTGAGCGCGAAATCCAGCCCGCTTGCGACTTCATCGGTGAAGAAATACGCCTCGCCTGACCGATCTGCGAGCGTGTACTGCTGCGCCGCTGTGTACGCTTCGTCATCGTTGAGGCTGCCATCCGGCGCGAGCGCGGCTTGCACGAAGTGGCGCGTGCCGATCACGAATACATGCTCATCACTGCCGATCAACAGTTCAAGCGGCGCGTCGAAATCCGGCGTGAACACGTTCAGCGCCCACACCGTCGATCCACCGATTTCGTCGGACGAAACGTTGACGCCTGCCGTATTCTGCGTCAGGACGCGCACGGCATTGCCGATCTGCTGGACGGCATGGGCCGCTGCATCGGGATCGGTCGAAGCATCGATCACCAGCCCGAATTCCAACGGGAATTGGGCGTTCAATTCGCGATTGGTGGTGGCATTTTGGAAGCCTTCGGATACATCCAGCGCCAGCGCGAAATCGCCATCCATCCAGCGGAACAGGTCTTCTTCGGGATCAAGCCCGGTCGCACCCCGGAACAGCGTCGAAAACTGCGCCATACTCCCCTCGAATTGATCGGCGGGCGATTGGCTGTAAGGGGACGGCGTGGCGAGAGCGTTTTGCATCTCCAAGGAGGCGCGCAAATTTTCACCGGCCATGCTGAGCATATCGCGCAGGTTGGTGCCGTGATAGACGGCGGGGGTGCCGCTGGGGAGATAATGCAGGAAGTCGGGATCGATCAGCCCAAGATCGGCCTGCTGACTGATGAACGAATCAGCGGTATAGGGAACGGCCACATCCATCACCAGTGAGCTGTCATCGAGCATCGTGAATCCGATGGCTTCGCTTGGCATCGCCGCACTGAAGAGGGAGAAGTATTCGATCATACCGGGCGCGTTCATCCCAAACTGCGGGCTGGTGACGAGTGCTGAAAACAGCGGTTCGGTCTGCGCGAACAGCACCGCGTTGTAAGTTTGCAGCGGCAGGTTAACCAGCGACGATTGGAACAGCGCCGAGTCGTTCAAGCTGGTTTGCGGCGCAGTCAGCGGCAGCGCCGATTCCACCCCGGCGATAAACAGCGTGTTATTCGTCAGCAGCACATGCGGATCAGAGTATCCGTATTGGGACGGCGGCGGGCTGAACACTGTTCCCCCGTCCACTTGGCTCATGGTGTAATCCTGCGCGCCCAAAATCGTTTGCCAGAAGGACAGCGCGGTGCTGGCGTCTTCCACCTCAATACTGATCAGCCAAGGAATCGTGCTGTCATTTTCGGGTTTCGCGTCGTACAGCTCGGCAATGCTGAGCAGCCCAACTGCCGCCGTATTGCCCATCCACGAGCCGAATACCTCTTGGAAGGTGCCGCCGATACCCGGAATATCGCTCGATAGGCGGTCGAGTTCTTCCAGCAGCGTGCTGTTGAAGCCGAGGTCATACTGCTGGCTTAGCTGATCGATCAACGTACTCCACGTACTCAGGAACTCGTCATCGATGCGAAAACTGATGAACATCGGCGTGGTGTCCGGGTAATACTGGGAGAGCGCCGTTACTTCTCCCACTGTCGGATCGGCAGAGGCGGGAAACGCCAACGCCAGCGTGAAACACAGCACAACGAAAAGAGTCAGTCGTTTCAACGTACACACTCCTTTTAGGGTTCAAAGTATGGATGAGTACTAAGGCTAGACGTTTGTCTGTGGGCAGAAGTTCCGCTCATCCTTTTCATATTACTACGGATGAAGACGCGTGCGGGTTGCGCTCACTCCCAATGCAGCACATAGGTGAAGAAGCGTTTTTCCAGCCGGATACGCTTCGGAGGAAGGTTCAGCGCGGCAGCCGCGTGGGGCGGATACGCAGCAATCCGCAGGTGACGCGCGTCCGGCTGACCGGCCTTCGACCATGTCCGCAGCGCGCCGAGCAGCCGCCGCGCCGGGGTGTCATCGCCCCAATAGCGAATCCACAGCCGAATTTTGGACGCATCCGGCGGCTGGCGCGGATCGGCCATGAGCAGCGCTAACCCGTTCACGGCGGCTAATCCCATCGCCTGCACCGCTTCGCGGTGATCGAACAGTGTGGGAACCGGCGAGGGTTTACGCGCGTGAATGCTGATGAAATCGTCGGCTTGCGAGGCCAGCCATAAGCCGAAACCGCTGTTTTGCAGCGCGAAGGCATGGGCTTCGATGCCGGTACTGCGTTCCATCGGGGGCGTGCTGGTCAACGCATGCAGCGCATCAAGCGTCAGCGCCGGGGGGTGATGGTGAATCAGTTGGGTGATGTGGACGGATTCATCCGCTAACGAGACCGATTCGCCCGCGTAGTCTGCCGATTCACCGCGCAGGGGCATGAATCCGCACGGGTGCGCCGACAAACTGACCAGATGATCGCCCTGCTTGACGAACGCGACCGCGTACTGCACACCCGCCCACACCTCGATCGGCAGAATCAAGCGCCCACCCTCGATCAACTGGGCAAACCACGGCGGTGAAATATCGCGCGCGCCAACGCTCAACAGCACGCGATCATAGGGCTCGTCCGGCGGATAGCCCTTCCAGCCGTCAAACTGGCGTACCTTAACCCGATCGGCATATCCTGCCATGCGGATCGCTGCCGCTGCCGCCGTCACAATGTCGTCGTCAATATCGACCGCTGTCACCTGCCCCTGTGCCCCGACCAACTGCGCGATCAAGGCGCTGTTGTAGCCGGTGCCCGCGCCAATCTCCAGCACCCGCTGACCGGGCTTGAACGCGGCCTGTTCCAGCATGATCGCCATCATCGACGGCTGCGACGACGAACTGATCGGCACCGCGCCGAAGGTTTTCGTGATCACCACATCATCGGCATAGACTTGTTCAAGGGGAGTATGGGGCAAAAATAGGTGGCGCGGCACCGCTCGAAACGCAGCTTCGACCGAAGCCGAGCGGATCACCCGCTGTTTTTTGAGGGTATCGACCAATGCGCGCTGAAGTGCTGCCGCCAAGGGTTCGGACATGGCAAATCTCGCTTGCCTGATACAATCGAGTATAACCTAGATTCGAAGGGTTCGACCATGACGGATGATCTACCGCAGTTTCGCAAGCCGGGACGCGATTTCGCGCTGCGCTTTGCACAGGATGTGCTGACCAACCCTTTCCAGATGCCGCCCAAAAGCCATCTGATCGACTTGATCGACTACCCGGACGGGCACTTCCGGGCGCTGTTCGATCCGGCCTATTTCATTTTGCCGGAAAGCGAAACCACCCCTTCCCGGTCACAGTGGAATAACCTGAAGAAGAAGATCAAACGGCACAATTCGCAGGTGTTCGTGTTCAAAGATCACGGGGAAACGGCGACGGAAACGGGGCAGCGCGCGTTTTACCTCGATTTCGGGTTTTTCGCGCAGGTCGCCCCCTAGAAGAGTCAGCGCAAAGAGAAGCGGTTTCGGCAAAGTCACTGACAAAACCTTGAACCACAGAGATCACAGAGGACACAGAGAAAATAAGAGAGAGTTTTCTCTCAGACTCTCTGTGATCTCCGTGTCCTCTGTGGTTCAATCGTTCGTTGTTTACTGACCTATGATCACTGAGACTGCATCCCTTCGCATCTTGCCGGAGTCGTGTCCCTATTTCGCCAGCAGCGCGATCGAGACCACAATCACCCACACGTTGAGCGAAATGATGTACAGCCATTCGGTCGTCGGCATCAGCATGATCGAGGGGGTGGAACCGTCGCGAATATCCGGCTTTGACCAGACTGTACTCCCGGTGATCAGCTTAACCAGCCCGGCGATCAACATGATTAGCGCGTCGATCACCGGGACGATCCCAACCGCGCCGATTCCCTGTGGAAACGTGGTTTGATTACTGAACAGCACGAAGCCGGAGAAAATGCCCACCAGCACCGCACTCAGCAGAAAAAAGACGATCGCAATCAGCAGATGCGCCATCGAGGTATCATTGGGGACGCCGCTGGGCACGAAACCGACGAACATCCCGGCGACTCCAGCGACGATCGCAAGCGTCCCTAAGGTGTAATGCAGCCACACATCCGGGAAGGCGACGGCCAGCCCGAACCCCAGTATCCCAAAGGCGGCACCCCCTAAGATCAAGCAGACGTTCATCAGCGTGTGCAGCCGGGAGTTCCGGTGCCCAAGCTGTGAAACCATGTTCAGCAGCGGCGAATAGGGGCGGTTATTAAACGCAACGACCAGCGATCCGATGATGATCAGCGCAGCGCCGACCAATCCCGCGATACCAGCAGCGATGTTCATTCAGCCTCCCTCAAACCTAGCGTGAGTCCAGTATCGCAAACACACGCGCGATAGGACTCATTTTACGTTTTTTGGAAATTTGCGCTGGTGGGCTTAAGGGAGCTTATTTCACAGGGCGTAGTACAGCCGCGCGCCGATTCCGCCTTCCGCGTTCAGGCGATCGGCGGCTTCGCCGCTCACCCATTCGATCTGCCCACTGGAAGTCGTCACCTGCTCTGCCAGCATGTCGGCAAGCTCTTGATCATCCGAGGGCGATGGTAAGACGAGTAATTCCACCCGCTGCTGATCGAGTGCGGTCATCACATCGTGCATGCCCAACGCGCCGCGCCCACGTGACTTCGCCAGCTTCACGATCTCGTCCACGAGGCGAATTTGGTAGGTGCGTTCGTATTCCAGCGCGACGGGGCGGGCTTTTTCAAGGATCGTTTCGGGGTCGGTCGTGATGGGCATCGGCACCACGCCGATCACGAGCGGCTGCAGGTGCTTCGGCAGCATATTTCTGACCATCAGCGCGGACGCCTCCGCGCCACCGAACAGAATCCGCTGAAAGCCTTTCGCGCGGTACAGTTGATCGATCCGTTCGATGACCGACTGAAAATAGGTTTTGCGGTGTTCAGCGACCATTTTCTCGAACAGCCCGCCCTGCACCGATGCGCCGAGCGCATACGGGCCGAACTCGGCGTAATCGCGCGCGTCAATGTCGATTTCAAGGCGCGCTTCCAGCGTCAACTGCCCGTGCGCGGCATTGAGCAGTGCGGCTTTCTGTTGATCGACCATCACGATCAGATAGGTGTGTTTGTGCAGCAGTGCTTGATAGGCCTGCGCTAAGGCCGCGTCGGGCTGCGCGGGCGTTTCTGACGACGGCACAAATACCGGATTTTGTTCCCCTTGACTCATAGTTCTCCTTGAAGGGTTTGCGACTCACTGTGGGTCGATCTTACTGCCATTTTCGGGGTATGACGCGCCGGGGATGTCGAATCCCCCTGTCTTGTGGGGGATTCAACGGGAACATTGATGGACTTAAGCGGGATTGGGACGTGCGGCCTGCATACGCACCGGATTACGCGACAACACGTGCACCGCTGTCACGATCATCCATACGTTGAGGAAGATGATCACTGCCCATTCAGAGGTAGCCAGCAGTTCGACGGCGGCGCGTTGGGCGGCGGGGACTTGCAGCGATCCTTCCGCACCAACGACGGAAACACGCTCGATCAAGGTGGCAAGGAAGATGATCAGGCTGATCACGGGCAGCAAACCGGGGATCACCAGCCAGCGCGGATACGCCGTTTGCTTAGACAGCGCGATGACGGCGCTGAACATCCCCACCGTGATCAGCGCGCTGAGGAAAAATCCGAGCGCGCTGTAGGTATGCCCGGTATTGGCCGTGTCCATCGGAAAAACGCCGACGAGCAGCCCGCAGATCCCGGTGATCGCACCCAAGATCGTGAGTGTCCAGCGTGCCCACCCGGTGAATGGCAGCGCGAAGGCGTACATCGCGGCGACGAAGCTGAGACCGCCCAAAATCACGGCGGCGCTGAATCCCGGCCATAATTCCGAATCGCCCGTGTGGCCGAGTTCTGAAACGAAGTGATTGAACGGTGAGTATGGCTCATTGGCCGTCCCCCGATAGGCCAGCGCGACGATGATCAGCAAAACGCTCATGAGAATCGCGCCGCTCAAGCCTGCGATGGCTCCAACCCGCTGTGACATGATGTGTTCCTCCGCTGAATGCTGGTGAGCAAGAGAATCCGAGTCATTTGGATCATACTCCAATCGGCAAAACGGGCGCACGCACTCGCCATTTTCCCCCTGACTTTCGTTCATGTGCGCGCATGCGGAGAACTGGTTATAATGGGCGGATAGGTTTTTGCTGGCTCGCGGATTCGAGCCGCATGCAAGGAGCGATCCGGTTGTTTTCGATGCCTTTTTCGCGCAAAAGGGCGGCGCGCGTGTGGAAATTATCCACGGCGGCTGCCTGCGCGCTGCTGTTGAGCGCGTGCGGTGGTTCGGGCGATGCCAGCTCGAACGGCGCACAGTCTGCCCCAACTTCTACATCACTGAACGCGCAGCCGCCTGCGACCGCCCTTCCGACGCAGGACTTTTCCGCGCTGCCCACCGATGACTCCGGTCAGCGGATTGTCGCCCGCGTCAATGGTCAGTCGATCTCGCTGGATGCCTACCAGAAAACGCTGGCCCGCTATGCCTTGCAGCAGTATGAATTCGCCGATGTCGAGGCGATGGAATCCGCTGTTATGGGCACCCTTGTTCAGCAGACGCTGATCAATCAGGCTTCCGTGCAGCAGAATGTCGCCATCACCGATGATGACCTTAATGCCGAACTGCAAAATTACATTGAGGAAGCAGGCGGCGAAGCGGCATGGGAAACGTGGCTGGTCAACAACGGGTACACCGCCGATGAATTCCGTGCCTCCCTACGCGATTCGCTGACGATCAACCGCATGCGCGATCAAGTGACGCTGGTCGTGCTGGGTGATCTGCCACAGGTGCATGCCCGTCACATCCTTGTGTCGGATCTCAACTTGGCGAATACTATCCTTCAGCAGCTTCAATCCGGCGCCGATTTTGCCGCGCTCGCCGCCCAATATTCCATCGACATCACCACCAAAGACAACGGCGGCGATTTGGGCTGGTTCACCCGCGAAGAATTGATCGATCCATCGCTGGCCGATGTCGCCTTTACGATGGAACCCGGCTCGATTGCGGGGCCTGTGCCGACCGCGCTCGGCTATCACATTATTCAAACGCTCGAACGTGGGAATCGCCCGGTGGATGAGGCGAACCGCCCGCAGCTTGCCGAGATATTTTTCAACCGCTGGCTCGATTCGCTTACGGAGTCGTCCACCATCGAATACTTTCTCCACAACTAAGAGGAAATCGGTATGGGTCAGGGAAGCGCACGCATCTATAACCTTCTCAGTTTTGTCTTTATTCTGCTGACGATCTTCTGGTTGTTCTTCGTGATCAGCCGGTTGGCGTCACCGCCGTCGACGCCGCAGGTGGTCGCGCAGGTCGTCGTGCCGACGTTGGCCGGTCTGCCGACGGAAACGCCGACGTTTACCCCGACCAATACCCCACTGCCGACGGATACGCCGACCGAAACCCCCACGCCGACGATCACCAACACGCTTGAACCGTCGGTGACGCCTACGCTGACCATGACGAACACGACCACTCCTCAGCCGCCGACGAACACGCCGCCGCCCACCAACACGGCAGCGGGACCAGCCTTCAACCCCGGTGTGCTGCCGCCCAGCTTCACGCCTGTCACGCCGACGGTGCTGCCGCCCACCAATACGCCGCAGCCCGGTGCGCCGACCAGCACGTTGTTCCCCTCGGTGACGCCTTCACTGCCGCCC
>JAXLWG010000046.1:0-36163 GCA_046328615.1 Anaerolineae bacterium | reverse complement strand
GAAGCGTTGAAGCTCGGGGCCCCAAATACCAAGGGCGCGAATCCGGTCAGCGCCGCTGTCCCGATGCAGGCGAGGCCGGTAATCAACCCGACCATGCCCATCAGCGCGACCCGACCCTCACCAAAACGCGGCACCAAGATACGGATCAAATACAACTGGCTGACGATTTGCATGATGCCGATCAGCACAAACAGCAGATTGGTTTGCGCGGGCAGCCATCCCAACTGATCTTCGGTCAGGTGTGCGAGGTTCGACTGGATGACCGAATGCGAAGTCGTCCACAGCAGAATGGCGATCAGCAGCAGGCGAATCTGCGGGACGCGAAACACGCTGATCAACTGGGTGAGCGGATTAGCGCGCGCCCAGTCCATCTGCGGATCGCGCCGCTCCGCGCTGAGGCTCTCCGGCATGACGAAATAGCCCCAGACCACATTCAGCAGCGTGATCAGCGCCGCTGCGTACATGGGCGCTTCCAGCAGCCCGGTCAGCGAGTAAAGCCCACCGCCGATGATCGGCCCGACCACGAAACCCAAGCCCGATGCCGCGCCGAGCGTTCCATAGA
This sequence comes from Anaerolineae bacterium, assembly GCA_046328615.1. Lineage (GTDB taxonomy): Bacteria > Chloroflexota > Anaerolineae > Aggregatilineales > Phototrophicaceae > Flexifilum. The sequence continues at coordinate 35,601 of JAXLWG010000046.1, read as the reverse complement.
AGCGCGTGCGCTCCTTCGGCGTGGTGATATCAGCGGCGTAGGCGTAGATGGTGCCGATGTTGCCGCCCGTGATACCGTCAATGATGCGCCCTGCGAACAGCATCCAGACGGAACCGCCGATCCCCAGCAGCAGATAGCCGATCGCGGAACCGAATAGGCTGATGAGCAGAATCGGGCGGCGGCCATAGCGATCGCTGAGTGCACCGAGCGACGGAGTGGCGATAAATTGGCACAGCGAATAGGACATGAACAGCAGCGAGACTGTCCATGTGTGTGCCTGCGGGTCAGTCACATAGCGCCCGACGATGAACGTCATCACGGGGGCGAGGATGCCCACCCCGGCAAGGTTCAAAAAGGCGGTAATGACGATGAAAGAGATCGTTCCTCGCTGAATGCGGGGGGCTTCGGCGGTCATGCGCTGTCCTGTAGAATGGTGTCGTCGTTGTCGGCGGCTATTCTGACACGTTCTTGATCATCCATTTAGTGCCAGCGAGGGCGAGCAAACTTGTTTGGGGATAGGGGCGTACTGCAATTTGGCAGCGCGCCCCTGTGAAAACGCGAGGATTGTTACGCGGTGACCGCGCTTTGGACAACCGCCTTTTGCGCACGCCGCCGCGCGATTTCCGGCAGCAGCAGCAGTTGAATCAGGCCGTTCATGACGACGATCACGGTGCTGCCTTCATGCCCCAACACACCGAGCGGCAGCGGCAGATTGATCAGGAACGAACTGGTGATGAGCACGACGATCACGCCGATGGCGAAGGTGAGGTTCTGCCAAACGACGCGGCGCGCCTTCTTGCTCAAACTGATGGCGTACGGGATCAATTCGAGCCGGTCGCCCATCAGCACCAGATCGGCGGTTTCGAGCGCGACATCGCTGCCCGCCGCTCCCATCGCGATCCCGATGTCGGCCACTGCCAGCGCAGGCGCATCGTTCACGCCGTCGCCCACCATCGCCACCTGTCCAATTTCTTCCTGAATCCGGCGCACGACGGTGACTTTATCGTCCGGCATCAGCTCGGCGTGGACTTGATCGACGCCAACCTGCTGACCGATCCACTTCGCCGCGCGCGGGTTATCCCCGGTGAGGATGGCGACCTTGAGGCCTGCCGCTTGCAGTTCCTTGACGATCCGCTTCGGAAGTGGGGCGCAGCTGATCCGCGAGCGCGATCAGGCCGATCCATTCGCCGGAGCGGGCTGACGCCCATAACCGTCTTGCCCCGACCTTCCATTCCCTCACGCCGAACATCAAGTTCCGGCGGGATGGGGCTGGATTGGCTGAGGAAGCCGGGGTTGCCGATGTGGATCGCGCCGCCGCCCTCACCCGTGACGAGCGCGTAAATCCCGCGCCCTGCAAAGGCTTCAAAGTCGCTCACCTCGGTAATCGTGATCCCACGATCGACCGCCGACTGCACGATCGCCTTGCCAGCGGATGTTCGCTGGCGCGCTTCGGCGGTCGCTGCCAAGCGGAGCAGTTCGAATATGTCACTGGTGCCGTTATAGGCTATGACATCGGTGAGGGCGGGTTTGCCAATGGTGAGCGTACCCGTCTTGTCGAAGGTGATCGCCTTGATGGCCGCCAAGCCTTCAAGATACGCGCCGCCCTTGAACAGGACGCCGCCGCGCGCCGCCGAAGCGATCGCGCTGATGAACGACGCCGGGGTGCTGATCACGAGCGCACACGGGCTGGCGACGGTCATCAACACCATCGCGCGGTAGAAATTGTTTTCAAAATCGATCGCTGAGCGCGGCGGCACGACGATGAACAGCCCAACGGCGGCGAGGATCGCCGTCGCGTAGATCTGCTCAAGCGGTCGAGGAAGCGTTCGGTTGGCGCTTTGCTGTCCTGCGCCTCTTCAACCATCTTGATCACGCGGGCGAGGACGGTATCGTTGGCCGCACCTGCCGCTTCTACGTCGAGCGCGCCCTGCTGGTTGAGCGTCCCAGCGAACACTTTGTCGCCGACGACTTTATCAACCGGGATGGATTCACCGGTGATGGGCGCTTGATCGCCGAGCGACCTGCGCACGATGCCGTCGACCGGGATACGTTCACCGGGTTCGATCAGCGCCAATATCGCCGGGGGCGGATGGCTTCGGATTTGACGACGATCGTTTGACCGTCGCGCTTGACTTTCGCTTCTGGTGGGTAGAGCTTGAGCAGCCCCTTGATGGCCTGACGGTTGTTTCGACGGCATAGTCTTGCAGGACGTTGCTGAGTGAGAACAAGAACAACAGGATCGCGCCTTCATGCCAGTCGCCAATGATGGCCGCGCCAACCGCTGCCAAGATCATGAGCAGATCGACATCGAGCTTGCGTTCACGCAGGCTCTTGAGCGTCCGATTAACCCAGGGTGCTGCCCGCTACATACGAGATGACGTTGCGCTGAGGATCACGCCTTCCGACGCGCCGAGACGTTCTTCAATTAAGCTGGCGAGGATGGCAAATAGTGTTACCACGACCAGCCGGGGTTCGAGCCATGCTTGGGTCATCCACTTTGGCGTGGATGTCGTTTCTTCGCGCGGTTCAACTGTGCTTTATTGCCGCGTTCATCGAACGCACTCCTTCACGCATTCTTGCTTAGTTCCCTGCTTATTTTAACATCGCAAAACAGGGTTTACAACATCGGTTAAATCCAATTGATACCACAACTCAATAACGGGATATAGGTCATGCAACAAATGTGATAAATGGAAATTTACCAACGATAGATAGTCAGCGATCAGCCGACAGTGGGTGTCCACATGACGTGAATCACGGTTTCATCGCCTCCATGATTCAGACGCGGGATTCCTCTTCATATTTCACCGTGAATGTCCAATTTTTCGGGATTAGGCGGTTCACATAACCATAAAAGATGCCATAGGACAGGTCATCGGGCATTGGCGTGTTGAGTCGGTAGGACGACATGGGTATCGCTGACCTTTTCAGCATTGCAGCCTTGATAGCCATTCCGGTATGCAACATTGTGCCCGCGCGAATCAGAGTCATGAGCAGAGTCCCGAAGGGCATTTGCAGGAGTTGCGGCGGCAGGTCGGTCGCAGCGACAATGCGCATTCCCACCGAAACGAAGTCGAACATGGAATCGCTCTCGGTCGCGATGGCGCGCGCTATCCAGCGGTGAGGGATACCACTGATCCGGGTCGAGATTGAGCATGCCGTGTTTATCAAGGATGGGGTGAGGTTGTCTGCCAGCAAGCAGCTCGTGAACATCTGGAGAACTTCATACTTCGACGGAGGGAGGCTGTTGATGACCGGTCATAAGATCTCTTCTTCACAAGGGTTCAAAATTCGACCATGAAGTGTTTTAGGTGGAACATTTTGTGTCCCATCTTCGTATCCACACCGGAACAAAAGTCGTGTGCGTAAACTTTGAAAGTAATATCTACCGGATAACGTTAGTTGACGAGTCAAATCACCAACTTCACCACACCCCGTCCTAGGGACGGCTGATTGAGGGTCATAGGCAATAGGTGAACCATATCTATTACAATTATATACAGCTTTGTGCTGTCAATGATTGAGGTGAATGCATTGGATTGTTTTTTACGAAATCTTAACGCCTTGAACGGCTATTCGCGCACATTCTAGAAGTGGGACACTTCATCGCAGGGTATCTTATGGACGATCTGCACCGATTCAATGCAGATAGCAGTTGGGATGATACCCGATTGCACTTCCTCATACACCGCCGAACCTCGATGCGTCCACGATGGGTGTGCTCTTCAATGCGGTGCCTGATGGCTGGTATCTGGTCGATGCGCGGCGGCCCTTATCGCCGCCGCCAATCCCGCGCTGGCAGAGATGTTCGCTAAGCATGACGGTCGATCAGCTTCCTCACAAGCCCATCAGCACATGGATCGCCGCACAGATGTGCCGAGGCTGGCGGGTACGTTCCGCGATGTGTACAGCCGCAAACCCGTCGCTAAATTGCATGTGTGGACGAAGGGCAGCACTCCCCACAACAGACGCCGGAACAACCGGGTTAAGGCGGCCAGCAAAGCTGCCGGGAAAAGCGGCCCCCGATGCGCCAGGATACGCGCGCCGCTGCCTTGAGTTCTCGATCACGCCGGGTGATGGATGCCGACAATCGTGTGAACGGTTTCAGCGGGTTGGTGCGCGACGTAACCTACGTGGTCACACGGCTGGAGGAGTACGAATCGCTGGAAAAAGTGCGCGCTCAATTCGTGCGCATCATTACCCATGATTTGCGCAACCCACTCACTCATGATCGGTTATCTCGATTTTCTCGCTGAAACGCTTCAGCCGGATCGCTATACCGAGCAGGGTCTGTATCTGGAACAGATCCGCCGCGCCCACCAGCGGATCTAAGAACTGACCAGCGATGGTTTGACGCTGGAGCAAACCTACGCTAATGCAGCGCCTGTACCGGAAAACCGTGTCCTGCTCGATCTGCTGACGCGCAAAGCGATGATCGACTTTCGGGCACAGGCGCTCAACAGCAGCAAACAGCTTTCGTTTCCGTTCGATCCTGAGTTGGGCGATGTGGTGTCTTGGGCGAGGAAAGCATCCTCTACCGCGCGATCGCCAATCTCGTCAGCAATGCGCTGAATACACGCCCGCCGGGGGGCGTATCATCCTCAATTTGAGCATCAACACCGATGAGCCGGAGGCGCGCGCCGTTTTTTCTGTCGTCGATACCGGATCTGGCATCCCGGAGGCAAGATCAAGCGCACCCGTTTACCGCCTTTCACCGCGTCCAAACGCCTGAAACCCAGTCGATTGAAGGGGCGGGGTTGGGGCTGTATATCGTCAAGCGCATCATCGAATGGCACGGTGGCAGCGTGTTTTTCCACAGCGTGTACGGTAAAGGAGTACTCTTCGGCTTTGAACTGCCGTGCGTTCCGGCAATGCGAAAATCGCGCGTATAAGGGACATGCGTTTCCTCTTCAACCTGCCTAGAGCTATGCCGATCAAGCGCGCACAGCGACACTGATCTGTGTCGTGCTCGGCGCCTGTAGTTGAACAATCGCCCGTTGATCAGCGCAAGAAACGGCACGACATGGCGCTAGACGCACATAGAATCAAGACAGACAATGAAACGGTGAATCCGAATAGCACGTGAAAGACACTCCATGACACGCAAAGATTGGCTGCAACTGATCGTCCTTGCCGGAATTTGGGGCGGTTCGTTCCTGTTCATCCGCATCGGTGCTCCAGCTTTGGCGCGTATGCCCTTGTCACCACGCGCACACTCGTCGCGGCGCTCGCTCTGATGGGCTATGCGACGGTGACGGGTCAGTCATCTTCGCCCGCGCTGCTGGCGAACTGGAAGAATTTTCTCTTGATTGGGTTGGTAAACGCCGCACTGCCGTTCCTGCTCATCACCACTTCGGAACTCACGCTGACGGCTTCAATGGCGGCGATTTTGAACGCGTCCACGCCGTTTTTTGCGGCGATCGTCGCTGCGGTGTGGTTTGGCGATCCGCTCACCGGGAAAAAGATCCTCGGCATCGTGCTTGGCTTGACGGGCGTGGTGCTCGTCGTCGGGTTCAGCCCGTTCCCGCTAGAAGCCGGGGTGCTGCTGGCGGTGGGGATGATGCTGGTCGCGTCGTTCTGCTATGGCAGCGGATCAAACCTCGCCAAAGCGCGCTTCAAGAGTGTGCCGACGCTGACGATGGCGATCGGGCAGAACTTCTTCGCCGGGCTGATGCTTCTGCCGCTGGCGATTCTGAATCCGCCGCCCGAAATGCCGCCCGCGAACGCGCTGTTTTCGGTGCTGATGCTGGCTGTGCTTTCGACCGCGATCGCCTACCTGATCAGTTTCAGTTTGATCAAACGGGTGAGCGCCACCAGCATGACCACCGTCACGATGCTGGTGCCCTTCTTCAGTGTGTTGTGGAGCGCGATGTTCTTGCAGGAGCCGATGGGGGTGGGGCAGTTCGTCGGTCTGCTGGTGATCGTGTTCAGCATCACGTTGATCACGGGGACGCGGCTGCCGTTCCTGCGCACTGCCGCCCCTGCTGCCGTAACGGCGAAATCGTCGTAACTTCTCTCAATAAACAAACGCGTAGGGGCGGATCTGAGATCCGCCCCTACAATAATCCACCCGTGTGTAACCAACCGGTCTACAGCAAATCGCGATCTTCGCGGCGTCCCGGATTTGCCATCGGAACCGGCCCCGGATCGCGGCGGCCCCACTGTTTCGATGCCACTTCGCGGCGGTGCAAATCCCACAACTGCGGCAGTTCGTTGTCGATCGAGTGCAGACGCTGAAGCTGCATCGGGGTTAGGTGCTGGCTGGCGGCCAGTCGGTATAGGTTGAATCGTTCCGTCGCCAGTTCGGTGATCTTCGCAAAAGTATCTTTTTCTTGCTGATTGCTCATCGTGATTCCTCACCCTGCTTGCAGAGCGCGTGTGATGCGGTGTTTACCAATTCCCTACTCGCCCTGATCAAAATCAGACGCGGGGAAACATGTTAATATTACCGCACCCTGTATAAAAGTATCAACCGCAGAGGATAGGAATGATCATTTTGAGCGGAGAACGGGTGATTCTGCGCCACTTCACCCCCGACGATCTCGACATCGTGCTGGCCGGGGTGAACGAACCGCAGAGCGCACGTTTGACCGGGACGCACGCCACGTTCGATCGCGATCAGGTCGCCGCCTACCTTCAGCGCAACCTGACGCCGGAACCGGATCGCGCAGCGTTCATCTTTGCCGACATCGACACACAGCGCGCGATCGGCGAAGTGGTGATCAACGAACTAGACAGCGATAACCACAGCGCGAATATCCGCATCGCCATCTTCGATCCGGCAGATTGGGGCAAGGGCTATGGTACGGATGCGATGCGCTTGATGGTGACATATGGCTTTGAAACACTGCGCCTACACCGGATCGAACTCGGCGTCTACGACTTCAATCCGCGTGCGATCCGCGCCTATGAGAAAGCCGGTTTTAAGCATGAAGGCGTGCGCCGCGAAGCCCTTTACTGGGAAGGCGAGTATCACAACATGATGATCATGAGTGTGCTGGAGCAGGAATGGACTCACTCCCGCTCCGGCGAACGCAAAGGCTGATCTCAGCGATTAACGGCGCGGTGAAGAACCGCCGCCCGATCCCGACTTATCGCCCGTGCCGGTCGTGCCGCCCTTCTTGCCGCCTGTGCCGCTGCTGGTGCCCGACTTGCTGTTCCAACCATGGTTCGACAACATCATCTACGCTCCTTGTGATTGCAGAGGTTGAGGAGGGTTCCCCTTACCCCTCAGTGTACGCGAGAAGTGCCAATGTCCGCACATGATAAACGCGCAAGTTGTGCAGTTTGTTGGGCGCTTCCTCTGGTTAGCCGTTGAGACCGGCCATGAACGCCCGCACGAACTCCCGCATATCATCGTCGGGCGGTGCGCCTGTTTCGGCCAGCACGGCGGCAAAAATCGCCGGTTCATCCTTTCCCATCGCGGCAACCAGATCCCCGGCCAGCCTCAGCGCCTTGACGAGGCTCAAAAATTCATCATGTTTGAGTACCGCCCGATTGTGACCTTCGACATATAAGTTCGCGTCGAATTCGAGCAGTTGATCGAGGACAGGGTAGAGCTTTTCGCGTGTGTAGTGGCGCGTTGGCGCGTAGATCGCATCGTATAGGCAGTCGCTGAGGAACAACACACCATCGCTGGGGACATAAGCGACACAGCAGTCCGCCGAATGATCGCCGCCGACGTGATGCACCTGTACGGTGATGTCACCTAGGCACAGATCGAGCATCCGGTTAAAGGAAATATCCGGCAAGAGGATGCGTACACGGCGCGGTTCCGGCAGTTCCAGCTTGATATTGTCGGCACAAAAGGCGATTTCCTCACCCGTAGCGACGCGTGCATCCAACGCTGCATCCGACCAATCCCAGTTTTCCATGAGCGACAGCCGGTGCGTCGTCAGCATATGAGCGATGATGGGGACATTCAGTTCAGACGCACCAAACACATGATCCCAATGCCAATGGGACAGCACCGCGCTGCGCAGCGGCGGCAGATCATACGGTTCGACGGCACTTAGAAATGCATGGAGATGAGCAGGAGAAGACCCGGCATCCAGCAGCACCGAACGCTTATGACCCGCAACCCAACACAAGGACGGACGATCCGGGGCGGCAGGCGGCATCCATATCACATGCTCACTGATTTGCTGGACAGGACTATTTGTCATTTAACGTGTACATCCTTATCATCAACGAATACTGTTCCGCAAACCGACCCACCTTCGCTTGTGTGGGGCCATTCCCATGTTCATCATACCGGACATCCTCATATAGCGGTTAGGCGATCGCCTTAATGAAACGGCGGCTCCATCACCGCCCAACGGCTAAGTTTGAGCTACAATTTGCAGCGCCGAAGCCTTGGAATGGCCTCGAGTGATTTCCGTCCACGATTTCGCGATGAATGTCACATGGACACCTCCATGAAAAAGACGAAAGTTTTGTATGCGTAACTCAACCCTCAATATGGAACGTGCACTTCCCTTGATCGTCCTGACCTTCGTCGATGTGTTGGGCTTGACGGTCATTTTGCCGCTGCTGCACTTGTACGCGGCGGCGTATCAAGCCACACCGCTGCAAATTGGCTTGACGGCGGCGGCTTTTCCGCTGGCACAGTTGATCGGCGTGCCGGTCATGGGTGCTTTGTCAGACCGGTTTGGACGCAAACCGCTGTTGTTGATCAGCCAAGCGTCCACGTTCGTCAGTTTTTTGATGCTGGCGGCGGCGACCTCGTTGAATATGGTGATTCTGTCGCGCGTCGTCGATGGCATTTTGGGCGCGAATTACGCAACCGCGCAAGCCGCGATCACCGATTTGACCGATGATCACAATCGCGCGCAGGGGTTGGGGCTAACCGGCGCGGCGTTCGGTTTGGGATTTTTGTTAGGCCCAGCGATCGCGCTGTTCTCGCTGGAAATTTCGGACAGCTTGTCCATGCCCGCGCTGGTCGCGGCGGCTTATTCGCTGCTCTCGATTTTGCTGACGTGGTTCAGTTTCCGCGAAACACTGCCGCCGGAGCGCCGCGTCAGCCGCGTTCAACTATCGCCCGTGCTGTTCAGCGGGCTGCGGATGCTGCGCCTGCCATCGGTGCGCCCGCTGGTTGGGCTGATGTTCGCGCAGCAGTTCGTGTTTTTCGCGTTCGAAAGTTTGCTCGGCCTGTTCCTGCTCAGTCGTTTGGGGCTGCTGGGACAGGGGAGTTCGCTGGTATTCATTTATGTTGGGGTGATGCTGGTGATGGTGCAGGGCCGCTTGATCGGACGGTGGAGCACAAAATACGGCGTGCAGCGCGTTATGCAGATCGCGCTGGCGGTGCTGGCGGTTGGGCTGCTGCTCGTCGCCGCCACGCCGGACGCTCCGCACCCGTTCTACATCGAGCGGATCACGCAGACCGAACTGCGCGATCTGGCCCCAACGAGCGCCGAAGCCGTCATCGGCACGATCCCGATTCCGCTGCCGACTGAAGCCAATCGCGGGCTGAGCGGCCTGTTGTGGATGGCGGTCGCGCTGATCCCATTGACCTTGGGCGCGGGATTGATCCGCCCGGCCATCAATACACTGCTCGTCCGTCAGGTCAGTGATGCCGATCGCGGTGCGGTGTTGGGGGTGAGTTCATCCTTCGTCAGCCTCGCCGATGCGTCCGCGCCGCTCGTTGGCGGGGCGCTGTTTCAAGCCTATGGCCCATCCGCGCCGTTTTGGATTGGCGGTGCGATCATGGCTGCACTCTGGTTGTTGAGTCTGTGGATGGGGCGTCAGCATTCTCCTGTCGCGGATTCAGCTTCCTAAAGTAGAGAAGAGGGGATCATGGCTTCACCGCTTGGAGGACAGTGGCGGATTGGGCGGTTTTTGGACATCAGCCTAAAGGCAATTCCCAGTTCACACGATCGCCGTCGTGCAATTTTCCTTTTGGTGATCAATGCGATGCTGCTGCTGACTTCGCTGGGGCTAATCGCTTATAAGGGATTGCAAGAGGCTACCGCTGTTCAAGTGGTGAGCAATGGCCTGCTCAACTTAACGGTGATCGTCCTGATCCTCACCCGGCGCTATAAGTGGGCAGCGGGATTGTTCGTCGTCATGCAGCCGGTATTGAATTTCATCAATTTCCCCGCCTCTGACCTGAACAGCCTGTTGTATGTAGCCACCGCCTTCTTAGCGGCCAGCCTCTTCTTGATCCAATCACGCCTGATTATTCTCTACGGCCTCATCCTTTTGGGTGAAATTACCCTCGCTGCGATCCTGTGGCCCGCGTCTGCGCAGTTCACCGTGCTGCACCATGACGATATGTTCATTTTTTTCGGGCTAGGAACGATCTTCGTGATGATTTCAGCCTTGATGGTCACCGGGGATCAGCGGCAGATCGAAGCGCAAACCCACGCACTGCGCGTCTCGGAAGAACGCTATCGAAATTTAGTCGCCAACGCGCCGGTCGGCATTTTCGAGACCGATTCCAGCGGGCGGATCACGTTTGTGAACCCCTACTGGCGTAACCTCATGGGAATCACCGATAATCCAGCCATTCAGAATAGCCTCACATGGGGTACCCTTCTACATCCAGATGACCGCGAGCGGCTGATTCAAGAATGGAATCAAGCGGTTTCGGCGGGGATTCGGCTGCACATCGAATCGCGGGCGGTTGGGGTGAGTGGAAACGTGGTATGGGTGGTCGCCGAAGCCGTGCCGATGTACGATCAGGCTCACCGCTTAACCCATTATCTGGGCACCATCACCGATGTGACGGCGATCAAAGAGGCACAGCGGGCGATGGCGGTCGCCAACGAGAATCTCGACAGTTTCGCATCGATCATCTCGCATGATTTGAAAGCACCTCTGCGCGGCGTTCATTCGCTCGTGTCATGGCTCCAAGAAGATTACGCTGCAAAACTCGACGATCAGGCACGGGAATGGATCGGCCTAATTCAAAAGCGTCTGCTGCACATGGATGCGATGATTTACGGCATAACCCAATATTCACGGGTAGGCCGCGAGGGCGAAACGATCAGCCGGGTCGATTTCAATGACGTGATGGAGGACGTGATGGATTCGATCACCACCCGCGACCGTGTCCATATCGTCATCGAGAACCGCCTGCCCACGCTGCGCATTGAACGGACGCATGTGCTGCAAGTGTTCCAAAACCTCATCGACAATGCGGTGAAGTACTGCGATAAACCGGTCGCAGAAATTGGTGTGAGCTGTACGCTTCAAGAAAAGGGCTGGATGTTTCGAGTTCGGGATAATGGCATTGGCATTGCGCAGAAGGATTATGCGCGTGTGTTTGAGATTTTTCAGACGATTCGCCCGCCTGATCGGGATTCGGTTCCCTCTAGTACAGGGGTAGGGCTGGCTATCGTGAAGCGCGTTATCAACTATTATGGCGGAGAAATTTGGGTAGAATCGGAGCTAGGTCAAGGAAGCACCTTTGTCTTTACACTGCCAGTCTTGGCAGCTTAGTTCGAAGTATTCCTATGCCCATCGATCCTGAGCAGAGTAGACGACATGACTGATCGTGTACGCTTATTGGTAGTTGAAGATGATCCTATCGATCAGCGCGCCCTGCTGCGTTTGGTGCAGCGCAGCGAGCTTCCCTATGACTGCACAATCGTGACATCGGTCGCAGCCGCCAACGCGGCTGCCGAAAGTTCACCGTACGATTTGGTGTTGACCGACTATCGCTTGCAAGATGGCACCGGCTTTGAGGTGATCGACGCGATCGAGCAGACGCCGGTCATCTTCATCACCGGGGTGGGCAGCGAAGAGCTTGCCGTGCGGGCGATGAAAGCCGGGGCGTACGATTACCTGACCAAAGACACCTCACAGCGCTATTTGGAACTGCTGCCGGTCGTCGTCGAAAACACGATCAAACGCCACCGGGCTGAACAGCAAGCACGCGATTTGGCACAGGAACGCGCACGCGGCGAAATCCTCGAAAACTTCCTCAAGGATATTTCGCACGATTTGCGTACGCCGCTGACGAACCTCGGCACCTCGATCTATCTGCTTCAGCGCTATGCCGATCAATTGGTCACGCAGACGATGGAACAGCCGGAAAATACCGCTTCCCTTCAAGAGCAGGCGACACGCATCAAAGACCGGGTGATGCAGATCAGCGATAACCGCACCCATCTGGAACAGATCATCACCGATATGCTGGAAATGGTGAAGGCCGATAACCTAACCGAGCTCACGCGGGTGCGCTATGACCTCAACGCGCTGACGCAGCAGATCGTGGAAGATTACACGATGGTCGCCGTGCAGCACGGGCAAACGCTCAACTTTGAACCGGCATCGGAAGCGCTGTTCGTGCAAATTGGGCTGCAAGAATTCGCGATGGTGATCACCCATTTGATCAAGAACGCGATCGCCTACACGCCAGAAGGCGGGCTGATCAGCGTGGGCACCAACTTGGAAGGGGAACATGCCACCCTGTGCGTCCGCGATACGGGAATCGGTATCCCCCCGGATGATCTACCGAATATTTTCAGACGCTTCTACCGCGTCAACAAAGCGCGCACCATGAACAAAAATGGCAGCGGCATCGGCTTGGCCTTGGTGCGCCGCTTGGTGGAGCTGCACGAGGGGACGATCACCGTGAACAGTGATCCCGGCAGCGGCAGCGAATTTTGTGTGCTGCTGCCCCGTGAGAGCTGAGGGGCGCACCCCGTTTCATCGGCGTGCGCCCCGGTTTGTTATTGTGGGGTGGGTGTGGCGGTGGGCGGTGTGACGAAGCGCACACTGTCCAAAATGCGCTGAAGTTCATCCGCGCCGGTTCCGTCCATCGCCGCGATCGGATCGGCAAACACATAAAACACGAAATTGAGGTCGAACTGCTGCAAGCCCGCGAACCATCCGCGCGTATCAGGGAGTGCCGGACAGCCCACCGCCGCGAACTGCGTGCCAATCGCCGTGAGCCCGCCGATATTGTATTCACGGCGGAGATCGGTGCCGATGTTGCAGTCCGGTTCGACGACCGCCAAGCGCAGCAGCCGCAGGCCATCGGCCCACAAATTCGGCTCGAAACTGCCATCCGCCGAGGCCAGCGGGATCAAGTTCGGAAAACCCCAGATCAGCACAATCGTCCCGGTTCCCCCGGTGATCGGCCCGGTATAAACGGCGATCGGCATATTGCGGATCGCGTCCACATCTTGCAGCACCAGCGTGTCATAACCATACGTCCACCCCGGCGGCAGCCCGATGATCAAGGGCGGCGGTTCGCTGACGCCTAACAGCGGCTCAAACGTCACACTGACGGACTGCGGCGTCACATTCGGATCGACGGTTTGCGGTGGAACCGGTGTGGCGTTGAGCGCGGCTTCGAAGGTGGCGACGTTGCGCTCAATTTCGTATTGGATCGCCGCTTCAAGGCTGCTTGAATCGGTCAGCGACGGCTGATCGTTCACCGTGATGAACGGAAGTGTCACGGTAACCATCCGGTTGAACGCCTCAATTTCCGCATCGGCTTCGGTGAGCGCGGCGTCCGGTCGGTCGGTGAGCATGCATTCATCCCATGTTGATCGGATGATCGGCAGGTTGGTTGCGCCTTCGACCAAGCGCGATCCGGCAAACGCGTCCGCGCCATAGGCCAACTGCCATGTGAACAGCACATCGTGATACTGCCAGAACGCATCTTGATCCCCGGCGCACAGCGCCGCCCGTGCCGCGCTGCGCCCGCCGGAAATCGTGCCGCGTCCGGCGACCGGCACATAGGTCAGCTTCACTTCCCCCGTGCGCACGCGCGCCAGCAGGGTAGGGAAGCCATCGCGCCAGAAAGCACCCGATGCCGGATCATCGAACCCGCCGAAGATCACCACGCTCACCGGTGCAGATGGAAAGCCAATCTGCGGAAAGCCGAGCGGATTCATGTCCTGCGGCAGGTTGGTATAGCGGTTTGGGTCAAGCGTAGGCAGGGGCGGCGCCGTAGGCGAGCCATCCTGCGCATGGATGGCGGAAAAGCTTAAAAGCAGCAGGCTGGCGAGCAGCCCCGCCAGCAGAATCGATCGTTTCATCAGCAGGTCACCTCATGGTTGAGTGCCACGATTGTAACGCGGGAATCAAGGCAAAGACGCGTGATGCCTTACGTCGCTGACGGCGTAGGCGTCATGCTCGGCATATTCAAATCAATCACATCGATCGAAAACGGAAGCTGCGGTGCGATCAACGGCAGCACGATCGACGCCTGATCCCAATTGGGGACGATCAGCAGTCCCGGCGCGACATATTCAACATCACTGGCCCCACGGAAAAAGCCCGCAATGTACGTCAGTGTATTGTCCGGCGCGACGATCGCGATCCCATTTTGCCCCAGCGCGGCCACATAGATCGTGCCATCCGGCCCAACCGTCACCCCATCAAAACCGGGCGGTGTCGCGCGCTGACCGTGCTCATAAATCACGCTGGCGACGGCATCAGCGACGTTGACGCGATAAATCATGTTCTGCTCGGCGTCGGTGATGATCATCGCGTCGTTGAGCGGATCATAGGTGATGCCCGTCACCGCGCGGCGCTGACTGCTGCTGGATGACTCCGGCGGCACCCACCACGGCGCACCGTTCGATCCGTCGGCCTCAAAGCGCCACACTTCATTGCGCCCGCTGTCGGTGACGTAGAGCCGTCCCGCTGTATCGAGCGCGAGATCGTTGGGTGCAACCCATCCGGTCGCGTCGATCTGCGCCGGGAAGTCGGTCAGCGTATCGCCCGTCAAACGCCACAGGCGACCGCCCGCCGAACGCGGATCGGTATCGTTCTGGTCGATGATCAGGAAGGAACCGTCCGGCGCTGCCGTGATCCCGGTGAACGCGCCGATCGTGTCACGCGTGCCGGGGATTTCAGTCACTTCACCAGCAAGGCTGATGCGCCACATCGCGCCGGTTGAATAACTACCGGTGACGATCACCCCATCGGTGCCTGCTGCGACGGCTGGCGGATAAGCTTTTTCGTCGCTGAGCAGTGCGAATTCGCGCACACTCACGTTCGGATCAAGCGCCTGCGCGATCACCCGCTCACCGCTGCGCAGCGAGGAAGAGATCAACAAGACGCTGATACCAATGAAGGCCAGCAGCGCGCCGCCGAACAGGACAAAGAACATGAAGCGCCGTTGGGCGCGGGACATTTTATCGAGGTTTTTGAACATGCCGGGCAATCACACTCGCAGATGCTTGATAGGGCGTCGATACGACGCGGTTATAGGGAGCATTATAGCAAACCCCGGCAAGGATCTGAGCGAATACGTACAACCCGGCACGCCGTTTTTGCGTACAGGAGGTTGTGTACGTTAATTGCAAAGTAGGGATTCG
Source organism: Anaerolineae bacterium (assembly GCA_046328615.1). GTDB lineage: Bacteria > Chloroflexota > Anaerolineae > Aggregatilineales > Phototrophicaceae > Flexifilum. The sequence goes on along the minus strand of JAXLWG010000046.1, from coordinate 20,320 downwards.
ATGATGTGGGAACACCCTGACTCGGATAGTTCGGCTGACCGCGATCAGGAATCAGCGCCACGACGACCGTTTACGTTTGACCCCAAGTGGCTGATTCTGCTGCTCCTCATGGTCTTCTTCTGGAGTTTCCTCGGCAGGGCATGGCCTTCCGGGCCAAGCGCTGGATTCTTCACCGCCTTTTTCGCTGCGCTGATCGTTTATAAGCTGCTCACACGCGGCAGCGCCCGACGCGAACGATCGCGGCGGTTGCGCTTCTTCAGTGCTTTTTTGAGTTCTCTGATCGTTCATAAACTGATCCCGCAGACGAGTTCCGGGCGCGAACGCGCACAGCGATTCCACGATGAAATCGAGAAGCGCAAGCGCGATGAAGACGATCTTCCGCAGACGGTCAGGTATCGCGAACCACGCATTGGCGTGGGCGATGACGGCGAAATGATCGAACTGCCCGACGACTACGAAGACGAACCGGTCAAACACAAGCGTGACGCTTACGAATAGGCGGCGGTCGGCGGCGATCAAGCGTTCACAAACACAGCGGCGTTGAAATCATGCTGTCTATATCGTCCGGTACATTGAACAGATCATCGGGATTCGCGCCGTAGCGATGCCCATTCGCGTAGTAGAAGCCAAAGCGGTCGCGCATATCGCCCGCATCATCGGTTGGATAGGTGATGCGCGGCTCGTCACCGCTGGCGATCGCCTGTTCCTGCGCCAGCCGCGCTGCTGCACACGCCGTTTCTTTGCTGCCCGATTCGGTGAACGATCCTAGATAAGCCTCCGCCATGACGACATACACATAACCGTGATCGCCCGGCTGATAGGACTGCGATAGACTGCTCATATAGGTTTCTGAGGAGCCGATCAGTAGGTAAGGGACAGCCGCCGGAGGTTCGGTATAGGTCAGGCTGATCTGCATCAAGCGAAACAGCGCGAACGCCCGGTAATACGCGCTTTCCAGTTGATCGGCGTAGTCGAGCCGCTGCTCGTACGTCAGGTTTTCGGGGTAGGCGCTCAACGGGTAATACTCCCATCCAACGATTCCCTGATCATTCGACAAACGGGTATAGTCGGCGATGGCTTCGCGCATCATGCCACACGACAGATACGTTTCCGCGCTGTGTAGGATCGTCAGGCGTTGGTTAGGCTGATCGGTGAAATGCTGGCAGGTCAGCGCGTAGGTATTGTTGTTCCACGCAAAACGCATCTCAATCGGGCGGGTAAAGGAATATTCGATTGTGGCAGCGGCGGTTTCTTGCTCATACGAGTAGTGAGAGCCAACGGCCAATTCCATCGTCAGCGGATTGGAATCTCCATTGAACAACCGGAGATAGGAATACCGTCCGTAACCGGAGTCCTGCTCCCAGATTGACGTGAGGGCGGTTCCATCCCATTCGTAGACATTAAGCAGAGTCGCGCTTTTCTGTCCATTGATGATCGACTGGTTCAGCAGCAGATCGCGCACGCCGTTTCCGTTCAAATCGACCGCGTAAACGATCACAGGGGCGGTGTCGATCGTGCCGCGCTGGGTGGCGCTGCCGCTGAAAATAACCGGTCGAATCACATGAAAACAGGCTGAGCGCCAGCGCGTAGCCGCCGTTATAGCGTTCGCCCGCGAAGGAAGCGGTGACGAGCGTGACCACATCATCGGCGCTGTCTCCTGTGAAATCGGCACCCGCAATCACCTGTGCGTCGAGATGGGTCGTTGAATGCGGGCTGGAGAGGGCGGCGGATTCAAGGGCGCTTTGCAGCCCCTCCGGTGCGCCGCTGGCATTCAAGAAATCCACGATCTGACCGCTCAATTCTTCGGGATTTTCGGATGCGGTGAGGAATCGCGGCGCCTGCACATCACCGCCCGCAGGCTGGCAGCGCTCAAATTCCTGTGCTGATGCCGAACTGAAACGACTTCCGGTGATGATCCAGAGCAGAACGAATAGGCCTATTCGTCGTCGCACGCGCATCCCCCTTTTCCGTTTTCCCGATGATAGCGCCGGGATCGTCGCATGCGCCGAGTCGGAGGGAAATCACCGAAATAGGGGAGGGATGATCTAGTCCGCGAGTTCACACGCCGCTCTTCACTAAGTCCACTTGCTTTTGTGCCGATTGTCACAGACTTAAACCACCGTTATAATCCTTACAGACTCCCTTTTGAAAGTGATGACGCGAGATAATGGCTAAACGACCCCCGGTGTATCCTTTCACGGCGATTGTGGGTCAGGACAGGATGAAAACCGCCCTGATTCTCAATGCCATTGACATGCGGATCGGCGGTGTGCTGATTCGCGGCGAACGCGGGACAGGCAAATCGACGGCAGCGCGCGCGCTGGCCGCTTTGCTCCCGGAAATTGATGTGTATGTCGATTCGCCCTTCAACGACGATCCAGATCGTCCGGATACGTGGTCGGACGCGGTGCGTGAACGCCGTGAACGCGGCGAAGAACTGCGTACCGGTAAGCGCCGCACTCCGTTTATCGATCTTCCTGTCAGCGCGACCGAAGATCGTGTCGTCGGTACGCTCGACATCGAAAAAGCGATTCAAAAAGGCGAACGTGCCTTTGATCCCGGCGTGCTGGCGAATGCCAATCGCGGCATCCTGTACGTCGATGAAGTCAACTTGCTGGACGATCACGTCGTTGACCTGCTGCTGGACAGCGCGGCGATGGGCGTGAACGTGGTCGAGCGCGAAGGCATCAGCTTCGCACACCCGGCGCGCTTCATTCTGGTGGGCACCATGAACCCCGAAGAAGGCGATCTGCGCCCGCAGCTCCTCGACCGCTTCGCGCTGTCGGTGGAAGTGCGCGGCATCCATGATGCACAAGAACGCATGAAGATCGTCGAATTCCACATTGGCTATGAGGAAGACCCCGAAGCCTTCCGGCAGATGTTCCACCCGCAAGAAGTGGAACTGGCACAGCGGATCGTCCGCGCCCGCGAAAAAGTCGATCGTGTCGGCTATACGCGCGGCGACTTGGCGGCGATCGCCCACATGACGAGCAGCCTCAAGATCGACGGGCACCGCGCCGACATGGTGATCCTGAAGGCCGCGCGCGCCAATGCCGCTTCTACGATCGCGATCGCATCACCAAAGACGATGTGATGCTGGCGATGGAACTGGCGATCCCGCACCGCTTGAAGCGTGGGCCGTTCCAAGATGCGCAGATGAGCATGGCGCAGTTGGAAACCCAATACGATCAGGTGAGCAGCGAATGGGGCGAAGGCGACGAGGCCGAACCGAGCGCCGACGGCGAACAGCAGGCCGTTAAAAAAAAACTCCCCAATTAGCGGACGCTAATCAGCAGGAAATGCCGGATTTCGGGCAGACCGATCCCGGCCCGCAGTCCATCTTCGAAAACCAGAGCACGTACTGGTGGGAAGGTGGCAAGAAGGTGGAGAGCAGCGAGGAATTCACCGCGCGTAAGCTCTCCACCGACCTCGATAAGATCAGCCGCCAGCAGGCAGGCCGCCGCAGCCGTACCAAAACCGACCGCAAACGCGGACGCTACATCATGGCGCGCCCCGCCAATGGCGATTACCGTGACATCGCCTTCGACGCGACCTTCCGCGCCGCCGCCCCTTCCAAAAACAGCGCAGTGAGCAGAAAGCCCGTACCGGCATGGCCTACGCCATCCGCCGCGGCGACCTGCAAAAGAAAGTCCGCGTGCGCAAGACGGCCAACCTGATTCTATTCGTCGTCGATGCGTCGTGGAGTATGGCCGTCAGTGAGCGCATGAGCGCCACCAAGGGCGCGATCATGAGCCTGCTGACCGATGCTTATCAGCGCCGCGACCGTGTGGGGCTGATCGTGTTCCAGAAAGACCGCGCGCAAATGGTGCTGCCGCCGACGAACTCGGTGGTGCTGGCGAAACAGGCGCTCGTCAATATCCCGGTGGGTGGCAAGACGCCGCTCAGCGCGGGGCTGCTGCTGGCCTACGAGACGATCCGCCGCGAGAAGGTGACGCATCCCGATGTGCAGCCGTTGATCATCCTGCTCACCGATGGGGCGGGGAATGTCAGCGTGGGGGGACGCCGCCGCAGGAAGAAGCCCATGCCATCGCCGATCTGATCAAGTCGGACAACGTCAAGACGGTGACGATCAATATGGAGCATGTGGCGTTCGATCAAGGGCTGGCGGGCAAGCTGGCGGAGCGGCTCGGCGGGCCGTGCTACACGCTCGCGCAGATGAAGGCCGATCTGCTGCTGGCGACCGTGCGACGAGAAATCAATTTCAATTAGCATCACCGGTAGGGGCATAGCGTAGCGACATCCGCAGGATGGCCGCTGCTATGCCCTTATTCATGCTCCTACATCTCGAACGGGGACATAAGCTGAATATAGTTGCCGTCGGGATCCGCGAGGGTAGCAATCCATGCCACCTGATCACCTTCCCCCATGGAATACGGTTCCTTGATGACCGTCGCGCCCAACCCCTTGAGGCGTGCGAATTCGCCCTGCACATCCGGGCTTTCAAAATTGAGCAGAATGCGGGCGGGTTCCTTCGCCTGTCCATGAATTTCAGAGTGTGCGCCGACCGTCAAGAATCCCTTCCCGACCACCCAACCGGAATAGCCGCCATCGTTCATATCGGCGGGCTTGCCGAACAGCTTAGTATAAAAATCGACGAGTGCGGCGGGCTGCGCACTTCCGATCAGCACGGAACTGAAGTTCAACTTTGAGGCCACCTGTACATCGGACATCATCTTACCCCCCTAGATAGACGCAAACGTTCGTGTGCACCTCAGAGCGAATGCACTGAAGTGCATTCAGTATATCATGAATTTAGCTCTTTTGTTCTGTTATGAGGGTTTTGTAGTAACGTTTGATGCGCCGTCAGCCGGCACAAACTTTGACCACCTTCTGTCCATTTGCAGCACATTTGTCTCAACTTGAGAGGAATTTGGTGATAAAATCCGTTTCTCTGTATAATTAGTATCGAATCAAATGGGATGGTTCATCTAAATGAGACAACTGCTTGACTTCGTGACTTAAAACTCATTGCTGTTGTGCGTGCTTGGCAGATCTTTTGCGAGGGATGCTATTGAGATCTAAGCAACATCACAAGAAGTTCGCAAGGCCTACAACCCAGATCTGCGTATTGCCGCGATTGTCTATTCAAGGGCAAGTGAGCCAATCGTGAGCGCGGATTCTCAAAAGTTACTGGGGCGCGCTGGTACGTGGGGACTGTAGCGATTAGCTTTCAGCATTCCGCCATAAAGTCGAACCCTAGTGCCATCATTTGGGAAGGGCAGTCATAGATTGCCCTTCAATCAAGCTTGAGTCGCGTTCCAGATACAGCAGATCCCCGACCTCGCAGCCGAAGTAATCGCACAGTTTCTCGACCACATCCGCATCAAAGCGCGTGACATCGTTGTGCATCCACCGCAGTATCGTTTGGGTTGATACCCCAATGGTATTGGCAACTTCTAACTGTGTGATGCGTCGATTTTCACGCTGTTCTTTGATCGAAAGCAGCATGAAAAATCGGTTACGGAGTCTGCTTGACATTTGTTGAATTCACTTCTATATTTGCTCTAGTGCTAATTAAATAACTGTTTTTAACGAGGTGATATGACGCTGCCCATGTTTCCCAATTCCGCGAACGGCAATCCCCAAGTCAACCCTGAGAACATCCGCAAAGCATGGCACAAGGACGAATGGTATTTCAGCATCATCGACATTATCGCTGAACTGCTCGATATTGACTACAAGCGGGCGAAATTCTATTGGGCAAAGCTCAAGGAGCGGTTATCGAAGCAGGAAGGCAATGAAACGCTGACAAATTGTCATCACGTTGAAATTGCTGCACTAGCGATGGAAAACAACGCCTTTACCGATGTGGTCAATACTGAACAGACGTTACGGCTGATTCAATCGATTCCCTCGCCCAAAGCCGAACCGTTCAAAATCTGGCTGGCACAAGTCGGGGCGGAGCGGTGGGAAGAAGAACGCGCTGATCCCGAAGAAGAACTGCGTCAGGCTTTAGAGCGCGTCGGCGGGAAATATCGGCGGGCGGGCAAAACCGAGAGTTGGATTGAAGCGCGGATTCAGGGGATCATCACCCGCAAACAGTTTGTCGAAGCGCTGAAAGCGGCGGTGATCAACGCACCGGGGACGCTGTACGGTCAAGCGACGGATAAGCTGTATCAGGGGTTATGGGAGCGCACGACGGCACAACTTCGCGGCGAACTGAACCTGCACGACAAGGAAAACCCGCGCGATCATTTTGGCGAATATGCGCTGATCTATACGCGCCTCGCAGAGATGGTGTGTACCGATAAACTCGATAAGCTGGAAATTGTCCCCCTGTCGCTTGCCCTAGAAATTGTGTGGTCGGTGGCGCTGCTCATTCACCAGCAGGCGGCGGCGACGGCGCACGCGTTGGGGATGGATCTGGTCACGGAAAGACCGCTGCTGCCGCGATCCAATGGGTAATCGCACCGATTCTTAATCACCTCATTATTTGAGGGATTGTGTGCTATACCGCCAATTCACTGCCGATCGTCATACGCAATCCACCCTTTCACAGCCTATAATAGGGGAATAGCAAACCATAAATATACTTTGAGCGATCTGCCATGGCGACTTCTCTCTCAAAATCGGTCTTTATCAGCTACGCTCGAAATGGTGGTGAAGATCACGCCGTCCGATTATCAAAAGCGCTGGAGCAGCGCGGTTACGAAGTCTTTCTGGATCGATCTTCAATTACGGGCAGCCAACCGTTTGTGGATCGGATTGAGAAGGGCATCTTAGAAAGCAGTTTCTTTATCGCAATCCTCACAAAGGATTGGGAAGACTCAAGGTGGGTTAGTCAAGAGCGGCAGTTGGCTTTTCGGCACTTCAAGCCGGTGTTTCCGCTGCTGTTTGACCCGGAAAGCAACACAAACGGTTTTATTGGCAATTACCAAATCATTGAATTTACCGATCCCGGCGCTTATGCCCAATCGTTGGAAAAGCTCTATAAGGCACTGGAGTCGTTTTCCTCTCCTGTTCATGTGGATACCCCTGTCAAGCAGCGTTTGACTCATGATCCACAGCGAAAATGGAGACAACTTCAGGCGGTGAATTTCGGTGTGTATTCGGGAAATGGGGCCAATATCGTTTGCGTCACGCCGGATACCAAGATCGATTACGCGCATTACATTATTCGCGATGTGTTTGAGTATCGAATTCGCCATTTGTTGGTGACTACGACCGGTGAGGTTGGCGGACAGCTTCTCGGTCAGGTCGGTTTGCGGCAAATTCTCAAGCAGCAGTCCATCCAGAAGCCCGAATGGAAAAAAGAAACCGTCAAGCAGATCATGGATCGAAAAGATCAAGGAGATGCTCGGCTTCACTTCATGTATCTTCATGATACGGATACGCTTGAAACCGCCATTCGTGCCTTCAATACGCCGCTGCTCCGCGATGAAGGAACACTGCACTGGTTTTATATGAGTGTGCTGCCGATTGTCGATGCCACAGGGAATGCCGTTGGCTTGATTGGGTTTAAAGATGTGCTGGGGCATGTAAAAGCCGGGAATTTACCCATGCCGAAGGCAGCAGTTGGCAGTTATATGTCAGGTATCGACTCGATTTACTGCACCACAGGCAATGAAACGGTTATTGGTGCCAAGAATGAGATGCTGGTCTATGGGCAGCGCGATTTACCGATTGTGAACAACCGGAAAGAATTGAGGTTGAGCGGCCTTGTCCCAGATCATATTCTGGTCGCGAATCAAATTGATGGACGGCTGATCAACCAAATTGCGATTACGCCGGTTGCAAACCTGCGGAATCAATTCGTGGATACGTCCATTGAGGTGATGCTCAAGGATTATGTGACGGATGAGTCGTACCGGTATCTCTATTCCGTTCCTGTTATTGAAGAGGATGGGAAGCCGCTTCCAATTTTGAAGGGGCTGATCGGTTATCGGGATGTGTTCCGGGCCATGATCGAAACCTGTTAGGTGTAGGGGCATCGCAGCGGCCATCCTGCGGATGTTGCTATGCGGTGCCCCTACAGGGATGATTCGCGTTTCAGATACCGCAAGTCCCCGATTTAGAAACCGGTAAGGCATCCTTACCGGTTCGCATCTCAACCCCACAACTTCCCGTTGTCGAAGTTTCCTAGCAGCGTAGAGACATGCGGCGCGAGCACCGTCCATTTTTCGATGACGGAGGCTTCCAGCGACGCACGGGTGAAGCCGAACGCAATGTAGGCGGCCCCGGATAGGAACACGCTGCCGATCCCGATCACGGAGTGGATGCCATACGGCAGCACAAACTGTTCCTGATCGAGGATATACGGGCTGCCCTCGGCCTCTGGCACGTAGAAATACTGCACGGTTCCCGCGCCCATCGACTGCATTTGAATTTCCCCCGGTTGACCCCATTTCAAACGAAGCTGGCTAATCCCGGCGCGGAACATCGGCGCGACGCGGCCTAACGCTTCGGGGATCGCTTGATGGGTTTTGGACTGCTTGCGATCCTGCCACGCGGGTTCTACGCCATAGGTGCCTGCCAGCGCAAACCAGTACGGCGAGTCAGCGCGGGCCGGGATGCGTATATCCGGCGGCAGTTGATGGTGCGTGCAAATGCGGTAGATGCGGAACAGCGCAAACAGGGGCGACTGATCGCCCAGTACGAAGGTGCGGAACATGGATTCGCAGATCCACTGGGCGGCCCCTTCGAAGGTGCGCGCGGTCGATCGACCATCGCGCGCGAACTGCTGGCCGACTTTTTCAATTTCGTGATCACGGGCGGCGTAAATGTTCAACATAGGGAAAGGAAGGCTCTCAGGATCAAATACAACAAAGAAACGGAAGCTTGCTATTCCTGCAAACGGAAGGCGATCGATTATCGGCGCAGTTGTCGCATCCCGCTTAGGACGTTACACTCATCGCCCTCTATTTGTAATCAAGCACGATGGTATGAGTTCACGGGCTGCCTTTCAAGGAGTAATCTGCCAATGCATCGATTCAAACGGGTGTTTGTTATTCGGCTGCTCATGTTGAGCATGCTGCTGCTGATCGGTCATGCGGTTGCAGCACAGGAAAGCACGCCCGAACCAACGGAGGATGCAGCCGGCAGCGGGAGCGATGTCAGCACGACGTGGGTGCCGATCGGCGGCGGCTACACGACAACGTTTCCGGGCTTTTTGCAGGCCGCGCTGCCGAACGTCGAACGGTTTGAAACGTCCCGCTTGTATCTCCTCATGCTGCCGATCGCGTACAGCTATGCTGTCGATACCCTGTCGATGGACGATCTGCTGCTGAACACCCAAGATGCCGACTACCGCCGCCGCCAGCTTGAGGATGAATGCCGCCTCGAAGTCCCGCAGGGCGTTTTGTGCGAAGTCGCGGTGCCGCCCGTGTATACGCGCGAGGCGGCGAATTCGGATCAACTGGATACGTATTTCACCGACGATCTGGCCGGGGTGTATTTCCTCGGCGGCGATCAAACGATCGCAATGCAGATCACGGCGGGATCACGGCTGGAAGGGCTGCTCCGCGATGCGTTTGAGCGCGGCGTGGTGATGGGCGGTAACAGCGCGGGCTTGGCGATCGAATCGCGCACGATGATCGGCGGGTACGGCGGTGATGCGTTCGGGCCGGAAAATGGGCTGGCGCTCGGCGCGGTTGATCTGTGGAATGACGATCAGCGGCGCGGCATGGATTTCGGCGTGACGACTGCGGTGCTGGAGCAGCACACGTTCGAGCGTGCGCGGTTAGCCCGTCTGCTCAACGCGATCGTGCAGGAAAACGCGCCCGGTGTCGGGATCGGCATCGACAGCTATACCGGCGCGCTGATCCGCGATAACCGCGTGCTGGAAGCGCCATTCGGATCGTATGCGGGGGTGATCTTCGACGTGGAGACGCTCAACGCGCGCGCGACCGCGCGGTTCGATAATCCCGCCTCGACGCTGAGCATTCGCAATGTGTTGATGCATACCTTCGGCGCGGGCAATTTTTCGTATGACCTAACCACGCGCAGCACGTCGGCAGCGGCCCCGCCGACGCAGGTGTCGCGTGATTTCAATACGCTGGCAGTGCCGACCGGCGCGGGCACGCTGATCCTGTTCGGCAACTTGAGCGATCACATGGATTTGCTGCCGGAATCGGTGCGCGCCAGTCACGCGATCGCGCTGGCTTTCAATGTGCTGGGGAATGTGGCGGAAAACGCGCTGGCGGATGATTACGCGGGCACGAATACCGATCTGTTCTTCATCGGCGACGACGGGGAGATCCCGGATCTCAGCGCGTACGACACGGTGATCGTCCACGCGCACGACGCTTTGCAGATCGACATTGATGCGCTGCGCGCATCGCTGCAAGATGCATGGTTGGGCGGAAAAACGATCGTCCTCGATGATGCCGCCGCCGTGCTGGTCGGTCAGCAGTACACGGCGATGCCGTCGAACGACACGATCAATAATGATGCCACCTTTGAAGCCGCCGTGCAGGGGATCATGCTCGACGGGCAGGCGGTGTTAGCCGATGGCCTCGGCTTTCTGCCGATCACGTTGGAAACGCGGCTGATGGCCGATAACCGCTGGGGACGCTGGTTCGCGCTGGCGTATCACAATCCGCAGGAAATTTCGATTGGGCTGCCGGATGACGCGTTTCTGACGATTGACAGCAGCGGCGCGGTCGCGGGTGGGACGAACAGCGTGCTCGTGCTCGATCTGCGTGATGCGTCGCTTTCGCTGGCGGCATCGGGCGCTTACCAAATCGTCAACGGATTATTCGATGCCTTCGCGCCGGGGGAACTGCTCACCCCGGCACAGGACTAAATCAATCACCCACCGCTCGTATGAACGGTGGGTGATGACACGGTGGTTTTTACTTTTTGGGTGGTTTTACAGAGGAGACAACATCATGGAATTTGCGATTACGTTTAAGGGCGATATTGATCCCCGGCGCACGGTTGCGCTGTGCAAACAGGCGGAGCAAGCAGGCTTCACCTACACATGGCTGTTTGATTCCCATGTGCTGTGGCGCGATTGTTACGTCACGATGGCGATGTGTATGGAACACACGACGAACATGCGCTTTGGTCCGTGTGTGACCAATCCCGCCGTGCGCGATTGGTCGGTCGCCGCCAGTATGTACGCGACACTGGCACAGCAGAGCGGCGGACGTTTTGATCTCGGCATTGGGCGCGGTGACAGCAGCCGCCGTATGTTGGGCAAACGCCCCGAAACGGTCGATCATATGGTCGATTTCGCCCAGAAAGTCAAGGCGATGGTGGCGGGCGAGACGGTCAAGTACAGCGACGAATACGCTGAAGTTCAGCTCCCGTGGTCGGATGGCTACCAACTGCCGATCTGGTTCGCTGCTTATGGCCCCAAGGCGCTGGCCGCTGCCGGGCAGTACGGCGATGGGCTGATCATTCAACTCGCTGATCCGTGGCTGGTGAAGTGGTTCACCGATCAGGCGGTATCGGCGGGTACGGCAGCCGGGCGCGATATGTCGAATTTCCGCGTGATGAGCGCCGCCCCGGCGTGGACGGGCGACATTGAGAAGTGCCGCGCACAAACGCGTTGGTTCCCGGCGATGGTGGGCAATCACGTGGCCGATCTGGTCGAGAAGTACGGGCGCGACGGCGGCGCGGGCATTCCGCAGCGCCTGACCGACTACATCGAAGGGCGTAAGGGGTACGACTATCACCACCACGCCGACAAAGACGCCGATCATCTCGGTTTCATCAAGAATGACATCATCGACAGTTTCGGCGTGCTCGGCACGGTCGAGCAGCATGTCGAAAAGCTGAAGGAACTGGAAGCCAGCGGCGTGACTCAGTTCAATATTTACCTGATGTGCGGCGAGGAAGAACGCATCCTCGAAGACTACGCGACCAAAATTCTGCCCGCCTACCACGCGCAAAAGGCGTAAGCACGCTGTGATAGGGGAGAGCGTTCCGGTTGAACGCTCTCCCCGTGGCGTTGCGAAATTTCGGGGCGGCGCTATAGTGAAGGAATCAGGCACGAACTTCACCCAAGAGCCGAACCGATGGCACGGATTTACATTTCCTACCGGCGTGATGATACACGCATCCCCGCGCTGGCCCTACATGCCGCACTCAAACAGCGTTTCCCCGGCAGCACCGTCTTCCTCGATGCGGTCGATATTCCCTTTGGAGTCGATTTCCAGCGCTTCATCGATCAGCAGATTGCACAGGCTGACTTGATGCTGGTGTTGATTGGCTACAACTGGCTGGGCACGGATGCCGTCGGGCGCGCGATTGACCAGACGGGCGATTATGTGCGCCGCGAAGTCGAAGAGGGACTGGCAGGCCCGAAATTTGCGGCAGGGAAGACAGTGGTGCCCGTGCTGGTGAACGGCGCATCGATGCCGCCGACGAGCAAACTACCTATCTCGCTGCAAGTGCTGGCCAGCTTGCATGCGATCGTCTTCAACGAGCAAACGCCTGATTCCGCGCTGGATGCGCTCGCGCCGATTCTTTCGACGGTGCATACCCAAGCTCCAACAGCGATCGTGCCGCCGTCCGCGCCGACTCTCCCTGCACCGCCACCGCCCAAACCCTCGAAAAAGGCCGCTGATGGGAGATCAGCACCGGCAGCACCGCCAGCCGCCGCCATTCCGGCTTCTGTGCCTTCACCGATCGGCAGGCCCATGAGCAAACCCCGGCGGCGGTCGCGTCCGCTGGTGGTGATCGTGCTGCTGCTGTTGATCATGGGTGGAGGGGCAGCCGGGTTGAGCGTGTTCATCGATCGTGTGTCCGTGCCCAACCCGACGATTGTTACGGCAACGCCGAACACGCCCTCGGCAACCATCACCGCCGCCCCATCGCAGCAGGTATCGGGCAGCCCCGGCGAGTCCGATCCCGGTCATGATTCGGATGATGGCGACCCCGGAAGGATGGCCTTCCCCGCACAGGCGATCGCGCTCGTCACCGACTTTTCGGCGTATCTGCGCGCTGATCCGGTGCGGATCGCGGTCACAGGGGCGGCGGCGCTGTTGTTGATCGTGCTGCTGTTGATGGTGCGGGCGCGGCGGCGGGCGGAAGCCAAACGGCGCAGTGCGTTCCTCAGCTACCAGCGCACCAGCGGCGCGATGGCCGTCGCATGGTTAAGCGAAGGACTCGATAAGCAGGGGATCGCCGCGTTTTACGATGGCGAAATGACTGGCAAAGCGGGACATTTCCCCAGCCGCCTGAAGTCCGAAATCGAAACGCGCGATGTGTTTGTGTGCGTGCTGGCGGAAACGACGCTGCAATCCGAATGGGTGCTGCAAGAGATCCGCTTTGCCTATGCGCTCGAAAAACCGATGATCCCGGTGTTTTTGGAGAGCTATCGCCGCCCCGAACCGCTGACCGATCCGGCGATCAAGACGCTGCTGGAAAATCAAGGCGAACACCTGCTGGATCAGCGCGGCATTCACCTCGATTATTCGCTCAACAGCGTGGCGGGCATGATCAAGGCCAGCCCACGCACGCGGGTGCGCCGCCGTCGCAACGTGGAACCGGAACCCGCAGGCGCGTAGGGGAAAGCACCGATCTCAGGGGCATAGCAGCGCTCATCCTACGGACGTGCGAACGTTTCCTAACTCACTTCCGCTAGGTGCCCTGCGCGGCTTTTAACGCATCTTTGAATACATTGATCTGCGCGCCGTGTTCGCATTTGTGCCCATACTGCGAGTAAGCCAGATAATCGTCGAGCGCGTACTGTTCACCGTACCAAGGGATCGTGCCCCGCTGGCTGAACACTTCATCGGGAATCTGCTCGATCTGCTTGAGCGTGTGCTCGTAGGCCGACAGGTACTCGTTGAGGATCGAGGCGATCGGGAGCGCTTTGCGGCTTTCGACCTCGTAGGTGTTCCATTTGTGCTGTCCCATCCGCTTGACGCGTGTCAGCGTGGGCATTTCACCGCCGCCGGTAAAGGCCAACAGCACTTCTTCGGTCTGGTGCTCACAGGCGGTTAAGTGCGATAGGATGTCTTTGACCGACCACACGCCGCATACCCCCGGTGTATCGAGCGATTCCGGCGGCAGATCGCGCAGCGCTTCCTGTAGGCGCTTGTCGGCGTAAAACAGCAGTTCCTGAATATTCATGATGTCGTCCCCCCATTGAATTGTGCGCTGAGTGTATCCAGTTCGGCGGCGCTGAGAAAGCCATCCGCCGCGCCAGAGATGCCGATCTTCCACGAGGCGAACAGCGCGGCTTTGCGCAGCGCCGCCACCGGATCGCCTGCGTGCCCGTGCAAGAAGGCCGCGAACAGCGCATCGCCCGCGCCGATGGTGTTGACGACCGGGCGGGTGGTCACGGCGGGGATCGTTCGCACCTCTACGCCATCCGCGCCGCGATTGATCGCCAACAGCGCGCCATCACGCCCCATGCCGATCACGACGATTCGATTCTGGAACCGCTCAATCACTGCCCGCGCCCATTGATCCGGCGCGATGGGCAGGTTTTCATGGCTCATAAATAGAATATCGGCGGCCTGCATGTAATCGCGGTTGTAGGGATCGTCAAGGCTGCCGATGGTATGCACATCGGTGGCAACAGGCTTTCCGATCGCATTGGCGCGGCTCAAAAATGGGCGGGCAAAATTGATGTTGCACAGCACGGCGAGATCACACCAGTGGAGCGCCGCTTCGGCTTGATCCGGAGGATAGCTCGTTTCCTGTATGTCTTTGAGATCGACATTGATGGCGCGCCGCCCGCTTTCGTCATAGAGGATGACGGACTGCGGCGTTTCGCGCAGGAGGGGCAGCACTTCGTCGGCGGGGAGCTGATCACGGGTGAGGGCGTGGCGCGCCATCATGCCCGCCGCGTCATCGCCAATGAGCGAGAGAAAACGCACCTCGTGGCCGAGCGTGTGCAGCGCTTTGGTGAGGTTATAGCCAACGCCGCTGACCGTGGAACGCACGCCGAAAAAGGGGAAGCGCACGGGTTGGTAGGCGATGGGGAACCCGTCCATCCGCGCGGTGGTTTCGAGATTGATCAGACCCGCGACGAGAAATTTCATAGTCTAGTAGACCTTTTGTGAGAATAGGCGCAGAAAAAAAGTCAACGCAAAGACGCTAAGGGTGTAAAGCGCCAAGAAAAGAAAGATTTGCCTTGCGTTAAGTTGTGCATTTTCTTTCATCAGGCCGGTGTGAAACCGGTCACTCCACACCGTGCTGAGCATTTTCAGAAATATTTCACACACAATTGTAAAATGTTATGTAAGATTCACTTGATAACACGTTGATATTACGGCTTTCAAGGATGACTCTACGATGCCCCGTTTTAAAGTTTTTCACCCAGATCACGAAGTGATGGGTCATGTCGTGATCGATATGCGAAATGCCATTGGGAGTGAGGACATTTTCCCAATTTTCCAGAAGCATGGCCTAGGCGATGTCGATCCGAAGGCTTGGTACCCGATGCAGTCGATGTTGGATGCCCTGCGCGAAATTGATGAATCAGGTGGTTCGATGTTCGATTTCGTCTCTGTGGGCATGAATGCTGCCGCTAATTTGAAGATGCCGCCGGAACTCGCCTCGCTGTCGATGGTTCAAATTGCCCCGATGGTACCGGCGATTTACCGCATGAACGTGCGTGGGACGGATTTGGGTGTGGCTGCCTGTGATGTGGTGAATCAGAATCATATCAAAATCAGCTATTCCATCCCCTATCCCGACGATTATCTGTATGGATTGGTCTATGGCGTTGCCAAGCGCTTCATTCCGGCAGGCAAAACGTTCACGGTCTATTATGACCCGACGATTCCTCGCTGTGATGAAGGCGGCGAAACGACCACCATCCATCTGAAGTGGGACGCCTAGCAGCCAACGCCGGTTTTTAGTGAGGGAAATTCACGGATAATTCGTCAATTCTTAGGGAGGTAGCTCGATTTCGAAGCTACTCTCTTCACGTATAGACAACGCTGCACTCAAGGATGCTTCATCGATGACCTCCTATCAAGTGTTTCACTCTGACCATGAAGTGATTGGCCAAACGGTTCTTGATCTTCAGAATGCGGTGGGCGGTGAAACGATTTATCCCATCTATCAAAAGCATGGACTTGGCGAGGTTGATCCCGCCGGATGGTACCCCATGCAGAAAATGCTGGATGCCCTGAAAGAACTTGGACAACAGGGCGGCACCATGTTCGACCTGATCAGCGTTGGCATGAAGACGGTTGAAAATTTGGTGATGCCGCCGGAAGCCGCATTCCTGTCACTCGTCCAACTTTTCCAGCTCTCCCTAAACGTCTATCACCTGAACTCGCGCGGCAGCAATATCGGCGGTGCTAAATGCGAAGTGGTCAGTGACCGCTACGTGAAGATGCATTACACCACGCCGCTGCCTGATGACTTCCTGTATGGCATCGTCTATGGGTATGCCAAACATTTCTTACCGCGCGGAAGCCATGTCGTCGCCTTCTATGACCCGGATATTCCGCGCCGCGATGAGGGTGGTGATACGACGATCATTCACGCGAAGTGGGAGATCGAGCGGTAGAAACTGCGCATGGGTGAGCCATCTCCCCATGCACAGTGTTTAGGTTGATGGTCGAAATTGAACGGGCTGGGGAGACTGCGTTTCAAGAAGCGGCTTAAAACCTCAAGGGCCGCACCATAACCGCCGGGGCTGAAGAAATTCAAAATCGGTGTAAATGCCGTGGTTCAAGGTGCGCGTTTGCCAATCCGCCGCGCCTGCCGGACGATATTCAAGGGTAACAGCTATCAGTTCAAGCGTTTCACTGCTGCCGGTTCCCATCGTTGTCTGGATCTGCACATTCCGAACCTCCCCGCCGCTCAGCAAACTTCGATCGGCCTCAATGTCCCTATTTCCACAGCGCAGATAGGGCGTGTCCAGTTCGGTGGCGGTTCCATTCATCACTTCATCGAGATACCAATACACCAATGTTTCCGATGAAGGAAACGAGACCCTTCCGGCGATCAAGACGAACAGCACCCATAAGGCGTATGCCAGCACGCCTATTCCGGCAGCGATGAGTAAGCGACGTATCCATTTACGCCAGAATGGGTGAATCGTGGATGTGACCATCATGCTGAACCACCTCCCGAATCGACAGAGTCAATTGTAGGAGTATACCGCCGGATTGGTTTGGGTTGGCGGGAAACGAAGGCAATAAAAAAGCGTTCCCGTGGGGGAACGCTCTTGGTTCATTGTTTAGTGGCGGTTTGGAAAAGCGGCTTAGTTCGTGACCACGGTCACGTTGCTGGCCTGCTTGCCCTTCTTGCCCTGCGTGATTTCAAATTCGACCTTCGCGCCTTCATCGAGTGACCGGAAGCCACCGCCGCGAATTTCCGAATAGTGAACAAACAGGTCTTCGCCGCCGGGCTGAGCGATAAAGCCGAAGCCCTTATCCGCGTTGAACCACTTCACTGTACCCTGTGTACGTTCTGCCATTATCTTGCTCCTAAAGCATATGGTTTGCTATAGACGATTTACCGCTCAACATTCCACACGTTCAGGAAGCTTATGCGATACACGCGAGAAACAGGAAAGGGGATGCTGCAAAGATCTGTTTTCTCTGAGGAAGTCTGTCGGTGCTCAACCACTGCACCTATGTGGACAAGACACAACTGTCTACTGTTTCCACAAGCTTTTACAGCATATCATGGTTTTGACGATTTGCTATACCCAATTTGGTCGCGGACTTACTTCTTTTGAGAATTGGGGGAAATAGGGTATACTAGAAATATACAGGGTATACTTTCCTTCAAATTTTGTATCCCCCTCATCTGATTTGATGCTGCCGTCTGAATAACTGCGTGTTGAACCGTTATCAGGCGCTCCCGTTCATCAAATACCATTCACAGTTCGACCGGAAACTCCCCAATGGATAGTCTATCGCCCTGTATGGGCGAGAAAGCCTCGGTGTCCTTTGACCTACAAACTCTATATTGGCAATCTGCCGCTCAATCTTAACCCGGCAGGGATTCGCGACCTGTTCTTACAAGCGGGTACTGTGACGGACGTTTACCTTTCGACCAATCGCTTCACGTCAAAGTCGAACGGGTTTGGTTTTGTCGAGATGGCGACCGAAAAAGCCGGACTTCAGGCGATCACGCTCTTTCACGGCTATTCGATAGCGGGGCGGTTGTTGACGGTGCAGGCGGTTGCTCACAAAGATGCTAAATGGAGCGGCGGGGCGAATACGGTCGTTTACCACAAGTTCCCGGTCGAAAAGGTTGAGTCGGACGACACGCCGGTCTAGATCACTGAAGTCGGGGCGCTCCATGGAACGCCCCGGATGTTACTCAGCCGCCGGACTCGCCGCCGCCTGCATCCCCACCGGAATCATCCCCAGAGGAGTCGGTTCCTGACGAATCGGTTTCTGAAGAATCACCCCCTGAAGAATCACTTCCTGAAGTGTCGCTTCCCGAATCGGAACCTGAATCACTGCCGGATTGGCCGCTTGCGTCTGCCGCCTGCTGAACGCTCGCCGCGAATTCCTCGGCGTTTTCAGGATCGACCGTTTGCGCGAACGAGGAATTGTTCAGGCCGCGCAGGAACGTACTGACGGCGGTGTCATCCAGACCATAGGTTTGAGCCAAATACGCAGACAGCCCTTCGGGATCGCTGGCGCGCATGGAAAGAATATTGCCCAGATCGGCGGGATTGATCCCCGCGCTGCTCAACAGGGTGGCTGCTTCGTTGGCTTGATAGCGCGAAAGCTGTTCCTGATTAAGACCGGCTCCGTTCGGCCCGACGACACCTTCAATATTGGTCATCGCCAAGGCGAGCGCATCGCCGCTGAAGCCCTTGCTTTCCAAGAAGGCGCGGATGGCATCCGAACTGCTGAGGGTGACCAAGGTGTTCAGATCACGCGGATCGAGGCCGAGCCCCTGCAACCGATACAGTGAGGTGGAGACGGTGGAGCCGATTAACAGGTTTTCACTGAGCCCCTGAGCGACCATCGCTTGCACGGTACCCAGCGCCGTTTGAACCTGCTGTTCATTCATGCCTTTTGATTGGAAATAGGCCGTCAGCGCCGCCGGATCGTTGAGGATCGACTGAATATCACCTATTACCGTCGGGTGCAGGCCTAGCTGCACCAGCGCGGTCTGCGCAGTTAAGCCGATGGCATACTGAAGCGCGCCGCTTTGCTGAGCCTGTTGAATGAGCGGCTGTGCCTGACCGAGGAACGCGGTGATTTGCTGCTGCGATAGCCCACGCTGTGTAAGTGCCGCCATCAACGCGGCGGGGTCGTTCACGAGCGGGAGCAGCCCCATTAGTTCAGTGGGGGTGATGTTATACTGCCCGGCGATCATCGCCGCCTGTGTCATGATTTCGGCGGTCGGGTTCGGGTTCAGCACTTGACTTAAGGTCATCACGTTTTGCGGCGTGAGGAATGCTTGAATTTGCTCCTGCGTCATACCTGCCTGTGCCAACACGGCTGCCAGTGCCCGCGGATCGCCCGCCACAGCAGACAAATTTTGCAGCACGTTCGTCGGAATCCCGTTGGCCTGTAAAAAGGCAATTCCCGTTTGCAGGCGATCGCCGGCGGGGGTTGTCTGCGCCTGCAGCGGCAGGACGATCACGGACAGCAGCAAAGCGGTTAACACGAAAAGCCATGCGGTACTGCGAAGACTTCTATGGTTCATCGTTGCTTCCTTTTAAGCGTGCCCCAAAATGGATAAGGGGTAGTTTTGCGGCAGGCTTATAGCCTCCATTGTACTTCCTATTGCGTGAGCGCGCGGTTGACGGCGGCTTTCCAGCCCGCGTACAGTTCCTCGCGGCGTTCGCTGCTCATGGACGGTTCGAAACGGCGCTGCACCCCCCACTGTGCCGCGATCTCGTCCTGCGATTTCCAGAAGCCCGCCGCTAACCCGGCCAGATAAGCCGCGCCGAGCGCCGTCGTCTCGATCACGGAGGGGCGTTCGACGGGTACACCGAGGATGTCGGCCTGAAACTGCATCAGCAGATCGTTGACCACCATGCCGCCATCGACGCGGAGGGTTTGCAGCTTGATATGCGAATCGGCCTGCATCGCTTCGACGACATCGCGCGTTTGATAGGCGACGCTTTCGAGCGCGGCGCGGACGATGTGCGCCCGCCCTGATCCGCGTGTGAGGCCGGTGATGGTGCCGCGTGCGAAACCGTCCCAATAGGGAGCGCCCAAGCCGACGAACGCGGGCACGAGATACACGCCGCCCGTATCGGGAATCGAGGCGGCGAGCGCTTGACTCTCCGCCGCGTTGGCGATCAGCTTGAGTTCGTCGCGGAGCCACTGGATCGCCGCGCCCGCGATGAATACGCTGCCTTCGAGCGCGTACCGGGTCGATTCGCCGTCGATCTTCCAGCCGACGGTGGTCAGCAAACGGTGATGCGACTCGACGGCTTCCAGCCCGGTATTCATGAGCA
>JAXLWG010000045.1:0-37424 GCA_046328615.1 Anaerolineae bacterium | reverse complement strand
GCCGAAGGGTTTGCCGCGCCGGACATCACCTTTTCACCCGATCATCCGGTCGCGCTTTCCCCGGATCATCGGTATCTCGTGGCGGGGTATGATGCGATCCGCGTGTGGGATTTACAAAACCTATCGTCTGACGGATTACCCGTGTACCGTCATGGTGGGCCGGCATCGCTGATCGAAAGCCTCAGCTTCTCCGCTCCCACCCTCATTGAGACACACAGCGCGGATGGTGTTCAGCACTGGGATTTGTTCACAGGCGTATATCTTCCATAGCCGAGATTCATTTGATCGCTTTCCCTGCGACGTGCGGGCTGACGACCGGAATCGGGGCCCGGAATGCCTTGACTTCGACATGGGAGAATCCCGCACGCTGTACGGCGCTGACGGTATCGCGATCAGTGTGACAGCCATCAGCGGCAACTTTCCAAATCGGCTTGATCAACCCCTGCACGGCGCGCAAGCCGCTGCCGTGCGGCGCGGCCACATGCTCGACAAATGCCAGTCGCCCGCCCGGTTTCAACACACGCAGTATTTCCTTGAGCGTCCGATCTTGATCGCTCACCGAACAAAGCACCAGAGTGCTGATGACGGCATCGACGCTTTCATCATCTAGTTCCAACCGTTCCGCGACACCGGTACGCAGTTCCCCGTGAATGCCATGCTTTTCGGCAATTCGAAGCAGCGCGGGATGCATAAATTCATTCGGTTCGATGCCAATCCAGTGAATGCCCGCTGGATAGTACTCAAAATTCGCCCCTGTTCCCGCGCCGATCTCCGCAACAGTGCCGCTTAAATCGCTGAACAGCCAGCGTTTATAATCGCCAACCGCCTGCTGGTAAAACGTGGGATCGCCGTCGATTTGACTGTACGCCCCCGCGAAAATGCGCTGAATGATCCCGCGCCGAGCGTCGGGATGCTGAGTATCGGTTGTTTTCCGAATCATGGATGCTAATCCTCTTCTTCCTCTACGGGCCGCGCGTGCGAGTCTATGACGATAGTGCTGGTGAAACGACGTTGTACGGCTCCGTGTCACACAGTATGATAAGCCGGATTTTGAGCAAAAATCGAGGTCAATGTGGAACTCATTCAATTTGCGCGCATTTTCCTTCGCCGTTGGTGGTTGATCGCCATTCCCGTGGCGATCACAGCAGCGCTGGCGATTCCCGCGCTCCTCAACCGTGCGCCTGCCACGGGCGGATTCAGCACGCGCATTACCTACAGCGCGGCGCCTAACTACGATGCTATTCCGCGCACCGATGGGGATTATCAGGACATCTGGCTCTCGTCGGAACTGGCCGTGAACGCCTTCACCGATTGGGTGCGGGGTGGGGCCTTCAAAGACGAGATCGCAGCAGCGCTAGCGGGTGAAAACCTCACCATCGATCCTGCACAGCTTGGCATTTCCGCCGATAATGCGCGCAGTGTCGGGCGGTTGTATCTGAGCTATCCCGATGCTGAAGCACTGCAATCGATCAGCGATGCCGCCATCACCGTGATGCGTACCCGCAGTCAGGATTATTTCCCACAGTTGGGCGGCGCGCCCGCCAATGTGACCGTGCTCGATCAAGCGCCGATCAGCGCCGCACCGCCGCCTGTTACTGATCGCCTAGGGCCGTTCCTACGCATTGGCTTGGGACTGCTTGCGGGACTGGGGTTGGCGCTGCTAGCCCACTATCTTGACCCGTCGCTGCGCCGCCGCGAAGACTTTGACGCTTTACACATTCCTTTATTGAGCAGCATCCCGAAACGGTAAACCCGCATGAGCATCCGCCGCTGTGCCGCCCTCCTTCTCGTCGTTTTGGTCATTTTTGCGCTTCCCGTTTTTGCACCGGAATCAACGGATGAGCCTGTGCCCGAAACCACCGCTGCACCGGAACCGGACAAAACGGATGAGCCAACACCAACCGCCCTCCCACGCGGCGATTTGGATGCGTATGCGTGGGAAGATGCCGATCTCGCCGTATTTGTTCCCATGATGGAAGAACCGGTTGCATCGGATGAGGGACAGACCCTTACCGCTGCAACGGACGACGGCATGATCCGCTATATCGTGCGCGATTCAACGGTGGAGGACGGCCAGCTCTACGATCTACTGGCCGAAGCGATGCTGTCGCCTGATCTCGGCTTGGCGCTGACCACTTACGAACAGACGACGATCTACGGGCGGTTAGGTTGGCGTGTGGATGGGGTGAACTATACCACCGGTCAACTGGCGCGCGGACGCGTGGCGCGTCTGCCAGATAACCGGGCGCTGATCACGATTGCGCTGGCAGCCGATGAGCCTACCCTTGCACGCCGCGCCGATGCTGCCGCCTATGGGCTGGCTTTTGGCGCGGCGGGAATTCCCGAAATGCCGAATGATTTCCCGCCTGATCGGTTGGGTGCGGCGGCGCTGATGCTTCATGTCCCGGTACAGGGCTATCTTGACGAAACCCATCCGCAGCAGCAGTGGACGTATCAAGGCCGCGCCGGGGAACAGGTCAGCTTCATCGCGGTTGATCTGGCGCGCACCTACGTGTTCGATTTGCAGTTGGATATGGCGATCCGCGTCTACAACCCGGATGGAACCGAATTCGGTTTCAACGACGATCAGGTGGGCACCGATGTCTTCGGTGCGTACGATGCGCTGCTTGCGGAGGTCACACTCCCCACCGATGGCGAGTATGTGGTGCAGGTGGAATGGGTGCAGGGCGCAGGGACGTATACGCTCGGCGTCTCCGGCACACAAACCCTCACCATCAACGCCGATGGTGCAACACGCCTTAATGGGCAGCTAAGCAATGTTTTCACGTTCGATCGCTATGCGTTTGAAGCGCATCAAGGGGAGTCGTACACCTTCACCATGATGTCCACTTCCGGCGATCTCGATCCGACCTTGGAAATCACGCTGGAAGATGGTCGTTCGCTGGCATTCAACGACGATGCGGAAGATACGACCTTGGGCACCAATGCCCAACTCGTCACGGTGTTGATCCCGGCAGATGGCTTGTATGTGCTGGAAGCGGGACGCTACAGCGGCACGGGTGCTTACGAGATCACGATCACGCAGAACAATTAGACCCATCAGAGGGGCACGGATTCAATCGCGATTCGGTGCCCCTCATCAGGGATTGTTTGTGCTTACTGGTCGTCTTGTGTGGTCAGGGTTGGATCGAACCGTTCACGGCGCGCTTCGCTGCGTGAGAAATACAGCGCCGCGACTGCCGCCAGCACGCTGAAAAGGCCGCCCATCACCAGTCCCATCACAATCGCCCACACGGCGGTATTCCCCTGCGCCAAGGTCATCAAGAACACGCTGATGACACTGCCGCCAATCCCAATCCCGGCGATCACCGGAGCGGGGCCAACACGACGGCGCAGCAGTAGATACATCCCGATGAGAAACACGCCAAAGAGTACGAAAAAGATCAGCCCAAGCCCGTTTTGCATCTGTTCAGTTCACCTTATCCCCGGCGCAGAATCGCCCGCACGGGCGACCCGCAGGCCAGATCCAATTTCAGCGGCAGCGCGATCAGCTCATAATCGCCATCAGGAATGCCGCGTAAATACAAGCTTTCCAAGTTCACCAGCCCATGCCGTCGCAGTGCATGATGGCACGGCAGGTCTTTACTGGAAAAATCATCGACGGAAGGCGAATCCAGCCCGATCAACACAATACCCAAGGCCACCCATGCTTCGATGAGCGGAACACTGAGGTAAGGAAATTCGGCGGGGAATACACCATCGTCCACTTCATCGCTCACATGGCTGTGGATTAGCACACGCTGCGCACCTACCAGTGATACTCCGGCAAAATCCTCCGGCAGCAGCGCTCCATTACGCTTGGTGACCGTTACCATCCGTGCCGGGCCAATATACGCGTCCAGCGGCATCGCCGCCGGATGTTCCCCATCCGCCTCATAGTGAAAATACGCATCGGCATGCGCACCCGTATGAGGGCTAAGCGTGATCGTCGTCAGGTTGACCGACGCGCCATCGGCAATCTTTAGCACGGGTGAAACGTGATACGCTTCGTCTCCGGGCCACACAGCCAGCGAAGGCTGAACCGTGCGGGTAATATCGTAAATCATTGGGCAGTCCACTTCTGCTTCAAGACCTGCCGCCATTCGAGGTCATCAAGAGTATACTTGCATTCTCTAGCTGAATTCGTGGGGACTTTTGTATGAGTTCTGTTTTTGATTTGACTGGAAAAGTGGCCATTATTACGGGGGCGTCGCGCGGTATCGGGCAGGCGATTGCCGAAGCGTATGCCAGTGCAGGCGCTAAGGTGGTGATCAGCAGTCGCAAGCAGGAAGGGCTGGATGAAGCTGCCGCAGCGATCAAGGCCAAAACAGGCGATCCAACCGCCGTCACGACCATCACCGCGCATAACGGTGACAAAAATGCGCTGCAAGCCTTAGTCAAAAGTACTGTAGAGACTTACGGACGACTTGATATTCTCGTCAACAATGCGGCGACCAATCCCCACTTTGGCGCGCTGCTCGACGCCGAAGACAGCCTGTGGCAAAAGACAATTGAAGTCAATATCATGGGCAACTTCTGGCTGTGTCAGGCAGCGGTGCCGCACATGCGACAGCAGGGCGGCGGCAAAATTATCAACATCGCTTCGGTAAACGGGATTCGCCCCGGCAGTATGCAGGGCATTTACAGCATGACCAAGGCCGCGGTGATCAGCATGACGCAAACGCTGGCGATGGAGCTTGCCGCCGATCACATTCAGGTGAATGCGATCGCCCCCGGCTTGATTCGCACGAAGTTTGCGCGCGTACTGTGGGAAAACGAGATGCTGGTCAGAGCGGTGACGAGTCGTACCCCGGCAGGTCGCATCGGTGAGCCGGAAGACATCGCCGGAATGGCGCTGTTTCTCGCTTCGTCCGCCTCGGATTTTGCGACCGGGCAAACCTATGTGCTCGATGGCGGTCTGTCAATTCCGCTGCTGTAAAACAGGATGATCCGTGTTGAAAAGTGTCGCCAGATCGGCTAAAATGTAGCACACTTGTTCTTTGGAGTAACGCCGTGCATTTCATACTCTATACCGATAAATCGGTCAACGAATGCCTGAAATCGATCACCGAACGGCTGCAAATTCGCGGCACCAACAACCGCCCCGGTCTGGATGGTTGGATCGATAAGAGCGGCACCTTCTCGATAAGCGTCAATGCTCCCGTGCTTGGGAACGTTCCCCGGCGGACAAACTTGCGCGGCAAACTGGAAAAAGACAGTGGATATACCGTCGTACGGGGTGACGTTCCGAGCGGGGCCAGACCCGCAGGAATTGGGTTGATGTTCGGCGCGATGGGATTGGTCGCTCTGATGCTGCTCAACAGCGGCAGCCAGCTTTTGGCACTGGCAATCCCAGCGATCGCAGCCTATCTGTTTATCATCCTGCGCGGCGATGATTTGAATAGTGAGTACTTGCTTGACGAGTTGATGAAGATGCTGCGTGCGAAAGAGACACCGCCAAAGGCCGGAACTGTCAAAAAGCCGAGTGTGACTGCGCCTGCTGCGCGTCCCGCAGCCAAACCGGCAGCGAAAGCGACCTCAAAACCTGCGGCACGTCCGACAACATCAACCAGCACTTCAGGGGCTCGTCCTTCCGTTCCCGCGCGCCCAAGCACATCGAGCGCACCGCGCCCGTCTACCAGTACATCAACGCCCAACCGCCCCACGGCGAGCGGCAGTCGTCCAGCTTCCAGCCGGTAAACCAGCATTCGCCTAGACCCACAAAAAAGGATTTTTGAAAATGACCCTTACGAACGAACAATCGCTGCTGGTGGAACGACACGACGCGGTGACTCTGCTCACGATCAACCGCCCACAGGTGAAAAACGCCGTCGATGATGTGGTCATGCCCGCCATCCGCGAGGCGCTGGCCGCCGCCGAAACCGATGGGACGCGCTGCGTGATACTCACCGGGGCGGGCGGCTCGTTTTCTTCGGGAGCGGACATCAAGAAGGCGATGACCAACGGCATGACCCCGGACAGCACCTATCACATGCTGACCGATGTGTATGCGCCCACGCTCAAGGCCATCCGCAAATTTCCTTACCCCGTGATCGCCGCTGTGGATGGGTTCGCGGCGGGCATTGGCTGTGATATGGCGCTGGCGTGTGATATTCGCCTAGCCAGCGCACGCGCGCGCTTTTCCGAGTTGTTCATCCGCGTCGGCTTGATCCCCGATGGCGGGGGAACCTATCTCCTGCCCCGTTTAGTCGGCACCGGGCGCGCACTGGAGATGATGTTCACCGGGATGGATGTCGAAGCGGAAACCGCCGTGCAGCTTGGGCTGGCGAACCGCGTTTTTCCCGTCGAAACGTTCATGCAGGAAGTGCTGGCCTACGCAGCGACCATCAGCCGCCAATCGCCCGCCGCGCTGCGGTTTGGCAAGCGAGCGGTACAAGAATCACTGAACAGCAGCTACGACGAAGCACTTGCGAGAGAAGCGGATTTTCAGCGGCAAATCCTGTACAGCGAAGATGGTGCGGAGGGGTTCCTCGCGTTCGTGGAGAAGCGCCCGCCAGTTTGGAAGGGGAAATAAGCCCTTTATGGCGATGCATAGCAGGGGCGGAAAGCTGATCCGCCCCTGCCATCACTAGAGCTGATGAGTCTTGCGGATATGCGCCAGCAGCGCTTGCGCTCCCAAGGTGATCAGCGCATAGGTATCCTCGAAGCGACCATGATAGTAGGGATCGCTGACCTCGTCGTCCTTGACCAATCCTGCGTCTTTCGCGAACTGCAAGAACAGCGCGATCTGCGCATTCACTTTGGTCGAAGGTAGACTGTTGGCGACCCGCTGGATCGCCTGTAAGTTCTCGCGATCCATCACCAGCAGGTAATCGAACCGCTCAAAATCGTCCAAATCGACCTGCCGCGCATGCCCGTCGTACGGAATATGATGATCGGCCAGCACACGCTGCGTTCCCACATGCGGTGACTGGCCTTCATGCCAACCGCTCGTGCCTGCCGAGTCGATGTGAAACTGAGTGGCAAGCCCAGCTTTCGTCACCATATGCTGAAAGACCGCTTCCGCCATCGGAGAGCGGCAGATATTGCCCATGCACACGAATAGGATCTTGATCATCGTGATTTCTATGAAATCCTTGGCTAAATCCAGTCTGATCTTACAGCATCCGAACAGCACCGTAAAGCATGGGCACCTGACGTTCCGCTTTTAGAACAATCCGACGATATTTCCGTCCTCGTCAATATCGACTTTTTCGGCGGCGGGATGTTCGGGAAGACCGGGCATGGTCGTCATTTCGCCCGCCAGCGGATAAATGAACCCCGCGCCCACACTCGCCCGCACTTCACGGATTGGGAAGGTGAACCCGCTTGGCGCGCCGCGCAGAGTCGGATCATGGCTCAGGCTAAGGTGGGTTTTCGCCATACAAATCGGCAGGTTGCCAAACCCGTTCGCTTCGTAATCACGAATTTGGCGTTCCGCCGTCGGCTCAAACGAGACTGCCGCCGCCCCATAAATCTTCTTGGCGATCGTCTCGATTTTGGCCTTGATCGGCTGATCGAGGTCGTACAGGAATTTGAACTGGCTGCCGTCGCTCGCTTCCGCCGCGCTGACGACCATTTCCGCCAATTCAACCGCGCCCGCGCCGCCATCGGTGAAGTGGTTGGAGACCACCGCGCCAAGCGCTCCGGCTTCAACCGCAATCCGCTTGATCAATTCGTGTTCTTCCGCATGATCGCCGTCGAAGGCATTGATGGCGACGACAGGGGTAACGCCATGATGCCGGATATTCTCAATCTGCTTGATTAGGTTGGGCGCACCCGCTTCGACATCTGCCGGGTTCAAGGCCAGCATTTCCGGCGGCAGCGGTTTTCCGGCGACCACCTTATAGCGCCCGCTGTGGGCCTTCAATGCGCGCACGGTGACGACCAACACAGCAGCATTCGGCTGTAACCCACTGTAGCGGCACTTGATATTGAAGAATTTCTCACCGCCGATGTCTGCGCCGAACCCGGCTTCGGTGAACAGATAATCGCCGCACTTGATGGCGAACTTATCGGCCAAAATGCTGCTGTTTCCGTGCGCGATGTTGGCGAACGGCCCCGCATGCACTAGTGCCGGGGTATTTTCCAGCGTTTGCAGCAAATTCGGACGAATTGCATCACGCATGAGCACAGTCATTGCCCCTGCCGCGCCGATCTGTTCAGCGGTGACGGGTTTCTTGTCCTTGGTCAGCGCCACGACAATGCGGCCAAAGCGTTCCCGGATGTCTTTCAACGAGGTGGTCAGCGCGAGGATCGCCATCACTTCACTGGCGACTGAAATATCAAAGCCGCTTTCACGCACAACCCCGCCAACATTCTTGCCCCCCATGCCGATGATAGCTTGACGTAATGCGCGGTCATTCACATCCAACACGCGCCGCCATGTGATCGTATCTACATCGATGTTGAGTGGGTTATCGCGCAGCAGCCGGTTGTCGATCATCGCCGCCAGCAGGTTGTTCGCAGCAGTGACCGCGTGAATGTCGCCCGTGAGGTGCAGATTGAAGGTTTCCATAGGCACGACCTGCGAATAGCCACCGCCCGCTGCGCCGCCTTTAATGCCGAAGGTTGGCCCCTGTGACGGCTGACGCAGGCAAATCACCGAGCGTTTGCCGAGGTGCTTCATCGCCTGCCCCAACCCAACGGTCGTGGTCGATTTGCCTTCACCGAGCGGGGTCGGCGTGATGGCGGTGACGACCACATACTTTCCATTAGGACGATCTTTAAGTTTTTCTAGGGTTTCAAGACGCAGTTTGGCGACATAAGGGCTGCCATAAATATCCATATCATCCGGTGTCAGCCCCATTTGATCCGCGATTTCGTGGATCGGCTTGAGCTGTGCCTTCTGCGCAATTTCCAAATTGGAGTTCATGCAAATTCCTCTCTGAATAATCCAAGCAATTTCACTATATGGAGGGACGGTTTCCCAGTTTATTTCAGTATCGCTCGCTCTTTCATTCACGGCTATGACCGAACATCACACCTTCGATGGATAATTGCACTCCTTCTTACGCATTCCATTTTGATCCAATAGAACCATACCCTTAAGGATGGTTCTATTGCCCCGGTCTGAGGGAAAGCGGTAGCGTGTAGAGGACTCATGTGTTCTTTAACTTCACAAAGGATCAGTGAAGGGCTTCCTGCGCAGGTGGAGTCGCCCTACTCATCATGTTTTTTCAGCGCACCGACTCGATGTCCTCCATCGAACAAGCCAATTTTCGCCACCTCGTTTTAGACATCGCATGGGCGGGCATTGCCATTGCCGCCACCAGCCGATTTCTATCGGTTTTCGCCATCCGTTTAGGCGCAACCGCGACCGATTTGAGCTGGCTTACCTCACTTCCAGCCTTAATTCTGCTGTTTTCAGCATCGGTATCTGGATGGTGGATGCGCCGGTTCAAAAACGCGACCCGTGCCTTGTTCTTCCCCGGCTTCTTCTGGCGATTCGTCTTCTTGCTGCCTGCCTTCGCTCCGTGGATTCCGGAAAAGTGGCAGCCGCTCTATTTGATCCTTTCCGCTTCACTGCCCGCTGTGGTACAAGGAGCGGCGGCGACCGCGTTCGTCGTCCTAATGCGCAGTTCGGTGCAGGATAGGGTGATGCCGTCGCTGCTGTCACGCCGTTCGATGGCGCTCAATGTCACCGTCGGCGTTGGAGCACTAGCATTCGGCCTATGGCTTGAGCATTCGGCGTTTCCGCAGAACTACCAGTTGATGTATGTACTGGCGTTCGTGACCGCAATGGTTAGTTTTCATCACTGCATGTCGCTGGACAGCAGCCCGAATAAATGTCCACTGGTTCCACCGGAACGAGCAGACGTGCCGGATACGATTGCGAAGCCGTGGAAATCCCCTAAATTCCGCAATGTCGCGCTCGTGACGATGACGGCTTATATCGCCTATTTCTCGGTGGCCTCGCTGATCCCGCTGCACCTTGTCAATAGCTTGGGGGCATCGGAAGGCTTCATCGCGCTCTATGGGATCATCGAATTGGCCGGTGGGGCGATGGCGAGCATGTTCACACCGCAGATTTCTCGCCGCATTGGAACGCGCCCAATGATTGCGTTTGCGATGGTGGGCACGGGGGCATCCGTCCTGATCGTCGCATTATCGCCCTCGCTGCCCTTCACGCTGATCGGGGCCGCAGTCAGCGGTGCTTCGTGGACAACTGCCGCGACGGTTGGCTTGTTCGCATATTTCAACGAAAACGCACCCACCGACCATATGCCTGATTATTCAGCCGCTTACCATCAGGTGGTTGGTTTGGCGACCTTCATCGGCCCGATGATTGGCAGTTTCCTCGCCCGTGGCAATGCGGACTTGATGACGGTACTCATCATCGGAGCGGTGATCCGGATTACCGCCGCGCCGCTGATTGACCGAAACCTGATGGGCACGATCAAGGCGGCGGTACCCGCCGTCCTGCGCTTCCGCCACGCCGACTAATCCCCTCATTGATCCATCCCCTAGATCTGCTTTAGGGGATGGATAGCCCTTATCCGCAAGTTTCCACGCACTGCCAACAGAGTATCAAGATCGCTTCTTAGGCCGCTTGGGTTTGCGTAATTTGTTCGACGCGAATGGCACGAAGGTGCGTTTTGCCCAACGCCGAACAATCCGGTTACGTGTTTCTGACCATGCATCCTCGGCAGCCGTATGGCGCGATTCCCGCTCTTCCAGCGAAGCGGCAGGTGCGCCGTAGCGCTCGGCGGTGTACAGGTCTGTAATCGTCGAAATTGGGGATTCGGCTTCCGGCACGGCGCGCACGATGATTTGGCGGGCTTCGTCCGGGGTGTGTTCGCGGTGCGTTCGGATACCAAGCAGCTTGATATAGCGCTCCAGCAAGGCATAGGCACGGATGATCGGGTTCATCTTGCGCGTACCGCGCCATTCCCAATTCCAGTAGACGAGGAAGCCGCTCACGATCACCGCTAACACGACGAGCAGCATCACACAGACGAGACTTAACGCAGGCATGATGAACGATAGCGCGGTGCGCGGTGTCGGGCGTTCAGGCGGCGGTTGAGTCGGGATCACGATCGGCGTGGGTGTGGCGGTGGGTGGCAGCGTCGGCGTCAAGGTTGGCTGTATCGGTGGCTGCTGCATCCCAACCGGATCGGTTTCCTCAGCATTGGGCGTGTTCGTCGGCGCTGGCGTCGGGGTATCCGTCGGCGGAGGCGTAGGCGTTGCCGTGAAGGTCGCAGAGGGTTCGGCGGGCGTGTTGGTAGGAAGCGCTGAGGGCGGCGGATCTCCGCGATTGATCGGCGCTTGCGAGGATGTCGGTTCGAACTCGATCCAACCGTAGCCGGGGAAATAGACTTCCACCCACGTATGGGCATCCTTTTCACGTACGACGTATGCGCTGAGCGCATCATCCCACACGCCCTGCGAGAATCCGGCGGCCATCCGCGCCGGGATGCCCAAAGAACGCAGCATCAGCACCATCGCCGAGGCGTAGTAGTTGCAATAGCCTTGATGGTAATCGAACAGCACCCAATCGACCGCATCCTGCCCTATCGGCGGTTCGGGGATTAGCTCGTTGTAGGTGATATTGACGCGCAGCCATGCTTCAATGGCGCGGGCGCGATCGTAGGGTGTGCTGGCGTTCGCATCGGTGACGATTTGACGGGCAAGCTGCACCGTGCGATCGGTCATGGTCGGAATATAGCCGTTGTACACCTGACTGATGTAATCGGGGTAGGTCGTCGCCGCCGCGCGCAGTTGATCGGCGTTCGCAGTGCTCATCAGACTGGTAACGGTGTATTCATCGCCTTGATAAAGCACCTCGAGCGGGCGCACGACGCTGAGCGACATGGTGCGGCTGGCTTCGTCAAGGTAGCGGATATTCGCCTGCACGGGCAGATCGATCCGGCTCGGTTCAGCGGCGTAATACACCAGTCGAGTTGCGCTCAGGCTCATCTGGAATTCCTGCTGCACAGGCACCCGCACCCCGGCAAAATAGGCTTCCTGATTGATCTCCATCGGCGACTGCGGATCGGTGAGGCGAATGTTCGCCATCCCGGTCGAGGATGTCCAGCGACCGTTATCGTATTGATCGAATACGCGCGATCGCCAATAGTAGCGGCGTGTGGGCGGTGCGGTTGCCAAGAAAACAATGTTATCGCCTAAGCGGATCGCGCCGCCCAACTGAAGCGAGTCGCCGCCGTAATAGTCAGCGGTGGTCGGCCCCTGCGTTTCCGCTGAGGAGAACAGGCGGTTCCACAGTTCGGTGAACTGCGTGAGCGGTTCGCTTTGCAGGAATTCTTGGAAGCGGCGCAGGCGTTCCTGCACATCGCTCTGCGGAATGAGCCACGCCGTCGCGAGGATCACCAGCGCGAGGATCGTCCCGGCGCGAAAAACTTGATTGCGTAAACCGGCAGGGACGCGCATGCCGCTGGCGTACCACTCCCACTCGCGTGATTCGATGTTCGAACGCACGATCAGCAGCAGCGTGAAGAAGCAGAAAACGATCAGATAGCCGTCGAGGTTGCTATCCCCGGTGTAGTAGACGATATTGCTGATCAAAATCAGCGCTGGGGGCAGCACCGCACGCCATACCCGATCGACGCGGAACAGATGCCAGATCAGGTTGTAGCCGAGGAACCAAAACAAACCGCTGACGAGCAGGGTAAAGACGAGATCATCCTGATTGATCCCGCCGGTAAACGCATCATTGAACCACTGGAACGTGCGGATAAACACGTTATAGATGCCGGTGCCCAAATCGCCGGGCTCGTTGATGGCAGCGATGAGCACGATCAAGCAGCCGCCGTAAATGGTGCCGATGATCAGGCCGATCAATTCGTTGTACTGGCTGCGTGCGAGTAGGAATCCGAATGCGATGCTGAGGATCAACACAGGCAGCAGCGTATTGATCGCCAGCGGCCAACCCGCCGCATTCAGCGACAGGGCAGGCATCAGCAGGAGAATCACGCTGATCACAAGCGTGGGAAGATCACCGGGAGCGAACAGCGAACGCCAGAAATTCACGAGTCGCTGTCCGAGTCGTCGAAACAGCGGCGTGCGCGCACGCCGGGAAAGTGTTGCCATACGACCCGCAGGAACTTTTTAGCAGTACCGCTATTGTAATGGCGCGCAAACGTTCGCTCAACCCACGTTCACACAACGCTGTTTGTGTGAGCGACAACACACTCACACACCGGTCTGGCACACAGTCATGTATAATGAGCGTGCGTCCAAGTTCGTCAGGTGATCGCGTGCGGCGGCGGGAAACCGTCGGCTGCCCGAGGAAAGTCCGCTCTCCATAGGGTACGGTGCTGGCTAACGGCCAGATCGGGGCGACCTGATGGTATAGGGCAACAGAGAGGGATATTGCCACGCAAACTCGTTTGCGCGGCGAGGGTGAAACGGTGGTGTAAGAGACCACCGGCGCGGTCAGTGATGATCGCGGCTGGGCAACCCCCACCGGGAGCAAGGCGAAGCAGGCGCATTGGGGCGACCCGTCCCGCAAAAAGCGCCGGGTATGCTGCTGGACGGCACGAGTAATCGTGCTGCTAGAGAGATGATCACCCCCGACAGAAAGCGGCTTATCGACGAACTTGGACGCAGTATGGGGTGAGGATGGTAGATGCAACTACGGCAGGTTTGGAAGCTGCCATTTCGGTTGCAAACTGTTTATCCTTGGCCGAAAAGTTTCGCTTGAATGAAATCTCTTTGGGAACAGCCCGTTTTGTTCCATCCGCAAAAATTCTTGTCCGCTTTTCCTCTCCAAAGGTAACTTTTTATGCAGCCACGCGATCATGCTTTGTTTAAGCGTTTCCCCTTGAGCGGAAAAGCCAAACTCTCTATCGGTGAGGTGCCCACGCCTTATCACATCTACGATGGGTACGGGTTGTTCATCGGCGGCACGGCGGATCTGGAACCGGTGAAACGCCTCATCGCCAACGAGCAGGTCATTCCCATGCAGACTGAGGATGGGCGCGCGTTGATGGGGCTTTGGATCTGTGATTTCACCGACGCCAGCCTTGAACCGCATCATGAACTGCAATTTTCAATCTTTATTTCGCGCGGCCCGGTTCGGTCTGTGCCCGCACAGCCGCTTGCACTGCTGGCGGCGATGCTCACGCGCCGGGATATGCAGATGATGTGTCATGGGCTGTGGAACAATACGAGCAAAGTCGTCGCTTATAACCGCGAACTGCTCAGCTTAGATGCGCGCTTGACCGCCAGCACCATCCAGCGCGAAGCCTCCTCCATTCGCTTCGCCTTCACCGACGCCCCCACCGGAGCCGCCCTGCTGACCGGCTCATGCGCGCTCCCCGCGCGCACACCACAGGCACTCAACAGCGCCTTGATGGGGCAAATGGGCTTTTTTAAGGCCATTCGCAGCCTGATGGCACCGTCTATTCACATGGAGGTCGTCAATCCGCTGGGGGTTGTCCTGCCGCGCAATGCGACTGCTGATGCCTACACCAAGACTGCTTCAACCACCCTCCATACCTTTGACACGCAAACCGATCGCCTTGACATCGAAGCGCCGCGCTATCGCGATCTCAACTTCACGCCGCAGCTCGTTCAATTCATGGACGGCTTCAAGTTTGTGTATTTGACTCCCCGCTGAAAAACAAAAACGCCCCGGAGAAACTCCGGGGCGCTCAGCCTCATGACAGACTGAAGAAAAAACTAGAACCGATGCGTGTACACGCCGAGTGCCCGGGCGGCCTTATTGCTCGACGAGGCGAGAATGGTGCGCGGGGCAAGCGGAAGTTCGTTGGAGTAAGCGCTGTCAAGGGCGAGGGTACGTTCGAAAACGCTGCCTGCGGCATGGTAAATCTGGCTTTTGACTTCAGCACAATCGTCATTTGCATTGACGGTGCGGTTGTTAGCCACCACTGCGGCGTTCGCTTTTTCGACGGTGAGTTTTGTACTCATTACATCCCCTATGCTGGTGAAACCATTGGACGTTCATATGGGAACGGCGGAGCTTGCCTGAGCCATGGGCGCTTCGTCAACCCTCTGCAATCATGCACCCAAAACCCTTGTGAAAAAAGTTACAAACGTCATCTTTACCGGGGTTAGGAAGTGCCTCTCTTCATTCGTTCTCAATTCGCTTTCATTCCGCATATAGCTTCAGGCACTCAATTCTGGTTGGGTTGACAGATCACTTGGTTTATGCACATTATTGAATAAATCGCATTTGGTCGAATTTTGAACCTATTGCCTCTTCTATCGAATATGGGTTTTTAGGGGTCACAACGGGCAATATCTACGCTATACTGGGAAAAGATAGATTGAATAGGAGTCACACATGGCCGAATCACTTGCCATCAAGACCAACGATCTGGGACGCATCTACAAAATTCGCGGCCCGAAAAAGCAGGGTGATAAGAAAGAATTGGTCGCGCTGACAGGCGTGAACCTTGAAGTACCGCAGGGGCAGTTATTCGGCTTGCTGGGGCCGAATGGCGCGGGCAAAACAACGTTAATCAAAATCCTTTGTACACTGCTGCTGCCCACCAGCGGCACCGGCTTTGTCGATGGGCTGAATGTCGCCACCCAGACGCAGGAAGTTCGACGGCGGATAAGCATGGTCAGCGGCGGCGAAACCAGCGGATTTGGCCTGCTCACCATCGAAGAGAATTTGTGGATGTTCGCACGCTTGTATGGGCTGGATAACAGCGTGACGAAGAAGCGCATCGCCGAAATGCTGGAGATTATGAACATCGCCGATCGCGCACGTACCAAGATCAGCGATCTTTCGACCGGCTTACGTCAGAAAATGAACTTCATTCGCGGCTTTTTGACCGATCCGACCGTCGTTTTTCTCGATGAGCCGACACTTGGGCTTGACGTGACAGCGGCGCGCGATGTCCGTACCTTCGTCAAGCAGTGGATGGCCGATCACCCGGATCGCACCCTTCTGCTCACCACGCACTACATGGCAGAAGCCGATGAACTGTGTGACCGCCTCGCCATCATCGACAAAGGGCAGGTCTTGAAAGACGATACGCCCATGAATCTGAAGCATGGATTGCAGCAAGCGGCGATCTTCCGGCTGAAGATGCAGCCAATCGGCCAGCGCCCGCAGAACGGCAGCCGTATCGAGAATGTGCCGGGTGTGCAAGGTGTGGCACTCGCTGATCACCCAGAGTTCACCGAGATCAACCTGACGCTGGAACGCGAAGACGCGCTACCCGGTGTACTCACCCATCTCAGTGAGCGCGGCTCCAGTTTGATCGCGCTGGAAAAGCACGAGCCGACGCTCGAAGACGTGTTCATCAATCTGGTCGGACGACGGCTGGATCAAGGCACCGAGAACGGAGGAGAGTCATGAGCAGCGCCATCCGTTCGACGGAACGCGTTCACAAAGCGACCGGTCTTTCGCTGTTCTGGCGAGCGGTGTGGGCACGCGCCTATCCCCGCTTGATCGGCACGCAGCGCGAACTTGGCTGGTTGATCTCGGAAACGCTGCTGCCGTTTCTGGGAACGTGCGGGTTCGTGTATGTCTATAAGGCCGCCAACGCCCCGCCCGAATACATCGGTTTTGCGGTCATGGGCGGCGCGGCGACCGCCTTCTGGCTCAACATCCTATGGAGTATGGCAAGCCAGCTTTACTGGGATAAGGACGGCGGCAACCTCGAAATCTATGTGATTAGCCCTGCGCCAATGATGGCAATTCTGATGGGGATGGCCGTGGGTGGCTTCGTGATGGCGGCAGTACGCGGATTCTCCATCATGATTTTGACGTCGATCCTGTTCGGCGTGAGCTATCAGGTCACCGATCTCCCGATGCTGGTGCTCGTGTTCGGCTTCACGATGGCGGCATTGTATGGCTTGGGCATGGTGATGGCGTCGGTGTATTTGGCGGCAGGGCGTGAAGCATGGCACCTGTCGAATTTGCTGCAAGAACCGATCTATCTGGCTTCTGGGATGTACTTCCCGGTCAAAGCGCTGGGTGCGGTCGTGGCAACGGTCGCCAGCGCGCTCCCGCTCACCCTTGGCCTTGATGCGATCCGCCAATTGATCTTCGCTTCGCAGTCCGACATTGGATTCTTACCACCGGGCACTGAGCTACTCCTGTTGATCGGCCTTTCGATCGCGTTTCTGGCGGCGGCGTGGTTCGCGCTGGCGAAGTTGGAAGAAGTTGGGCGGCGCGAAGGCCGCTTGATCGAACGGCGGAAGTGAGGACACGATGGCACTCGTCAAACCGTTTCTGAATACGCCCACTGTGCAGGCGAACCCTGCTCTGCGCGGTTTCTTCACCGGGGCATGGCTTGGCTGGCAAATCGAATCGAACTGGGCACAGCCATTCCTATTCGCCATCTACGCGATCGCCCGCCCAATCGCCAGCGCGATGATCATCGTCATCATGTACAGCGTGATCACAAATGGGGCGACGCAGGAACCACTGTTCGCCTACATCTTCCTTGGCAACGCGCTGTATATCATGGTGACGAACGTCGTCAGCGGCATCAGTTGGGCGGTGATCGACGATCGCGAGCATTATCGCGTGATGAAGCAGCTTCACACCGCGCCGATGAGCTACTACGCCTATTTGATCGGGCGCGGCGTGGCGCGCATGGGGATCGGCGCGATCAGCACCTTGATCACGATCGCCTTCGGACTGATCTTCTTTCACCTGCCGATCACCTTTGGCGGGATCGACTGGCTGCTGTTGATCGCCAGCACGGTGTTCGGCTTGATCGGCATGCAGGGGTTCGGCATCATCCTCGGCGCGCTAACGATGCAGCTCCCGCAGAATATGTGGTTCATCGGTGAAGGGTCGGTGAGTGCGCTGTTTCTGGTCGCAGGCGCGATCTTCCCGCTCGATGTGCTGCCCGCATGGCTGCGTCCGCTCGGTTTCATCTATCCGGTGACGTACTGGCTGGAATTGGCGCGGCGTGCTCTGCTCGGCGACCACGCGGCGGCATTCCCCACGCTCTCGCAGTTTGACAGCGGAACACTGCTGACTGCGTTAGCCATCCTCTCGACCCTTTTGATCCTGATCTCCTACGGGGTCTATCGCTGGTCGCTGCACCGCGCGAAGGAAAAGGGTCGGCTTGACATGGAAACGAGCTTTTAGAAGCAAGAAGCCAAGGCGCGCACGTTGCGCCTTGGCTTGAGTTGGCTCCTACCCGGTCGTTTTCATCCCCGCCGCGATCCCATTGATGGTCGTCAACATGATATTCAACAGCCGGTCGTAATCCGGTGTGCCGGGGAGCTGTGAGCGCAGATCGCGCAGCAGCGACACCTGAATGAAGTTGAGCGGATCGACATAGGGGTTGCGGCGCTCAATCGAACGCTGCATCACAGGCGCATGGACGAGTAATTCATCCTGCTCCATAACCGCGCAAACATGCTGGCGTGCCAGCGCATGTTCTTCTTTCATGCGGCTGAAGATCAAGTCGCGAAGCGGTTCGTCCGTCACCAGTGAGGCGTACAGTTCCGCAATCCCCATATCAGCTTTGGCAAGGTCAAGCTCACAGTTTTCGATCAGCGCGCGGAAGAACGACCATTCTTTGTACATGGTGCGCAGCATCGTCAACCCGTCGTTTGCCCCGGCGCAGAAGTTCTCGATTGCTGTGCCAACGCCGAACCAACTGGGGATGATCGCGCGGCTCTGCATCCACGAGAACATCCACGGGATCGCACGGACGGACTCAAAACCGCCTTTGCTGCGCTTCTGCGGACGACTACCGATCGGCATGCGCGCCAATTCGTTGATCGGCGTGGCCTGCTGCCAATACTCAAGGAAGCCGGGGGTTTTGTACACATACGTTCGGTAAGCTTCTTGCCCTGCTTCGGAAAGCTGATCCATCGCCGCGCGCCATTCCGGTTTGACCGGGTTGCGCGATGGCAGTGCTTCCGCCAGCAGTACCGCGTTCATCACTTGGTGCAGGTGACGGCGGGCAATATCGACATTGGTGTAACGGTAGGCGATCACCTCGCCCTGTTCGGTCATCTTGATCTTGCCGTGCATCGTCCCCGGTGGCTGCGAGAGGATCGCCCGGTTGGCGGGTCCGCCGCCGCGTCCGATGCTGCCACCGCGCCCATGAAACAGTTCCAAGTCGATGCCATAGGCGGCGCAGACATCCGAAAGCGTTTGCTGCGCGACGTACAGGTTCCAGTTGGAGGCCAGATAACCGCCGTCCTTGTTGCTGTCGCTGTACCCAAGCATGATCTGCTGGCGGTCGCCGCGAATGCGCACCTGTTCGCGATATTCCGGGTTTTCGAACAACGCGGTCATGATCTGCGGAGCGGCTTGCAGGTCGTCCACCGTCTCAAACAACGGCACCAGATCGACATTCTTTTCCACGCCGACTTCGCGCGCAAACTTGAGCATGGTCAGAATATCGCTTGGCGCGGTGGACATGCTGGCGATCACGCTGTCGATGCAGTGGGTGCCATAGCGCTTGTGCGCCCGCGCGATCATACGCCATGTGGCGATCACGCGGTTGGTGATCTCGCTGAAATTCGGCTCAATGGGGAAGAAGGGGCGTGGTGACCGGATTTCGGCAGTTAGGATCACCTGCTTCTCTTCTTCCGGCAGCGCATTGAAGTTCTCGCACATGCCGTAATGATGCGTCAATTCCTGCATCGTCGCCCGGTGCAGGCGCGCATCCTCACGGACATCGAGCGGCAGCAAATGCAGCCCGAACAGCTTGATCTTCCGAATCACCCGCGCCAGCGTGCCGCGTACCACATGGCGTGCTTGGTTTTGGCGCAGACTTTCCGCCACGCTGTTCAAATCTGCCAACAAGTCCTGCGCCGTCGCATAGCCATCGGCTTCCAGTTTTTCGTGAATACCCGTCATCACCAACCGGTAGATTTCATCCGGTGCGCGTTCGGGATAAGGCGTATGCTGCACACGATCGATCAATTCGGGCGCAACGGCAACTTCTTCGGTCGATTGAGTCAGATGATCGCGCAGGGTGTCGATTTCTTCGATGTAGACGGCGCGCGCCGCTTTGCGCATGGTCGCCAGCGCTTCCAACGAGACATCCGCCGTCACATTCGGGTTCCCGTCACGGTCGCCGCCGATCCACGAGGCATATTGCAGCACAGGCGGCAGATCCGTCCAATCCGCATCCGGGTAATACGTCTCCAGTGCGGCTTGGAGTTCATCGTATACATCCAGCACCACATCCATGATCACCGACGTAATGAAATACACGCCAAAATCGACTTCATCCATGACGGTGGGGCGGCTGTCACGCGTCGGGCGGGTCTGCCACAATTCTTCGATTTCCTCGCTCAAACTCGCGTCGATGACGCGCTTTTCACGCGGAAGCAAACGCGGGGAATCGCGGCGGTGCATCAACTGAGCGAGATGAAACAGCTTGATCAACACCTCTTTGCGTTTTGCTTCACTGGGGTGCGCCGTCATGACAAGGCGAACATGCGTCTTTTCGAGCAAGGTGCGCACTGCCGCCGCGTCTTTCCCTTCATCACGCAGCGCACGCACTGCCGCTTCCAGCGTTTCGGTGAGTTCCCCCCCGCCTTCACGGCTGCGCAGCACGCGGATACGCTGCTGATCCTCCGCAATGTTGATGAGCTGAAAATAGTTGCTGAACGCTTTAATCAAAACGCGTTTCGAATCGAGATCGAGCGAGTCGAGGATGTCTTTAAGCTGTTGGTCAGCCTGCGCATCCCCAATACGCCGATCTTTGGCAACGGTGCGGACTTTCTCAACCAGTTGAAAAGCCGCTTCGCCGTGCTGTTCCTTAATCACTTTCCCAAGCAGCGCCCCCAGCTCGCGAATATCCGAACTGAGCGCGCTGAGATCGGTTGTCTGCGCCGCGCGGGCTGTGCGATCGATCATGGAGCTGTTTCCCTGTACCATCCGGTGGTTTCAATATAGCCGATTGTACCGAGAATTGGATGAGAAGATTTTGGAAGGGTGCACAAAAATCAAAGGGGAGTTTGCGGGCAAAAGGCCAAAATAGGCGGGGCGCCTCTTTTCAAGTACGCCCCGCCCATGAACTATTCGAGGGCGCGCAGCGCGTCCATTGCCGGGTGGAACAGCGTTTCCGTGATGGTGTCGAAATCGCTGGGCAGCGACTGAGCAATCACCAGATAGCTTTTCCCATCGCTCTCCGCGATGCCGACGGCGATGCTCAAGCCCTGTATGCTCGTTTGATAGAGGTCGAACGTCAGCGAGCTGCCTTCGTAACTGCCGATCGGATCTCCGATCGACGTGCCGAACTGCGTGTTGAGCAGGGTGACCAATTGAGCAGCGCCCATGCCGGGGACTGCCTGTTCGATCAGCACCGTCGTCGAACTCATTGACTCGGCATACACGCCGGGTGCAAGTTCCTGCCAACCTTCGGGGATCACGCCTTGAATGCCGAACTGCTCGTTCTCAAATGCCGTCAGGGTGAAATCGCCGGACGGCAGCACGAAGGCGATCGACATCCCCGCGGTGCACGACGTGTCTAGTTCGCCCGTCGGGGCATCGAGGAACGCCAGCGCGACGCTTTTCGGGCATTCTCCGCTCAGGCTAACCCCATGCCCAACGCCGGGGAATTCAACCCATGTGCTGTTCGCCAAGTTGCCCGCCACCGTCTGACCAAAGATCGGCGGTGTGATCGGATCGAGGCTGCCGGACATCACCAGCGTTGGAATGTCGCTCGTAACCGGCTGGTTTTCCACCGGATCGGCGGTTCCGGCGTTCCATGCATCACACAACCCTGTGATCGACTGGCCCAAGGTCGGGACGTAGTCGAAGTAACGCTGAACACGCGGATCGACTTCAATATTGGTCAGCGTGGCACCGCCGGAGGCCAGCGCGATTTCCTCGTTGCACTGCACGGCAAGCTGCTGACCAAGGCTCATAAAGCCTTCATTCGAGAGCAGCGACCCGTTGATCAAGTTCGCCGTTGCGAAATCACCTTCGCTCAAGGTAGTAAGCATCTGCGGCATCAAGGAGATCAACTGCTCAGAGTACAGCGAGGCAAATGCAGTCGCGATCACCGCATCCCCCGTGTAGACCGCTTCGTAGCTTTCGCCGCTCAGTGGGTTGGTGAGGGTCTGCACTTCCGAAGGCGTGCTGTTCAGGCGGTCAACCACGTCGTAAAACGTCTGCTCAAGGTTGGGGTAGGCCGCGGCGCATGCCTCATCTGCCGCACACGCTTCAAAGAAAGCGTTTAGTGCGCGCTGCGCTCCGGCAGCCGTTTCGGCATATAGATCGATTTCCAGCGGATAGGCCGAGTCAAGGATCACGCTGCGGATATGCTCCGGCGTATCGCGCATCGCTGTGAGCGCTAAGCGCGTCCCATAGCTGATGCCGTACAGATTCCACTGATCATAGCCAAGTGCTTCGCGCAGATCATCAAGGTCTTGCGCACTTTCACGGCTGTTGTACTCGGTGAAATCGATACCCTGCGCGTCCAGCGTATCATGGCAGGCGATGATCTGTGCCTGTGCTTCAGGGAGCTGGGTTTCTAGCGGTTGGGTATTTGTGAGCTGACTCAAACT
This sequence comes from Anaerolineae bacterium, assembly GCA_046328615.1. GTDB lineage: Bacteria > Chloroflexota > Anaerolineae > Aggregatilineales > Phototrophicaceae > Flexifilum. Next base: position 14,987 of record JAXLWG010000045.1, on the reverse strand, counting down.
CCAGTCAGTGTATGCAGGGCACCCAAGCGCGGGTTCCGAATAGCCGGTGCCGCGCTGATCAAACATGACGAAATCGCGATCGGCGAGGAAATCGCTGAAGCGGCTTTCAAACGAGAGTGGGATGGGTTGTAGCGCATGGCCACCGGGGCCACCTTCCAGATAGACGATCGGATCGGGTTGGGGATTTGGATTAGAGGAATGAAAGACCGCCACCGCCAGCCGCATCGTCCCGGAATCCGGGAGCGCGTTCCCGTCTGCATCGCGTGCAGCCGGAACGGTGAGATAACCACAATCTACATTGAGGCCGCTGGGAACCTCAAACATGCAGTCGGCAGGTTCGAATGTAGGAGCGTTCTGCGCTTGGACAATCAGCGCCCCTACCCACATCATCGATACCACCATCAGCCCGGCGCTCAGTCGCCGCCAATTCGGAGAGACAACCATGAATCAGTTACTCCATCATGTGATAACAATCCGTTGAAAAACATTTTTCAACGACCCATTTATCATAATCCCAAAACCCGCTTGAACACCCCCTGATTATTGGGAGAGATGGCCCTTCTCTTAACATCGCTCAAATGTTGAAATGGAACTGGGAACCAATCACAGAAGGCGTTCGTCTTGTACATGCAAGTTCTTGTAAGGGTACAAAGGAACAGAAAGATGCAGATCGTGAAATCGAAGTGGATCGCTATCGCGGCAGCAGCATTACTCGGACTGTCCGCCTTGAGCGCACGCACAGCCAATGCTCAGGAAGCGACCAGCACGCCCAGCGGTGACCCCGGAACCATCAGCGTTACCGGGATGGGATCGGCGTGGGGCGAACCGGATGTCGCATATGTCGATCTCGGCGTGGAAACCGTCGATACTGACCTTTCGACCGCATTTTCGTCGGCAAATACGCAGATGAACGCACTGATCGACGCGATTGTCGGTTTTGGCATCGCGCGTGAAGATATTCAGACGACCACGCTGTCGGTGTATCAGGAAGACATCTATGATCCCAACAGCGGCCAACCAACCGGTGAACAGCGCTATCACGTTCAGAATTTCATCCGTGTGACACTGCGCGATACGACCCAGATTGGCGATTTCGTCAGCATGGCCGTCGAATCGGGCGCGAACCGCCTGCTCAGCCTAAGCTTTGGCATCCTCGACACTGCCGCGCTTGAACAGAGTGCGCGTTCATCGGCTGTGGATGATGCCCGTTCCCGCGCCGAACAGCTCGCCGCGCTGATGGGCATGCAGTTGGGGCGTCCGCTCAGTGTAAGCGAAACCTTGAGCGGTGGAGCGCCGATCCCGTTGGGCAGCGGCGGCATCAGCCGGATGGCGATGGACAGCGCCCCGGTACAGGGGGGTCAGTTGGAAGTGGATGTGCAGATCAATGTAACGTTTGAGTTGATCGGCCAGTAAGCAACCCGCATCAGTTTGAAAGCAAAATGTGAGGGGCGCACACAGCGCCCCTCTTTCGTTTCATGATAGGAAGTTCAACGAGTCTAGCACTCATGCACGACGGTGAAGATCATCGGGCGGCGGCGTGTTTCGTTAAAGAACATGCGCGAAAGTGCTTCTTGCAGTTTCTCACGCCGATTGCCATTGCGGGATTGGCGTACCTGCACCAGCGCATCGTTGATCGTCGCGCGCATCTGCTCTACCAGTTGATCGCTGTCGCGCAGGAACACAAATCCGCGCGTCGTGATTTCAGGATCACCGATCAGCCGCCCCGTTTGGGCATCTACCGTCACCGCCACCATCACGAAACCTTCACGAGCCAGCATTTCGCGATCGCGCAGGACGGTCTTGCCAATGTCCCCCACGCCGCTGCCATCTACGAACACATAGCCGCCCGGCACGCGCTGACCAATCCGCACACCCCCGCGATCGGCTTCCAGTACATAGCCGTTTTCGACCACGAAGATGTTCTCTTTCGGAATCCCGCCCTGAATCGCCAGTTTGGAATGGGATTTCAATTGGCGCAGTTCGCCGTGAATGGGCATAAAGTAGCGCGGTTTGACCAGACTCATGAGCAGCTTCATTTCTTCCTGCGAAGCATGCCCGGAGACGTGGACTTTGGCGATCGGATCATAAAACACATCCGCGCCGCGCTGGAGCAAACGATTAATGGTGCGGCTGACCGTTTCCTCGTTGCCGGGGATGGTGTGCGCACTCACGATGATCGTGTCGCCCTGCATCACGTCAAGGCTGCGATGCTGTCCATGCGCCAAGCGGCTGAGGACGGATGAAGGTTCACCTTGTGAGCCGGTCGCCATGATGACGAGATTCTGGGGCTGAATGCTGTTGATGCGGCTGAGATCGACCAGCAGGCTTTCGCTGACATTGAGCAGTCCCATCTTGCGGGCAATTTTGACGTTCTCGGTCATGCTGTGACCGGCGATCGCCATTTTGCGGTTGTACCGTTCAGCAAAGCGGGCAACCTGCTGGATACGCGAAATATGGCTCGCAAACGTCGCCACGATCACGCGGCCTTTGGCATGGCTGAAAATGTCATCGAAAGCTTGGGTGATGACACTTTCGCTCGGCGTCCAACCGGGGTTTTCGCTGTTTGTGCTGTCCGCCATCAGCATGAGCACGCCGCGTTGACTAAATTCCGCCAGTTTCGCGTAATCAGGCTTTTTGCCATCACTCGGTGTATTGTCGAACTTGTAGTCGCCACTGTGGACGACGATCCCGAAGGGCGTGTTGATGCCGAAGCCCACACAATCCGGGATGCTGTGACACATATGAAAACTTTCGACCTTGAAGGGGCCAACTTTTAGCGTATCGCCGGGTTTAAAGACATTGATGGTCGTTTGATCGAACACCTTGCCATCGCGAAGTTTCGCTTCAAGGATGGCGGCAGTGAGCGGCGTTGCATAAATGGGCACGCCGCGAAACGCATCGACCACATGGGAAACGGCTCCGGTATGATCTTCATGGCCGTGTGTGTACAAAATACCGTGAATCGTGAGATCGGTACGTTCCTTGAGGTAGCGGAAGTCGGGGATGATATAGTCAACACCGAGCATGTCATTTGCCGGGAACATGATGCCTGTATCAACGATGATGGCATCCTTTCCCAGCTCAAACACGGTCATGTTTTTCCCGATTTCGCCGCAGCCTCCTAGAGGGATAATCCTCAACTGCTGTTTGGACATAGGCTTAATTGCGCTCCCGGTATTTGGAATCGCTCCATACCGGGGCGCTATCCTTTCTGAATATGACTAACTGGCTCCATTATTGTTGGCAGCAAAAAAGGAAATTGTGTTGAATCAAAAAAGTGGGATTTGTTTTCAGTATACCACAAGTTTTCTGCCGATGTTCCCGTGCTACTGGCCTGTCTTTGCGTGAGCCAATGAGATCAGCCCTTGAACGATGATCGAGGCGCAAGGATCTACGAATCCCAACCGTCGAAGGCGCGAATCGCATCAATGACAACCGCTTGATCGGCAGTGGACAGATCATTATAGAATGGCAAACGCAGCAATCGATCGCTGATGTCTTCGGTCACCGGGCAGTCCCCCACCTGACCGCCGTATTTCCGTCCCATATCGGATAGGTGCAGCGGCAGGTAATGAAACACACTCAAAATTCCCTGCTGCTTCAAATGCGCAATCAACGCCTGCCGCACTTGAAGCGAAGGCAGCAGCAGATAGTACATGTGATACGACTGTTCACATTCCGGCGCAATGATCGGCGTACGGACACCGTGGTCGCTTGCCCATGCAGCGAGCTCCGTGTGATACGTTTCCCAGATGCGCTGCCGGCGCGATTGAATTTCATCCCGCTGCTCAAACTGGGCGTACAAATAGGCCGCCAGCGCATCTGAAGGCAAATAGCTGGAGCCGACATCAACCCATGTGTATTTATCGACCATCCCCCGGAAAAAGCGGCTGCGATTGGTGCCTTTTTCACGGATAATTTCAGCGCGGTCGATGTACCGGGCATCGTTGATCAGGAGTGCGCCGCCTTCGCCGCAGGTGAAGTTCTTGGTTTCATGAAAACTCTGCGTCGCCATTGCGCCGAACGTCCCAAGCCATTTCCCTTTGTAACGCCCGAACAGCCCATGCGCGTTGTCTTCTATCACCGCGATTTCGTGTTGTGCGGCGAGTGCCATGATCGTATCCATCTCGCAGGCAACCCCGGCATAATGTACCGGCACAATCGCGCGTGTACGATCAGTAATCAGCGAGGCAAGTTTTTCTTCGTCCATGTTCAGCGTATCAGGGCGCACATCGCAGAATACCGGGCATGCCCCGCGCAGCACAAACGCGTTGATCGTTGACACAAAGGTGAACGAAGGCACGATCACCTCATCGCCCGGTTGAATATCGAGAATGAGGGCGGACATCTCTAAGGCGTGGGTGCAGTTGGTCGTGAGCAGGGCTTTCGGCACCCCCAACGCCTCTTCGAGATATTGATGGCATTTTTTGGTGTACTGTCCATCGCCGCTGATATGACCGGAGCGTACCGCGTCCGCGATGTACGCGAGTTCATTGCCCAACAGCGCCGGACGGTTAAAGGGGATCGTATAAGCCATCAGCCGTTTACCTCAACATAGACATGCGGTCGAACGATTCAGCGACCGAGTGTCATAGATAAGTTGGTCAATACTTGATCGGCGGGCTGACGGGCTTCGCCGGGGCGTCCCACTTCCGTAATCAGTAATGCCCCATCTCCCGTGAGTACCACCGCACCAACACCGCGCCTTACTTCGACGATACGCCCCGGCATCCGTCCAATATAGGAAGGGAAGCCGAGCATCCGCTTGGCAGACCAAATGACAAGCCGTTCACCATTCAAGGTTGTCCACGCGCCGTTGTAGGGAGCCGTTACCGCGCGTATCAAATTATAAATCGAGCGGGTGCTGCTGTCCCATTGAATGGCGTTATCCTCAGGCAACCGCCTACAGGTGTAGGTTGCACGCACATGATTCTGCGGCACCCCCACAGCAGTTTTTTCGATCAGGGCCGTAAAATTCGCTTCCAGCACTGTGAGATACGCCTCTGTCACCGCTTCCATCACGTCGGCAATCGTATCGGTTTCCCCGATCGGCACGCGCGTCTGAGCGATGATGTCGCCGTTATCCACCTCGTCAGCCATTTGAAACAGCGTCACACCCGTCGAATTTTCACCGTTGATCATCGCCCATACGGTTGGCGAAAAACCCCGGTAGGTGGGAAGCAGCGAATCGTGAAACACATAGGCCCCGCTGCGCGCTTTCTCGTAAACTGTCCGCGGCACCATGTAGCGCCAACTCACCGCCAGCATCAGATCGAAAGGCGTTTGTTCCCAGTAGTCACGCCATTTTTCGCTGCCAATCTGCTTGGCTTCATGAAAAACTGCGCCGATGGATTCGCTGAGGCCTTTAATTCTGTCTAAAAACGGCGGCTCGTGCGCTTCCTCGCGGAAGCTAAACACGACAAACTCGATTTTCGGCTGAGCGGAGTTCGCCAAGGCGGCGAGTTTCTCCAGCACACGGTATCCGCGATCGGTGGCACACAAAAGGACAATGCGCATGGTATTTTCCTGTGTACTACGGGTGATTCAAAGCGTTGGAGCCGGTCGTTTCGCGCACCGTATAAACCGGGCGATCCATCGTCCTAAAGTGCACGCGGGCCAGATATTCACCAATGATGCCGAGTGCGAATAGCTGCGCGCCTGCGAACAGCGCGATCGTAGATGCGAGGAAAGCAAACCCCGGCACGACAATCCCAAACAGTGCTGCGCGCCCAATAACATAGATCAAAACTAACCCGCCAAACGCCGCAAAAGCAAATCCCAACAAACTCGCAATTTGAAGCGGTACTACGCTAAATCCGGTGATCATGTTGAGGGCGTGGGTCACCAGTTTGCGGAAGGTGTAATTCGAAGCGCCGTACTTCCGGGCGTCGTGACGTACCGTTACCGCTGCAAAACGCGTCGTCCCCCAAGTCAACAGCACATCAAGGTTAACATATGGGCTTCCATAGGTTGCAAATGCATCGCGCAGGCGAGTACGAAAGACACGGAATGCGCTCACCCGGCGAGCAATATCAACGCTCATGCTGCTTTGCAGCGCCCATTTCGTCACCTGTGATGCAAGATCCCGCCATAAGCCGTGCTGCTCCTGTGCCGGTGAACCGTACACCACATCAAAGCCTTCATTGAGCTTTTGCAGCAACTGGGCCAGTTCTTCCGGCGGGTGCTGCAAATCATCATCCATCGTGGCGACGATGTCGTATTGAGCGCTGCGAACGCCGCACAAGAGCGCATTGTGCTGTCCATAATTGCGCATCAAATGGATGCCGCGCACCCAAGGGTACTGCGCACATAACTGCTCGATCACATCCCAACTGTGATCTGGGCTGCCATCACATACCAATACGAGTTCGTAGCGTTCCGCCACCTGTGGCAGCACTGTATTGAGGGCAGCCGCCAATTCCGGCAGGCTGTCCTCGCTGCGGTAGACGGGCACCACCACTGAAAGAGAGGCCTGTAAAGTCAATGACGATTGTCCTTACCCGCACGATGATCAGACACGCAGCAAGTCGTCCACACGGCAAAACCAACACCCTGTAATGTAGGCACCGTGCAGATCAGCTCAAATAGCGGTTGCGCATCGCTTCATGAACTTGATTCACAACTTTTAGCACAATATCGGGCTGGTGTTTACCGGGCACGCCGCCCGCCTCGATAAAGGCGTTACGCAGAATTTTGCCCCAGTTGCCGGTACTGCGCAGTTTCGGATCGGCAATATATTGGTCGATGGTCTGCGCGACTTGTCCGCTCAACGGTTCCAGCATACGGTTCAAGCTGGTGTAGACTTCATCAATATCACGCGGGGCGACTTCGCTCAAATCCGCCAATGCCCGGTGCATATAACGGCGCTTCATTTCGTAGAATTCCGAAAGCGTCATCGTCGTCCCGGCTGCCGTGGTAATGGGCACATCGGTTCCATCGCGGTCGCTGGCGTCCTGCTGCGCGACAAACGAGGACAATTCAAGCGGGCCAAGAATGGCGAGCAAGGTCTTATCTTCATACATCGGCCCCAAATCGCAGCCATGCTTGCGGAAATACTGTTCAATCACCGCGTGGCTGAATTCGAAGTCGGTCAGGACAGCGGCCATACGGGACGCGCTGACGTTGGTCGGCATCCCTGTACTTTCGACCGTGCAGACACGGCGAATCGTCTGCAAATCGGGGCGAATGCGGCCAATGGGATTGTGCATGACCGAAATCGGCACCCCCAGCCCATCTTCGTAGAGCATTCCACGTCCGACGGCATTCGCGCGTTCGTGATAAATCAGATCCGCATAGTGGGCGAGGCCGTCAGCGCTGAGATGCGGACTGGTCGGCACATCAAGGTAGCGTCCGGTCACGGTCGATCCGCGCAGGTATTCGCGCGCGCACACCAGTTCGGGATCGCACGTGCCGTTGACGAAGGGGCCGCCCTTCAGCACCGCCGAATTAGCAAGCGCGGTCGCGCTGTGCAGTACCGTGTAGAACGTGAGCATCCCTAATGCTTCGCTGCGTCCGGCTAGATCGATATGAATATGGCAGCCTTGATTGCGGAACAGATTTACATAGTGAGCATCGCCGGGGACATGATAGCGTTCGCGCCGTTCGACCAAACGCTGTTCGTATTCGGGGAACATGTGGTTCACTTCGAGCATCAGATCGACGGCGGTTTGCACCTTGGGGTGATCCGTCATCTTGAAGTCGCTCTCGGTCGGGTAGCAGGACATGATCGCCGTTGTAAGGCCTGTATCCTGACTTGCGGCTGCCAGCGCTGCGAAAATGCCATTCAAGGCCGTGCGCGTCTTCTGATAGCCGATGCTCGGCGCGATATGCGCTTCTACCTGATACTGGCATGCTTCACGATCCAAACGGGGATAAATACCGATCCGTGAAGCATGGACATAATAGGCCTTGATGAATTCCTGCACATTTTCTTCGGAGGGCTGTCCGCCGTCGGTATGCAGTACACCGAGTTCCAACTCTGCGCCAATCACCCGCATGCGGGTAATGGGATCTTCGGTTTCTTCAATATTGGTGTGGTTGACGCTGGGATTCAGGTTATAAGGGACGATGCTTTCGGTTAAAGAGTGGTCGCCCCGGTAACGCTTACTGACCGCACTGCCCATCACATAAGCGCGCCCATTCTGGTGCGCCAATACCACATTTCCGTCCTCCGCCGACACCGCATCGTAGTGCATGCTCAGCGGTACGCCGACAGAATCTGACAGCGTTTCGAGTGGAAGACTCCCCTCATGCTTCGCATCGACCAGCGCATCGAGCGCACGGTTGAATTGACGTTTCTGGCGTTCGATCTCCGCCCACGGCACATCAGCGCTGAAGGCGAGCAAGGTTTCATTGGAGGGGAGCGACATACAACCTGATCCTTCGTGAACTTCCCAACTCAAACAGTTGAAATTGCGCAGCGATGAACGGGACATCCCTAACGTGCGCACAATTGTGGCGTAATCATGCGTTTCCGACAAGGCGCTAGATCGTTGACTAGAGATTACGGTGAGCAAAGACTAGCAAGCGGCGCCGAATCCTACTATATTTAGTGCGTTACGTTATAGTGCTGTGTGCCTTTTGAGATGTGAATCTGCGCGTCGGATGGAGTTAGGGAAGCGATGACGACGATCTGGGCTTTACCCACACTTGAGATCACCGATTTAACCAGTGTGAGCGAAACGCGCCCCATCGCCCTGCTGACGGGCGAACGAAGTTGGGGGGCCGTTAGCCCGCTGCTGGACCTGCCTGTCGTCGTCCAAGCGGAGCCGACAAAAGTCGATCTCGATTATCTGGAGGCGATGGCAAACGGCCTGCCGCCGCAGGTAGAAGCCGTGTATGCGGTCGGCGGAGGATTGGTCGCCGATGTCGCCAAGTATCTGGGTTATGCGCGCAAACTCCCTGTGACGATCATCCCCACCGCGCTGAGTGTCGATGGATTTTTCACGCCGATCGTAGCAGCTCGCTCTGGCGGATCGGTACATTATGTTGAAACCGGCCCCGCCGATCGGCTGATCATCGACTGGTCGGTCATCCGCAATGCACCGCTAAATGTGCGCGGGGCTGCGATTGTCGAACTGCTCACCATTACGACAGGGCTGCTTGACTGGCGCTATGCAGCAGAACGCAACCAAAACCCACGCGGCGAACGCTATCAGCCGTGGGTCGCTGAAATCATGGCGAGCATCGCCCGCCAAGCCTTCAAAATCGCAGAAGGTGTTGGACGTGGCGAAGTAGACTCACTGCGCAACCTGCTTGACCTGCTGTGCCTTGAAGTCCGTGTCACCTCGCAGATCGGGCATACACGCCCGCAAGAAGGCAGCGAACAGTATTTCGCCTATGCGTATGAATCACGCCGCAAACGCGAAAAACCAATGCCCTATGCGGATATGGTTGGCCCCGGCATCCTAATCGGTACCGCCATTCATGGACAGAATGTTGGCCCGATCCGCTCCACGCTGGAAACGGCTGGCGTGCGGCTGGATGCACTCCCGACGACCGATATTGCTGATACGATCAAAATCCTGCCCGACTATGTGCGTAAACATAAGCTCCCGTACAGCCGTCTCAATGATCTTGACTTGACGACCGAGCGCGTGCAGGAAATCATGCAGGCCACCGGCTTAGCCTGATCGGATACAGTTTTTTCCTTCGATGAATGCAAACGGGGCGGATGTTATACGACATCCGCCCCGTTGTTTTTTCCGTAAGCCGTACTAACGCTTATCCCAATGGCGCGCCGGAGCCATCACTCCCGTTACTGGTCGGGTTCACAGTAACGTTAACCGGCGGTGAGGTGACGTTGACCGACGGGGCACTCGATGATCCGCCGCGACCAACGATTCGATTGAGCAGGTCGAACCAGAATGGCGCTCCCTGACCGACCGCGAATGTGGTCAACAGCAGCCCAATCACCTTCAGGAACAAGTTACCGAAGTTGAAGGCCCGCGTGAACGGGATGAACAGCGCCAAATTCCGACGATCATTGCACGGGGCTTGGGTAATCGACACATTCGAAACCGCTGATGCATTTCCTGAAGCTGCCGGTTCTTGTGTCGCTTCTGCGGTTGGTTCCGCTGCCGGAACGTCTTGCGCACTAAACGCGATCACATCAGCCGTCGGCGTTGTAAAAGGATCGAGCGTTGCCGGAATGCCTGTATCGCCTCCTTGCGCGGCGTCAGCAGGGGTATCCGGTGGCGTATCCGTTGGCGTTGGCATGGGAGTATCGGTTGGGCTCGGCGTAGAAGTAGATACCACCACCGTATTCGGGTCCACCCCAACGATCGCAGCACAATCCACATCATGGAATTCCCAACCCAGCGGCAGGTTCAGATTCGCGACCTGTGATGCCGCCTGCGCTGCCTGCGCCGCCACCACGTCGATATTTTCCGACATGTTGGTTGCGGCTTGCGCTGTGCCTGCGCTTTGCTGTTGAGCGACAAACGCGCTCGCAATCTGCGAAACGCTGTCACGCACGACTGGCTGTGTATACAGCGCGTTCGCCAGATGAACCGTATCCACATTGAGCACTGCCGCAATGATGAAACCGATCAGCAGGGTATAAAACTGCATGTGCCGTTTGAAGCGATCGGACACCTGCGCCATACGAGCATCGAACCACTGGCCGATTTTCTGCTCGGCATCCTGAACACTCTGTGCCGAAGCCAACAGCGTATTCAGCGCGCGGCGGGTCGTCGGGTCGGAGATTTGGCTAACGCCCTTCAACACATTTTCGAGGTCACGCGCTCTTACATCGTGCTCGAAGGCTGTACGTTTTGGCTCGATCAAATCGATGGCGGACTTAAGCCCTTCGCACGCCTCTTTGACCGTCAGGCAGCTTGCATCGATATTGAGTTCCGCTGCTGTGATCGCACCCACTTTATAAGCACTAATTTTCTCTTTAATTTTTGCCTTTTCGGCCCCTTCTGGGAGCGGCCTGATGGCAAGTTCCAAAGGCGCATAAAAACGGTCGCGCGCGTTATTGATCAGCGTATCGATCAGTGCGTCCGTAAAAAGTCCCGGATCGAGACTGGTAACCCCGGAAAGCTGTGGTGACATCAGCGGCCCCGGTGATTGACCTGCGGCCACCGCCTGCGCCGCCGCTTGGCTCTGCGCTGCCTGCACCGCATTGTTGACCCGCCGCCGTCCGGTCAGCGCCCCAATCACACGGATAATCAGGTTTTGCCGTTCATCCGTCACAATATTGAGCAGCGGGTGACGAAGCACCTGTGCCTGAATTTCCGGATCGCTGACCAATTCTGCGATACCGTCGCGCAGGTGCGATGCGCGCGTTTTCAGCATGATCGAAATCAGCGAATTGACCTGCGTGACGATGATGCTCAGCAGACTATATACGAGCACCATTCCAATGATGACCCCGACGATAGCCCCGAAGTCCATATGCACCCTCCTGTAGAGAAATCCACTATAACACATTACGAAGTCAAAGGGAGGTGTACGGGAAGCCTAAAGACAAACGATCTTCAAACAGTTCTTGTGTCCGCCTTGACAGGATCGCTGTTGGGATACGGTTCGCAGGGTTGTTATAATGTGCATAGGACGAGGGGGAACTCTTAGTTTCACCATGCATGTAGGAGACACAAGCAGGATGGCTTACGAAAAGATTGTAGTTCCCACCGAAGGGGACAAGATCACCGTCGAACATGGCAAGCTGCACGTCACCGATCACCCGATCCTGATGTTCATCGAAGGCGACGGTATTGGCTATGACATCATGACTGCCAGCAAACGCATTTGGGATGCGGCAGTGGAAAAAGCGTACGGTGGCAAGCGCAAGATCTCGTGGATGGAAATTTACTGCGGCGAAAAAGCGGCAGGGTTGTATAACGGCAACTACATGCCGGAAGAAACGTTCGCCGCCCTGCGCGAATTCAAAGTCGGCATCAAAGGCCCACTGACGACCCCGGTCGGCGGCGGGTTCCGCAGTCTGAACGTAACTCTGCGTCAAGTGCTTGACCTGTACCAGTGCATCCGTCCCGTACGTTGGTATCGCGGCGTCCCCAGTCCGCTCAAGCACCCGGAAGATGTGGATGTCGTGATTTTCCGTGAGAACACCGAAGACGTGTACGCGGGGATCGAATATGAAGCGGGTTCGGAAGACAACAAGAATCTCGCCAAGTTCCTGGGCGAGGAATTGAAGGCATACTTCTTCGATAAGGCAGGGCTGGGCATCAAACCGATCAGCGAATTCGGCAGCAAGCGCCTGATCCGCGCCGCAATCCGCTATGCTATCGATCACAAGCGCAAGAGTGTGACGCTGGTACATAAGGGGAACATTCAGAAGTTCACTGAAGGCGCGTTCCAGAAATGGGGCTATGAAGTCGCTGCGCAGGAATTCCCGAATGAGACGATTTCGTGGGCGGACGTCGAAAAGAATCACGGCGGTAAGGTGCCCGCAGGCAAGATCCTTATTCAGGACACGATTGCCGACATCATGTTCCAGAAGATGCTGCTGCGCCCCAGCGAAAACGATGTGATCGCGACGCCCAACCTCAACGGCGACTACCTCAGCGATGCGGTAGCGGCGGAAGTGGGCGGCGTGGGCATTGCCCCCGGTGCGAACAATGGCGACGAAGTCGCACTGTTCGAAGCCACACACGGCACTGCACCGAAATACACGAACTTGGACAAGGTGAATCCGGGTTCACTGCTGTTCAGCGGTGTGATGATGCTCGAACACCTCGGCTGGCAGGAAGCCGGCGATTTGATCACCAAGGCATACGAATTGACGCTCGATCAAAAGGTCGTCACCTACGACTTCGCCCGTCAAATGGAAGGTGCCAAGGAAGTCAAGACGAGCGAATTTGCAACCCAGCTTATTCAGAACATGGACAGCGTTTAATTAGGCGCGTTTGACAACTCATGAGGGGCGGGAGCTTTCCCGCTCCTTTCGCATCAGCAGAGGTAGGTCACGCATGAGCGAACAACCTGAAAAACCGAGCATTCTAGTCATCGACGACGATTGGGTGAACCGCGAACTGATGGAAACTGTCCTGAAGCGTGGAGGCTACACGGTCACTACCGCCAATACCGGACACAGCGGTATTCAGGCTGTGGCACAGCTCGTCCCACAGCTTGTGATCGTTGATCTGCGCTTACCCGATATGAATGGTGTCGAGGTTATTCAGGCCATCCGTGCGATGGATCTTCCCCACCCGGTGCGGATTGTTGTCATGTCCGCGATGGATCGGGATACCGTCAGTGCACAGGTGGTTGAAGCGGGGGCCGACATGTTCATTTCGAAGGTCTTTCAGGTAAGCGACCTGCTCACCAAGCTTAAAGGGCTGCTCCAATCCGGTTAGAAAGGCTCCCTTAGTCAGTGTACGATTGCACTCCGCCTTATGGACGGCATCTGGCGCGCTGGCGCTGCCTCTGGTAAAACACCCCCATCGTTGAGGACTGGCAGGAACTAGGGTTTCATGTCCATTCGAAGAACACCCGCGCCGCGCCGACCTCCGCCGCGCCGGGGTGATGGCTTGCCTACATGGATCATCTTTCTGGTCGGAGCCGCAATTGTATTCGGCGGCTTTTATGTATGGCAGGGCGCGCAGAACTTCCTTCGTACCGGAGGCTTAGGGGTACAAGAAGCGACGGAACGTGCGCAGTTGATCGAAACAGCGACGGAAGCGCGGTTGGCAACCCGTCCTTCCACCTTTGTGGCAGACACCCCTGTTGGCGGGCTGCCTCCCACCACGACGCCCATTCCCGATTGTCAAGAATTCCGCGTGATTGTACCAAACGCGGTGGTGCGTGAACTTCCCAGCACCAATGCACCGGTAGTGACCGGTCTGGTGCTCGGTACAGGCGTTTGCGTGCTGGGACGAGATGCAGGGAGTGAATGGTATACGGTCGATGGCAACCCGGATACACGCCGCCGTGAACTTGCGTATATGCATGAGAGCGTGATTGAAGCGGTATTTCCGACTGAAACGCCGACCATTACGCTGACGCCGTCGATCACGCCGAGTATAACGCCCACGCTCACGACGACGCCGACCGAAACATTGGAACCGACCGATACGGTTGATCCGAATGCATCACCGACCCGCCGACCGACTCGCACGCCAACCCCCACACCCCCACCGACCGAAACGCTCCCGCCGCTGCAAAACGCTTAAGGGAAGCGCCATAAAAAACCGGGGGATCGCATTCCCCAAAACGCGATCCCCCGGCAGGCTCACTCGTTCATTCTGGCGCAGCAGGTTACAACCAATGTGCTCCTTCGCCAGTGACAGCACCCGGTTCGACGCGCACAGGGGAATTCAGCGCCCGTTTCAGGAAATCTTTGACGACATCGACCGCGACGGCTGCACCAACACTGGGGCCGGTCATCAAGGTATTCACGCCCACTAATCGTCCCGCCACATCGATCATCGGGCCGCCGGAGTTGCCGGGGCGCAGATGTAAATCGGCGACGATCCAATCTTGTGTGAACACGCGCAGATCAGGCATTTGTTGGCGAACGCCGATGACGATTCCGCCGGTAACCGCATTGGTTACTCCCCAAGGATGCCCGACCGCCATGACCCACTGCCCCGCCTGTAACCCCCGCGAGTCTCCCGGCTGAATCACCGGCAGATCGTGGCCTTCGACCGAAAGCGCGGCTAGATCGCGATCATCGTCACGGGCGATCAGGGTTGCGCGCAGCGTGCGGCCATCGGAAAGGGCGATTTCGACCGGGTTTTGACGCACAACATGTGCGTTCGTGATGATTAGCCCGTCGCTGTGCCATATTGTCCCCGCGCCATGACCACCACGCCCATCACGCACCTGAACGACGCTCGCTTGTGCCTGCGTAATCACACCGGACAGCGAATCGTTGAGCTGTTGGAGCAGAGACATCGCGTTGCTACCCCTGTCTATGAACGCTCGCCGATGGTCACGCTCAAGTCCTGTACCGCACCTCCGCGCACAATCTTGACCGGGACAGACTTGCCAACCCGATCACTGCTCAGCAGCGCCATCAG
>JAXLWG010000044.1:0-37719 GCA_046328615.1 Anaerolineae bacterium | reverse complement strand
GAATTCGTTCATAATCACATCACGTTTATGATTGGACATGGATCGCATGTCCATTTTTATTTTCTTATCCCCCAAATGATGAAACGTCAGTGCCGCTAAGTTCTTGTCATAACCGCAAAGGGCACATTTACTGCCATGCTTCTGAACCAGCGCCAACTTTCGTTTTAGGCCACGTTCACGCTGACCGGGGTAACCCTGATGAAACACATTCTTACACTTCATAGAGCAAAAGCGCTGCTGTTTCCCAGTGAGTTGTTTGCCGCAGATCTCACATTTTTGCATAAGGACTTGACCTCAGTGTGACGTAATCTATAATGTCTCTCAGAGGGAGTGTATTTCAGCGGTAGAAAACCGATCTCATAAATCGTAAGTCGCAGGTTCGAATCCTGCCACTCCCAACACAGTAAGGTGATCAGTAAGAGTGCTTTTTCCACGTTGCGCTACGAGACGGATTGTCAAAGATATTCTCGCTTGATTCCCCTTTGCTCTCCAAATCTGCAAACTCCTTCAGCCGCTTCGCAAGTTGCCCATTCACATCCCTAAATGGTGCATCAGACTCAATATATTTGGTCAGGGCGGCGACATATTCCTGTTGATGCTTCTGTGCGAGTTTCAAAATGAACTCATGCGACGTGAAGATCGATTTATCAATCTGCATGAGAATGTCAGGAAAGTGCTTAACGAGGTTATTGATAGCCTCTTCGCCCGTTGATGGCATTGTGACTGTCATGGTGCCGTCCTCGCTTGGGTCATAGATAAGTAGTTCACTGATTTGAATGCCAAAGTACTGACACAAACTCTCTAACACAGGAGCATCAAATCGCTGCGTTGCGTTGTTTGCCAGACTATGGAGCGTACTTTCCGCGAGTCCGGTTTCCTGTGCCAAACGCTTGATAGGCAAGCGTTTTCCAGTTTTGACTTCGTACTCTGCAATTACGATGCGTAACCGACTAACGATCATCTACACCCTCAATAATACAATAAAACACCGACTAGTCAATATTTTTAACGCACTATTCCGCATATCAATATTCAAACAAAAGGGGTATACATGAGTACCCCCTAAAAGCTCTAGTATATCTATTTCGCTATCCAAACTCATTTAGCGCATGGGTACAATTCCGAACCAATCCACACAGGCAAAATCCAAACCTCACATTTCTATCTGCTGGTTCGCTGCTGCCCGCGCATCCTCGATCACCTCACGCGGGACAAGGCGAAGCGCCAGCCAAAACAGCAGCGGCACAATCAGCACATCATCCAAGTGTCCAATGATGGGAATAAAATCCGGAATCACGTCGATCGGTGAAAGCAGATAAGCGATCGACGCGCCGAGCAGTACCCGCGCCATGCGCGGCGTGCGTGGATCGACCAGCACGCGGCGGTAGACATCCAGTTCACGGCGAAGGCGATCCATTGTGCGGCGGGCGGCTTGTATCAAGCGGTTCCTCAAATGAGGGGATTGGCTGAGCGGTGCCAATCCCCCAAACGACTTTTTTACGATCCGGTCGTCGCGCTGTCCGTATTGGTTCCAGACGCATCGGCGATCGCTTGATCGATGTAACTAGCGAACATTTCATACGGCTGCGCGCCGACCAGCGGGCGCCCGTTGACGAAGAACGTCGGCGTGCCCTGAATGCCGAGGCTGTTCCCCGCGACCAAATCGGCCTGCACCGACTGCACATAGAGCTGATTGTCATAACAGGCGGTGAACGCTTGCACATCCAACTCTAATTCCGTCGCGTAGGCGATGAACGCATCGCGCGTGAGCTGATCCTGCGCGCCGTAGAAGCGGTTGTGGAAATCCCAGAAATGCCCCTGCTCATTGGCGCATTCACTCGCCAGCGCACTGTCGAGCGACGACTGCCCCAAAATCGGGAAGTCGTGATGCACGAAACGCACCTGTGTCGGATAGTTGGCCAAAATTTGCGGCAGCGTTTGATCGGTGAAGCGCTTGCAGTAGCCGCAGCGGAAATCCTCATACGCGACGATCGTCACCGGGGCATCGGCGGGGCCAAGTGAGGGGCCTTCGGTGCTGACGGTATAGACTTGGGTGCTGTCCAACCCGGCCACCGTATCGCCGCCCCCGCTCCCCAGCGCCGCCGTGATCATTTGCTGTGTTTCCGAACGGGATGCTTCCAGCGCTTGATTCACCACCCGGCGGATCAAATCTTCGTTTTGGGTGCCGCTCAACCGCTCATAGCCAATCATGCCAAGGATCACACCGACAAAGAGGAACACCGCGGCGATCACCACATAATTGATCAGCGTGCGCTGCACGACGATGACATTTTCGTTCGAGCGGGGGGCCGCTGGCTGACCCTCAGGAGGGACATCAGGAGACGTGGAAGAGGGCATAGCTTGCTGGTTTTCCACTGCAAATCCTCAACTTAACAAAAACGGTAAGCGTTTCCATGATACCACAGACGCATCTTGCCATCGTATCTCACCATGGAGATACGCTTTTTGTGTACAATAGGAACAACTCTACACATGGATTTGCTATAAGGGGAGTACCACACATTTGACGGCGTTGCTTCAGGGGCTGGTTATTAAGGAACAGAGCGGGTTTTTCTGGGTTGAAGCGGGGGACGATCGCGTCTACCGGTGCCGGCTGCGTGGCAAATTGATGGAAGAAGCGAAATCTTCCGACATTGCCGCCATTGGCGACCGGGTTACGCTGCATCCGATTAACGAAACGACGGGCACGATCACCGAAGTGGAAGCGCGCACGAGTGTGCTTTCACGGGCGGCGCGCACCGAAGGCAAACGGGGCGCGGGCAGCGCCGAACGTGAGCAGGTGATTATCGCCAACGCGGATCAGGCTTTTTTCGTCTTTGCTGCTGCTGCACCCGCGCCACAACCCGGCACCGTATCGATCGTTTTTGACGGTCGGCGAAAAATCAAATATTCAACAGTTGGTGCTGGTCGTTAACAAAATCGATCTTGATGCCGATGCACATTTTTGCGACCTATGAGCGCATCGGCTACCCGGTGATCTACACAAGCGCCCTGCTCGGTCAAGCGGTCGATACGCTGCGCGACATGCTGCAAAATCGCATTTCGGTGTTCACCGGGCCATCAGGCGTGGGCAAAACGAGTCTGCTCAACCAAATTCAGCCGGGGTTAGGGCGCAGTGTAAAAGCCGTCAGCCAGTCCAGCCAATTAGGGATGCACACCACCCGCTACAGCGAAATGATTAAATTAGACGGCGGTGGATATTTGGCGGATACACCGGGAATGCGGCATTTTACGCTTTGGGATATTGAACCGGAAGAACTGGACGCGTATTTCCGCGAAATCGCGCCGTATGTACCGGAATGCCGCTTCGGAGATTGTACCCATCATGATGAACCCGGCTGCGCGGTGCGGGCCGCCGCTGATCGCGGGGAGATCAGCCGCGATCGGTATGAGAGTTATCTTGGTTTACGCGACGAATTAGAAGAAGCCTACGCGATATAGCAGAGTCGCGGGAGACGCGGAAGGGACTTGGCGTTGTCAAGCACACTCGTTGGACAAAAGCTCGGCAAGTACCAAATTACACAGCTCGTCGGTCACGGCGGCATGGCGACCGTCTATAAAGGGTATCAGGAGGATGTCGATCGCTATGTGGCGGTCAAAGTGCTCCCTCCCCATCCCGGCCAAACCGCCGCGTTCGTTGACCGTTTCCGGCAAGAAGCGCGCACGATTGCCAAGCTTCAACATCCCCACATTCTCCCGTTGTACGATTACGGCAATCAGGATGACATCCTGTATCTGGTGATGCCCTTCATCGATGGCGGATCGCTGCATGACCGAATCCGGCGCGGCAGCCTTCCGTTCAACGAGATCGAGCGGTTGGTATCACAGATCGCCAGCGCGCTTGATTATGCACACCGGCAGGGGATCATTCACCGCGACATCAAGCCCGATAACATCCTCATGAACAAGGATGGCTTTGCGCTCCTCAGCGATTTTGGCATCGCCAAACTGGCGGAAACGAGCGGCATGACGACGACCGGCGGATTGGTGGGGACACCCGCCTATATCGCGCCAGAGCAGGCACAGAACAATACGATTGACGGGCGCGCCGATATTTACTCGTTCGGCATCGTCGTCTACGAGATGCTGACAGGCAAGCAGCCTTTCGCCAGTGATACGCCGGTCAACATCATTTTGAAGCAGATCACCATGCCGCCGCCGCTCGTTTCGGAGTTCGTGCCGAGCATTCCCAGCGGCATCAACAATGTGATCGCGCGGGTGCTGGCGAAAAATCCGAAT
This sequence comes from Anaerolineae bacterium, assembly GCA_046328615.1. Lineage (GTDB taxonomy): Bacteria > Chloroflexota > Anaerolineae > Aggregatilineales > Phototrophicaceae > Flexifilum. The sequence continues at coordinate 33,459 of JAXLWG010000044.1, read as the reverse complement.
GATCGCTACCAAACCGCCGGGGCATTCGCCGATGATTTCAAGAAGGCGCTGCAAGGCTACGACATTCCCCCTGCCGCGATCACGGCCATCAGTGATCCAAACCGGGCGACCATGCGTACGCCGCTCCCCGGCGCGCAGACCCCGTATCCCGTACAACCGACGGGAACTTCTTCGCCAACGGGAGCTCCGATTGGGACACCGCCCATAGGATCGGTGCCGTATGTAACCCCGCCACCCGGCACGCCGCCGCCCGGATACTATGGGACACCCCCACCCGGCTACTATGGCAATCCCACCCAACCACCGAACCCAACGCAGTATCCGGTGCCCAATAACGGCTTGAACCCTTCCATCCTGATCGGCGGGTTCGCCGTGCTGGCAGTGCTGCTCGTCCTTGTGCTCATCGTGCTGATTCGCAATCAGCCCACGCCACCGCCTGCCAATTCGACCCAACCGCCCGTCCTGCTCGATATCGATCAGAACACACCCGCGCCGCAAACACCCGGCCCGGAAACCGCATTGCCCACACAAATCACCGTGAATGCGCCGCGCACTGATGGGCACTTGATCTACTCGACCACAGACATCCTCGGCGATACCGTCACGGTTGATATTCAAACCCCAACCGCGCTAGAAGGCAGTGCGCAGTATGCCGTCTGGCTGCAAAACACCATGACGAATCACCTCTTGCCCTTGGGGATGCTCACGCTCGACGCGGCAGGCGATGGAGAACTCACCTATACAGGCGATCACAGCCTTGCGTTGAGCTACGACCGTGTGTTCGTCACCGTGGAAACCGGCACGCCGACCGAACCAACGGGCGATTTGGTTTATGAAGGCAGCATTCCGTTCTCGGTCATCGCGGCGATCGATGAAATCCTCGTCACCTCGCCGGACGGCCTGCCTCCGGCGAACGCGGCACCCACCGCCACGCCGAGCGGCAATTCGAGTCAGGACAATTACGGGCCACCTCCAACCACGCCCGCCGAGATGAACAGCAGCCTGCTGGATGGCGCCATTGCCGAAGCCGAAGTTGCCCAGCGCCACGCGGGATTAGCCGCAGGAGCGACGAATACCGGCGGCATGCGCACTCACGCCGAACATACGATCAATATTCTGCGCGGCACCACCGATGACCTTGATGGGAGCGGACAAGGGCAGAATCCCGGTCGTGGAATTGGCGTCGTGTTCTTCCTTGACCGAATCGACGCGAAATTGAATGAAGCCGCCGCTGATGCGCCGCCGCTGATCGAAGCGCAGATTGATTCGATCCGCGTCTGTGTCAGCAATGCGCGGATATGGATGGACAGCGTGATCGATCAGGAAACGCAGATGCTGGCCGCTGATTCGCTCGAAGCGGCACAGCCCCAGATGGCACAATCCACGGCGGACGCGCTGGCACTGCTCGACGGAATTGACCTCAACCAAAACGGGTTGATCGAAACCTTTGAAGGGGAATGCGGGCTGCACCAAATCGCCGATTACGGCGTGAGCATCGCCAATATGGATATTTTCAAGGCGGCACAGTCGTAATGCACCGGTTGACAGCCTTACTGCTCTCCGGCGTCATGCTTGGCCTGATGGCGGCGTGTGCTTCCGCGCCGCCATCCGATCAACGCCGTACGCCGACCGTCCCCGCCCCGACTTGGCGTGCGGCCAGCGTGCCGATCACGCTCGAAAACGCCAACCAGATCGCCTACTTGGGACGACTGGATCAAGAAGAACCTGCCGCCACCGTCTTCGCTCATGCCATGTCACCGGATGGCCTGAATATCGCAGGGCTGACCGATCAGAACGTGATTGGGTGGGATTTACTGACCGGGGAACGCATTTTCGTCAATGCGCGCCTAACAACCGGCGTGATCAGCTACTCGTCAGACAAAACCGAGATTTACGGCATCGATTCGACCGGCGATCTGCGTGTGCTGGATGCCACCAGCGGCAGCGAAACCGATCGCGCCCATGGGCACCCTGCCTATGCGGGAGTCTACGCGATCGCGACTGACTTCGACTTGATCGCGCTCGGCGGCACCGATGGCACCGTCAAAGTATGGAATATGGTCACGCGCCAGAGCGAAGTCACCTTTGACGCTGGCGAACAGATCACCGCCCTCGGGTTCAGCCCGGATGCATCCGTGTTAGCCACTGCCGATTCAGATGGGTATATCCGTTTATGGGACTGGGCGACGAGAACCCAGCAGCGCGAATGGCGAAACGAGCAGCTTGGCTCCACGCGCTTTACCACAACGCGGATTGTTTTCTCGCCCGATGGACAGCAGTTTGCGCTTGCCAACGATTTCGACGTGCGGCTTGGCTCCCCTACCGGCGAGCTTTCGAATCCCCTGCGCCTAGAAACCGGCGGGCGTTCCCCGATGCTGCGCTATGCGCCCGATGGCCGCTACCTCGTCATGGGAACGAACGACGCCGGGATAGCCTTGTGGACACCCGCCGCGATCGCGCTGATCGCAACGCTGCCGGATACCAGCGGCGATCGCATGGATGCAGTATTTTCGCCCGACGGGGGGATGTTGGCGACCACCGCGCTCGGCAGGCATGCGGCGCTGTGGAACATCAGTCAGGTCGACGCCAGCGGCGGCGGGCGCTTCCAGTTTCCGATCGAAAACAGCACCATCCTTGAAACCGATTGGACGAGCGATGGACGGTTGATCCTGCTGTTCGACGCGAACGGGGCTATTTACGCTTGGGGCATTCCCCCAGCACCTTAGATCACCATAACGCACATAAGGAATTGAAGGTATGAAAAGCGACATCGATCGCCTGATGGAAAAGCGCGGGCTGGAAGCGCTGTTGATCGTCGGGGATGAATCCGTCAATATGCTGCGCGTGTATATGACCAACGGCGCGGAAGTGACGGGCGGCTATGTGCTGAAGAAACGCGGATCGCCCGCTGTCATGATCGTCAATGCGATGGAAGTCGCCGAAGCCGCCAAAAGTGGACTGGAAGTGTTCACCTATTACGATCTCGGATGGGCGGAACTGCTGGAAGAATTGAAAGGCGATCAAGCCCAAGCCTCGCTGATCTTCTTCGGGCGCATGCTGCAAAAGTTCAATGTCCCCGCCGGAAAAATCGGCGTGTACGGCGAAGGCGCAATTCACCGCTTCATCGACTTGATCGAAAAGGTGAATACTGCCAGCCCCACCTATCAGTTCGTCGGCGAAAACGGCATGACGATTTTCGATGAAGCCTTCCAAACCAAGGATGCCGACGAACTGCTGCGTATTCGCTCAGTGGCGGCGCGCACTAGTCAGGTTTTGAAACTCACTTGGGATTTCATCGCCTCGCACCACGCGGAAGGCGATCAGGTCGTCGATGCGGAAGGCACGCCGCTCACGGTGGGCGCAGTCAAACGCTTTGTGCGCCGCACGCTGCTCGATTATGATCTCGAAGACTCGCATATGATCTTCGCGCCGGGACGCGAAGGCGGTTTTCCGCACAGCCGGGGCGAAAGTGACGCGGTGCTAAAGGTCGGTGAGCCGATCGTGTTCGATCTGTTCCCGCGCGAAATCGGCGGCGGCTATTTCCACGATACCACGCGCACATGGTCAATTCAGTATGCCAAGCCGGAAGTCCAGAAAGCCTACGATCTGGTCTACAACGCCTTTGAAGTCGCGGTGGATACGTTCCGCCCCAACATGCCCGCCAAAGCGATGCAAGAAGCGGTGCAGTCGTATTTTGAGGAAAACGGCCACCCGACGACGCGCAGCCATCCCGGAACGACCGTCGGTTACATGCACAGCCTCGGTCATGGCGTAGGATTGGAAATTCACGAATATCCGCGCATCGGCCACCTCAGCACCGATACCCTTGCTCCCGGCAATGTGATCACCATTGAGCCGGGCTTGTATTACCCGGATCAAGGATTTGGCATGCGCCTTGAAGACACACTGTATGTCAATGAACGCGGCGAACTCGTCACGCTGACGGATTTTCCGAAGGATTTGATCCTGCCTTTGCGGGGCTAGCTGCCGCAACTCACAGGATACAGGCTGCGTATACGCTCCCGTATCCTGTGAATTTCAAAGGCAGACTTGATGAAACATGTACACCTTCTCGGTGGACGGATCGCTGCGGCGTTGATAGGGTGCGCCATCCTTTTCGCAGCGCGACTAGTATCGGCGCAAACGGCAGAATCTACCGTGACACCCTCCAATTCAACCCTTTTGCTTCAGTTCCCACCGCTGTCAGGCAGCTACGCCGTTGGGCGGGCTTTCATGGCACTCGACGACAGCGCACGCGCGGAAGTCTTTACCGATGACGCGAACGATACACGTCGTATCCCGGTGACCTTCTATTACCCGATCGATGCGGCGACCGCTTCGGCGGCGACCGCTCCGGCGGCGACGGCTTATATCCCTGAAAACATCCGAGGGCCTTTTGCACAAGCACTCGGCTTCCCGCCCACCCTGTTCGCTCAAATCGGTGCCCATGCAAGCGATAATGCACCCGCCGCCAGCAGCGATCAAGGCTTCCCGGTGCTGCTGTTCTCACCCGGTTTCGGCGTGGCGCTGCCGCTCTACACCTCGCTGTTGGAACAGGTCGCCAGTCATGGCTATGTGGTGGCGGCGATCGATCATCCCTACAGCCAGAGCATTAGCTTTTTCCCGGATGGCTCGTCGGTTACACAGAATGCAGCCGGGACGAATCTCAACGACGAGACGAACAATCGCCTGATCGGTCAAGTCTGGACGGACGATACACGCGCAGTACTCGATTGGCTGCAAACGCTGAACGCCAGCGATCCGGTGCTGACGGGCGCGCTTGACCTGACGAAGAACGGCGCGTTCGGGCACTCATTCGGCGGCGCGGCGGCGGTACGAATCATGGTCGAAGATGCGCGCGTCCAAGCGACAATCGACATCGACGGCAGCCTGATGCTGGACTCGATTGGCACGGCCATCAGCGGGCCGGTGCTGATGATGCGATCGGTAGAGACGGCCTCGCAGATGGATGGGACATCCGCACCAACGGAAGCGCAAATCGCAGAAATCCTAAGCCAGAACAATATGACCCGTGAACAGTATGATCAGCTCATGCAGCAGGCTGTTGATTCAACAGAAGCGCTGCGTACCGCGCCGCAGCTCACCGAGATGATCGTGGCCGATACCGTGCATCTCTCCTATGTGACCGATCTGCCGCTGATTCGGACGGCGCTGCCCATCCTGCCCGAATCGCTGACCGGTTCGGTTGACCCATACCGGCTGCTGACCGTCGTCACCGATACGACCGTTGGCTTCTTCAATCAGGAACTGCTCGGCCAAAACGGTGCTTTCGATGCTATCGTCAGCGGCGCGAATGCAGACGGCGCTTACCCGGAACTGAGCCTCGTTCCGAACGAATCGTAATCCCTCTACGCGTAGGCCGCCTTCACAGAGCGGCCTATATCCATGACATTTCGCAGCCAATAGTGATGAGGTTTTAGCCTATCTGAATTCACGGGCATGCTATACTTAATGATTGTGAAACCTCACGCAAATTAACCAAAGTGACACACTCCATGACACAACTCGGCACTACAGATGCACCTCTTCGTGTGGCGATTATCGGTTCAGGGCCGTCCGGCTTCTACGCGGCGGACTCATATCTGAAGCAGCCCAATCTGGTCGTGTTGGTCGATATGTTTGACCGCCTACCTACCCCATTCGGGTTAGTGCGCGGCGGCGTCGCCCCTGATCACGACAAGATCAAGACGGTGACGAAACAGTACGACAAAATCGCGGCGAACCCGAATTTCCGTTTCTTTGGGAATGTAGAACTCGGCAAAGACATCACCCACGATGACCTGATCGCCCACTATCACCAAATCGTTTATGCCACCGGCGCGCAGACGGATCGTCAGATGGGCGTCCCCGGCGAAGACTTATCCGGCAGCCACGCGGCCACCGAATTCGTCGGTTGGTACAACGCACACCCGGACTACCGGGAACTCAAATTTGACCTGTCGCAGGAACGCGTCGCCGTGATCGGCAATGGCAACGTCGCCATGGACGTAGCGCGCATCCTCGCCAGCAGCTATGAAGAACTCGTCGGCACCGATATTGCCGATTACGCGCTTGAAGCGCTTAAAAACAGCAAGGTCAAGGAAATTTATGTGTTGGGGCGGCGCGGCCCAGCCCAAGCAGCCTTCACCAACCCGGAAATTAAAGAACTGGGTGAGATGAAGGAAGCCGATGTGATCGTCCCTGAAGCGGACGCACACCTTGACGCGCTCAGCGAGCAGTGGCTCGCCGTCAACAACGATAAGACCGGGCGCATCAACGTCGAAATCCTGCAAAAGTATTCAACACAGCAGCCCGCCGGGAAACCGAAACGTGTGATCTTCCGCTTCCTCGTCAGCCCCACCGAATTGACCGGCACCGATCATGTCGAAGCGATCAAGCTGGTGCATAACGAACTGACCGCCAGCGCAGACGGATCGCTGCGTCCGCGCGCGACCGACCGCACCGAAGTGATCCCGGTCGGGTTGGTGTTCCGCTCAATCGGCTATAAGGGCGTCGCCCTGCCCGGTGTGCCATTCGATGCCAAAGCTGGAACGATCCCCAATCAAAAGGGCCGCATTACCGATCCTGCCAGCGGCCAGCCCTGCACAGGCGAATACACCGCCGGGTGGATCAAGCGCGGGCCAAGCGGAATCATCGGCACCAACCGTCCGGATTCGCTGGAAACGGTGATGACGGCCTTGGAAGACCTGAAAGCTGGTCAAACACTCACGCCTGCACAACCTGCGCCCGATGCGATCGTCACCCTGCTGCAATCGCGCAGCATCGATTTTGTGACCTACCAAGACTGGCAAAACCTTGACCGTGAAGAAGTCGGACGCGGTCAGGCGATCAGCCGCCCGCGCCTGAAGTTCAGCCGCATTGACGACATGATGAGTGTCATTCGCGAACACCGCGCCGTCTCCGATCCAGCGATGGATTAAGCGCGATATCACGAAAGGGCGAGGCTGCTCGAACAAGCGGCCTCGCCCTTTCTTTTTGCCTCGACGACATGAGATCGTCTGCAAACCAATGATGGTTTTGCGGTAAAATGATCCTAACAAGCAACAAACTACAGAACGTAGAGAAGCGCGATCGATTTTCCGCGTTCTCTGCACTGTGATTTCGTTTTCGGTGGGCTTATGTCCTAGGGGAACCATCGCGTATGGATCAGCACTATCAGAAGTGGAGCGAACTGGCCCCGCGCGGGCTGCTGCTCATCGGCACAGGGGTTTCGATCATCGGGCAGGCGACGATCCTTAAGAGCCGCCGCAAGTCGGCTTTCGTGTGGGTCGTGCTGGGGACGCTCGGCTTGATCGTGTTCAACGCGGGTATTTCGGTGTTCGGCGAATCGATCAAGCACCGGACGCTGTACGAAAGCAAGCTCGGACTCTAAATGAGCACACACACCGACGCCCTGTTGGAACGGTTGGCGGCCATCGGGAAATCACTGGAGCGCAGCGGTCAGGCGGTCGCGCTGTTGGGGATGGGATCGGTTGGACTGGAACGTGATCGACTGGATGACTACTCGGACATCGACTTCTTCGCGATTGTCCAGCCCGGCCAAAAAGCCCATTATATTGAGCATCTCGAATGGCTTACCGATATTTATCCGGTCGATTACTACTTCCGCAACACCGTCGATGGCTTCAAACTGCTGTATGCCGATGGCATTTTCTGTGAATTTGCCGTCCTCGAAGCCGACGAGCTGAAGCACATCCCCTATGCGCCGGGTTCAGTCGCATGGAGTGTGCCCGATTTCGACCGCTCGCTGGCTATTCCACCATCGCGCAAACCCGGCACCTTAGAAAGCACCGTCGAATGGCAGCTCGGCGAAGCGCTGACGAACCTATATGTGGGTTTGGGACGTTTCCACCGGGGCGAAAAACTCTCTGCGCAGCGGTTTATCGAACATTTCGCCGTCGATCGTGCGCTGGAACTGGCGAAACAGATCGAAGCGCCGCGCACGGGGCATGTCGATCCGTTTATGACCATGCGCCGCTTTGAGCAGTTATATCCCCTGACGAGCGCGCATCTAGGCGCGTTTGTGCAGGGGTACGGTCAAAGCAAATCTTCAGCGAAGGCGATCTTGATGTGGCTGGACGAACATTTCGACGTGAATCCGGGCATCAAAGCGCGCATCCTCGCCTTGTGTGAGTAAAACCTTCTTCACCGCAAAGGGCGCAAAGAACGCAGAGAAAAAACGATGGTTCTCTCTAAGAATCTCTGCGATCTCTGTGTCCTCTGCGGTTTGATTTCTCTGTTTTACGGTCGAACGCCGCTGGTATACGGGCCGAACGCCGTCCCGTCGCCGATCTGGCCGCCTGTCGTGCCAACCAGCGCAAACACCTGCCCCGCCCCACCATCGAATAACAGCGCGCCCCGCTCAAACCGCTGAAGCGACAGACTCACCGACTGCGGATCGGTTTGCGCATAGCCCACGGCCTGCCGTGCGGGTTCGATCGCCCGCCACAGTGCCCCGAACACACCCGATGGTGCCAGCAGCCCCGGCGGCGGCAGAATTTCCCACCCTTGATCGGCGGGCGGCGTCGGGGCGTACCAGTAACGTCCATCCGTCACCCCGCCGGGGACGATCGTATAAATTTCTCCGGTCGGCAGCGAATACATCAGCCCATGCTCGAAAAACGTCATCATGCCCACATAGGAGGTAACCGGCTCACCGGGGCAGCCCAACCGATCGCTGACCACTGACCAATCGTTTCCGTACAAGCGATCAGGCGCGATGATGCATGCCGATCCCAGTGTGGGGAACACGAGAGGCTGCGATGCGGCCAGCGTTCCCACATACTGCCCGCCGTCAATATCGGGAATATCGTTGCTGCCCGCCCCGCCGCCGATGAAAACGCCGATATACGGCGTGGACGTTTGAGTGGGTGGAAGCGTTAGGGTCGGTGTGGGCAGTTCAGCACGGCGGGTTGCCGCCTCTGCCAATGGATCGAGCGTCGGCGGCACCTCAACCGTCGCCCAGCGCATCACCAACCGTTCCGGCGGCAGCGAGGGAATCGGTGTCGGCGCATTGGGAGTGCTGGGCACACAGGCCGCCGCACAAACGATCCAGAAAGCGAAGAGCAGAAGAAATTTCAGGCGAAGGTTCATCAGCATTGCTCAAGGCACACAATAGGACGGAAAAGCCAGCGAGTCTTCGACCACATTGACGAACGCGCCGCTTGCCTCTTGATAGTAGAGGCCAAAATGGACACGCACCCCGGTCGTATGCTCCAATGTGGGCAGCGGATAGGTATCACGGACGATCTCGGCAGGCCGCCACCGGCTGAAGGGGTACCAGCCGTAAACCGGTGCGGATTCGTCGGACTGTCCGATCATCACGCCATTTTCGTCCAGCACATGCACGAACACATTGTAATCGCGGTCGATCGGCGCATTCGGCGCAATCCACACCACGCTCAGCGACCATACCGGATCGTGACAATCCAACTGCGCCACCCCAAGTGTGGGCAGCGTTCCGTCATCCGGTATCCCTGCGATCGGCGCAGTGCGCCGGATGCGGACGAGATGCGGTGCCCATCCTGACAAATGCACCGGTTGGCCAATCTCCGATTCCCACCAACTGATCGGCAGTGTGTAGAACGTGTAATCCGGCGTGTACAACTGATCGGCATCGAGTGCGGCGCGAAAATCTCCCTTGTGATCGAGCAGTGTAACATCCGGGCGTAGGCCAAGGACATCATGCGCGAACCCGGCGGCATAATGACGCGGCCCCCACGCGATCATGAGCGTTCCATTTTGCGGCGTGCTTTCCAGCAGATGAATGGCCTCTTGTGCGCCGGGATCGCTCGTCAAACCGCCGATCCAATCGCGGTGCAGCGTGATTAAGCCGAACGCAGCTAGCCCCGCCAGCCCGATCAGCGTGAGTTCGGTCGAAAACACAGGCAGGCTGCCAAAATCGAACGGTTCGAACAGTTTTTCGGCGATGAACAGCCAGCCGAACGCGAGGCTGAGTTCCGCCCCAAGGATCAGCGCCGCCAGCACATCGGTATAGACGAACACATGAAACAAATAGACTGCTGCGCCGCTCAAGATCAGCGTGATCGCTGCCCGCCGCCGTGATTTGCGCATCACACCGACGACCAAGCCGATGATCCCACCTGCCACACCAATCCATGTGAGGTTGGTGATGATCACATTCGACACCATACTGAAATTCGCGATTAAGCTATCCAGCGAATGCACGCCGCCAATGTAGCGTCCATACTCGCGCGCCATAAACTGATCAACCAGCCCTTGCAAGGTTTCCGGTTCGCCGTAAACCCAACCCGCGCCCGCTTGTGCCCGCGCGGCAATATAGGCGTAAGGCAGCAGGCCGATCAGCCCCAACAGCAGGCAGATCAGCAGTACACGCGGCAGCGCTTTTCCTTGTGCGCGCAGCATGGGCAGCGCCGCGTACAACACCGCCGGAACCGCCATCGCGATCGCCCGATGATGCCCAATGGCGATCCCGCCGATCAGCGCCAGCGCATACAAAATCGGTCGGCTGATTTCCGCCGAATATTCGGTTCGCTCAGGATGCCACAAAGCGATCAGCAGCAGGGCCGCCAGCAGCAGCACGCCGAAACTGTACACTTCGGCGATTTCCATGTGCAGCCACTCGAAGCGCGTCAGCCCGAAAAGCAGCGTCACCGCGCCCGCCGTCATCGGCTGGCCGCTGATCCGCACCATCAGGGCGTAAATGAGCACCAGCCCAAGCATGCCCCACAGGAGCGATGCAACTGCCGGAGCGGTCGCCGCATCAACGCCGACGACTTTTAGGACGGCTACTACGGCGCTCGACAGCATGACATACAGCGGGTAGCCCGTCGGATGAAGCGTCCCCCACACGTTGAGGACGATCTGCGTCTCCCCCACATCGATCATGGTCGTGTGTTCAGAGCCGTTTGGGATGCGCTGCAAAACCGGCAAATAAGCAAACAGCAGCAGCACCACCAGCACCACTGCACCGGGAAGAAGTGTCGATAGACGAGAACGTGTCGTATTGGTCATCATGCCGTGAGTATAGCAAACCCAAACATTAAACGCCTTCTCATGTGAAAGCGGTAGCGAACGCGCTAAGGTGAGAAGAAGTAACAGTCAGGTAGCCCACAACAGTCAAAGGATGATGATTCATGCCCCATGTTGGCGAACAAGCCCCCGATTTCTCACTGCCGAATCAAGACGGCAAGCTGATCAAGCTGAGTGATTTTCGCGGCAAAAAAGTGATCCTGTTCGCGTACCCGCGCGCCGATACCCCCGGCTGCACGACGCAGGCCTGCGGTTTCCGCGACGAATTCCCAAAAATCAGCAGTTCCAACGCGGTGGTGCTCGGCATCAGCGATGACCCGCCGAAGGATAACCTGAAGTGGAAGATCAAGCAGAACTTGAGCTATGACTTACTGAGCGACGAATCGCATCAAGTCTTGGAATCATGGAATGCTTACGGCGAAAAGTCGATGTATGGCCGCAAGTTCGTCGGCACCATTCGTTCGCACTGGGTGATCGACGAAAACGGGGTCGTGATCGATGAGCAGATCGGCGTGAGTCCCAAGGACAGCATCGAAAAAGCCGTCGCCGTCGTTAGTGGAACCGTGTAACCCCACCGATCAGGGGATCACACTCCGGGTGAAGTGAACCAGTGGGAATACGTCCGGCGGTGTATGCACAAATTGAAACTTTTAGCGACAATGGACGTATAACAGAGTAACGGCAGGGGTACGGGAATGGTGAGTTTCTGTACCCCTGTGCATTCCTGTGTTTGGCAAGAGGATGAGACAAATCGCATGCAGATCATCAAGGGGTTTATCGACCAACTACGCATGACATGGCGGCTGCTGCGTGATCCGCGCGTGCCGTTCTATCTGAAAGCAATCCCGTTTCTGGGGTTGATCTACGTCGTCTCGCCGATTGACTTCGTCCCCGATCTGCTGCCTGTGTTGGGCCAGCTTGACGATGTGGGGATCATTCTCGCAGCGCTGAAGATGTTCGAAACGCTTGCCCCCGGGTATATCGTCGAGGAGCATCGTCAGGCGATGCAGTTCGGCACCCCGACGAGCGAACACCTGCAAGATGTGATCGACGGCTCACGGCTGCGCGTGGAAACAGATGAACCCGCGCAAAAAGCTAAACGTCGCGGTTAGGTTAACCATGCAAAAGGGCGCAGTCACGCTGCGCCCCCGCTTACCTCCCTCAACCGCCGATGCCTACCGTATGCTGGGGGCCGGTATCAGGAATTGGACTGATCGGCCACACCTGAAGAGCATCCAGCCCAATCGACGATAGATTCAGAATGTACATCGGGGAAAGCGCGTCACACACCGCCGGAATATCTTCGATCACGTCGGTGCTGCGTACCCATCCCTGTTCACCGTTGTACTGCGCATAATACCAGCGCATCCCCTGATAGTTTGCCGCGTGGGTCGCAATGAATATGGCTGGCGCATGGGTATGGGTGACGACGTTGACCGGGTTTTGATAGTCGGTATAGAAATAGACTTCCGGCACTGCGCCGTTTTCCAAAGGAGCGCGCAGGATACACATCGCCCCTGCTGGCTGATAAGGCGGCAGATTCGTGCAGTCACCCGTCGTGGTCACTTCATGGCTGTCCACCCATGGGCCGCCGATGTTGTACCACAGGGTTCCATTCTCATCGACATACATTCCTGTCACCGGATAAGGGCCGCCGGAAGAGCTGCTGCCCACTAAGCCAGATCCATCATGGCTTGGGGCGGTATAGATTCCTGTGGGGCCATCGACAAAATAGACCTGACAGGTGCTCGTCTGGGGCGCGGGTGCGGCTTGCGGCAGCGCGAGGCAGTGTGCCGAATGGAACATTGGCATCCCGGTTCCATTGATCCACCCTGCCGGAAATACCGTATGGAACCACGTGATCCCCGTCCCAACATCATCAAGGCGGGCATTGACTTCCGTCTGCGTGCCGGGGGTCAAATGCGCGATCACGTTGGCATTCAGCGCCGGGTTATCGAAGACCTCTGCGCCTTCAATCGTAGATGGCGCGAAAACCTTACACACTGCGCCGGTTTCGTCCGGCAGCGGCAGCCCCGCGCAAGGCCCGGTCGCGATCACATCGCTGCTGTCCACCCATCCGCTGCCTTCTCCATACCACAAATGTCCGTAGACATCATAGTCAGAGCCACTGGCAAGCGCGATATGACCGGGCGGCATAATCGTAACCACAAGCGCTTCATCGTGGAATGGGCCGTAGTACAGTTTCGCACCGGGGCCATCGGGCACGGTGAGCACGCAAGAGCCGCCGCCCCCATTGGCAATGATTGGTCCATGATAACTGCGGGTTACCACCACATGCTCGAAGTCACAGTTTCCTTCGGTGAGCAGCAGATTGCCGGGAATCCAGCCGTCACTGCCAATTTCTCCCTGATACCAGACCATCCCGGCGGCATCGGTGAACGAGTTGTGACCAGCGAACAGTGTATTGCCCGCTATCGTCATCAGCACAGGCGTATTGCGATCATGATCCGTAAAAACGTCAGCGCCTTCCCCTTCGGGAACGATCAGCAGGCAAACCGGGCGATCGGCTAGGGGTGCCACCGACGGCGGCGGGCCCAAATGATCGCACACGTGATTCGTCATGAGGACAGCGCCCGATACCCAGCCCATCGTCCCCGGCGGCAAATTCGGCACGATGTCCAATGCGCCGTACCATGGCGTATTGCTGGAGTCGTATTCCACATACAACGGCGCGAACATCCCTCCTGCGGGCAGCGTGCCAAGGATCACCGGCTGCTGTGGCGACGCGGGATCAGGCACGAACGAGCGCACGTTATCGGCTTCCGGGCCGGGATTTTCGACCAAACAGGCGTTAAACGTCCACCAGTGCGGCGGAATACGAGCGGGTGTTTCGGCTGCCGGAGTCGGGCAGGTACCGTCCGGGTTATAGGGCAAACCGCCGGGGCAGGTTGACTGTGGCGGCTGCGGATTGTCACCGCCGGTCGTGGAGGGCGGCGGTGTCGCGGTGGGCGGCGGGCACCCTCCTGTCTGCGGATCGACTTGACTTCCATCCGGGCACGTCCGCACAACAGGTGTAGCGGTTGGTGGGCATAATCCGGTCAAAGGGTTTGGCGCACTGCCGTCAGGGCACTGCTGACGCTGCGCATCAATGGGGTGATGAAGAGCTGACGGTTGAGCGAAAGTTCCGCCCACCAAAGTGAGAGTGAATAGGATGAATAGAAAAAAGCTGATGAGCTTGGTGCGGTTCATAAGGCGCTTCCCTCCGTTGCGGCGTAAGCTCATCTGTAAGGTTACCTTCAATCTTGCAAAATAGATTATGACCCCGAAAATCTTTTACAAGTTCGAACAATTCATTAGCGATCACACATGTATTACAGCGTGAGAGGGAGGGGAAATTAAAAACGGGAGTCGACTTACGCCGACTCCCGTTTCATGTCATGCACTTGTGCAGCCGTTTGTTTTTACTGCAAGCGCAGGCGCTGTGACTGTACTTCATCCATCGCGGCGATCGTATCCTGCAAGCCGCTGACTTCGTCCTTGATGTCATTGCGCAAACGCTGTGCACGGGCGCTATCGACTTCCTTGGTGCCCAGCAGCGACATCTGCGCGTAGACCGTGCCCAGTGACGAGAGTGTACTGTCGAGCTGAATTTCAGCCCGCTTCACGCTGTTCGCCGTCGATTCAAGATTATCCAACTGAAGCTGGAGGGTCTTGATCTGTTCCTGCAAGTCGCGTTTGACCGCCGGATCGGTTTCGATCGAATAGCGCTGCTTTGACTTCTCCAACTGCTGCGGAACTGTCTTGCGATCGCGTTCGACCAGATCATTACTTTCAAAGGCGTCGATATGCAGCGCCAAATCGTACATGTGGGCGATCCACTGGTTCACATCGTCCACCGTTTGGCGCATGCTGGTGCGCATGGAACCGCTGTGCCGTTCGGCAAGTTCCAGCATGTTGCGGCGGTATTCGACCGCGCGCTCCAGCCGCCCGCGTGACACATCATTCTTGATGCGGTGCAGATCGAATTTCGCCTCGAATTCGCGCGCAATCGCTTCTGACTTGGCTTCGGGATCGCTCAAGGCGGACAGCAGGAGCGCGCCCTCGGCGATGGCCCCCGCGACCAACCAGAACCAGCTTTGGAACGCGATCCCCATGGGCAGCGTGACATCCTTGACGAACAGGAACAATACCGCGGTCACGGCCAGCGTGACCACGCTTTTCCAGTCGAACAGGGCGTTCGTGAGGATGGCCCCAAACGCACGCTGCCGCACTTCATTACTTGGCTGCGACATCCCTAAACCCTTTTACCAACCAACCGTCGGTTAGCTGCTCGAATCCGATGATCCTGTACCGCCCTTCATGCCCAACCGGTTGCGGCGTTCTTCCAACTGGCGTTCAATTTCGCCGCCGCGCACCGCCTCGTCAACCTGCTCGGAAACACGGCGGGTGGCAATATCCAACCGCGCATCTTCTTGGTCAAGCCGGTTGCGGATCTGGTCGGCCAGCCCGCTGATTTCGGCATCGCTGACGCTGGAAAGCTGATCGAGCGACTTCATCGTCTTGGTGACGGTCTTCTTGGCCTCGGTCAGTTCAATCAGCGCAATCAGCTTTTCACGTTCACCCTTAATGGAGGTCAGGCGCGCTTCCAGTTTCAGGCGGGCATCCAACATGGCCTGATACTGCTTGTCCTGATCCTGCCACTGGGTGTAGTAATCCTGCGAAAGCTGCTGCTTGGCGTTCAGTTCTGCTTGCGCAGCCGCCGCCAGCGTATCCTGCCCCTTCATGATGAGCGTGTCGATGTCGCGATCAAGCTTTTCAGCCTGCGCCGAAAACTCATCATACTTGCGCTTAAGAGTCTTGACCGAACCTCCAACCGTCGCCGCCGAGTCTTCGAGGGCTTCGAGGTTCCGTTCTACCTGCCGGATGTATTCATCCATCACGGCAACCGAATTGGTTTGGAGTGCACGGTCTACAATGCTGTGCATGCTGGCACTGATGAGTGTATTTACCTTTTCCAGAAGCGAGGGTGCCATAAGCGGTTTATCTCTCCTGATGATGGCAGATCTAGGGCTAAGTATACTCCGGTTCACATGGATGACCAGCTACCGACCGACTGCCCTACGTATCACTTCTTATACGCAGGATAGGTCGGGCGGGTAGCAGGATTGGCGCGCATGACCGATTCGACATCGAGGGGTACCGGGAGATAAATGCGGAAGGTGCTGCCCTTCCCCGGTTCGCTTTCCAAATCGATCCGCCCGCTGTGGAGCTGTACCACACCGCGCACAATGGGCAGTCCGGCCCCGGCCCCTTGATCTTCGTAGACCTGCCGGTTGATTTGGTAGAAGCTTTCCCAAATACGTTCACGCTCGGCAGCGTCAATTCCGCGCCCGTGATCCGTCACCCAAATCACCACTTCACTGCCAATGCGATCCGCGCCAAGCACAATTGGCTGATCCGCCTTGCTGAATTTGACCGCGTTTTCAAGAAGCTGCACGACCGCCAGCGCCAGATACACCGGATCTCCAATGATGGGCGGCAGATTATCCGCAACCCAGATGGTACAGCTTCGATCCGGGTAGGCGGCGAAGACCGTCGAGTGCGCACTACGCAGCACATCCGACAGGTTGCGCACGGCAATCTTACGCAGATCGTACATGCGCTTTGCGTCACCGGTTTCCATTTCGACTAAATGGATGAAGTTTTCAATCAGGCGGCGCAGTCGCAGCGCACCAACGTTGATTCCTCGCAGGAACATCGCCGCTTCAGGGTTATCTTGATAATTCGGCTGCTGCTCGTTGAGCATATCGGTATAAGCGACCAAGAAGGTGAGCGGCGTGCGAAATTCATGATTGAGGATGGTCAGAATTTTTCGCTTCATCCCGCTGACTTCTTCTTCCTGCGCTTCCTTGTGGGCTTCGTGCAGGCGTTTATGACGTTCCAAGCGGCTTTCGATGGCGATCAATAGGTCGTCGGCATCAAACGGCTTCACCAAATAGTCATCCACGCCCAGCCGCTTGCCACGCGTCACATCCGCTTTTTCGTTGCGTGCGGTCAGGAAGATAAACGGGATGCTCAACCATTCGGCACGACTGCGCACTTCGGTTAGAAGTTGCAAGCCGTCCATCCGCGGCATCATGATATCCGACACGATGAGGTCAGGGAGCTCCGGCTGCCCGGACAGGAGATGCAGCGCCTGTTCGCCATTTTCGGCGGTCAGCACCGTGTATTTTTCCAATTCCAGTACGGTGCGGATACCTTCTAGCAGGTTAATGTCGTCTTCGACGATCAGGATTTTCGCTCTAGCCATGTCTACGCGTCCGTTAAGCTACCCTGCTCAATTGTCTATCTTTTCGATCATATGCCGAAACTGCGATTTGTGGTTTAACGTTCCTGACAATGAAGATCAAGGAGATCGGAAAGCAAGCCAAATCCCGTTTGAATCCGTCCGGCTCCGGCACCAATCAAGGTGATGTCACCCATCAAATCCGTCGTAAAAGTGACCGCATTGGTCGCGCCGCTGACGGCTGCCAGCGGATGCGTGATCGGTATGCGCGTCGCCTTCACCGACCCCCCTTGAGGGGTCACATGGGCAATCAACTTCCAACGTTCACCCGATGTGCGCGCGGTGTCAATATCAGCGGTGGTAAGGTGGCTGATCCCGCTCACTTCCATATCGGCAAACGTAAGCTTTACATTGAACAGCGCCGCCGCAAGGATAATCGCTTTGCCCGCCGCATCCCAACCATCGACATCCGCCGTCGGGTCGGCTTCGGCATACCCTAAGCGCTGCGCTTCCGCCAGCACATCGGCATAGTCGCGCCCGGCTTCCATTTGTGTCAAGATGAAATTCGTCGTCCCGTTGAGGATACCGCGCGCCTCGCGGATCGTGCATCCTGCAAGTGCCTGCATCCCCAAACGCAGCGACGGCGTCCCCGCCATCACCGTGCCTTCGAACAAGACGCGCCGCCCGACCGAGGCCGCCTGCTTCACCAGCGCGTGATAACCAACCGCGATGGGGCCTTTGTTCGCCAGCACCAAATGCATATGGTTGTCCAGCGCGGCCTGACAGTATCCCAGCGAGGGCTGGCCGGTTTGCAGATCAGTCGGGCTGGCATCGACATACACATCCGCGCCGCTTTGCGCGATCAACTGCTCGGTCGTCCAATCGCGGATCAGACCGTCCGTGTCGGGATAGTGTGCAAGGCCACCCTGTTCTATCGCCGCCAACAGATGATCCGGTGAAAGTCCCCCGGCGTGGAACAGCACACCGCGCGTGCGCGTCGCCACGCCCACGATCGACGGTGCAAACGCGTAACGCGTCTGCAAATCCGCCGCTTTGTCGCGCAGAATTTGCACCAGCCCTTGCCCCACTGTCCCAAACCCGATGAGGATGATCTTCATTCAGTAACCAGCCAGCCCTTGAAAATGTTTGCAGGATATTAAGATATTGCTCAAGGATAACAAACATCCTGTATGGTTGCGAATGAAAATGGCCGTCGCGTATAATCACCCTTAGTCGCACGTTGGAAACACTGAAGGAAATATTCTATGACGCTAGAAACGACGCTTCGCCCCGGAACCAAAGGCCAAGCGATCATTGAACGCGATAACCATGTCATGTCCGCCTCGATTACCCCCCGCTACCCGTTCGTGATCGAACGGGGCGAAGGCGCGCGCGTGTGGGACGTGGACGGCAACGAATATATTGATTTTGCAGCAGGCATCGCCGTCACCGCGACCGGTCACAGTCACCCCAGAGTGGTACAGGCCATCATCGACCAAGCGCAAAAATTTCTTCACATCGCGGGAACCGATTACTATTACGAAGTGCAGGTCAAGCTGGCTGAAAAACTGAGCCAAATTGCCCCGTGGGATGAAGCCAGCCGTGTATTCTTCTGCAACAGCGGCGCGGAATCGGTCGAAGGCGCGATCAAGGTGGCGAAGTGGTACACCAAACGCCAAAACGTGATCGCCTTCTTCGGCGGTTTTCACGGGCGCACGATGGGCGCGCTCTCGCTGACGGCCAGCAAGTTTGTGCAAAAAGAAGGCTTTTACCCGATGGTGCCGGGGTGTTCCACGTCCCTTATAACAACCCGTTCCGCTGCGGGCATGGACGCGATCAGCACCAATGTGAGGCCTCGTGCTGGTGTGCCGACTACATCGAGCAGGTGTTGTTCAAGAAAGTCTGCCCGCCCGAATCGGTGGCTGCGATCATCTTCGAGCCGATTCAAGGCGAAGGCGGTTATGTGGTGCCGGATAAGCGCTTTGTACAGCAGCTCCGCTCCATCTGCGACAAACATGGCATTCTGCTGATCGCCGACGAAGTGCAGAGCGGCATGGGACGCACCGGCAAATGGTGGGCGATCGAACACCTCGACACTGTGCCGGACATCATCACGTCCGCGAAGGGCATCGCCAGCGGGATGCCGCTCGGCGCGATTCTCGCTAAGCAGCACATCATGAGCTGGCCACCCGGCGCACACGGCACCACCTTCGGCGGCAACCCGGTATCATGCGCGGCGGCGCTGGCGACGATTGAACTGATCGAAGAAGGCATGATGGCGAACGCCGCCGAACAGGGCGCGTATATCAAGGAATGCCTGGAAGAGATGATGAGCCATCACCCGACGATGAAACACGGGCGCGTCGCCGGTCACGGGCTGATGGTTGGCACTGAACTGGTGATGGACGAGGCGCACACCCCCGCCAAACCGATCCGCGACCGCATGGAACGGATCGCCATCGACAACGGGCTGCTGATCCTCGGTGCTGGCGACAGCGCGGTGCGCTTCTGCCCGCCGCTGATGATCGACCGGGCGACGGTACAGCAAGGGCTGGAACGCTTCGAGCAATCGCTCACCCAAGCGGAACAGGAAGCCGGGCTGCTGTAATTCACCGCAGAGCACACAAAGCGCGCAGAGACATCACACCTCCCCTGCGCGCTTTTGATTCCACTTATCCCTTAACCATAGACATAGGTCTTCGTGTTATATTCTGAGTGTGCTCTAGCTCTCCACGCTCCACGAGGCCACCATGCACGATACGCTCAATATTCCCGAACTCGTCCAAGAAGGTAAGCGCCGCCGTCTGATCGTCTCGATTCCAAATTACATCCTGATTGCCCTTTTTTTGGGGACGCTGCTCAGCGGCTATCTGCTCACGATGACTCCGCAGCATTCGGATGTCGTCTATGTTCTGGCATCCGATCAGTGGGTAGCTCTGGAAGCACCCTTCAGTGGCCCGCTCGATCAAATTCAGATCGACACCGATGGATCAGTATGGGTGTTGGAGGATGAAGATGATGGGCTGTGGCGCTATGATGCTGAATCAGAGGAGTGGCAGCGCTTTGAGATGACCAAGGACGATCCAACGGAGATCGCGGCGTTCGATGTGCTGGCAGGTGAAGTCTGGGCCTTCCGCGAAGAGGACGTGGCCCATTACACGCACGGCGGATGGGAGATTGACCCGTACCCGGTACACAGCAGCTACGCGGGCGCGGCGGTTGCGATTCACGAGACGACGGTGATGCTGCTCGACTATTTCGGCAACACCGCGTATTTCAACGGCGATTACTGGATCGACTACGATCCGGATTATGATCTCCCCGGCTATAAATCTGACAGCCCCGATTACTACGGCACGCTCGTCGCCGCCGACAACGGTGATTTCTGGATCGCCTTTAACGGCATCTATCGCTATCAGCGGCGCAGTGGTTCATGGGCACTGGTGCGTTCAACCGCCCCGGATCAGATCGATTATGAGCAGGTAGTCGGCGCGACCGAAGGCCGCGTCTGGGTGACCACGCGCGACGAGTTAGTCGCCTATTTGCTGAACGGCACGCCTGACGTGTCACCTGTTCGCCTCAGCGATTTTGGTATCTCGAGTGGCGCAGATGTGTACCAAATCGCCCGCATCGGCGGCCAAAACTGGATGGTGACGAGCGTTGGCTGTTTCGTCGATCGTGGGAATGGCTGGGAGCAATCTATCGCCCTACCGGATGGAGTCAGCGACGCACGTATTGCTGCCAGGGCCGATGGTACTGTCTACCTGATCTCGCACCTCTCCGCAAATGGCGTTTTGTCCGCTGCTGTGCGCAGTACCACGCTGAATACGTCACCGCTTGCGCGGATCACGATGCTGCTGCTGCTCCTCCTAACAGTGGCGATCGTCGTGCGGCTGATTGTGTGGAATGTGGGGCGTAACCGGCGCATGCGCAAGGTGCGTGAAATTCTGGCGGCGACCATCGGCGAGCAGGTACTCGAACACCCCAACCCTGCACTGCGCGAGGCTGAGCGAAAAACAGCCCGACAGAAACTGCTGGCACGGTTGGCCTTCGGGATTGCAGTGTGGGCTGGGCTGACGCTGGTGAATCCGCTGCATTCGCAGATTCCGGCGCTTACGGGACTTCCCTACGGGATCGGCGCGTTTATTTTGTTCGACAGCCTGCGCCAGATGGTCGTCGCAATCATAGGCAAACGCGACCCCTCGACCCAAAAGCGATCGCACCCCTTAGAAAACCTCGAGATCGGTGCCGATGGGGTTCCTGCCGTTCGCAGCCCCTCCGCTGATCCGATGACGCGTTTACAGGTGGCTGAGCAGGCGCACGTTCAGGGGCGCTATGAAGAAGCAGACACGCTCCTGCGATCGCTGATTCCTTATTTTTGGGGCAAGCGCAATCTGATCGGCGTCAGTATGATGATCGGCAATGTTGGCGATACGCTGGATATGCGCGGCATCCGCGATCAGGCGCTCAAGTATTACGAGGCCGCACTGCGGATTTCTCCGGAGAATCCTCTGCGCTACCTCTCATTCGCCGATCACTATCAACTGCACCCGACCGACCCGGCACCCGAACGCGCGTTGGAATGGACGCAGGCAGCGGTCGAACTGATGCCCCGGCGCGGGAATCACCTTCAGCAGTGGTTCAACCGAATCATCTGGAGCTTTCATATGCTGGCGCTGGCGAATCTAGGACGCACGGCTGAAGCGAATGACGCAATGATCCGCGCGTTATCGCCGATCACCCCGATCAGCCCTTATCATTCGGCTTTTGTGCATTTCATGTGCGGGCGAGCGGCGCTGGCCCTAGGAGACTCTGCCCTAGCGCGACGCTATTTGGACTATTGTGCGATCACCGTACCGGACGCGGCAATTGGGGCCAAAGCGCGCAGCATTTTAGCGACCATCCCACCCACTGAATAGCGCATGTAGGTGGAGAACACAGCTCACATCATAGACGAAAGCATTGGAGAAGAACAATGAAGCAAACTGCTTTAATTGTTACACTTCTCGCTTCGAATGCCGTATTGATCCCTGTTGCTATCGGGTTGTATTGGTATTTTCGCAAAATTCGAACGCCAGCTCTGACAGCCCTCACGAAGGGGTATATTCCTAAGCATTCCCTGCTTGTAGGCACCCCGTATTGGGATAAACCAGTACGAAAACGATTCGGCTATTTCTTGGTTTTCATTGCTTATTCAGCGCTCCTTTGGAGTGTGGGTCTTTACACCTTAGACCTGATCTTGTGCATACTCTATTTTGCACTTTATTACGGCAGGTAGAGCAAGTCACAATCGGATTTCCCGCAGAGGGTGCAACTCGCATTCCCGCGCCCTCTGCGGCGAGTGATTCCATCCCTTACGCGAACCGAACCACCACATGCCCCTGTTTGGAGCCGCTCTCGGCATAGCGATGCGCGTCGGCGGTCTGTTCCATCGGGAAACAGCGGTCGATCACGGATTTGATCTTCCCCGCCTCGATCAAATCGCGGATGTAAACCAAATCCGCTTGATGTTCGGACGACAGCGCGCAAATCACTTTCTGACTGCCAAAGCGCTGCGTCCACAGCATTTGTAGAAGCTGTTTCATCTTGAAGCTGACATACAGCACCCGTCCGTTCGGGTTCAGGACGCGCTTGCATTCTGCGAACGACCGTTTGCCCTGAATATCGACGATCAGATCGTACCGCTCCCCGCTTTGCGTGAAATCGAATTTGCGGTAGTCGATCACCTTGTCCGCGCCCAGCGATTTCACAAAGGCCATGCGCGGCGCTCCGCACACACCGGTTACCTGTGCGCCGAATTCCTTCGCAAGCTGCACGGCATACGATCCGATCCCGCCCGACGCGCCGTTGATCAGCACCTTTTGCCCCGGTTGAATGCCCACCTTCTTGAGCAAACTCAGCGCCGTGTAGGCGCCGTAAGGGACGGCGGCGGCTTCCTCAAATGTCATATTCGACGGCATTTTCGCTACCATGCCATCGGCGGCGATGCAGACGTATTCGGCATACGCGCCCATACGCTCTCCACGATAGCCGAACACCTTGTCACCGGGCTTGAATTGAGTCACCCCGCTGCCAACCGATTCGACTACGCCCGCGAATTCGCTGCCCAACACACGAATTTTCGGCTTGTTGATGCCAAACGCCAATTTCGCCGGGAGCAAGAACAGTCCCGGCATCGAGAAAGTCTTCGCCGTGACGCTCTTGAAATTGCGCGCCAGCAGATCGCCAAAATTGACGGGGACGGCATGCACACGCACCAAGACTTCGTTTTCCTTCGGCATTGGCGTCGTCACCTCGGCGACGTGCAGCACCTCCGGCGTTCCGTATTCGGTATACACGACTGCTTTCATGAGTTTCCTCTCCTGCCGGGTATCAACCCCGGCGGCTATGAGTCCTGTGGTTCGATGTAAAAAACGTCTTCTACGCCCACGTTGAAGGCGAGTGCAATTCGAAAGGCCAGTTCCAACGATGGGGAGTAATTCCCCTTTTCGATCGCGACGATGGTCTGCCGTGTCACGCCTGTTTTATCGGCCAACTCCTGCTGCGTCATTTCGTTGTGGTCAAAGCGCAGCTTGCGAATGCGGTTATTGATGACCATGCGGCTCATGATCAGAAGCCCCGCCGGTAGTAGACGAACTGCGCCGCGTCCGACACTAGATCCGACACGACGCCCGCCCCGATCAGGAGCATGAACATCACGGTGGGCGGTTGATCCAATACCAGCGATCCCATCGCTACCACCACGCCGAGCGAGAACACATACAGCGCAAACCGCGTCGATCTCAGTTCAACGAGTTGGTCGCGTTCGTCACTCATCATCGGTTCGGCTTGGCGGGTTGCGATGGTGTTGAAGATGCTGAAAAGAATGGTGATGACGATCTTCGCCATAATCGTCACAGGGATGAGGATGAGGAAAAATCCGCCCCAGAAGTGAAATACATCGCGCGAATAAGGATCAGCATCCGGGTAGCGCTGAAGCATAAACGTCGAATACAGCACAATGATCAAAACTGTGCTGACCAGCGAAACAAGCGCGCGCCGTTCTTGGTAGGACATAGAACACTCCGGTGTCTTGCACACACGACATCATGTAAAGTTCACTTTACACAGAGTATCACACAGCACACATCATGTAAAGTTAACTTTACATTTAGAACCCACAAAGGCCGCATGAGGATTTAATCCCCTGCTTTATTCACCATGTTATAATTCGCCACCAGTGCAACTTTCAGTGCGTGTCCCGCGTATAGTGCCTCAATAAAGGCGTGTGGGACGACGCACGCTGTACCGGGAGACCCTGTGAACGATCAACAAGGATCTACGACAGACCCCGTCATTCTCGAATGGGTGAACGCGGCCATACAGGGCGATCAGGATGCTTTCGCGGAGCTGGTGTATGCCTATCAGGACTCCGTGTATAACCTGTGTTACCGCCTGCTCGGTGAACGTGTGGAAGCCGAAGACGCTGCGCAGGAAGCTTTTTTGCGCGCCTACTTAAACCTGAATCGCTATGACCCGTCGCGGTCGTTCAAAACATGGCTGCTGACGATTGCATCGAACCACTGCATCGACCGTTTGCGACGGCGGCGCATTCATTGGTTAAGTATTGACGAGCCTCTGCCCAGCTTATCCCTGCGTGAGGATGACCCGGAACCGGAGGATGTGACCATCCTGCGTGAACAGAGCAAAGCCATGCAAAAAATGCTGCACGAACTTCCACCGGACTACCGCGCCGCCGTCGTGCTGCGCTACTGGTATGACTATTCGTATGTCGAAATTGCCGACATTTTAGACACGACCGAAAGCGCCATTAAAAGCCGCCTGTTCCGCGCCCGCCAACTGCTGGCGGAAAAGCTGAACCCCAAACCTGCGTCCGGCTCGATGACGCCCTTACTGGAGAATGCGTGATGGCGAATCCTCGTCAACGGCTGCTCATGCAAGAAGCGCTGGACGACCAGCTCACGCCGGAGCGTCTGCGCGAACTGCACCGTAATTTAGATGAATCGCCCACCGAAGCCGCCGAATTTCAACGGCTGAAGCAGGTGGATCGACTGCTGAAAACCGCCCCGATGGAATCGGCGCCGGAAGGCTTAGCGCTGCGTGTGTTGGCGCGCTTAGCCGAAGGCTTGCAGGCGCAAACCATGCTCAGGCCGTCGAGCCTAGCGGTCGCGCTTGGGCTGGCGCTGACAGCGCTCGGGTTGATGCCCCTGCTTGGCATCATCGGCTACCAGATCATCAACGCCATTGGCAATGCGGCGGCGTTGACCGCCCTGCTGCACGGGTTGGTTCACCTGCTGACCATTGTCGCTCAAGGGCTCAACACTGTGATCACCAGTGCGCAGACGATGCTGCAAACGTATCCGGAAGCCCCGATCTTGATCGTCACGCTGATCCCGGCATCGCTGCTTTGGATCTGGCGTGCATCGCGCACAGATAGGATGGAATCATGACCCGGCGCGCTTTGTGGATCGGAACGGCGGCGGTCATTGGGGTGATCGTGGTGGCAAGCGTGATCGCCAACGCGGCGCGTGCGGGACAGCCCGCCGTACTCGATACGCACAATGTGATTTTCACCAATTCCTACCAACTGGATTCGCAAACCGAGGGCGATCTGGTCGTCGTCGGCAGCACCATTGACATCAGCGGCACGGTAGACGGCAGCGCCGCCTTAATCGGCGATCGTGTGACGATCAGCGGCGTGATTGAAGGCGATCTCGCCATCAGTGCGCCCACCATTCTGCTGGAAAACGCTCGGATCAACGGTGACGTTGTGCTGATGGGCAGTCATATCGATCTTGGCGCAGTCGTGAACGGCGATCTGCTGCTGAGTAGTGACAGCCTCGATGTACGCGAAGGGACAACGATCGCCGGTGAAGTGGGCATGTGTGCCTCGAAGATCACCGACGAGCGAAACCTACCGCCCGCCGAATGTTCAGGGCAAACCATTCCGCCCATCGTAGCCGCGCTGATCGCGATTCGATCGCAGGGTGGCGCTCAGCTTCCTATATCGCCGCTGGAAGTGCTCCTCGGCGGGGTGGTGTTCTCTGCGATGATGGCGGGGCTTGCCAGCCTATGTGTAACGCTCTTCCCGAAGCAGATCAGCCGGATTGAAGAAGCAATCCGCGCCTATCCGCGCCATCTCGGCGGTGTCGGCGTGGCAACCTTCGCGCTCAGCATCGGCGTTTCGGCAGCCTTAATTGTGCTGCTGGCCCTGCTGCCACCGCTCGGCGTGATCCTCGTGCCCGTCTACTTGATCGCAGGAATTGGGCTGCTGGTGTTGGTGGCAGTCGGCTGGGTGACGCTTTCGCTCGTCATCGGTGACTCGCTGGCACGCCGGATCGTACGCTCTAGTTCAGTGGGTCGGCGGGTCTATCCCCCGCTGATCACGGCAGCGCTCGGCAGCGCCGGACTGTCGCTGCTGTTCACGGTGCTGTCGCTGATCCCGTTCGGCGGGGTACTCACCGCGCTGCTGGCCCTCGCGATCCTATCCACAGGGGTGGGCGCGGCGATGTTCACCCGCCTTGGCACCCGATCACTCACCCGCGCGACCTTCGTGCAAGGCTAACACCCACCTCATGTGATGCAAAACGGGGACGCCCGGCAGCGCGTCCCCGCCGCACCCAAGCAGGCTAGTGTCCATCAGGCGGCAGTGCGCCCGTGACAGAAGTCGCCCAAATGCTCGTTTTGTTCCCCGGTGCTGCAAACTCGATGAACAGATAGGTCGTATCCTCGCGCGCCGCCGTCGCCGTATACCAGAATTGGCTGGCGGGCATTTCGCTTAGAGTCAACACCGGGTTGTTCGCGTACGGGCTCCAGTGGAGTCCATCCGGGCTGGTTGCCAGTCCAATATTCATCGATGGGGTTCGTAAATCCGCTTGCCCACGATACACCATCGTATACCCATGATCTGAATCCCACTGCACACGCGGCTGCGTTACGTCCGCACCATCCCAATCGCCTTCGGCCAGCGGCGCGAAGACCGGATCGCTGTCGGCATACGGAGCCGCCGTCGTATCAGGATCGTTGTATTTCGTCCACGTGATCCCGTCCATGCTGGTCGCCATGCCAATCCGTCGCGCTGGCGAGTCCACACTCAATGCAGCGTAGAACATGGTATAGCTGCCGTCCTCATTCCGCAGTACACAGGGCGCGGTCACCTGTCCGCTGTCCCATTCGCCGGTGCTGCCGGGAGTCAGTACCGGCTGAGAATCGATCGTCCACGGCCCGGCTGGATCGGCGGCGGTCGCTCGCCCAATCGATCCACTGGCGATGATACCGGGGCGTAAATTGGCAAGCGTATAGAAGTAAAGCACCCATGTCCCATCCGGCTCGATCAACACGCTTGATGCCAACACCGTCGCGGCGGGGAATGGCGTATCCCCGGTATGGATGACCGGCTCGGCGGGATCAGCCGTCCATGTAATTGCATCCGGCGAAGTCATGTGCTGAATTTGTACGACACCCGGCCATGCTCTAAAGCCGTTGCGGAACATGTGAAATAAACCGTCCTGCGGGTTATAAACAGCCGCACCGGGATCTGTGTAGCGATCGTCAAACGCCCCGCGATTGCCGTGCGGTACTACTGGATCAGGGCTGAGCAGTGTGAATAAAGACGGTGTTTCATCCTGCGCAATAACAGCCGCCGCGCCGCCAATCGCACACCACATGACAACCATGCTGATCAGAACGCCCTGCAAATGCGATTTAAGTCTCGCTCGAAACATGCTGTCGCTCCCAAATTCTATTCAGTCCCACTACGGCATAGCAGGCGGGTACTCCCCAACCGACCTCAGCGAATACGTGCTGGTCGAATTGCCCCGATACGTGAACTCCAAATACAAATATTCGGTGCCCTCGTGATACACCGCCGCTGTATCCCAAAAATCGAGTGCGGGCATCTCGTCCTTGTTCAGCACGGGGTTTTCCGGGTAGCGCGTCCAGTGGATGCCGTCTGCGCTGGTGGCGATTCCGAGGTTCATCGTCGGCCCCACTGGCGGAGTCATTGGGTAGCCGCGATACAGCAGGACGTACTGATCGCCAATACGATCGACAATCGGCTGTGCGACTTCTCCGGCATCCCACGTTCCAGCCTCACCGGGGATGAACACCGGATCGCTTTCCGCAAACGGCGCTTCCGTCGTCGCCGGATCATCGTATTTCGTCCAGTGGATGCCGTCATCGCTCATCGCCAGCCCAATCGACCGCTCTTGATCGTGATTATGGCCGCTGTAGTACATGAGGTAGCCATCCTCGGTACGCAGCACGTGGGGTTTGCTCACCTGAATGTCGTCCCACTCACCCGCGCTGCCCGCTGTTAGAATGGGTTCCGGGTAGACCGTCCACGGCCCCAGCGGATCAACCGCCGTCGCCCGCCCGATCGTACCGCCCGCATCAAGTCGATGCGCGGTCGTGTCCCATGTGTAGAAATACAGCACCCATGTCCCATCGTCTTCGACCACTGCGCTTGACGACAAAATCGCTACCCCCGCGAAGGAGACATCTGCGCTGCGAAGAATTGGGTCTTCGCTTTGCTCCGTCCATGTCACGCCATCTTCCGAAGTCAGATAGCCAATCTGTACTGATCCCGGCCAAAGCTGAAACCCGTTGCGGAACATGTGAAACAGACCGCCATGGTAAATGACCGTACCGGGATCGCTGAAGCGCCCATCCCAATCGCGCGGGCGGCCATGCGGCACCGTTGGATCAGGAGACGTTAGCACGAACAGCGAGGGAGGCGCAGGTTCATCGGCGGACTCTGTTTGGCCGTTCACCGCCGCGCCGCCAAAACCAGCGCCGAACAAAACAAAGACCACCGCGAGAAGCAGGAGTCTCCGCCTCTCCGGTTCAATAAGCATCATGATTGCAACCTCCTTCGTACATATCAATCTATGCACAATGACCCGCTCTGGTTCAGATCAGGACAATCGGGCAAATTGTCGTTCCGTGAGCCGCCGCTATAATAGGGGCATGAGAACCTTCGTGGATGGGTGTTGACTCTTTCAGCAAAAGGCGGCGCTATGCGACGGCTGTGGCAGCGATACAACAAGATCGGGGTGTGCGTTCTCCTGTTAGCGTCCCTTTTGGGCGTTCAGGTGACGGCGGCTCCGCAAGGACAGGGCGCAACGTTTCAGCGCGATGTGTTCGACACCCGTGCGGATATGGAACTCCTCGCGGATCAAGTTTTCGGCGTGGGGACACGTCCCCCCGGTTGGACGGGCACGACAACCACCGATTCGCCAACCTTCATCACCGATTTGTGGGTGGATAACGAGCTGATGGCCGATCAAGTCTTCGGCGCTGGCAACCGCCCGCCGGACTGGATCAGCGTGACCGTCAGCGTGGCGGAGGCGCTGGCGCGCAATGTGCGTCATGACCTTGAAATGACTGCGACCCAAGTCTACGGCGGCACCACGCGCCCACAGGAATGGCGTGGTTCGCGTACGCCAACCGTTGTGTGCCCGCGCACGCTGCAAAACGTGCTGGCGATCCTCAACCAGTTCTACGATATTACGGTGGAGACTCCGCTTTCGGCGCTGAACTACTGCCAAGCGGTCGAAGCCGATATTGAAGGCCAGCTCACCCAAATTGTGTTCAGCCTGCCGGATAACCGGATCGTGCCCGAACAGGCGATCCCCGAAGTCCGCCATGACCTCGATCTGCTGACCGATTCGGTCTTGGGCGTGCGCCCGCCGAACTACATCGGCGAAACCTCGCAGGAAGATCCGGCCTACGCCGCCAATATTCTGCTCGACCTTGAAACGGTTGCCAATGCGAAGCTCGGCGTCGGCATCCGACCGCCGGGGTGGACGTTAAGCGTCCCCAATAACCCCGCCAACGCGTATCTGGTACTGCGGCGCAACCTTGAACTGCTGGCCGACGCGACCGCTGGCGTTGGCGTGAGACCGGAAGGGTGGCTCGGCTCACAGGCGCTTGATCGCTGTGATCCGCTCGTGCGCAACCTCAGCTTGATCGTGAAAATTAGCTATCCGACCTTCACTATTGACCAAATTGATGTGAACGCGCCTGATTACTGCGCGCAGGTCTCGCACAGCGTCAACGATTATGTCGAAAACCCGCCTGTGCTCGATCTTGCGGAAAACTCCGCCGAAGCACGCCGTTTCAGCGCTGAATCGAGCTATGCCTTCGCGTATTTGGACGTGGCCGCGACGCTGTACATGGGCACCATGCCCGGCGGGATCGCCTTCCGGGGTGTGTATCGCAATTACGGCAGCAGCACCATGATGTTCGTCACCGGATCAGATTTCGCGCTCTACATCGACCGCCGCTTCACGACGATGGAAGAAACCACCTTCCGCGCGCTGCCAACGCTCAACGGTGCCGACCCCGTCACCTTCTGCGAAGCCTACTGGTGCAGCGGCCCCGGCCCCACGCCAACACCGACCGGCGGTAGCCCGCTCTTGCAAAGTGTTGTTCAACTCGACGCCAGTCGCGCCGCCCAACCCGCAGGAACTCTCGCAGACTAAGCAGTTGGTGTCGTGGAACTTCGTGCGCGTCACCTACTTGAATGACAACGCCGGAACCCGCACCGCGCAGGTCGCGCTGGAGCTGTGCACCGTGCCCGCCGCGCCGGATGCAGCCTGTGAACCGGTCATCAATGTGTTTGAGAGCAGCACGGGCGTGAACAAGCCGATCATCAGCCAGTACAACGGGCTGAACGTCTACGAATTCCGCTACGGCTATTCGCAGGATTTGGTGATCGAAGGCGATACGCTCTATTCGACGGATGTCTGGATCAGCGATCCGGCTATCCGGTAGGAGAGCCGTCGGACGGGCAGCGGATAGAACCCGTGTGCAAAATTCAGAATGGTGTAGGATTAAGTAGGGTTGCCAAAAGGCACCCTACTTTTTTCTTTACCAATTCCCACACTAGGGGGGATGATGTCCAATCTGTCACCGGATACGCCCATCACCGTTGCCAACTTACTCGAATTTCTCCGCCAAGGGTGGGGGAAATTGTGGGATTATCTGAATACGCTCACACCGGAACAGCTCACGCAGAAAACCGATGCCGCCGGGTGGACGATCAAAGATCATGTGATGCATATGGCACTGTGGGAAGTGGGAATCGCCGCGCTTCTCGAACGTCAGTCGCGCACGGATGCGATGGGATTTGATGAATCGGTTTGGGATCTACCCATCGACGAAGTCAACGCCATTTTGCAGCAGCGCTACAAGCATCTGGAATGGGAAGATGTGAAGTCACGCTTTACCCGCATTCACGAGCGGCTGCTCAAGGTCGTGACCAGCCTCAACGATGCTGATCTGGTGCGTCCCTATAAGGCGTTCGATCCCAAAACGGACGAGGATGACCGACCGGTGATTGAATTCATTGTGGGGAACACGTTCGAGCATTACGAGGAACATCTGCCTTGGCTGAAGGCGATTGCGGAGAGCTAGCCCATCAAGAATAGGGGCACGTCTGAGACGCGCCCCCCACTCCACTCGCTTATTTATTCCCCGTTGGGGGTAATTTCCACTTCGGCGGGCACGTAATCGGCACCCGTGACATCCAAATCCGGCATATCCGCTTGCAGGCTGTCAAGCGCGGCCTGTGCGAGGTCAGTGCGATAGGTCACGCCTTCGCCTTCTGCTGCCGTGCTGATGATCCCGTAGTCGAGCGCGATCTGTGCGGTGATGTCGAACGATTCGGGGTTCATGATACCGATGCCATCGGGCGACGGCCAAATCAGCTTATTGACTTCGTTCATCTGCCATGTCTGGTGACCCTGACCGAGCGTCGGACCAGCTTCAAGGACAGAGGCCACGCATTCATCCGGGTTATCACGGCAGAAAATCCAGCCACGGAACGAGGCGCGCAGGAACTTGATCGCCAGTTCTTCATTGCCCGCTTCTGCCAGCCAATCCGCGCGGACGAAAATGCCGTCTTCCAGCATCGCGGTGCCAAATTCGTTGAAGTCGAGGACGTTCAGGTTCTCCAACGTGTAGACCGGGAACGAACCATCTGCGCCAACGGTTTCGAGAACCTGCGCCAGTTCGTTGTAGGTCATGGCGCTGGCGGCATCGATTTCGTGCGCGAGGAACGCGTTCATGTCGAAGTTCTGCTGCGCAATCGTGACATCGTCGGGGTTTTCCACATCAAAACCCGCCTTCGTCAGCGCGGCAAACGTCGGGAACTGGTTACCGCAGCACCACACGCCGACGATGTGACCACCGAGCGCATCAAACGAGGTCAAACCACTGTCGGCCCATGTGATCTGGCGCATGCCGGAGCGCTGGTAAATCTGCGCGATGCTGATTACGTCCTGCCCGGTTTCACGGGTCGCTAGAATATTGCCCATCCAGTCGGTGCCGAATTCAGCATCGCCCGACGCGACCAACTGCTGCGGGTTGATGTCCGTCCCTGCCGGGATAATCGTCACATCCAGCCCTTCATCGGTATAGTAACCCTGCGCGGCAGCGGCATAATAGCCTGCAAACTGTGCCTGCGGAACCCATTTCAGAACGACGCTGACCGGGGTCAAATCCTGCGCCGATGCGGGGACTACCAGCGCCAGCGCCATCAGCGCCAGCACGACGACCAAAGTAAACTTACGCATTTGCCCTAGCCTCCATCAATGCAATTAAATCGACCACACAGCACACTTCAGAGAACACAGAGTTGGAAATCACCCACCGCGGTGCAATCTCTCACTCGTTGTCCGCGCGCTCTGAAGCTCACTACATCGTTCATTTCTCGCGGAACGAGATATGCCAGCTCATCAATGCTCGTTCCACGGCAGAAACCACCAGATAGAAACCGATCCCGAACAGTGACGCCATCAAGATCGACGCCCATGCATCAGGATACTTGAACAGGCCCGCATCATCGCGGATTTTGTAGCCCAAGCCCGCCGTCGAACCGCCAAAGTACTCGCTGACGATCGCGGCGATCATGCTGAGGCTCGTCCCCACCTTCAGCGCCGAAAAAATATACGGCAGCGCGGAGGGCAAACGCAGCTTACGGAAAGTATCCATCGCCGGAGCGGCGTAGGAAGTCATCAATTCAAGGGACAGCGGATCGACCGAAGTCAGCCCTTTTACGGTGCTGATCATGGCCGGGAAGTAAACCAACACCGCCACCATCGCGATTTTGCTGGCCGGGTTCAGCGCACCAAACCAGTTATTGAAGATTGGCGCGAGTGCGATGATCGGTACCG
>JAXLWG010000043.1:0-38167 GCA_046328615.1 Anaerolineae bacterium | reverse complement strand
CGACTTCGACGCTTCAGGAAAATGTGCAGCCGCAGATCGTCGCCACGCTGTTTGAGCCGACGGCCACGCCCGTCACACCGACACCCTTCCCAACGATCCCGCCGATCACGAGTGAGGATTTAGCGCCCGTGACGGTTGAGCGTCCCGACTGGATCAACTTCTTGATCGGTGCGACAGGGGTGCTGCTGGTGCTGATTATCGTTGGCGCGGTGATCCGTACACGGCGCAGCGACCGGAAATAATCAAACGTAGGGGCGACCCATCGGGTCGCCCGTTCCGCTGAATTGCCTAAGGAGCCGAACGGAACAGCGCGACCAACCGTTCGGCGTTGCCGCGCACTGTGAATTCCTGCGCGACGCGCAGGCGACCAGCGGCGGCGAGTGCGTGGGCTTCGTCGGGATGGTGGTAGACGTGCAAAATCGCCTCAACCAGCCGTTCGGGATCTTCCGGCGGGACGCAGAACCCCGTCACGCCATCTTCGACCAGTTCGGGAATGCCGCTGATCTGGGTCGCGATCGTCGGGATTTCCATCGCCAGCGATTCCATCAGCGCGACCGGGATGCCATCCATGCGCCGGTCGTTGAGCATGATGCTGGTCATGACAAAGCAGTCGGCTTCGGTCATCATCCGGCGGACTTCGTGTTCCGGTTGGGGGCCAAGCAGGTGAAATACATCGCCCACCCCCGCTTCTGCGATCAGCGCTTCGAGCGCGGCACGCTCCGGCCCGCCGCCGATCACCAACCAGCGGAAATTGGGCAGGCGCGTTTTCAGCAGTTTGCAGGCTTTTATGGCTTCGGGATGGCCTTTGTAGTCGCGCAGCCCGGCGACCGTTAGAATCGTGAACGGTTCGCCTGTGGTGTGATGTTCCGGCGTGAATCGTTCGACATCCACACCGCAGCGCACAATATGGATTTTGTCGCGCACGGCCTCACCGCAGTCCTCGACCAGCTCCGCCGCGTTGAAATGGCTGATGGTGGCGACGAAGCGGGCGGCGCGCACTTTGCGGCACAACATCGCCTTCCAGATGTAAATATCGTGGGCGTGGGCGGTAAAGCTGTACGAGATGCCCGTCATGCGATGGACGATATAGGCGGCGTAGGCGGTATGCGTCGCCCAATGCGCATGCAAATGATCGATCCCCTGCGCTTTCATCTCATAGGCAAAGGCGATCGCTTTGGGGAACAGGAACAGATCGCGCAGGAAGAAGTTCCAACTTCCCCACAATTCGCGGATCGTGAGCAGCAGCAGGCTGATCACCAGCAGCGGGTGGGTAAACAGCGCGATCAGGTTGGCTTTGATCATCGTCCACGAGCCGTAACGGATGCTGTGCAGACGCGGCACCCACGCCCGCGCATCTTCGTGGATCACGCCGCCCTGTTCGACGATCAGCGTATACAGCGTGATGGGCATGCCCAAGCGCTCTACGTCGATCATCTCGCGCAGAATGAACGTCTCGGTGACGGTCGGAAAGCGGCTGACCAGATACGCCAGCCGTTGAGGGGAAGTGTTCGGCATGTTGGTTTCCGTGTTGACCTTGAAAATAAACGCTGAAAGTGAAAATGCCCGATGAGACAACCGCTCGCCGAACTGCTGAAAAATAGCGGCGCGCTCAAAGCCCTCGATCTGTATTGGGGAGCGAACCGCCTGACTGTTCTCACGTATCACCGGGTGACCGATGCGACTCTACCATCGTTTGACCATTTGCGCCCCAATGTTAGCGCATCGCCGCAGCAGTTTGATCAACAGATGGCGTATGTGGCGCGTCACTTTCATGTGATCGACCTAGAAACACTCGAAAATGCCTTATTACGCGGTGGCAAGCTGCCTTCACGCCCGCTGCTGCTCACGTTTGATGACGGATACCTCGATAACTACGAAAACGCCTTCCCGGTGTTAAAGCGCTACCACCTTCCTGCCGTGATTTTCTTGATGACCTCGCTGATCGGCAGGGCGGGGCTGCCGTGGTGGGATTTGGGCGCGTATGCGTTTTATCACACGACCTGCACCACCGCCGATCTGCCCATCCTTGGCACGCGCACGCTGAACGATCCGGCCAATCCGCGCGCTAAGCAGACCGCCGAACGCGAGATGCTGGCCGCGATCAAGCCGCTGCCCGCCGAGCAGCAGCGCGCGACCGTGGACGCGCTTTTTATCGCGCTAAACGTCGCACCACCGCCCGCTGAATCCCATTTCATGTCATGGGATCAGGTGCGCGAGATGGCGGCGCACGGCGTTTCGTTTCAGCCGCACACCGTGAATCATCCGCGTATCAGCGGATTGGATCAAGCGGCGGCGGCCCGTGAGATCGAGCAGTCGAGCCGGGAAATCGCCGAGCACATCGGGCTGCCGGGATATACCGCGCGCGCTTTCGCCTATCCGTTCGGCCTGCCGGGAGATTACCACGCCGAGACGCTGGCAGCGCTGCGGACAAACGATATTCGCCTCGCCTTCACGCTCACGCCGGGGCCGGTGTTCCGGCGCGAAGCCGAACGGCATCTATTGGAAATCCCGCGCATTTTGATCCTGTATCAAGATACGTTTGAGGTTTTTCTCGCTAAAGTGATGGGCATCGATGTGGTGCGCGAGCGCGGCAAACGATCGTATGTGGAGCAGGGTTAACGTCCTGACGCACGATTCCTTCTTCGGTTTCACTTCGTCTTCGACAAGGAGCATCCGCACATGCAGGTTTACGTGATTGAGGGATCAGGGCGCGGCGGCATGATCCAGTACGACTACAACCTCTGCCGCGCGTTGAAACTGAACGGCGTGGATGCGGCGCTCGTCACGTCCACCTATTACGAACTGCGCGATCTGCCGCACAATTTCCCGGTCTACGAACTCCTGCACCTGTGGGACCCGCGTGCGCCGCGCCCGCTGTCGCGCTGGCGGTGGATGCTGCGCCGTGCAGGGCGTGGCATCCAGTATCCGCGTGAGTGGCTGCGCCTGATCCTATTCCTGCTGCGCCAGCGACCGGATGTGGTACTGTTCGGTGAAATCCGTTTCAACTTCGAGTTTTATTTCTTCTGGCTGCTCAAGCGCTTGGGCTTCAAGCTGGCGGCGGTCGTCCATGATGTGCGCACATGGAACCGGTCGTCATCCGGCGCGCTCACCGATGACTCGCAGGAGCATTTGCAGGCATATCTGCGTATTTACCGCCTGTTCGATGCGCTGTTTGTCCACGATCGCAGCAATACCGAACTGTTTCTGAGCCTGTACCCGGTCGAAAAAGCGCGTGTGCATGAAATTCAGCACGCCACCTCCGATCTCACGCTGGAAGTCGTGCCCACGATTACGGCGGACGAGGCGCGCGTGAAAATGAACGTCCCACCGGGGAAAAAGGTCGCGCTGTTCTTCGGGGCGCTGGCTAAATATAAGGGGGTCGATGTGCTGGTCGAGGCGTTCGCACAGACGATCGCCCGCTGCCCGGATGCGCATCTGGTGATCGCCGGGTTCCCGACCAAAGAAATGAACATGGATGAACTGCGGGCGCGTGCCGCCGAACTCGGCATCGCTGACGCGGTCTCGTGGTATCTCGATTATGTGCCGAATGAGTGGATCAAGCCGCTGATGGAGATCAGCACGGTCGTCGTGCTGCCCTATCGCTTGGTCGGGCAGAGCGGCGTACTTCAGCAGGCATACGCGCACGGGCGGCCTACGATCGCAACCCGTGTCGGCGGTCTGCCGGATGCGATTGAGGACGGCGAAAGCGGTCTGCTGGTGCCGCCGGAAGACCCCGCCGCGCTGGCTGAGGCGATGGTCAAGGTGCTGAATGATCCAGCCTTCGCGGATCGGATCGCCGCACGGGGGAAAGAACTCTCGCAGACGCGCTTTTCGTCGTCTGCCGTCGCCGCCAGCATCGAAAACGTCCTGAAAGCGCTGTAGCGGGGGTGAGGAGCGGCAGAGATCGTTTGCTCCTCACATGTTCATATTTTCGTCGGAAGTCGCTGCTTTCTTGACAATGGGCTTTTTCGGAACTTTCCCGATTTCGCCAATTTTGCGTTTTTGCTTTTTCGGATGTGCGTCTTCGTAGGCACTTTGCTTATCGTCATCCAAACGATTCCAAATCTCGTCGTAACGCAATGGATCAGTACGTTCAAAGAAGTAGAGGAAATCCTCTTTACTCATGGCATTGAACAAGGCGGCGGTATCGTCATCAGAAAGGATGTCGAAGATGCTCTTGGTCATGTCTTTCGAGCAGGCATTCAGAACAAGTAGTCCATAGCGGGCTTCATTACGCAGCCCCACTACCGTATAGGCGGCCATTGCTGCTGTGCCTAATGTGTTTGCAACCGCCGATTGTGCACTGAGTGGCAGCCGCAGGAAAACGCGTGTCGCATGACCCGCCCTGAGCGGAAAGCCGATCTGCATACACTTCACGATATTGGCCAGTGTAAACGGTACGGCGATAGCCTCAAACGCCTCTTTATTTGCCGACAAATCCATGATCATATGGGCGGCTCGCTTTGGAGAGTCGGCCATCAAAGCGATGATGTCTTTGGCGATGTCATCCGCCGACTTTGTTGCTCCTTCGATGGCCTGCCGAATCTTCCGATCCTGCTGCCGCTTCAGCCCTTTAAGCTTGTAGCGCTTCATCCCAAACTTGTTGGAAAACGTGTCTTTCAGGGTCTCGTTCTGCGCCTGAAACGTCACCTTGAGCGGATCACTTTTTTCGATCGGGCCGATCTCATGATCGGCGCTGGCGGCGACTTCGATCGTGATCTCGTCGAGGACAGGGCTGTTGGCGGGGGTGGTCTTGGTCGTGTAACGGGCGTAAATCTTCCCTGTTTTTGCATTCGCCCATTGGCGAATTTGGTTCTCGAACGGGATCATCATCGAATTGGCTTTCCATGTGCCCGTTCCAAGATTGTTCTTGGTATTGCGACCGCCGTTCTGCACGCCCTTGATGTGCAGCCACTCGTAATCCTGATTGAGGTCGAGATCGGCACGCCCAAGCACCTGTTTGGCGTACGCCGCCGCGCCGAGGGCGTTCCAGTTATCCATCGCCTGCGCCTGCGTCCCGGAACGGCTGCCGGGATTCTTCACCTGCTCCCAATCCTGCGTGCTGCGGTCAGTGATGAGCGGTGTATAGGTATCTTTAATCGTCTCTTTGTGGGTTTCAATTTCATCTAGGTCTTCATAGCCAGCGCCCGCGATTAAGTAGTTCGCGCCGTCGGTCTGGGTCTTGTCGGTGCGGGTAGCACTGGAGACATAGAAGAACTTGTCTTCATACCCTTTCAGTACATAAGCGTCTGCTTTTCGCAAGGCGTAAAGCGACTTGTAGGTTGATTGATCGATGAGCGTTGTCGTTACCCCGGCGTATTTCTCGGTTTTCGATTCGCCCGTTAGCAGCTTATAGGCCTCATCCGCCGAGTATCCGCTGTCGCTGTTCACGTAGAGCGTACCTGCCGCTTTAGGGGCGCGTTCGCCAAAACCGGACTTTTTGGGACGCAGTTTTCCCCATGTATACCCCTCGGCTTCGGGATCGGGGTCTACATCATCAATCACGACGGCGGTGATTTTATGGAGCAGCGCTTCCACTTCGGGAGCGGTCACCGCGATAGGGGTGACGTTGTCTTCATCATCCACGACTGCGAA
This sequence comes from Anaerolineae bacterium, assembly GCA_046328615.1. Lineage (GTDB taxonomy): Bacteria > Chloroflexota > Anaerolineae > Aggregatilineales > Phototrophicaceae > Flexifilum. The sequence goes on along the minus strand of JAXLWG010000043.1, from coordinate 32,572 downwards.
CCGCAGCGAATACAGCAGTTTGGTGATCTTCCCCGTGCGCGGGTCTTCCGACTCGGCACGGTTTTTCGCGTAATCCTGCCCCGCTGCAATCGCCTGCTCGTGAGCGTCCTTTTCAGCAGATTTAGGGATTTTTCCCTTTTCATTTTGGAAAAGTTTGAGCGTTTCGTCACGCGCGCCTTGGACTTCTTTCAGCGCATCTTGAATCAGGTCGCGGAAATCCTCATTTCGCCGCCCCATTTCATCGGGGTTGCTGGGATTTTTCGTGAGCGCCTTCTTTTTCAGCTCAACACGCAGTGCTTCTAAGTCTTCCCGGTTGGCGAACAACCATGTTTTCCCCGTGACCGCTTGTGCGACAAACGCATATTCCACGGCTGCTTCATCGTCGATGAAGTTGCCTGCATCATCGGCGGGCACAATCGAACGCTGAATCGATGGGGCTTTCGCGGTCGTGACGGGGGGCGGTGAGGCAGTTTGCTGCCGCGCGGCCAGCAGTCGCTGCACTTGGCGATTGCCAATCGTGCGTTGAAGTGAAAGGATTTGAGGTGGGGTTAAGGGCAGCCCTGCGCGACTATTCATCAATACGCTGGTGGGCGCATCGAATGGACGGTCGTTTTCTAAGACGGGCGCTTCAAATTCAGTGGCAGGTGCGATGTGAGGTGTAGGACTGGCGGCCTTTGCTTGCGTGGTGTGCATATCCCCCACGGCTTAAGTTCCCCCGAACGGCAGCCGGACGAAAAAGGGTCGCACGGTTGAAGTGCGACCTCTTTATCATCAGATTTACGAAATTTACGCAAGCGGATCGATCAGGGGCGCGGCGTGCGATAGTTGAGTCCTAAAGCCGCTAACCGGGGCAGGTGACCTGTCAGCCGGTGCGCGAAATCATCGAAGGAACGCGATGCGGGAGCCGTCCACAGCGCTTCAGCCAATGCACACGCACGCGGATACACCATATACTCGACCTGCGCGCCGGTGGGCATGTACTCGCTCCAAATGTTTCCCTGCCCGCCCAGCACATGACTCACCTTGTCGGCGGGGACGCCATCCACCGGATTGAACGCGTAAACATGCTCGATCGGAATGTAGCCGCCGATCGCCGGGGGTTCGTTATCCGTGTCCTCCGACTGGTAGTAGTCAAGGTAGACGGTCGTCGTCGGAGACATGATCACGTCGTGCCCCGCCGCCGCTGCCGCGATTCCTCCTTCGGTGCCGCGCCAGCTCATGACGGTCGCGTTAGGAGCCAACCCACCTTCAAGAATTTCATCCCAACCGACCAAGCGCCGCCCCTGTTGATTCAAAAAGGCTTCCATGCGGCGGATGAAATAGCTTTGCAGTTCGTGTTCGTCCTTCAAGCCTTCGCGCTTAATGGCCGCTTGGCATTTCGGGCAGTGTTCCCAGCGGACTTTCGGGCATTCATCGCCGCCAATGTGGATATATTCGCTCGGAAACAGATCAAGCACTTCGGTCAGCACATTTTGTAGGAATGTGAAGGTGTCTTCGTTGCCCGCGCAGAACACGTCTTCGAGGATGCCCCAAGTTGTGCCCACCTGATAGCCATGTCCCACACAGCCAAGTTCGGGATAGCTCGCCAGCGCGGCGAGGGCGTGCCCCGGCATTTCGATCTCCGGCACGACCGTGATGAAGCGCTGCGCCGCGTAAGCGACCACCTCGCGGATTTCCTCCTGCGTGTAGAAACCGCCGTAAGGAACCCCGTCCGGTTTCGTCCGATCCGCCGGGATCGGCGTCGCTGAACGGCGCGATCCGACTTCGGTCAGGCGCGGATACTGCTTGATCTCGATGCGCCAGCCTTGATCTTCGGTCAAATGCCAGTGGAAGACGTTGTATTTGTGCGCCGCCAACGCGTCGATGAATTTCTTGACGAACGCGATCGGGAAGAAATGCCGTCCCACGTCAAGGTGCAGCCCACGCCAGCGGAAGCGCGGCGCGTCGTCAATCGTCACGGCGGGGATCGTCAGAGCTGCATCGGGCTGCGGCGTGGGCGGCAGCAGTTGGCGTAGAGTCTGCATGCCATAAAACAGACCGGCAGCGCTGCCCGCGCGGATTTCCATTTGATCCGGCGTCACCCGCAGGTGATACGACTCAGCGCCAGCATCCTCCGCTTCGGGGAGCAGAATCAGGTTGAGGTGCTGCGCTTGGGCCGCGCCATCAGAAAGCGGGCGCACGGGCAGCGGTAGGGCGGTTTGTTGGCGCAGCAGCGCCGCGAAGGTTTCAGCGGCGTCTTCCACCGCCATCGATGCATAGATCGCCGTGTGCGGCGTCAGCGAGAAATGTCCCGCGCCCGCTGTCACCGACTGCGGGTACGGGATCAAGGAAAACGTTTCAATGGGTGTCACAGGGTTGCTCGCAAATAAATGGGCTTGCGCAATACATTCCCCGTACTATAGCGTTCCCATCGCGGTGACACAATCCTAAACGGGCTGCACGTGGACTGCCTGTTGGATCAGCGATTCGGTCGTCGTCCAAAGGCGTGCGCGCACTGCCGGATCGCGCTTGTACCGGCTGACTTTCGCCGGTTTCAGCTTGCGACCATACAACCCACCGGGAAGATCGCTCGCCAGCAGCGCGACCACATCATCGGCGGCTTGCTCCGGCGTGATCGCCATGAGCCGCCCAAACGTCCCCGCGAAGAAGCGCAGCACGGCGGGCATCTCGCGCAGCAGGGTCGTCCGCACATAGAACGGGCCGTAACAAGAGGTTTTCACGGCGGGGTAGCGGTCGTTGAACATCAGCGCCAGCAAGTCGTTCGCCAGCGATTCATGAATGAGCGCGATCACGCCGTTGTAGTATTTTTCGCCGTTCAGGTTGCCAAAATCGATCTGGAAATTGAACATCCCCCCGGCGGAAACGGTGATGACCCGCGCATTCGCGTTCAGATGATCGAGCAAGCGTTGCGTCAAATAAAAACGGGCGATGTACTGCACGGCGAAGACCGTTTCCAGCCCTTCGGCGGTGAGGATGCGGCGCGGCAGCATCACCCCGGCGCAGTGGACCAACAGGTCAAGTTTCGGTAGGTTGGCGCGTACCCAGTCGGCCAGCCGCTCAACTTCACGCATACACGAGAGATCGAACGGTTGGAAACGGACCTCCACACTGGGAACGGCGGCGCGCAGATCGCGCACGGCTTTTTCACCTTTTTCGATGCTGCGACCGATCAGCACGAGTTGTGCTCCGCCGCGCGCGAGACGATAGGCCACTTGCAAACCGATGCCATCGGTGCCGCCGGTAATCAAAGCGACTTGAGATGCGACCATGGACATCACCCTTTCAGCTTTGAAGGAGCGCTGCAAATTAGAGGGTATCGACGGGGGTGGGGGTATCGCTCCATACGGCACGTTCCAGCGTCTCATCGACCGATTTCAGGAACGCGACGGCCTCTGTTTGGGTGGCGAAGGTGCGCGTGCGCACCCCTGCAAATTGGCTGCCCAGCGCCGCCAGCATGGTATTCAGTCCGGGCCGGTTGATGTCGACTTGCCAGCTTAGCGCCTTGAACGAGGGCAGCGTGCGGATGAGCTTTTGCACCGCCCCCAATGAAAGTTCGACTTTGCCAAGGTTGAGGCTGTCGCTGATGTGGTAGACGGGCGAATCGCCGCTGCTGATTTCGCGCTGCATTTGCATCGCATAGCGGATAAGCTCGTCTTTGCTGATGTTGCCGGAAAACTGCGTGAGGATGACGCGCTTGGGGACAATCCAACCGAGCTGGTAGGGCATGAGGTTCGCCTTATGAGTTAGCGGATAACGAGTTGAAAAAGACCCAATCCACTTCACACCATAATCGTAACGCCGATCACCCTACTCCGAAAGATTACTTATGGCACAACTATTCCTCCACTAATCGCTCGCATTGGCATTGGAGAGGGCTTCAGGTTGGGTGCCCCCGCCAAAAGCCCAGAACAGACGAATCTCGGTGCCTTCGCCCTGTCCGCTGATGATCTCCACCTGTGCGTGGATGGCTTCTGCGCGTTCATGGATGTTGTTCAAGCCAAAACCGGAACGCTGTCCGTCGCTCTCAAAGCCCACCCCATCATCCTTGATGACCAGTGTGGCGTTCGCCGCGTTTTGCATGAACATGACATGGAATTTCCGCGCATTGCTGTGCTTGAGGATGTTGTTGATGCTCTCCTGCGCGATCCGGTAGAACGTCTCATGGACTTCTGGCGGCAGCGCAACCGCTTCACCGATGATGGTTAGATCCGCCGCGATTTCGCGCCGCCCCTTCGCCGCGTCGATCAACTGCTTAAACAGCGTGGTCAGCCCGGTTTTGGTGACGGTTTCCGGGCGCAGTTCAAACAACAGGGTGCGCATTTCCGCCAGCGCAGAACGGTTGAGAATCACGATCTGTCGCAGCAAATCGCGGCCAATGCCGGGATCGCGCTCCAACTGCTTGCTTAACCCTTCAGCCATCGACGAGGCGGAGAACAGCGTTTGGCTGACGGCATCATGCAGATCACGGGCGAGACGGTGGCGCTCCTGCACCTTGGCCGCTTCCTGTGCCTGCTCCAAGAGGCGAATACGTTCGAACGACTGCACACACTGGTTGATCAATGCGCCGATCACCGCCCGCATTTCGCCATCGACAATGTCGGTTTGCGTAAAGTGGAGACTTATTCCGCCGATCGGTTGGTCATACAGCATCACCGGCAGAATCACATGACCACCGGAACGCAGTTCAATATGCGCCTGCGTTGCGGGGAAGTGAGCGATACAGTCCATGCCGGAGGCAAACCAGAAAGCGGTTTTATCAAAAACCGCCTCTGCGATCGGCAGGGGAGAGTCAGACCTAATGATGTCCGTTTCGCCGCAAGGGTCGTCGTCTGTGTCGGGCGGCATCAGCAAGGCAACGCGTTGAAGTTTGTTCGCTGTGGCGTTGAGGACATAGAACGCCCCGCACTCGGCTTCGACCAGCGCAGCAGCATATTCCAGTGTCAATTCAGCGATTTTTTCGGTCGACTCAGCGTCCGACAGTGCAGCGGTCACCCGCTGGAGCAGCGTGACACGCGCGGCGGAGCGTTCAGCGAGTTTGCGACTGCGAATCTCCAACTCATACAGGCGTACGCGTTCCATCGCCTGTGTGGTGTAATCGGCGATGGTGCTCAACAGGTTGCGGAAATAGTCGCCCATGATGCGCGCGCTCGGAAAGCCGACCATCATGCAGCCGATCGCATTCTTCCCCACCATCAAGGGCAGATAAGCCGCCGCATGGACGCTTTCGACACCCACCAGTGGCATCCCATAACCATCCGGTTTTTCCTTCGACACACGTTTGGTCGATTCGACCCAGATCGGCAGGCCGGAACGGAAGGCTTCCACCAGTGGATCTTTATCGCTCAACAGCACGGGCGTTACGGTCGGCTGTTCATCAATACGGGGGTTTGTGTCGTTTAAATACAGCATTTGCAGCGATTGGCTGTGCGACGAATACAACGCGAAGGCCGACATATGCGCACCGAGCGGACGCAGTCCCTTTTCGGTCACAATTTGCGCCACCTGCCCAGAGGTGATCGCCTCCGAGAGTCCCGCGCCCAATTCTTGCAGAAGTTTGCTGCGCGCCTGTGCCTGCGCGCGCTCTTCGAGCTCGTCGCGCAGCCGGCGATTCGCCGCCGCAAGCTGATCGACCTGCTGAAGGTTATCCTTTTCGATCACGGCGGCCATATCGTTGAAAGCCACGGTGAGTGATTTTAGCTCCGAGATGTTGGTGGATAGCAGCGAACGGGAATTCAACCGTCCTGCGGCGATCTGACGCATGGTCTGCGTGAGTTGGTGAATGGGATGGGTGATGACGCCGCTCCCCAGCCATGCAAGGATCATAATCAGCCCGCCGATGATGATCATCCCGGTTGCGGTGCGATTCCGTGTTTCGGTGACTTGTGCGAAGGCGACCTGTTCCGAAAGCCCGACGATCGCATGAAGGCTGCCCGTATTGGTGCCAAAAGCCGTGTAAGCATACAGGCGGGCGATATTATCCAGCCCCATCGCACTGATCGTCCCCTCCGCTTGTGTCAGGGCCGCATTTCGCACCTCGTCATTTCCGTAAGGCTCTCCGATCACCGTCGGGTGCCATTCGGGATAGTGGGCTAGTACCGTGCCTTGATCATCGATTAGGATGATGCTGGTGTCTTCGGGGACGGTTTGCGTTTGCAGGAAACCACCCAGCCATTGCAGCGATAGACTCGCCCCGACCGCCGCGACCACCTCTCCGCGGTCATTGAAGACAGGGGCTGCCATCGTCACCGCAGGCTGTTGCAGCACCGCCGTGAGTCGATAACTGCTGACCGAGAAGGCATGAGTCCGCTTGAATTCCTGATACCATTCCATCTCGCCCGTTGAGATCAGCGTATTGGTATCGACGGTCGTGCAAAACACCATATCTGTGCTGGTATCGACCGCGAAAATGCCAACATACAGACTGAATTCGGGCAGCAGGCCGCGCAAGAGGGTCCGGCAGGCGGGGCCGTTGCGGGTTTCAATGACCGGAAGCTGGGCAAGCGTAGTCAGCAGCACACGGGTATTTTCAATATGCTGCTGATTGATGTTGGCGATATTGTGGGTCAGCGTCAGCGCATCAGTTTGGGCCTGTTGCATCGCTTTTTGCTGATCAAGTTCCGAATTCGCGAAGATGAGGAACGCCATCGGGATCAGCATAATTAAAACCGCCAGCGTGATGCGTACGCGAAGCGTGTTGAAGTTGAGCGTCATCAAAACGTCAATCCTGAGCAGGTATGCGATTCAAGACGCACCGGGAAACGATGTGGGGAGAAGCGCAGCGCTCCTAAGAAGTGTAACCGAGTTTGTAGGAAAACAGAAATGCTCTTCACAGGCGCTCAGAATCGGTTCAGCCGGATGTGCTGAGTCTTCATGATTGGGGCCGCAAAGTGCATAGGAGATAGAGGTACTTGACCCACTGATAAGGGGGGAAACCATGCTGCTGGAGCATAAGGTCGGCGTGATCTACGGCGCAGGCGGAGCGATTGGCGGGGCGATCGCACGCGCGTTTGCACGGGAAGGCGCACAGGTTTTTCTGGCGGGGCGCACGGCGTCCACACTGGATCGCGTGGCCGCCGACATCCGCGCAAAAGGCGGCCAAGCGGAAACGCGCATCGTCGATGCATTGAACGAGACACAGGTCAACCAGTTTGTAGAGTCGGTTATCGCGGCGGCAGGGCAAATTGATGTCTCGGTGAATGTGATCGGCATTGGGGATGTTCAGCGGCTTTTAATGGACATTTCGCTTGACGATTTCTTGCAGCCGATCGTGAACGCCATGCAAACCCAGTTCTTGACCACCAAAGCGGCGGCACGCGTCATGATTCCCCGCAAGACCGGGGTTATTCTGCAATTTGGCGGCGGCGGGCCGCAAACGCAGCCCGGTCTGGGCGGCTTCAAGATCGCGCTTGACGCGATGGAAGGGCTGCGCCGCCAATGGTCATGGGAACTTGGAGAACAGGGCATCCGTGTGGTGACGATCAAAACGGGCGGCATTGGCGAGTCAATCCCGGCGGATTTGCCGGAACGATCATTGATCCTTGATCAACTGCTGCCGACCACCCTTTTGAAACGGCTGGCGACCTTGGCGGATGTAGGCAATGTCGCCGCGTTCCTCGCGTCGGACATGGCCCAGTCGATCACCGCCTCGGACGTGAATATCTCGTGCGGTGCGATCGTCGATTAGCCGCAGGGAAAGGGAATCGCCCCTTTCCCCACCGGTACTAATCCGGTTCCACCAACCGCCACAATTGGCTGATGGGATGGCGGGTGCGCATGGCGACTTCGACCAGCAGCACATTGAGCAGGAACGCGAAGGTGATCAAATACACCAGCAGCAGCGGCACCGGCTTGAAACCAATCATCCCTGAAAGGACATACGGCGTGAGCAGCCCGGCGACCAAAAACACCACGCCCATGATCGCGTTGGCTTTGTGGATTAGGAACGTACGTGGGCGCATGAACTCAATTCCTTGTGCCCACCAGAAGATATAGATCCCGTACAGCAGGATATACAGGGTCAGCACGCTGCGCGACAGCCCTACATCGCCGTGCGAGGCGCGATACGACACGAAATACAGCACCGCCAGCGCGATCGAGCCGAAAATCCCGCTCGTGATCACAAAGTCGAGCACATCACGGCGGAAGCGGGTCAGTGCGCGCGGTTTCAACACGCCCAACCCATACAGCCCTCCCTGAATATTTGAAGTGAAGAAGGTGGCAATCGCGACCTGTACCGGAGAGATCGGGAAAGGAAGCGTCATTACGGCGGCGAAGATCATCAGCAGCGTGATAAATGCGTTTTTGGCGAGGAACATGATCGCCGTCGCGTAAATCGTGCGCGTGATTTCGCTGCCCTTGGCAAACGCGAGCGGCAGCGTCGTCATGGCGTTGTTCAGCAGGATAATGTCGGCCACATCTTTGGCGATGCGTGCGCCGTTGTTCATCACCACCGCTAAATTCGCTGCTTTGAGCGCGGGCACATCGTTCACCCCGTCCCCCACCATCGCCACATATTCGCCCTGCTTTTGCAGCGCATGGATCACGCGGCGCTTACCTTCGGGCGAAATGCGGGCGAACAACTGCGCGTCTTTCACGACGGCATCCAGCTCACCGTCGCTCATAGCATCCACTTGTTCGCCGGAAATGGCACGGTGGATCTCCATGCCCGCCGATGCGGCGATCGCGGTGACGGTTTTGGCGTTGTCCCCGCTGAGGATTTTCAGTTTGACATTCAACGCACGGAAGTGATCGAGCGTGTCGCGGATGTCATCGCGAATTTCGTCTTGCAGTACCAGCAGCGCCAGCGGTTCGATGTTCCCGTGCAGTTCTGGCTTTTCCATCGGCGCAGTTAAGCGACCGAAGGCCAGCACGCGCATTCCGTGTTCGGACAGGGTATCGGCATAGGCCAGTGCCGTTTCGCTGATGTGGCTGGCCTGCGGCGTGGTCTGCGCTAGCAGTCGATCCGATGCACCCAGAACGAGCGTTTCCTGATCAAACGCCACCGCCCCCCACTTGCGCGACGAGGCGAACGGGACTTCGTGCGTTTTCGTGCGCGCATCCCCAATCAGCGGCGTAGCGGCTTCCAAATAGCCGTTGATGGCGTGAGAAGTCGTATTGTGGCTGGATAAATTCGCGATGTAATCGCGCAGCAGCGGCACAATATCGGCTTCTTTGAGCCCATTGAGCGGCACAATTTGATGCAAACACAGATCATTTTTCGTCAGCGTGCCCGTTTTGTCGAAGCACAGCACCGTCGCGTTGCTCATGCTTTCGACGGCGTTCACGCGCTGAATCAGCGTCTTGTGGCGGCTGATCAGGATCGCGCCGACCGTCAGCGACAGCGTGCTCACCAGCACCAACCCCTGCGGCACCAAACTGGTGATCAGCACGACCAGATCGCGCGCGATGTCGAGCGTGCGCTTGTGCTGTAGGTAGCCCGCTACCAAAATCGAACCGCCCAGCGCGAACATTGCGAGGATGCTCAGTTCGACCAGCGCCGAAACTTTTTGCTGTGTCGGCGTCAGGATGCGTTTATACGCTTTGGCGACGCTCGTCAGCCGGTTGATCGTGCTTTCGCGCCCTACCGCGACGGCGCGCATCACCCCCGCCCCTGCCAGCACATACGATCCCGACGTACACGGATCGCCGGGGCGCTTTTCGATCGGATCGCTTTCGCCCGTAAGCTGCGATTCGTCCATTTCCAGCGCGTCCACCGCGATGATCTCGCCATCGACCGCCAGCAGCGAACCCGGCACCAGCAGGATCAAGTCATCTTTCACAATGTCGCGCGCCGGGATGGTGAGGAGCTGCCCTTCGCGGAACACCTGCACCTCTTTCGAGGCCATCGCTTTGAGCCGGTCAAGCTGGCGTTTGGCGGCGACTTCCTGCACCGTGCCGAGGATCGTATTGGTGATCACCGAAAAACCGGCGGTGAACAGCGTTGCCCAGTCGCGGAAGAAGAACACCACGATCAGCACGACCGACAGTGTGATGTTGAACAGGTTGAGGAAGTTATCGCGCACGATGTCCCAATAGCTGCGACCCGTGCGCGGTTCATAAGCATTCGTTTCCCCACGTTTGACGCGCTCTTGCACATCGGCACGGCTTAAGCCGTCATAGCGGAGCGCCGCAGGGACTAGAGACTGAGTTTCCGGGGTCACAATCGACATAGCATATGGTTCGTCTATTTAAGGGTTCATCATATCGGTTACCGAATTCTGTGCCAGAGAGCTGGACTCGCGCCGCACGAGCGGTTGATACGCCATCTCCGCAAACCGGCGGTAGCGTTCAGCAGGATGGTTACGCGCATACCATGCCAGCGCATTTGCTTTCATCTGGGCCATGCGCGCGCTGTCTGCGATCAACCCACGCAGCAGGTTGATCAACCCGTCGTGATCGTCCAGTGCGAAGGCTGCACCCGCATCCGCCGCCAGCACATCCGGCGCACTTCCCGCCGTGTTGGCGGTGATGACGGGCAGACCCATCGCCATCGCTTCTAAAGACACCAGCCCGAACGTTTCGTTCCAGCTTGGCATCAAGAACACCGTCGATGCCGCATAGGCACTCCACAGATCCGCGCCTTGCAGCCATCCGGTGATTGTCACATTCGGAATGCCTTCGATCACATGCTGAAGTGGGCCACCGCCCACCGCGACGAAGTGGAATTCCGGGCAGCGCCGCGCCAATTCCGCGACGAGTTGAATATTCTTATCGAGCCCGAAGCGTCCCACATACAGCACACGCGGACGGTCTGCCGGGAGTTGGAAACGGCGCATAAAAGCATCTGGATCAGCCTGTGTGGGATCGAGATCATGTCGCAGCGTCGCCGGGACGACCAGCGGATTCGGATTCAACTGGCGGGCGCGGATTCCATCCGCGATTTTTTCGGCTTCACAGCACACCACCTCGCACTTAGCGTACGTGATGCGCTCGCTGATCCGGTTGTAGGTCTGCATCACCGTCGATGCACCGTAGCGCAGCACCGGATTTGGGTACATCACCTGCAAAACCTGCGGCGTTTGCATCGAAAGATAGTCGGTGTGGAAATAGCCGACCAGCGGCACGCCGAGCGACTTTGCCAGCCGCGCGCCGATCATTCCCACCGGGCCGGGAGTCACGACCTGCAAAATATCGGGCTGAGAATCGGCAATCGTGCGCTCAAACTGGGCACGATCCGGCAGATCGAGGCGAATGCTTTTATCAACCGGCAGGTGCAGACTGAAACGCGCACCGACCCGCGCCAGTGTCGATCCGTCGATGGCTTCGCGGCGCGCGGGCTGACCATGCGCAGTCGGCGCGATCACCGTGAGGTTGATCCCCGCCTGCTGTGCCAGATGAAGCTGACTCTTGTAGGTGGTACTGATCCCGCTGATATGATCGAACGCATCCAGCAGCACGCACACATTGACCATGAACGCCCGTTTTCTACCGCGTGGGCACATCCACCGTTGCCCAGTTGATGATTATACGCATAAGCGGCGCAAATCGTATCAGCCGAGATGTAGATTGGCTTCAATACTCATCTCTGAAGTAAAATATGAACACATATCTATCAGCTTCTTGAGAAAGCCCAGAAAATTGAACTGTAATTATGCACTAAACTCACGCTATCAGTATCATAGATCTTGGAGTATCTCACTACGAAGCCAGTGAGTTTTGCTTAACCTGAAATGGCAAATGACCATGAGTAGCCCGTTTTACAGAATTCAACTCAAATCGCCTAAATGGCTATTTGTTCCCCTCAGTGTATTGCTAGCATGCGGTGTTTTCTCTTGGGGTATTTACTGGTTTATCGAGTTACGCCCAGTATATCTCGAACTCCACCCCACCTCCGCACGAATCCATGATTTGGTTGGGATATACAGAACGCAGCATCGTTAATTGGGATGAAGGAGGAACATATTATCTTTGAGGCAGGAAGCGATTTGCGCCAAATCTGAGTGCGGAAGCAAAAACGATGTTCTTGATTATTTTGACGAATGGCTAGAATCTGAAGGATGGAGGCCATTTAGTTTATACAACCCTTGTAGGATTGTTATACCAGAAATGAACTTGTTGGAGGAAGTAGAAAAAACGGCACAGTAGTTTACTGGCCGTCAAATACGGAAGATTGGAATTTTTCCGCATCAGTCTGCCTTGCGATATATGATACTTCTACAGAGGATGCCTATTGAGCATTGCATTAGGGACAACAAACCCATCTTTTATCACTGAACTTATCAATGATTTAGACTAATCAGTTTCTGCCTAAACCAACTAGCGCAAGTCATTTCTGCGATTGTTGTCGACCTATTACTATGCATCTGTCCCTCGCTGAAAATCACCGTTGCCCAGTTGATGATTATACGCATAAGCGGCGCAAATCGTATCAGCCGAGATGAGGATTGGGATAGGGAAAGCCAATCGGCGGAAGAAAACACTGCGAGTGCGTCCCCGCGTTAAAACGCGAGACTTTTCAGCACGTACCCCTGTTCAACGATTTCGGGCAGCAGAATTTCCAGCGCGGCAACGGTGGTCGATCGATTCGCGCCTCCGTCATGCATCAAAATGATCGCACCGGGCGCGAGTCCCCCGCGTACCCGTTCGACAATTTGATCGCTGGTGAGGTTGTTCCAATCCTGTGTGTCCAGCGTCCACAGCGCAATCGTGAACCCATTTTGTGCGCTGAACGCGATGAGCGCGTCATCGACCGAGCCAAACGGCGGGCGCATATATAGCCCTTGATGGGGATCGCCGCCGATCGCCTGTGCGATTCCGGCGCGGGTCGTTTCCAATTCGCGCGTGAGTTCTTCTGTGGAAAGCCCGGTCAAATGAGGGTGGCTGTAGCTGTGATCGCCGACATAGTGGCCTTCCTGCACTTCACGGCACACCAGTTCTGGGAACTGATCGACTTGACGCCCCATCACAAAAAAGGTCGCGTGCCCTCCATACTGCGCGAACAAATCGAGCACCTGCACCGTATAAGGAGGGAACGGGCCGTCATCAAAAGTGAAGTAGACGATCGGTGAACCGTCCTCTGTGCGCAGCGGGCGCAGATCGAGCGATGGCGGCGGGCTGGTCACATCCGTAGTGGTGGACTGCGATGGCGCATCCGCTGTCGCTTCCGGTGTCGAATCCGGTTGTGCATCGTTGTTCAAGGCTTGCGGCGGGACACAGGGAACCGTGTCATCCGTTTGGGCGGCAGCAGGGCGCGGAGAGAGGGACAATCCGAATGAAAGCGTCATCATCAACACCATACCGATGCGGCGAAAGAAATACAGGACAGTCATTGAAGCCATCATGGATAAAAACGGACGACCGCGAATAGTGTACCACCCTTGGAGGACGTTTTCGTGTGGTTGGGTTGGATCTTGATCTGAGTTTTGATGTAGACGACGATAAGCGTATACCCGAACACCAGTCAAGGAATGGAAACGGATGAAAATTGGCGTATTGGCGTTGCAAGGCGCTTTCATTGAACACGAGAAGATGCTGCGTTCGCTCGGTGCGGAGCCGGTCGAGGTGCGTTTGCCGGAAGACCTGCAAGGGTTGGATGGCTTGATCATCCCCGGCGGCGAAAGCACGACGATCGGGCGGTTGGCGACCGAATTTGGCCTCACCGACCCGCTGCGCCAGTTCGCACAGACCAAGCCGACATGGGGCACCTGTGCCGGGATGATCTTCTTGGCGAAGGACATCGGCATTGACCGCCAGCCAATTTTGGGGCTGATGGACGTGAAGGTCAATCGCAACGCGTTCGGGCGGCAGGTGGATAGTTTCGAAACTGAACTCCCGGTGAAACCGCTGGGCGATGTGCCATTTCACGCAGTGTTCATCCGCGCGCCTGTTGTCACCGAAGCCGCGCCGAATGTGGATGTGCTGGCGACCCTTCCTGATGGGCGAATTGTCGCGGTGCAGCAGGGACATTTGCTGGCGACCGCCTTCCATCCGGAGCTTACGGGCGATACGCGTTTTCACGACTATTTCTTAAGCTTGATTGATCGGCGGTAATCGTCGTAAGATCGAGTTGCAAATTCGGTCATGGTACATCTTCACAAACGAGAGTGAGATGCTACAATACGCGCGCTTTACGCTACAATGACCATTAGAACGGATCGCAACCGATAAGGTGAGAGCGGCATGGACTACGAACTTGATCTGATTCTGAATCGTGTGGATTACCCCGATGGTGACGATGAAGTCGCCGACAACGAAGAAGAGTTCGAACCCGACGAAGAGTTCGAAGACGACGAAGAATTCGACGATGAGGAAGTGGAGTTCATAGACGAAGACGATGATTTCTTCGACGATGAAGACGACGACTTCGAAGACGAAGACTTCGACGATGAGGACGATTTCGACGACGACGACGATCTGTTCGATGACGACGATGACGACGACTATTATGAGGATGACGACGATTACTAATCGTCGATGAGCTGGATACAGCCTATGCGACCCTTAAACGCAGTGTTCGTCCTGCTGTCTGCCTTGATGTTCACGGCTCCAGCAGCAGCGCAGAACTCGGAAGCGACTTTAGGGGCGGGCGTGGATACCGTGCCCGTCGTTGAGCCGGTGGCACAAGTGGACGCCGGTGATTTTCGGGCGCTTGCAGTCAGCCCGGATGGACACTGGTTGATGGTTGCAGATGCGGCCCAGAGCCAGCTCAGAATCTACGATTTGACGGATTCCAGCCAACCGATGGTAGCGTCACCGTCGCTTGGCGGCATCCCACTTGATGTGGTGGCAGGCACCAATAACACCAGCAGCAGCGATGGCAGTTTTGCTGTCGTTGCCGTCGATCTAGGCGATGGCACGGGGGAGGCGCAGGTGATCGCACCCCCCTCGTATGATCCATCGCAAACGTTTCTCGCGCTCACCTATATCGAAACTTCGAATCGTCCGCGTTCGCTCGTGCTTTCGCCGGATGGCGGCTGGCTGATTCTGGTGGGCAGCGGCGGTTGGACGCTCGTCGAACTGACCACGCTCGAAGAGACCAGCTCTACCTTCTACGCGACCCCCGTCAATGATGCCTTAATCATCGGAGACCGGGCGTTGGTGGCCGCGCGCAATGAGCAGGCCATCAATACAGTGGCGCTGTCACAAGGTGCGCAGGCGACCCTGAGCCGTAATCAGTCGATTGCGCTCGATGCGACGGCGTCTCATCTGGCGATGAACCAGAGCGGGACGATCGGCGCGGCAGCACTGACCAATGGCGAAGTGATGCTGTTCGACCTTGATACGCTCGACCCGCTGGTGATCTTCAATACCGGCGACGTGCGCGATATGCATTTTCTCAGCTTTGAAAGTGGCGATTGGCTCGTCACGCTCAGCGATGTGGATGGACAGGTGCACTTATACGATGTCACCGATCCAACCCAACCCTCCGATCTTGGCACACTGCCGCTCCAGTCGTCCGATATTCAGGCCATTACGACCTACAATGATCTGATCTTCGTCGCGATGCAAAGCAGCGTTGGCATTTGGCGGGCAGCAGCGGGCGGCGTGACCAACCCGTAACCTAACCGTCTATATGGGGGAGGCGGTCATTGGCCATTTCCCCCAAAAATGGCTCCACTATGACGAGCCAATTTTCACACTTTGTCCTCTTTACAGCATCTTAAAACAGACGTATAGTGTGAACGTCCGCCGGGGTATTCGACAGTCCCGGCGGCACTTTGTACTTGCCGTTCAAGTGAAGGAATCGATGAACGCTGGCAGTACCTACGAACAGTTGCCGTCATTACGCGGCGGCGGTGTGCTGCGCTCATTTTCCCCTATTTTGTCTGACCGTTAGACGACCACAGACAACCGGGGAATCAGCGGCCCACTGCCGACCCCGACAGGGGCTACCCCGGTAATCACGACACCTGTTCCATACACAATTGGATAGCTTTTTGTCCTCATGGCGTGGCACCACCACCTCGATTCACAGTTGTCGCGCCCTATACCTGTGTACGGAGGGTCCTCCTATGTATAACGATCTGCTGCTCAAAGGAATGGTCGCCCCGGTCGATGATGATGATCAGATTCAGGATTTGATCACCGAAATCGAGGAGTTGGAAAACCTGCTCAGCCCTGAAGCACAGAGCCTGATTCGTGATCTGCGTCCGCACATCGTCACCGACGACGTTTACGAAGAGATCGACGAAGCCGCTTCGATCGGTGACCGCATGGCCGATCGGCTTGCCACCTTTGCAGGAAGTTGGAAGTTCATCCTGCTGTTCGGCTTGATTATGCTCGTCTGGATGGGCATCAACGGCGCGATGGGCGGTCAGGCTTTCGATCCGTTCCCGTTCATTCTGCTCAATTTGACGCTTAGCACGCTTGCCGCTTTGCAGGCCCCTGTCATCCTCATGAGTCAGAACCGGCAGGCCACCAAAGACCGCGCGGTTGCTCAAAACGATTATCAGGTCAATCTCAAGAACGAAGTGGAAATTGCCGACCTTCACCGCAAGATCGACTCGCTGGCCGATGCGCTGGTGATGCAAACCCGGTTGGTCAATGTGCTGGTGGAAGCACGGCGTAAGGAACTGAATGCCACTGTCCGCATGATCGAACATGCGCGTTCAGATGCTCAGATGAACGGGGTGAGTTTAGGTAAGTAGCCTTCTGATTCCCGCCTGCCGCAGAGGATACGCCGTTTTCCGACAACCGCGCTAAGCCCGTCGGCGAACAGCGCATCTTCTGCGACCTCGCAAATGGCGGTGTTTTGAGTTATAAAATCGTGTGAAATAGTCTGTAACGACGATTTTCACCGATTTTGTTTTTTAAAGAAACGCTGATCAAATGAAAATACCTATCTTTGTGATTTTGTTACCAGAACCCCTAGCATTAAAGCTACTCCTTAGGTATACTCCATTGTTAAATATACTCCTTTGTCGCGGATGTTCATACCGTGGACTATTATAAATTATTGAATGATTCGTGTCGCATGGTTGCGACAACGCTGCAACTATCAACGCTCAGGCTAACCGTGCTGCTTATTTTAGCTTGAGGACGGAGTACACTCATGCCCAAAGATACGCCCATGCGCCGCACCCCTCGCCAGCAACGAAGCCAAAAACGCGTGGAAATTATTCTCAATGCAGCAGCTCAGCTCGTGACCGAAATGGGTTACGAAGCAATGACTACTTCCGCCATTGCCGAACAGGCCGGAACGTCAATTGGGTCGTTGTATCAATTCTTTCCTCATAAAGACGCAGTGCTTCACGCGCTTGCTCAGCGATATTTAGAAGAAATGCAGCACTTGACGAGCCGGTTGTTTACGCCCGATGTGGAGTATGTTCCGCTGCCTGTGCTGGTCGACCGTACGATTAACGCGCTGGTCGAATTTGAAGTCACCCATCCGGGGTTCAACCTCATTTTCAACAGCGCATGGATTTCGCCCGAATTGAAAAACGCGGCGGACTCGATCACTGGGGCGATGATCACCGATTTTGACCGGGTGATCGCCCTCAAGTCGCCCAACCTCAAAACCGAAGATCGATCCATTGCCGCTGAGGTCTTGATGAGCATCATTAAAGGCGTGCTGCCCCTCACGCTTACAGGATCTTCTCAGTACCGTGCGCGCGTCGTAGCAGAATTCAAACGTGCAACGCTGGCTTACATGAACTCGCTGCTGGTAGTGAACTAGCGATAGCCGCTGCACAGACGGTTTTCCCGCACCCTTGGATCACCGCCTGAGCCGCGCTATTTTCATGCACCTACGAACCGCTTTCGACGAAGATTTTGCCGGGATTCAGAATACCGTTCGGGTCAAGCACCTGCTTGATCGAGCGCATCACCTCCAGCCCCTCGCCATGTTCCAAGGGCAAGTAAGGCGCTTTTCCGATTCCAACGCCATGTTCTCCGGTCGCCGTGCCGCCCAGTTCAATCGCGCGTGTGACGATCAGCTTGTTGGCGGTCATCGCCGCTGCATAGGCTTCCGGGGTGCCAAACGGAAATTCCACGTGAATATTCCCGTCCCCCGCATGACCGATCATATAAGCGTCGATCTGCATATCGCGCCGCACCTGCTCAATCGTGTTGATCAAATCCGGGTAGCTGCTGATCGGCACCGCCACATCATTGATGAAGAACTTTTTATCGGGCGCGGAGCGCACCATGATCTCATAGGAGTGATGGCGGGCGTGCCATAGGCGCATGCGCTCGGTCGGGTCGGTCGTCGCGTGGACGCGCACCGCACCCATTTCTTCGCACAACTCGCGCACCGTCGCGATCCCCGCTTCGGAGTGCCTCCGGTTGGGCGGCGTGGAATTCCATGAAGACGGTCGGGTAGTCGGGCAGGTCAACGCCCTCCGTTTCGCGCAGCATGCGGCAGTGATTCGCGTCGATCAGCTCCAGTGCTGCCGGATCAAGCCCGCTCCCCCGCACGGCAACGACGGTTTCAACGGCTGAGGCAATGTCGGGGAAGGAAGCGACGACCGCGCTCATATGTGCCGGAACCGGTACGAGTTTCAACGTCGCTTCGGTGATCACGCCGAGCGTTCCTTCGCTGCCGACGAACAGATGCAGCAGATCATATCCGCTCGACTGCTTGACCGACCGTGATCCCACATGAATTAACCGGCCATCGGCCAGCGCGACTTGCATCCGCAGCACATTATCTTTGCTGGCCCCGTACTTGACGGTGCGAATTCCGGCGGCATTGTTCGCCAGCATCCCGCCGACCGTCGCATTCGCACCCGGATCGGGCGGGAAGAACAGCCCGTGACGTGCCAGCGCCGCATTCAAATCTTTGTGACCAATCCCCGGCTGCACCGTGACCTGAAAATCATCCGCGTGGACTTGGACGATCTGATTCATGCGCTCAAACGACATCAAAATGCCGCCATGCACCGGAATTGCGTTGCCTTCCAGCCCGGTGCCGACCCCCCACGGCGTCACCGGGACACGGTGTTCGTTGGCGAGTTTCAGCACATCGGCGACACTTTGCGCGGTGAGCGGAAACACGACCACGTCGGCGGCGTGCGCCGGATGATGTGATTGATCTTTGGCGTGTAGTTCGATGTCGGCGTGTGCCGTGCTGACAGACTCGGCACCAAGGATGGCCGTCAGGCGCTCAAGGAGATCCGGAGTCACCGGGGAAAAGTGCGGCATGCTCAAATCCTTCATGTGATGGCATTTTGAGCATGCGATTATACCGCGCGTGTTCTAGCCTGCCGCTGTGATGGTCTACTGCACCATGCGGAAACGTTCGCCGGACAGGATACGTTGCCATGCATCGGGAAACTTGACCGGATCGATCGGTTTGCCGATAAAGGCTTGGAAGCCCAATCCCAGCGCGACGCCGACCTCGCTGGTATGCACCGTACAGGCGACGATCGGTGTGGTTTCCGGTAAGCGCTGCTGAAGAATGGGCAGCACTTCATAGCCGCTCAACATGGGCATTTCGAGATCGACAAATACCACGTCAATGGACTCAAAACTGTCCAGCGCGGTTTCCAATTCCAGCGGATCGGTCAGCAGGGTGAAGGTTGCACCCTGCTGCCGGATCAGACGCCCCAAAATATCTTCCGTCAAAGGATCATCATCGATAATGAGGACGTGAAGGGACATATATAACGGCTCCGAGTTTCTGACATAAACGTGAATAAATGAGGGTCATGATGATAGCCAGACTTAAGTCGGTCGCCACACTTTCTCACCCGCCAAAATCCGCTGAACGAGATCGGGAAAACCTCCCGCATCGATTGGCTTGCCGATCACGCCATCAAAGCCCGCTTCACGCAGCAGTTTTACTTCCTCGTTCATCACGCTTGCCGTGAGCGCGACGACCCGACTGGTGTGATAGCGCTCCTCTGCACGGATGCCTTTGAGCACCTGAAAGCCGTTGTGCGGCTGCATATGAATATCGACAAAGATCAAATCGGGGGGCGAGGGTAGGGTTTGCAGCCGACCGAGAAAATCTGTGCTGTCTTCAAAGATTTGCGATTCAACGTTCTTCACCAACATCTTAAGGGTTAAGGCCATGACCTGACGGCTAAGTGCATCATCTTCAAAATAAACGACCGATACCATGGTAGACAACTCCCTTTGAAACCATAGCGTCTTACGTCGATTGCAGGGTGACTTCCAATCGTTCGGATTTGATCGGCAGCGATACATAGAACGTCGCGCCCTTCCCTAGCTCGCTTTCGACCCACAGACGGCCAAAATGTGCCTCTGCCAGCCGCCGCGAAATCGGCAGACCTAAACCCGTCCCCTTGCCTTTGCGCAGCCCTACCTCCGTTTGATGGAAGGTTTCGAAAATCGACTCGAAGTCCTTCGGATCAATCCCCGGCCCGCTGTCCGTCACGGAGATAAGGATATTTTCACCATCATGATGCGCATGAATTTTGAGGCTTCCGGTATCGGTGAATTTGCACGCATTGGAAATCAAATTCAGCACGATTTGCCGGATGCGCAGGCGATCGGCACGAATGGAGGGCACATTCTCACAATCAAGGATGACCTCCACCGGTTTCCCTTCCAGCAGCGTGAGCGCTGTGCTTTTGAGGCTGGTTAGCTCCTCACACACATCCACCTTGTCTTCGACCAAAAGCTGCAAAGAGCCGGATTCGATCTTCGAAATATCCAGCACGTCGTTGATGAGCGCCAGTAGGTGCTTTCCGCTGCTATTCACCTTCTGCATCGCGTCTACCTGCTCCGCGTTGACCTCCCCAAGCATTCCTTGTCCGGCGAACAGCGACAGGTTGATGATCGCATTTAATGGCGTGCGCAGTTCGTGACTCATCGCCGCAAGGAACTGCGATTTGGCCTTGTTGGCGTGGTCGGCTTCGATCAATGCAGCATCCAATTCACGGGTGCGTTCGATGACACGCTTTTCTAGATTGGCTTCCGATTCGCGGAGTTTTTCGTTCGCCTCGCGCAGTTCAGCTTGCCGCAGCGTTTCCAAATAGTTCCGGTGCCACATCACGACCAGCAGCAGCCCAGACATGGTCATCACAAACCCCATGGATGGCAGTACCATCCCCAACGTAAGTGCGGGGGTCACCAGCGGCACCAGCAGAAGCCCGCCAACACAGGCGAGCGCATACAGCAGCACGCCGCGCGGTGGAAGCAGTGCGCTGGCCAAAAGCAGCGGCAGCGGCAGCCAAATCACCGGGCTGAGGACGCCCGTCTCGGCATTAACGTCGTTGCTGAACAAGCCCAAGAAACTGGGAAAGGTGAGGAATAAAATGATGATGACCGCTGCGATCTGCTGGCCGTCACGACGGCTCTGCCAGTACGCGCTGGCCCCAAGTAAGAACGCAATCCAGAAATAGAAGGGTGCATGGTAGATGAGGATGGGGACAAGGATGAGCAGCGATGCGAACAGCGCCACCGCAGTCGTGAGGCGGGCCGTTCGCGCTTCAGCTGGGGTAACCGGCACGACCGGTTTCAGCAGCCATTGATCCAACCGCGTGAACAGGGATGGAGACAGGCTTGTCTGCATAGATGAAACTCCAGCACGATGAGACTCCCTTACGGTTTTTTCATCTTAGCCCACGAATGCAGAAGTAATTCAGTTGATTTTCCGAAAAAGTATAAAATTTACTTAAACAAACTTAAGCGTGGGCGTCCATCACGCGCAGTTCGTCCTGTACCATGCGAGATCGTCGTGTAGCCGCCGCCCCACGCATCGAAGACCGGGCGCAGATCCTCAAGCACGGTGGCGACATCTTTTAGCCCGGTGCGGCGATACACGATTTCGAGGTAGCCGCCGTGCTGCCGGAACCACTGCTGCACCGTTTCGGGTGCAAGATCAGCATCCCATTTCCATTTTTCGGTCGTGTAGAAGTAGTAAATCGGGTAGATCGCCGCCGTCGCCGCGCTTACCCCACGCACGGCGTAGCTCCACAAGTCGAGGTTCTCCCCGCTGTGAGCGGCGGCTTCGGCGATCAGTACCAGCGCGGAAGCCGACAGAATTTGTCGCCCAATGCTGCTCCCCCCGCGCTGATCGACCACGCGGGCGATGTGCCCCTGTGGGCGAACCTCATCACGCACGACCGACTCAAACACCCCGGCGACGGCCTGTAGGCGTTTTGGCTCGTCCAGCACAATTCCCGCCGCTGTGTTGAGCAGCGCCGTCCATATTTCATCCACCAGTGAACCAGATTGGCCTGATTCGGCGTTGACCGCCCGCACTTGCTCCGCGAAAGCCTCGCGCCAGTGGGCGTGAGTGCTGCCCTCAAACGCCGGGTGATCGCGCAGCAGTTCGTACGCCTGCGCCAGCGTCATCAGCCCGCCGATTCGGTCGATCAGCGGCGCGCTGGAGTCTGTCTCCGGTTGGCCGATCGCACGCTCCAGCGGCAGGATCGCGCCTTCCCCCGCCTGCGAATTGTTCAGGAATCTCCACAAAAACCCGGCACGCAGCAGCGATTCCGCTCCGCTCACAGGGTGATCGGCCAGCCGTTCGAACGCCGCTTTTAGGGGCGGGCGCGCTTGCTGACTCTGCGCGGCGCGCACATCGTCCGGGGAAAAATACAATCCGCAGTGATTCATGCTGTAAGCCTGTTTGAAAAGCGGCAAACTGCCGCGTGATGCCGATGTTGGGCCGTTTGGCGGCCACTAGGATGATACCATGCCAATATTGGGAGTCGAACGGAGTCCGCTGCTTTTGTCTGCCCTCGCTTTGTGCTACATTAATGTTATGTTGCCCGGATTCAGCAAAGGCTGACACGCTGTGACCGATCAATCGACCCGCGATGAACGCCCCAACGACCCTTTACGGTCGCCGGTCCGCCCGACACCGCCGCAGATCGCTACGGGCAGTGCCGCGCCTGTGCCGCCGCCTGCACCGCAGACCGAATCGCCCGCGCGCGATCCGGTGACGGCGCTCAACTCGATCCGCGCGAAGATGGAAGCCGTATCGGACGAATTTGCACAAGGCACCATCAACAGCGTGCAGTTCAACGCCATGTACCGCCGCTACAGCGAACAGCGCACCATCATCGAAAAACTGATCGAGCGCGATCCCGAAAGCGATGCGTGGCGGCGCGTGATGAGCGTCAAAGGCCAAACAGGATTTTTGCGGACTCAATTTGAAGCACTGCCGCTCTATTATGCGGTATTTCAGGCCAACAGCAGCCGACCACTCCTCATGGGCGGCAAACAAACTCCTATCGAAGTGCTGCTCACGGTGATTGCCGAGAAATTGTGGGCGCTCCCTAACCGACCCAATCCCGGACTCGCTCGCAAAACCCTATCCACTGGGCAGTGGGTGATCGTGGCGACCGGGTCGCATGCCGGAACCTTCGTCGTGTTCTCGCTGGAACCGTCGAATGCGCAGGCCCGCCTGATCCGCGATCTGCACGCCGACTTTGAACGCGCGAACGCCGCCGCCTTCGAGCGAAATCAACTGATCCCCGAACGAATGGTGTTTCCCCAGCGCGCGCTGGCGGAAGGCAGTATTTAACGCTCTAAGGTTGTTTGGCCGTTTCGGTGGGGTTGCTGTTTTGAGGAGGGGTTTTTGCAGGTGAAGACGGGGGATTAGGCTGGGTGCTGTCCGTATCGTCCTCGACGACCGGGGCGATCCCCGGCAGCGGTTTGAACCGCGCGAGGCTGGTCACACAAACCGCCCCTCCCATCGTGAAGCCGAGCACCCCTTTGGTATTCAGCGCCACCGGCCCTAAGGCCCCACTTGGGACGGTCGGCCCCGGCATCAACTGTATCCGTTTCGTATCCGCCATCAGGT
Organism: Anaerolineae bacterium; assembly: GCA_046328615.1. GTDB lineage: Bacteria > Chloroflexota > Anaerolineae > Aggregatilineales > Phototrophicaceae > Flexifilum. The sequence goes on along the minus strand of JAXLWG010000043.1, from coordinate 8,913 downwards.
CTACCCCAAAGCGTTGATGGGTCGGCGTGAGCAGTTCCCCATCATAGAAGCGGATGACTCCGGCGTCGAGGTCGGTGACGACCAGCAGCCGCCCATCCGCGGATGGGCGCATCGCCCCCATCGTGTAATGCAGTTCCAGACGGCGTTTGACCATGCCCGTCGCCCCAAACACCGCAATTTGCTTGCCATCCGTCGCGAAGATCGCCGTCCCGCCGCCCGCCACGATCAGATCCGGGCGTAGTTCCGGTTCCAAATGCAGCCCGGTTGCGTAGGTTCCGACTTTGATGTGCTGCTGGTACAGGTGCAGCCGCCCCTTCACATCCAGCGCGGCCACCAACCCTAACGACCGATCCATGTCCAGCGCGGCGAAATCGGTCACATCGTCGTCGATGCTGAGTTTGGTTTCCTTGCGGTTGGTTTCGTGGCTCAGCTCAATCATGCCCGTGCGGTACAGCCGCATCGAGCCATCGGTGCTGGTGAGGATTGTCGTTCCATGGGTGCGAACCGTTGGGAGGAATAAGCCGTTGGGGGCGCTGAGGCCATCGACGAACGATCGCCATTCCGGGGTGGCGTGATCGGTCGATGCGGGCGGCGTGAGCGTTTTGTCGCCCCGCTTGGCGCCGGTTTGCAGATCAAGGAACGTGATTTGATCGGAGCCTATCCATGCCGCAAGCACAGACGGCTTTCCGGGAAGGATCTCAATCCGACGTATAGGTCGTTCACTCAGATAGACGCGCCATGCCATGGGCTGTCTCGTGTTCGCCGCATTCAATGTGGGATAATTTGGGATTTAACGCCCCACGTTTGTTTACCTTACCACTGTTTTATCGAGAACACAACGATTTAACGCGATCCATCCCAAAACTTAAAGCCGAGATCGCGTCAATTCGGGAATGGATAAAATTCATATTTCAGAATGAGCAAATCACAATGAAATACCGTGTATAAAAGGTTTAAAATCATTATATGTTCAACAATACACTCTTAACCTCGTAGACGATACCAAGGGAACAATCATCATGGCAAAACCGATACGAATTGGAGTGTTAACGATATTGTACGGTCCGTTTGAACAAATGGGTAAGGACGGACTCAGGGGGGTCGAACTGGCGGTCAGCGAGTTCGGTGGCAAGGTTGCAGGCTGTCCCATTGAGCTGTATCCGGAAGGCACAATTGGTGCGCCGGATGTGGCTGAAGACGCCGTTCAAGAGTTGATCGAGCACAAAAAAGTAGATTTTGTCGTCGGCCCACTGTCCGGCAATGAAGGGCTGGCTATTCGCAACTATGCTCGCCAGCACCAAGATCGTGTTTTCCTCAACGGATCATCCGGTGCACAGGAGTTGACCAGCCATGATCCGGCGCCCAACTTCTTCAACTTTTCGTTGAATGGTGTTCAAGTGGTTGCAGGCGTAGGGCGCTATGCCTATAACGTCCTTGGCTTCCGAAAGATTGTCACCGTGGGCGAGGCGTACTTCTACCCCTATGCGCAGGTCGGCGGGTTTATGTTGGAGTACTGCCAGTTGGGCGGTGAGATCCTTCAGAAATTTTGGGTTCCCCTCGGTGCATCCGATTTCAGCGACGTGATCGCCGCCATTCCCGACGACGCCGATGCGGTCTTCGTAGCGCTTGGGGGAAATGACGCGGTCGCTTTCATGCGCCAGTACGAAGCGTCCGGCAGTCCAAAGCCGTTGATTGGCGGCGGTATCACGACTGACCAAACGGTTTTGAGCGAGGGGGACGCGGCGGAGTACCTTGTTGGGATGGTTGGCGGCGGCCCAACGGCGGACGATAACCCTGATCCCCTGTGGCGCCAGTTCGTCAAGTCCTACCAGACCATGTTTGACGACCGGTTGAACTTCCCATCGTCGTTTGCGCTCCAATACTACTTGAATGCAAAGGCCGGGTTGGTCGCGCTGGACTCGATCGGCGGTGATTTATCCCATGGGCAGGCAAAATTCAAGGAAGCACTATCCACACTGAAATTGAAAGGCCCCTGTGGGCTGGTCACCTTGGATCACCATCGCGGAGCCATCGGCAGCAGCTTTGTCACGGTGGTGAAGAAAAACGCCTCTGGAATTCTCTATCGCAGCCTGTTGGAATCCTTCGACGGTGTCAATCAGACGATGGGAATGCCCGAAGAGGAATATTTGGCTTTAGGAAGATTTGACCAAGACACACCCAACTTCTAAAGCGCATGGGTGAGAGGGCGTTCTGTGGAGCGCCCTCTTTGAAGGAAAAAGGGGAAGAACCTAACTCGGCACTTCGATTCGCACCTGACCGTTCGGCACCGTCAAGGTATAGCGCACCACAATCGGCGCGCCGACGATGTTCCGGCTTTCCAGAATGCCGCCGACCAGCAGGTTGTACAGGTTGGGATCATACTGCGGCTGTGCGCCGCCGCCGTCCGTCAATTCCAAACGAGCGCTCACCGCGCTGGGGATGAACAGCGTCAGGTCGCCGTTGAGCGCGGCAATATCGCCCAAAACATCATCCGGTTGGCTGAACAGCGGATCATATTCCGGCAGCGTCACGACGACATTTCCCCGCCCCGCGTTGACATTCAGCCGTTCCAGCGACAGCCCGCTCAAATTGAGCGTCACCCGCCCATTGCTGCCCGTCACTTGAATATCGAGCGGAATATCCGGCGGCAGTTCAATTTGGAAGGTGCCGCGCCCCACATCGTTTAAGCCGGGAAAACCTTCGGTTTGCGTTTCGCGCACGATCATATCGGCGGTATCATCGGTATTTTCGGCGTAGCTGATTTCGATCAAATTAGCCGCCGGGCCTGAAAAATTCCCCGTGATGCCATTCGATCGATCGAGCGCCGTGATGAAATCGACATCGGTTCCCAGTGTGGAGACGTTCACCCGCAGCAGCGAAATATTCGCGCTCACCGCTTGATTAATCGACTGTTGGGTGACGTTGCTCAACCGTCCTGCGCGCCCATTGTACGCCGCCAATGCGATCGCTCCTGCCGCCGCCGCAGTGATCACCAGTGCAATCAAGCCGCTGGCGGGAACGCGGTCACGCAGGATGAACGAAATCCCCGCGAGGATCAGCAGTGCGGGCAGTGCCCGGTTGATCAGGTCAAGCAAGCCGTTGGGAAGAACACCGAACAGGTTTGCCACCCACAGCCCGACCGCCGCCAGCAGCACCGTTCCCCACAGCAGATTGGTTCGCCGCGCAACACGCATCGATTAGCCTCTCATCTGACGCAGGAAAAAGACCACGCTCAGCAGCACGACCGAACCCAACCAGAACGGATTGGCTCCGGCGGGGAAGCTCACCGGGACGAGGTTGAACGTCACGACCACCCATGCGGCAATCACCAACACGATCAGCAGCACCGTGATCACCGTGGGGAAACTCCCACGCCGTTCGACGAACGACTGCTGCGGCACCAACCACCACAGCAGCAAATAGACCACTCCAAAACCGCCTAGTGAAAGCAGCGTGAGCACGACGAACAGTACGCGCACCACCCAAGGAGAAATATGAAGGGCCGCCGCTAAACCGGCGCAAACCCCACCAAACACGCGATCCGTGAAACTTCGGTACATAATGTCGAACTCAAGTGTGCAGACTGCTACCAGCGCAAGCGCGAAGCCGAACGACCACCGGTATTTCCAGCCCGCGCTAGCGGATCACTATAGCACATCCGCCGCAAACCAGAAAGACGACGGGACGTTTGTCAGGCCGCCGGTTAAGGCCGCCGACTAAGGCGTCCACATCTCGATGAACTGCACGCTGTCGACAAAATCGCCATTGACCGCCATTTCCCAGTGAAAATGCGGGCCGCTCGTCCGCCCGGTTGATCCGGTCAAGCCGATCACCTGATTCTTCTCGACCATCTGCCCGGTGGTGACATAAATCTGCGATAGGTGCGAATAGGTCGAATACACGCCGTAGCCGTGATCGATAATCACATGATTGCCGCGAATTTCCAGCCGCCCCGCAAAGGCGACGCGACCTGCCGCCACCGCCATTACAGGCTGGCCGTTGGTCGTGCGAATATCCCATCCCGTGTGGCGGGTGTTGAAAATTTCGTTGAAGGTGCGGAACGCCCCGAACGGCGAGGTCAGCGCATTCGGGATCGGCATCTGAAAGCCGCTGCTGTCCCAATAGCGTTGGGTCGTGTAGCCTGCAAACACACTTTCTAAGCGTGCCAGCTCATTCCGCTCAATTTCAGGATCGAGCAGATAAGCCGTATCCGGCGGCAGCGTGACGATCTGCCGGATGAACGGCCCTACTGCGATCTGAATGGGCAGCGTCAGCACTGCCGTCGATCCATCCGCGTAGGTGACCGTCGCCACCAGATCGTAACCGGGACGTGCGGTTTGCTCCATGCTGGCGGCGATCAAGCCAAAAAAGCTGGCTTCCATGCCTTCGACCTGTGCCGGAAAAAAGCTGATCACATCGCCTGTGAACGTTGCCGTAACACCATTGACCGGTGATCCCGCCGGATTTACGCCGTACACACGCGCCAGCCCGACGCTCCCCTGTGCCAGCATGTTGAAATACACCTGCATGACGGTACCGCCATCTTCGCTGCGCGCCGCATTGACGGGGGCGGGACGCGGCCCCATCGTCGGGAGCGGCTGCGGTGTACCGGCGGCGGCATCCATCCCGCTGGAATCACCTCCATCTTGCGCGCCTGCGATGGGCACAAGGATCAAGGCAAAGACGAGGCAAACAATCGCGAGCGTGGCAAACAGGGCGCGTTTTAGCACGGGTGGCTTCTCCGGTTGGGCGGATTCGACGCGCCGAATCGTACCACGCCCTGCTTCACGCTCAAACGATGGAATCCCAACGGATCGAAAAACCCTCCACCGCAGCAGCGCCTGTTATCAGCACTCAAGGGCGTTTGGCTTGCCAAACCCTAGACTTTGGCAGTTAAAGGAAACCGTTGTCGAACAGACAGCGGTTTTTGTAGGACTGAAGATGAAAAAGCAGGGAAGGAGAGGCTAAGATCGAGCCGCACCAAAGACGGCATTATGCAGCGCCCGCATAGAAATCTCTTTTTCCAACCAAGTTGCCGAGGAAACCGACCAAAGTACCCTGAAATCGGGCTGCCCCCACAGTTCGGCACGAAAGGCACGCCACAACGTATTGAGCGACCAGCGCTGGGCACCGCGCCACCAGCGGGTTGGCACAGGCGGTGAACCACACAAGCCCCAGGTACGGTAACCCGCCAACAGCAGCAAGGCATAGACCCACGCACTCCACTGCACCGAGAGCACGGCAGCGTGCGGGTTAAAACACTGCTTGTTGCCCAGTCCGAAATTGGATTTGAGTTCACGGTGACAAACTTCGACTTCCCAGCGCTGCCACGCCCAGAAAATGAGGGTCGCCGGGTCGAGCGGGAGTGTCCAGGTGCCCTCGGACGTGCGCAAGGCATTGACCAGATAGGCTTTCGGTTCACGATGTTTGCGCTGTCCGGCGTGAGTGTACATTTCGCCTCGGATAATCAGCAGAAATAACGGGACAGCAGATGCACCGTCGCGCACAACGGGACCTTCGAGGCGATATTGCATCGCGCGGGATTGTCCCCGCAGCAGCACCGTCACCTTGTGCCACCCTGTCTTTTCACGCCACATCACCTGCGGTTCGGGCGCACGCTCCCCGTATTTGCGACTGCGATGCATGTCGGCAGTCGGCAAATAATAGAGGACGCGGTTCTTCGCACTCCTCACTAGCAGCGTCACCTGCTCAGGCAGGCGTTTCCACAGCTCCAAGGTGTCGTAGTTGCCGTCGCCGAGCATCAGCATCCGCTGCGTGCCACGCCCCAGTCGCGTCAACTGCCCTAAGCCCCACTCCAAAAACTGCAAGGCGGCTGCCCATTCGGTACACGGCTGCGTCACTTCACAATGGGCTTTCTGCGGGAAGGCAGGAATCCAACGTAACGGCATCGCCCGGCTGTACCCGTGTTCAGCCGGCATCATCCAGCAGCCATTGAACCAGCGCTGGGCATGGTGAATGCCACTGCGAAACGGCGGTGTGCGCAGGTTGCGCAGCCAACTCACCCCTTCCATCTTCTCGCTGTTACGCGGTGTCTGCGTCGTATCGCCAACCACTACATACCACTCTTCCGCGCCGACATGTTTCACACTCTCGGTGAAGAGCTGTTCGCTCGCCTGTTCATACCGAAAGCGTCCCTGGCTGAACAACCGATACATCGCGCTCCAGTCCACCTCGACCAACCCCAGCGCCATGAGGAGTTGACTTACAGTGTGTCGGGCAAACACGAACACCTCTGCCAATACGAGCGCTACGGCGCGCTGATAAATGCGTTCTTGACTGAAGTGGGTTTGATGGGCTTGCAACAGCAAAAACAACTGCTTGAGAAGTGGCGTATTTTCTGCAATAGTCTTCATCGAGAAGCCTTTTGGTGAGCTTTTGGTTGGCACCTTAGCTTCTACCGAATAGGCTTCTCTTTTGCAAAATCAGCCAAAGTCCATGGGCGAGGCATACCTCGCCCCGACTAAGGGTGAAAGGCGCTAAGAAAAGCAATCTTTCTCTGCGTCTTTGCGTTAAGTCGTCTTCTTACTCCAACGGTTTCAGTGATTGCAGCATCGTCGGCAGAAACTCCGCAACCGTGGGGTGAACGGGCAGCGCATCGCGCATCACTTTATACGATGCGCCTGTCGCCATGAAATAGCTGACGACCTGCACGACCTCATCGCAGTGCATCCCGAAGAACGACGCCCCGGCGATCTTCTCCGTATCCATATCGACAATCAGTTTGAGCAGCCCGGTTGTTTCGCCCTGTTCTTTCGCGCGGGATACCTGATTCATCGGCAGCGTGCTCATGAACAGGCGGCGGCCTTTCTCCTGTTCGATCGCGTGGCGCGCCTGCTTTTCGTTCATTCCCACGCGCCCCAGCGGCGGATCGATGTACATGGCATAGGTTGAGACGCGGTCATTCACGCTGCGGCTGCCACCATTGAGCACGTCCAGCACGACTTCGAAATCCTGATACGACGTATGCGTGAACGCCCCGCGCCGGTTGACATCGCCAAGCGCCCAGATGCCGGGGATGTTCGTTTGGAGAAAGCCGTTGGTGGGAATGTAGCCTTCTTTATCGGTGTTCACGCCCACCGCTCCCAGATTCAGCGCATCGGTGTTGGGCGCACGCCCGACCGCCACCAGCAGATGCGATCCGCGCACCGTGGAGGAACCGCCGTTGTGATCGCTCAGGGTGAGCACAATTTCATCGCCGTCTCGCTCGGCACGCGTGGTTCTGCGCCTGGTGACGATAATGATGCCTTCCTCGGTGAGGCGGTGGGTCACCGCGTCGATGATGTCGGCGTCCTCGTGTTCGATCAGCGATGGAGCGGCTTCGATGACCGTGACTTTGCTGCCCAGCCGCCGGAACGCCTGCCCCAATTCCAAACTCACATAGCCGCCGCCCAAGCAAATCAGGTGAGCGGGCAGCGTTTCTAGATCGAAGATGCTTTCACTGTCGAGCGCGCCAACTTCTTGCAGCCCGTCGATCTTCGGCATCACGCTGCGCGTGCCGGTGTTGATGAACACGTGCGGGGCAGCAGCGATTCCATCGGGTGCGTCGCTGATGCGTACACGATGCAGGCCGTCGCCCGTGCCGTCGAAATAACCGGTCGCCCGGTGAAAGGTGATGTTCTCGGTCGTCTCCATGCGCTTGGTGAGCCGTTCGTTCGACTCGCGGATACGCTCGCGCACCCGTTCCATCACGCGGGCAAAGTCGATCGTCACGTCCCCTGTATGGACGCCCCACTCTGCGCCACGCCGTGCGACATAAGCCGCCCGCGCGCTGGCGATCAGCGTTTTGGAAGGCGTGCAGCCGTAGTTCACGCAGGAACCGCCGACTTTGTGCCGCTCGACAATGGCGACTTTCTTGCCCTGCGCGGCCAACCGCGCAGCAAGGGGCGCGCCTGCCTGCCCCGTCCCAATGATGATTGCATCCATAGGTGCCTCCGTGCCTGTTCTTCAGGCGTCATGTGTTGGTCTAATTTGGTTATGGATTGAGATTGCACTCCAGCTTAATGATTGTCTTGGCATACGCTTATGAAAAAAGGTGTATGTGGCCTGATTTTCACAGCGTCAATGCATTGCCGATGCTCAAACACTGCTGCCCACATCGCGATGTCGGCTGTATTGATGCACCAAATGATTTGGAGGCAGCAGCAATGGCAGTGAAAGTCGCAATTAACGGGCTGGGGCGCATTGGACGCGCAGCATTCAAAGTGATCCTCGAGACGCCCGAATTGGAACTGGTGGCGGTCAACGACATCGGTTCGCTGGAAAACATGGTCTATCTGCTGAAGTACGACACCGTCTATGGACGCTATGAGCGCAGTGTGGAAGCGCGCGACGGTAAGATCGCCGTGGATGGGCACGAGATCGCTTACGTGAGCGAGAAAGACCCGACGAAACTCCCGTGGGGCGCGATGGGCGTGGAACTGGTCTTTGAATGCACCGGCATTTTCACCAAGCAGGAAGACGCGGGCAAGCATATCACCGCCGGGGCGACGTGGGTGATTATCTCCGGGCCGACGAGCAGCGAAAATGTGCCGACCGTCGTGCATGGCGTCAACACGCCCGGCAAGGAAGCCTTCATCCTTTCATGTGCGAGCTGCACCACCAATGACATCGCACCGTTGATGGAAGTTATGCACCGCCGCTTCGGCGTGGTCAAAGCCATCATGACGACGGTTCACGCCTACACCGCCACGCAGATGCTGGTCGATGGGCCCGGCGGCAAGAAGGATATGCGGCGCGGACGCGCGGCGGCGGCCAATTTTGTTCCGTCGAGCACCGGAGCAGCGACCGCTGCCACCAAAGCCCTGCCGGAACTGGAAGGCAAATTCGACGGTATCTCGATCCGTGGGCCGGTGCCAGTGGGATCGGTGGCGGATGTCGTCATGCTGCTGGAAC
>JAXLWG010000042.1:0-41218 GCA_046328615.1 Anaerolineae bacterium | reverse complement strand
CAAACTCACCCGCTGCGATCAACCGCTTAACGTGCTGTGCCGCCGCCCCGAAGCGCCATTGAAAGACGGTGCTGAGACTGCGCCCCGACTCGGCTTGCACCTGCTCAAGTGACTCAAACTCTGCCAGTGAGCCGCACAGGGGTTTTTCTGATAGAACATGCGCTCCCGCTTTCAACGCGAGTTTTGCCAGCGGCGCATGCGTGATCGGTGGCGTACAGAGATGGACAATATCCGGGTGAGCGGACTCTAGCAGCGCTTCCGCCGACGGGTAGAGCGCCGGAATATCATATTGACGGCAAAAAGCTTCCCCCTGTGCCGAGTCGATGTTTGCGGCGGCGACAATCTCGACTCGATCGCGTAATGTCATGAGGGCTTGCGCGTGGGTATGGGCAAATGCGCCCGTTCCGATAATGCCGACTCGATAAACCATCGCCGATCACCCCATCCAGAAGATTTAACATTAGAAGTGTAGCATATTGGTTTGCACTGCCACGCGAGGTGCGCAATAATTCAAAGGTAATGAATGATATTCACTTAAAGATTGCTTATGACTCAACTGGGTTTTATTTCGATCCTTCGTACAACCTTTGATGTCAACCTCGCACAGGACATGATCCAACAGGCGCGCACCTTACTCATGGGTGCGGGTTACGAATTGTTGGGGCGTGCGGATGCCATCACCACACTCGATGAAGCCCGATCGGCTGCCGACGAGCTCTCAGCGCTTGCCCCTGAATTGGTCGTCGTATTCCAATCGACTTTTGCCGACAGCACAATGGTGATGGCGCTGGCCCATGCTATCGATGCGCCGCTGCTGCTGTGGGCGGTTCCCGAACCCCATACAGGCGGTCGTTTACGATTGAATTCCCTGTGCGGCATCAATCTAGCGGGGCATGCACTCACACGCGCTCATTACCGCTATGGCTATGTGTACGCCGCCCCGGATGACCCGGCAGTACTGCATCAGATTGGCGTGTATGCACGTGCTGCGACGGCGCGGCATGCGCTGCGCCATGCGCGAATCGGGCGAGTTGGCGAAAACCCATCCGGCTTTGAAACCTGCTTAATGGATGTCGGAGCGCTTAAAAACCGCTTCGGCATTGAAATTGTACAGGTGGATTTACAGGAAACGGTCTTCGCGCAAGCCCGATCGGCTGCACCTGAACAAGTTAGCGCGGCTGTGGAACAGCTTGGTCAGCGTGTGCGCGACTTAGATACGCTCGATCAAGCGGGTGTCAACGGAACGATGGGCGTTTACCTCACCCTGCAAGCACTAGCCCAGCGAGAACACCTCAAAGGCTACTCCGTCCGCTGCTGGCCGGAATTCTTCACCGAATTGGGCTGCGCAGCCTGCGGCGCGATGTCGATGCTCAACGATGAGCAGACCCCGTCAAGCTGCGAAGCGGATGTAAACGGAACGATCACCAGCCTGATGCTGCAAAGCCTGAGCGGAGAACCTGCTTTTGGCAGCGATATTGTGTCGCTTGACAAAGAACGGGACGCGCTTGTCTTGTGGCACTGCGGGCTAGCCCCTCTTTCGATGGCGGACGACAACGAGCCGCCGGGAGTCACTATCCATTCCAACCGAAAAATGCCGCTCTTGATGCAGTTCACCCTTAAGCCGGGAATCGTCACCGTCGCGCGCCTTAGCGAGGCGACGGGCGAATACCGGCTGGTGATTGGGCGCGGCGAAATCGTCCGGGCACCCCGCGCGTTTTCAGGCACAAGCGGGCATCTCCGCTTTGAAAACGGTTCTTCGGTGGTGCTGGATACCCTTCTGCGCGAAGGCCTTGAACATCACATTTCCATGACCTATGGCGACCATGTGGAATCCCTGATGGTTTTGGCGCAGATGCTCAACTTGCCAGTCTTACAATTGTGATCTGGGTTTGGATCACGGTTGTTCTGGGATAAGGTTTGTTGAATAGGAGACCCTTAAGATGAAGAAAGCTCTCGTTCTGTTAGTTTTGGCACTGCTCGCCGTGGGAGTGCTCGGTGCGCACGCGCAGGCCTCGCCGGTAGAACTGCGTATCACGTGGTATGACGACGGTAATGAAGGCACGGTACTGCGTGATCTGCTGGATCGCTTCCAAGCGGAAAATTCGGATATTACCGTTGTCCTCGACACCGTTCCGTATACCAACATTCAGGAACAGCTTCCGCTTCAGGTTGAAGCCGGTGAAGGCCCGGACATGGCCCGCGTGACCGACTTCGCGCGCTATCGCGGCTTCTATCTCGATCTGCGTCCGCTGGTCGCTGATGCTGCCTATTGGGATGAAAGCTTCCCGGTGGCGGTTTTCCAAGCGATGCGCAATGCGGATGACCCGGCAGATGCGCTGTACGGGTTCCCGAACCAGTTCACCGTGACCGGCCCATTCATCAACCGTACCTTGTTCGATCAGGCTGGTGTGGCGGTACCGAGCGACAGCAGCGACGCGGTTACATGGGAAGAGTGGACTGCCGCAGCGAGTGCTGTTCAGGAAGCACTTGGTGAAGGTACCTACGCGATTGCGATGGATCGCAGTGGTCACCGCTTCGCAGGCCCAGCCTTCAGCGAAGGTGCCGTTTTGTTTGCCGAAGATGGCAGTGTGACGATTGACACACCCGGATTCCGCACGATGGCGCAGATCCTCCTCGACTGGCACGCCAACGGCTTGACCCCGATGGATGTGTGGGTTGGTTCGGGTGGTTCGTATGCCGCCGCCGCGCCGTACTTCATCAACGGGCAGCTCGCCGTTTACATGTCCGGAAGCTGGCAAATCTCCAACTTCGCCACCAACATTGGCGACGCGTTTGACTGGGAAGCTGTCCCGAACCCGACCGGCCCCGGTGGCAGTACGGGTATGCCCGGCGGTACGGTACTGGTCGCATTCTCGGAAACCCAACACCCGGCGGAAGTCGCCCGCGTGATGGACTATCTGGCGAGCGTTGATGTGTACAAAGAATTCGTCGAACGCACGCTGTTCATCCCCGGCCACCAGAACCTTGGTGAACTGAGCTACCAAACGGATCTCCCGGCAGCGCAGCAGTCGTTGAACATGTTCGCGGCGGAAGCTCTCCACCTCAGTGATCAGGCCTATGAGCTTCAGTACGGTGGTCGTGCCTTCGCGATCAATAACCCCATCCGCGATCGCCTAACGCAAGCGATTACAGGGGAATTGACGCTTGATGATGCGATTGCCCGCATTCAGGACGACGTGAATACGGCACTTGCCAACGCTGGCAGCTAAAACACGCTTTTAAGTGTAGTCCACTGGGGCAGGGTGTTCGCTCTGCCCCGGTTTGCAGAGAGAGTTAGGACATGTCATGACTTCATCTTCAAGCTCGATGGCGGGCGGACAGTACAAGCGGCGCGGTTCGCTGCGCGCGCGCTTGTTCAGACCAGTTGGGCGGGCGCTGGAGGCACTTTATAACGGCATTATCAATATTCTTGATCTCATCATGCACCCGCTGCAAAACCTGCTGGGTGTGCGGGGGATGGCCTACGTTTTTGTTTTACCGAACCTGCTGATTTTTGGAATATTTATCCTCCTGCCCATGCTGCTGAACTTTTATTATGCCTTTACGGGTGGGACAAATTTGTTTCCGCAGGATCGTCCATTCGTTGGCATGGACAACTTGAACCGCCTGTTCACCTGCGGAAATTTCCTCGATCCAAATTCCTGCGCGGTGGATATTTTTTGGCGCGCTGTGAGCAATACCGTTTTCTATCTCATCGCCCAAGTTACAACCGTGGTGTTATTGTCGCTGATTTCGGCGCTTGCGCTCAATCGAAAGATCGTCGGGCGGGGGTTTTTCCGCAGTGCGTTCTTCTACCCGGTGCTGCTTTCGCCGGTCGTCGTCGCGTTGATTTGGAAGTGGATTTTGCAGCAGGACGGGCTGCTTAACGCGCTTATCGTCAGCCTTGGCGGTGAACGTATCGGCTTCATGCTCAATCCACAATGGGCAGAAATATGGGCAGTCATCATCAGCGTTTGGGCGCAGATGGGGTTCTACACGCTGATTTTGCTGGCAGGTCTGCAAGCCATTCCCGGTGAACTCTATGAAGCCGCATCGATCGATGGTGCGAGTGGGTGGCAGTCCTTCTGGGGCATCACGCTTCCCATGCTTATGCCAACCATGTTTGTCGTGCTGGTGCTCACCGTAATTCGCGCCGTGCAGGTGTTCGATCAAGTATTCGCTTTCACGGGCGGCGGTCCCGGTACCGCGACGACCTACATGGTGCAGTTCATCTATGAAACCGGGCTATCGGGACAAACGAATCAATATGGGTTAGCGTCGGCGGCTTCACTTGTGATGGCGTTCTTCCTACTCATCTTGACCGCCATTCAACTTCGGCTTGGCCGTACCAGCGATGTAAGCTAAAAAGGGAGCCGTTGATCATGCGTATGGTTCTGGATTACGTGACCAATACACGCGGACGCAAGCGACTGCATGTCACCGACTGGCTGACCTATCTGTTCTTGACGACCGGCACCGTATTGATGTTCGGCCCGATTCTGTGGCTGGTGATGTCATCGTTCAAACCGCAGGCGGAAATCCTTCGCTTTCCACCGCGTTTTCTCCCCTACCGCCAAGAAACGGTCGTGGTCGAGGGCTACGATGAACCGCTTCCCCTCTTTAACGTCACCCTACCGGACGGCACCGTCAAACAGCTAGCGCAAATACGACGTGTCGGCATCGAAGCGCAGTTGATCGATCCCGCTAATCCGACCGCAGAAGTCGTCCGTGTGAATATCAATGCACGCACGCCAGTTGAATCGGTCTATTTTGGCTTCGAGAACTACATTGAAGGGGTAACGCGCTTCAATTTTTGGACGTATTTGCGTAACAGTGTTGTCGTGACGGCAGCCGCGACAGCGGTGACGCTGCTCGTCAACAGCATGGCCGCCTTCGCCCTCAGCAAATACAAATTTCGCGGTCGCAGCGCGATCTTGCTCATGACGATTGGTACGCTGATGGTGCCGCTGTCGGTCATTCTCGTTCCGGTGTTCTTGGTGATCACCGAAGTGGGATGGGTCAACAATCTGTTAGGGATCATCATTCCGGCGGCAGCCACCCCAACCGGTGTATTTCTGCTGCGCCAATATATGTTGACAATCCCCGACGAGCTGCTCGACTCAGCCCGCATCGATGGCGCGAGCGAGTGGCGTATCTATCTGCAAATCATCCTTCCGCTGGCGCGTCCGGCGTTGGCGGTACTGACGATTTTCTCGATCATGTGGCGCTGGAACGATTTCCTGTGGCCGCTGGTGGTCTTAAGCCGCACAGAGCTTTTCACCCTGCAAGTCGGTCTCAATTCATTTCAGGGTGAACTCAATGTTCAATGGAATTTGATTTTGGCGATGACCGTCTTGACTCTGCTGCCGATCACGTTCGTGTTTGCGTTCTTGCAGCGATACATCACGAGCGGCATTGCAACGACGGGTATGAAGTAGGAGCAGGTGCAGTGAAATTCTTTCTTGACAGCGCGATTACCACCGAAATTCGCTATGCCTTCGACATGTGGGATATTGACGGCATCACGACCAATCCGCGCCATGTACAGGTATCCGGGAAGCCATTTTTGAAAGTCGTTCAGGAAATTGGCGAAATTGTCGCGGGGACGGATAAAACCGTTTCCGTTCAAACCAACCCGTATGAACACGCCAACTATCATGCGATTGTGGATGAAGGGCGCAAGTTGGCGAAGTTGTCCCCCAATTTCGTCATCAAAATGCCCTGTACCGAGGATGGGTTCAAGGCGTGCAAGATTCTGGCAGACGAGGGGATTCGCTCGAATCTGACCCTGTGCTTCTCGGCGATGCAGGGGCTTCAGGCGATGCGGATGGGTGCATTTTACGTGTCGCCCTTCATCGGCTGGAAAGAGGGTAACGGCGAGAATACCGCCCAGTTCATCGAAGATTTGGTCGATATTCGCGATAACTTCAGCTACAAGACCGAAATACTGGTCGCAGCGGTGCGCAATGGCCATCAAATTGTCGAGGCGGCGGCAGTGGGTGCCGACATCGTGACTGCCAGCTTTGACGTATACAAGGAATCGTTTGCCCACCCTTATACGGATGTGGGCTTGAAGCGCTTTCAGGGCTTCTGGGATCAAACCCAATACGAATAGACATACGCATAGACGACCACTCGCCAACCACGCAAATCACCCACGATGATACTTGGGACGGCCCGCAGCGGGTCGTCCTTCGAAAGTTTAATGAGGACGACATCATGTCTATAAAAATGCCCAAAATTGTCATGATCGGTGCAGGCAGCGCCATCTTTGGACTTGGCGCGCTGGCACGTATTATTGGATCACCGCGCTTGCGCGGATCGGAGCTCGCGTTGGTGGACATCGACGAGGCTGGTCTGCGAACGATGACCGCACTTGCCAACAAGATGAATCAGGCATGGGATGCGGGAATGACGATCACCAGCTCCACCGATCGCACCGAAGTGATGCCCGGTGCCGACTTTGTGATCGTGTCGGTACAGGTGGGTCAGCGCGAAACCGTCTGGGAGATGGACTGGCAGATTCCGCTGCGCCATGGGGTGCGGCAGCCCTACGCGGAAAATGGCGGCCCCGGTGCCTTTTCGCATACCGCACGCAATCTCCCGTTGATCGTAGACATCGCGCGGGATATGGAACGCTTGTGCCCGAATGCATGGTACTTCAACCTGACCAATCCATTAATCCGGTTGAGCTATGCCGTGCATCGGTACACCAACGTGAAAATCCTTGGCCTTTGCCACCAACTGCTGTGGGGCTACGCGATGGCGGCGGCGATTCTGGGTGACCGCTGGAATATTCCGATCCCACCGCACTTCCATGTCCACACCGATGCGACCAATATGCCCGATTTCATCCCGGTGGCGATGGCGGCGCTTGAACACCTCGACATCAAAGCGGCGGGCATCAATCACTTCTCGTGGGTATACGACATCCGCGACAAGCACACGGGCGAGGATCTGTACCCGCTGCTGCGCGAACGCTGGCTGAAAACGTATCGCAAGGATTTTGAGCCGCTCACACGCGAAATCTTCCAGATTTTCGGCCTGATGCCGACAGCGGGCGACAGCCATATGTGCGAATACCTCAATGTCGTGACCGATCCCATCGCCAAGCCGTGGGAAAAGTACGAGTTGAAGCTGCAAAGTTGGGAGGGTAATCGTAAACGGCGGGCTGATCGCTGGGAACTCGCCCACGCGATTGTCGATGGGCGTATGGAAGTGAATGTGCTCAAAGACCTGCGCCGCTTCTCAATTCTTGAAGAACCGGTGCCGGAAATCATCGAGGCGATGGTTTACAACGACAACTACTATGCGCACCAGATGAACATCCCGAACAACGGCGGGCTAATCCCGAACCTGCCCACCGATGCGATTGTCGAAGTGCCTGCTGTAGTATCTGGGATGGGCATTCAGGGGTTAGGTTTTCCAGCGCTGCCCGATGGTATCGCGGAGCTGTGCCGCCGTGAGCTGGCCCGCAGTCAGATTGTCGTAGAAGCCGCCGCAACCGGGGATCGTGACTTGGCGCTGCAAGCGCTGGTGCTCGATCCGATGGTGACGGACATCGATCAAGCCCGCGCGATTCTGAATGATATGCTGAAGGATTTCGCGGAATATCTGCCGCAGTTTGCCCGCGACAAGGAATTCACCGTCTAGACTATCTGCGATCTCAGTAAAAAAGGGGCGCAAGCCGCCCCTTATTAGCTGATTCGCACGGCCACCGCGACCAGCCGCTCCGCGTAGGTATTCGTTACAAAATCGTACCCACGACATGTAAGCAGCGTCAATTGATCGTTCTCGGTTGGGTAAAGGACGGTTGTGTCATCTGGTGAGGTGGAAAAGACATTGTCGATCGAATAAATGCGCTGCTCACTGTTGATTTGCAGCAAAATCTCATCCCCATAAGCTAAATCGCTCAGTGACGAGAATACCCCCAGTGTTCCATCATGGTGTTCTACATGCCCCACCAGCGCAATATTACCGGGGTGATAGATCCACGCGGTGCCCTGCAAATGCCCGACATTATGCCCCAAGTACGCAATGTTCCAACTGCCTGCACCATCCAAATACACCGGCACAATGGGTGCGACGACATTGGCTTTAGGAATGTATAGACGGACTTGCGGGGCTTCCCATGTCGGCTGCGGAAAGCCGGAGAGTACACTGGTTGCCTGTTGGAGGGATTGCGAGTCAACGGGCAGCGATTCAAATGTGGGTTCGCTGGTGAGCGGAATCTCGGCGGGCTCAGTTGGGGAGGTGTTCTGGTTCGTCGCGAAGTAAATCGCACCCGCGAAAATGCCGAAGACGACAAAAATCAGAAGTGTGGAAGCTGGGCGACCGCCCCGGCGTGAAATCATCACCGTATCTCGTGCTGTGCTATTTCATATACCGCTGGATAGTTGTTATGACTTGGTTGAATAAACAAATGGGAACGGAGTCATCCGTTCCCATTTGTACTTATGTGCCTAGCGCCGCCGGATGACGACGATTCCGACAACGACTGCGCCCATCACCACAAGGGCAATTGCGGCAGGCGTTGGCATATACCACGGAACCTCACCGGTTGCGGGCAAGGACATCGCATCCAGTTGCTGCGACGTCAGGCTGCTGCTGCCGACGGTACCATCTGGCGATACCACGCCACTGCCGCTGAAGTTTACCGTGAAGTTGATCACGGCATCATCACCAGCGCCACCGTCATTGTTACCGTCCAGCGCAACCCCCTGTGTGTTCAAAATCGAGGTGCTGCCGCAAACGATCAGGCGGTAGTTGCCAGCCGCCAGCGGGGCACTTGTAATGGTCAGAGAGGTGCTGTTTGTACCGGCGTTGTAGCTTGCACCGAGGCCGAGTGCTGCATCGCCTGCGTCAATAGGTGCGTTGCAAACGCTCGTCTGGAAACCAGCCGATGAGCCTTCCGCCAGCAGACGATAATTCGCCGCGTTGCTCGCACCATCGGTGGTCGTTCCGCCACGCACTGGCATATTAAACATAACGCGCAGTTGGCTGACGTTCGTGCCGACCGTTGGGTAGCTAATCAGCGAAATACCCGTGTTTTCCTGAACATCCGACACGCGCGGCGGCGGGTTGCAGTTGCCCGGGGTTCCGCCCACACAGACGCTCACGTAGCTGATGTTATTGCTTGGGTCGGTATCCGTGCTATTCGGATTCCAGCCTGTCAGCTCAGCTTCGTTGGTCAGGGAACTGCCAGTAGTCCCCGCGTTCACGGTCGCGTCAATCGTGATTGTCAAGCTGAAACCTGCCGGGATAATCGTACCCGTCGCCGTTAGGTCGCAGGTGATCTGGACGCCATTCGCAACAGCTACCTGTGTAGTGCCGACAGGGCAGGTATCGCTTACATAGGTGAGTCCTGTTGGCAGCGTATCGACGATGATGGGTTCTTCGACCACACCCGGGCCGTTGTTCGAGACGGTTAGCGTGAACGTGACCGTTTGGGCTTCGGTTGGCGCGTCATTATTGACCGTCTTGGTCATCATGCCGTCCATGTTGGTCGTACGTTCCACTTGGACCAATTCTGCGCGCCCTACGGTCGCATCCGCCGAATTGTGATGGTGCAGCAGCAGAATGGGCGGCAGCGGATCGGTCAGCCCGGTCACATCGTATCCAACCGGTATTGAATTTCCGTCAAGGTCAAACCACATCGACACGCCGGGGAAGGGGCCACCTGCGATGCCATAGGAGTCGTTGAACTCATAGGTCGGGTTCGCGACGTCATAGCTATACCAGTAGGGCGGGTCTATCGGCAGCCAATCACCCGTGATGAAAGCAGACGACGCCAGCACATCAAACTGGAAATCCGTATTACCCGTCGTCAATCCAATCGCATCCGCAGCCACCGGGTACACGATCACGTTATTGTTGTAGACGTAGGTTTCCAAGGTGCTGGGATCATAGCCGTTCAGGAAGTCAGTCGCACTGACGACATTTCCACTGCCCCACACCCAACTTGCCCCATCCGTATACCAAGAGAGGATCGTGTCGGTAAAATCGGCGTTGATCAGATAGCCCGTTTCAAAGTTGAAGGCGTGCGTGTCGTAGCCGTTGTTCTCGTCGGAGTCGAAGCCGATATCGAAGCAGGCATCAAAGCAGGACATCGTCGACCAATCACCATAGGTGACAACGCCGATGTAGACGGTGGTGTTAGCGATGGCGCAGGCGGGATCGCCACTGCACAACTCAAGCACGCTCGCATAGTCACTGGTCACGCCCACATACTGGATGTCAGCATTGGCGATTGAAGGATCGAGTGTTTGCGGGTCTTCGCCCACCACTTCAAACGCACTCACCTGCGAGATGATGTCAAGCGGGGTGTTCAGCCCGGTGAAGATGTCATTCCCTGCAAGCTGAAGGGCAGCTATGCCGACATCTGCCTGACCAATTTGCAGCGGGCCTGCTGCTGCCATATCCGATGCAGGGCGCGCGAGTGCGTGAACTGGGACACGCAGCGTACTGGTGGTCGTGGTGGGTGTGAACACGACATAACCACCCGCCTCCATGATCCGTTCGCGCGGAAGGTTGCCAAAGGCCCCCGATTGTGTGACCGGAGTCGTCGGGTCAGGTGTATTGACATTGGCCATGCTCGCTTCGTTGGCAGTGAGCGTTACCTGTACGGTCTGCGATGCACCAGCGCCCACCGTTACCTGTGACGGGCTGACGCCAAAGGTGACACCCGGCGTATTGTTCAGGTTTTGGAAGCTCAGGTTATAGGTCTGGCTCGATGAACCACGATTCTCGATCGTGATCGATTGGCTCACGGTAACCGAGTCTATCACCTCTACCAAGCTGAACGACACACTTACGCGTTCCGGGTGTGCCGACGCATACGCGATCACCTCGGAACCGAGTGCTAATCCAACATCCACGCGTCCTGCGCCGATGCGCGAAACCCCGTAATTATCACCCGTCTGATTGATGTCCGTCCACAAGTCGTGGTTCGCGGTGTTCATCATCAGCGCTTTGATTTCTGACACCGACCATGTCGGGTGGACTTGACGCATCAGCGCCGCCACACCTGTCACATGCGGCGATGCCATCGAGGTACCACTCTCTGAAATGGCTTCATTGCCTGTGCCCACATCGGTCGACACGATTGCCATACCGGGCGCAGTGATGTCCGGTTTCAGGATCGTTTCGCCCGTCGTCTGATCGATGATGCTGGGGCCGCGTGATGAGAAACCTGCCAAGGTGTCCGCGATAGAGGTGGAAGCGCCCAGCCCGACGACGCGGATGCTGCTGTCAAACCGTACCGTGAAGGCACCGATGTTGGCTGCCAAGTTTTGCCCGTCCGCATTGGTGATACTCACGCACGGGATGGGCGATGGGCCACCGAGGTATGTACAGGCAAGATTGATGAAGGGGAAGTCTGCCGGATTTGCTGAAACGACCACTAACCCTGCTACGTTCCCGTTATTGACTGCGTTGGTCATACGAGTACCAGAGCCGCAGCCGGAGGCTGTTGCGCTCCAGATAATCAAACCCACTTCTCCGGCAAATCCGCTATAGTTTGCGGCGTTGCAGCCTTGACTGTTGCCTGTGCCGCCCACCAGTCTCAGGGAGTAGGGGCCATGCGAACCCGTCGCGCCACCCGTCGATGGATTTGCTGCAATGTTCGTGGGATAGCTGGGATACGAACCATCACCGGTCGTCAGCTCAAGTCCGCTGTACGATGTATCGGCAGCCGATGCGGCGACCGAAATGCCCCACGGCGATACGCTGGGGTCACCGTTGATGTAATACGTGTCGCCTTCATTCCCGGCGGACATCACGACGATCACCCCCGCCTGCGAAGCGAGGTTCACCTGCGTGTCCAGCACTTCGAGCGCAGAGCCGTAAGCGCCACCGTAGGAGTTGTTCACTACGTCCAAGTGATCGCTGGGGTTGCCGTCGCCGTTCGGGTCTACCGCAAAATCGAACGCGAGTACCGCGGCGACAAACGATACCGAGGTGGTGCAGTCGCCGATTTTGAGTGCATACAGGGATGCTTCAGGTGCTACGCCGGGACCAATGGTCATCGTGCCGAATGGTACGGTGCTATCCCACGGGCCGGTAAAGGTAGCGCCACCACCATCAACGCCGAAGCCTGCCACCGTTCCTGCAACGTGCGAACCGTGACCGTTGGCAGCACAGTCCAAGGGATCGTTGTCACCGGCTGCAAACACCCACGCTGATCCGAGCGGTGAGCCGCCTGCACCATGCAGGGGTTGTCCCGATGTCCAGCCTTCACCGACGAAGTCATACCCGCCGACGACCTTGCTGCCATCAAATCCAAAATCGGCAATGTTAGTGCGATCGTTGCCCGTAAAATGGCTGAGATTGCCCGAACCGCCGAAGTTCGCGTGTGTGTAGTCGATCCCCGAGTCGATAATGCCGACGCGGATACCGCTTCCCGTGTAGCCACCTGCGGCTTCCCACGCTTGAATGGTATTGATGAACGGCACCGAGTTCGCATTATCGAGTGTGCCGTATTGATCAGGGATAACTGCCTGTACGCCGGGCAGGGCCGCAATCGCGTCGATCTGGCTTGCATCGACCACCGCAGCGACTGCGTTGATGGTTAGACGCGTTCTTCCCAAGACCTGAACGCCTCGGAAGCCGCGCAGCCGCGAAATCAACTGCGTTTGCCGTGAGGACGCCTGAACCGATGCTGCTTGTACCGTTGCCTCAGCGCTTGGTGTCAACCCATTTGTGCTCGAAGGCACACTTTCAAGCGCCGCAGGGCTGTCCAGTACGATCAGCACAGTGGTGGGGCCAGAGGATGCCTGCGATTGGCCATCACGCGTCGGCAAATCGCTATCTGCTGCGGGTGATGCGGTGGTATTGGCATCCAGTGAGAGCGGCGGCAGTGATGCAGCCGTTTGACGTGCCGTTAGGTGTCCAAAACGAAGACCGCTGTCAGTGTTGACGTGCAGTCCCGTTTCGGCAGGTGATTCTCCACTGTCACCTGAGTCTTGTGCTGATATTGGCATCAGACAGACACTAAACGAGAGAAGGATGAGGAGCAGCAAATAACGGGATCGAGACTTCATGAAGACCTCACTTCGACGGAACCCTGTATAGTGTGGTGACACCCGCATTTCCTCACTAACCGCCGTTGTAGCCCGGCGGTTGGATTGGTGGACGGCGGGTGCCCGGTTGATAAGTGTCGCGAGACGGCGGTGCTTGTGTAGGCGATAACGAGGGATATTCCCCTTCACGCACAGAAAGCACACCGGGAAGCGCTGCGATTTGTGCGGTGCGGTCGGACTGCACGCGCACCGTGATGGTATTTTGATCCGCAAATGACTGTTCGATGATCTCCGCATCGAACGGGTCTTGAACTAGGGTGCTGATCAGGTCTTCATGCCGCTGCATCAAGTACACCCAGTACACACCAACCAACATTCGCAGTTCCGAACTTTCCAATTGGTTGACTGCGATCACTGCAATATCTCTAACTGGGGGTTCCGTTAACGTGATGGTGACTACGAGGGTTGGGATCCCAAAATCTTGCGGGGTGGAGACTGCACGCTGTGCAGGAGGGGTTGGCATAGTAGGTTCCTGAGCCAGAATCGCGGGGAAGCTGCACACAGCGAGCAATATGAAAATACAAACAATTCGGATGTGGCTGAATGCTCGTTGCACAGATGTTACCTACACTTGTAAAATCATTGGTGATAACATACGGAGCTTAAACTATAGCCAATCTGTACCAGTTGCGCAAAAAATCAATTGGGTGTTGCAGGGGGTTCCCAAAATTGCCCTTACGAAAACGCTTATCCAAAAGGCGTATAAGTCGTAATTCCACCAAAGACGTACGGTTGAGTATCCTGTAAGCCTGATTTAGACAATAAGGGCCGTTTCATATCCTAAAAAGCCCAAGCAGGTTACTATCTTCGAATAGCAGCCTGCTTGGGCTTACTTTTATATTACTGCCTAATGTGAGTTACTGAGATTGGCTCTTCGTCTATGGGAATGTTCCATAGACGAAGAGCTAATTTCCCAGTCACTTATTGGGGAAGGCTGTAAATCACCCGAATGGCGGTGTCGCTTCTGAAATCGATGCGGAATTCGAGAATCTGCCGGTCGATACTGTAGGTTGCAGTCGGCTCCGGAGACGCATCGACCAAACTCGCTCCTTCCGGCAGCGTGACCTGAACGATAACGAGCTCTTGGCGCATACCGGGCTGCTTTTGAACGAGAAGATTATATTCCTCGAACGCTCCAAGCGATTGAACAACATCCGGTACCGAATACACAAACTGAAAACGATCGCTCGTATCGTAGGGAACCACCAAATTCGACACAAACTGCGTCGTCAAATCATTTGTAACGACCTGCGGGTTTAGCAGACTGCCCGCTGTTTCCGTGAGCGTACTTCCAGCCGGGGTATAAACTTGTAGGAGGTTACTGTAATCCAAGGGGCCATGAAATCGATCATCCACCGCGGGGTCTGCGCTGGCGATGCTCGCCGAATAATCGTACAGCACCGTCGCATGGCTCAAGGCTGAACCATCAGCGGCAAGTTCAACATCATAAAGCTCTTGTCGGCGGATTGAACTGTTAGACTTATTGCCCAAGTTCGCATCGACCACCATCAAATAATCTTGCTCAGCAATAGGGGTCTGCTGGCCTGACCAACCCAGCACATCCATGGCATGGTTCATCGTAGGATCGGCAAAATAGATCATCAGGTGTTTCTCTTGCAGCGATCGCAGCAGTACGCCGAGTATTCGGGAACTGAACTGTGGATCGGATATATGAGTTTGCCAATCTTCGAAGATTTGGCGATAGAGCGCTGCAAGAAAGGCCTTGTGCTCACCCGTATCGGCACGAATTTCGTAGACTACCTGCCGAAAATTCGCCGGGGTTACCACGGTGTTATAGTCTGGAACCTGAACACGCCCTAATGCTTGTAGGATGGCTTCGAAGGCAACGATATCAATATTGATCACCCCATCGACCGGTGATTCCGGGTTGCTCCCATTGTTGTAATACCACATCGCCATCTCGGCGGTTGTCGGGAAATCGGGTGTCCAGCTTCCATCCCACGCTGCATAGAGAGGCTGTTGATATTGAAGCCACCATGGTGGGACTTGGACTTCGCTCGCCATCGCGGTAGGCGGTGGATTCGGGCTGGTCGCTGTCGTGGGGCTGTAGTTGAAATCCTCAATTCGCCCGTTGCGGATGAGAAGCCAACCATAGGTACTGATATAACCCCCGGAGGGACGAATTTCATCGCTGTTTGCCGAGAGCACTAGGAAACTGGCTTGTCCACCTAATCCTAGTGCAGTGGTCAAAAGATCAGGTGACTCGGCGAGAATGGACTGCAAATTTGTCAAAGTGCTTTCGTAGTTCAGCAGTTGATCAAGCTGAAGGAGCGCATCGGACGAAAGCTGCGACACATCGATGGTATTGATTGTCTCACGCGCATTTTGTAAGTAGGTTTCGGCCTCAAGAAAGTTTGGGCGGCCAATACTGAGCAGTTCAACCAACCGCTCACCGGTTGAAATTTGAGAAATGGGGGAACTGCCGGTTGATTGGGTATCAAACAGGAAAACTAGGGTTGGTTCAAGTCCCCGCACCATGGCGTCGGCGGCTCGCGCAAGCTGTTCGGTCGCGCGAAGTTGGGTAACGCTCGCGGTTAGATCGGAGTTCATAGAGAGGAATGGCTGCGCTAAGCGGGCTTGACGACTGACTCCGCTCAGCGTGGAAATCACTTCATTCAAACTTGTTTTAAGGCGCTCGAAATCCGTAAGCTCTAAGTTGTCGCCCGATTGACTAGTAATGGCACTGACCACACGATTGAGATTTTGAAGTGAATTCTCAACATCGCGTACGCTGTTCGTGACCAGAACCGCCGCCCCGACCACGATCATCGTCCCCACGAGGGCAGTAAACAACACCAGTCGGAAAATCAGCCGCACCAAATTCGAGGGTTTGGTGAGGCGGCGCAGCCATTTTGGGCCGGAACGGCGACGGCGACGACGGCGTACCGCAGGAAGCGGTTGGGTTGTGGTCACATTAGCGGACGTACTGGGTTGTTCAGGTAGAGTCATCAGTAAATCATCAACTTAGGTTATCAGATTGGGACACAAATTCATGTTCGATTGAATGGGCCAGCTTATAGAAAGTGGATCGCATAGGGCGATCCACTTTGTCATACTTAGTTGCTGCGATTCAAGAAGTCGAATACACGCCGTCTGGGCTTTTGCGAATCCGTCGTGTAGTAATAAGCGTCGTAACCGTAATACCCCGCCTGATCATTCGGGTTCAGGCGATTCATCACTATCCCTCTCACATCGACGTTGACCTGTGCGAACTGCTGAATAGACTGCATTGCGGGGCCGCGACGTGTCTTTTGACAATCCAGTACGAGGATCACCTCGGCATCACTCACCGTGGCGAGAACCATACTGTCTGAGAACGGCAGCGCAGGAGGGGTATCAATGATGATAATATCGACATCATTTGCCTGCCGAAACACGTTTATCCAGTAATTCATCAAGCTGGAGCCAAGCAGTTCGGTTGGATTAGGTGGGGTAAAGCCCGTGGTTACCACACGCAAATTCGGTATTTGCGTCGCCTGCAAACATTGGCTGAAATTGCGCTTGATCGATGAATTTTCATCTTCAAGGTCACTTTCTGCTACCATCAACAGGGTCGTCACCCCAATATTATTCTCCAACTGAAAAATCTCGTGGATGCGAGGACGACGCAGGTCGGCATCAATCAGCAGCACGCGCATCCCAGATTGGGCAATCGCGACGGCCAAGTTTGCGGTTGTAACGCTCTTTCCTTCGCCGGGTCCCGGGCTTGTTACAACGATGACGGGCTTCTGCTCGTCAGTACGATTGATGGTGAAAAACAAGTTCGTTCGTAAGCGGCGGTAGGCTTCGGCTTCAATGGAGAAAAGCATTTTTGAATTTCCCGTAATCAGCCGATCCTTATAGGCATTGCTGCCTTTGGGGAATTTCGGGATGGCACCGAGAACGGGGATCGAAAGGGCGCGGATAGCAATCTCAGGCGTGCGTAAACGGTCGTCGAGATATTCAATCACCAACACAATGCCCAATGCAATACCCGCGCCGATCACGCCGCCTGTGATGGTACCTGCCGTCGCATTGGTGGTGGATGCAAAGGTGGGGAAAACAGCTCGCTCGACAATTGTGATCGAGTTTGTGCGCGACTGAATGTTGCTGATTGTCTGTTGGAACTGCGCGATGTTGGCGGTCGCAACATTGATTTGATCAATCGTTAAGCGCCGCTCCTGAAGGAGCTGCTGCCTGACCGTCGGGTTTTCTTCTGCTTGGATACGGGTGTCAAGACTGTCAATCGAGGCACGCTGCTCTTCAACCTGCGCGGTTAAATCTTCAATATTCGCAGTGGCAAGCGCGATCTGTTCTTGTTGATCGGTCGTAATATCCGAAGGACTGCGCGCGATCAGCTCTTCTGCCAAAGCATTGGCGAGGTCTGCCACAAAAATCGGATCACCCGCTGTCGCTTCAATACGTACCAGTGAAGTTTCGTCAATGAGCTGTGCAATAAAGTAACCTCTCAAACCCATCGGGTCACCTTGCAGGCCCAGCCGATCCGCGACTCCTTGAAGCAGATCGCGCGTATACAAAAGCTGCACATAGGTAGGTGCCAATGCGCGCCCGGTATAAATATCGTTTGCGTTTGAGTTTTGCTGGTTAACAGAGCGTCCGATGGCGACGATGGAATTTGCACTGTACTGCGGGGCAATTTGAGAGACCATCGAGTAGCGGATACCGGCGCCAATAAACGCTGCTATCAAAAGAAACCAGAACCATTTGCGCAGTAGGCGAAGGTATTCTGCGAAGTCCATTCGTGCTACTTTCTTCCATCTTCGGGAGTGGTATTAGATGAACTTCCAGTCAAGGCCTCGGAATTTGTTCGCGAAGCCATAAGCTACCCATGGAAATCATCGGATGAAGACTGCCGTGACAACTGAGTCTACCACAAAATAGGCTCGTGGGTAAATGCATTCTTGCTGCTGTTACAAGGGAAAACCACTGCTATGATGAGCCAAAACCTCAGTATCAAGCTGGTAACAATAGGTAGGCATGTCTCGATACTTCGTCCATCGATTCCTTCAGGCTATTCCGCTGCTGCTGGGAATTACCGCCGTTACCTTTCAACTGGGGATTGGCATCACGATCGGCGCACTGGCGGGCGTCCGGATTGGACGGATGGTCAATTCATTGACATCATCGCTTACCTGCGCTGGCTGCGCGTACAGGCTCAGTAGCGCCGTGGATGGGAGCCGATAGGCGGCCCTTGATTGTCTCTATAGGACCGCCTATCCAAGCCAAGCCGCCTTAAGCAAACGCAAAACAGGAGCACAATGCTGCGTGTGACTGCTTGACAGCAGGGTATCCGCTGGGCGCATGTCCTCCATGCTTGACACCCAGTATACCATTCGGTATACTCCGCCATGATGAATTTCTAGGTACAAGCTGTGGACAATCGAACGAATTTACTCCGGGTAGCGCTGCGCCTGTTTGCAACGCACGGCTATGATGGTGTTGGGGTTCAGCAGATTGTTACCGAAGCCGGAGTGACAAAACCAACCCTCTATCACTACTTTCACGGCAAACTGGGATTATTCCAAAGTTTGGTTGAGGAGAAGTCTGACCCTTTACTTGCCGATTTGAAGGCAGCCGCTCATTACGAGGGCGATCTCACGAAATCGATTACGGCTGTCACACAACTCTATTTTGACTTTCTACAGCGGGAACCCTTCTTCTATCGCCTGATGTTAGCCACCTGGTTTATGCCGCCCTCAAGCGATGTATACAGTGTGATCCACGACTTTCAGAGCAAGCAGTTTGCACTGGTGGAGCAGATGTTCCTCGACGCGGTCTCTCACCACGGGAACATGCGTGGGCGGCATAAGCAGTATGCGGTTAGCCTTCGAGGGATGATCGATACCTACGTGGGACTTGCGCTGCAAGGGCATCTTCAGTTAGGCAGTGATGACATGAACTACCGCATCGTTCACCAGTTTATGCACGGAATCTTTTCCTGATCTCTTTTTTTGCCTGCTTACTATACCGATCGGTATAGAATAAAGGAACGTCATGACACCAAAATGGGCAATGGACGCGATTTTTTACCATATCTATCCGCTTGGGCTGTGCGATGCCCCACCCCACAACGACTTGCAATCGGCGATGGTTCCTCGTTTGAACCGCTTGCACGAGTGGCTCGATCATATTCAGGAACTAGGGGCTAATGCTCTCTATCTGGGTCCCGTCTTCGAAGCGACTGCCCACGGATATGATACCGTGGACTATTTTCAGGTCGATCGTCGCTTGGGGAGCAACGAAACCCTTAAAACGCTGATTCAAAACATGAAGCAGCGAGGCTTTCGTGTCATCTTCGATGGTGTTTTCAATCATGTCGGACGAGACTTTTGGGCATTTCGGGATGTGATGGCGTATGGACAAGCATCCCAGTATTGCGACTGGTTTTCAGGCTTGGACTTCAACCGAATGAGTCCCTATGGCGATCCGTTCGCTTATGACGGGTGGGCAGGGCACTATGATCTGGTCAAACTCAACCTCGCCAACGCGGCAGTGCAAACGCATCTGTTCGAAGCAGTCGGATTCTGGATCGACTATTTTGAGATTGATGGGCTCCGGTTGGACGCTGCGGATCACATCCACCCTGATTTCTTTCGTGCATTGCGCGCCTTCTCGCATAAGCATAGAGCGGATTTCTGGTTGATGGGGGAAGTCGTCCACGGAGATTACCGAAAGTGGGCAAACCCAGCCATGCTGGACGCCACCACCAACTACGAGTGCTACAAAGGGCTGTATTCCAGCCATGTGGACCGCAACTATTTCGAAATAGCCTACTCCCTCAATCGCCAGTTCGGGGCCGAAGGAATCTACCGTGACCTGTTCCTGTATAACTTTGCAGATAATCACGATGTCAATCGTGTGGCCAGCAGCTTGACCAACCTAGCGCATCTTTACACGCTGTATGGACTTTTGTTCACGATGCCGGGTATCCCTTCCATTTACTACGGTAGCGAGTGGGGAATCATCGGTGAGCGTACGGCACACAGCGACCAAATGCTGCGCCCTGCCCTTGATCTGTCCAGCACTCATTTTCCCCATCCGGATCTCGTCACTGCGATCAAGCGTTTTGCCGCGATTCGTCATAAGACCCCGGCGCTGCGCTATGGTCGCTATCAGCAGATCCATATTGCCCATGAACAATTTGCCTTTCTTCGCGCGTCAGATGAGCAGTCCATCCTTGTGATTCTGAATGCGGCGTCTACGCAAAGTAACGTACCCTTACAGGGGCTAAACGCTCACCATCTGACGGATTTGCTGAACCAAGGAGAAACTTTTGACGTTTCTAACGATCACATCTCAATCCCCGTTCATCATCACTGGCTCCGTATTATGCAGGTGACCTAAACAGGTTCCTACGGGCGGTACAACCATTTGGGAGTGGTCGAGCAAGGCGATACACTACATCCAATCGGATCGAAACTTGGATGCGGCTGAAATCAACGGTACCTGATTAAGCGGGATCAAGCAGCCGCAGCAATCGTTCAAACGCTGAGGTGCGGCTCTCTAGAGTTTCGCGTCAGGGTATAGGTTCAAATGTCAGGAGCACAAACCGCATGACCACCGTTCAATCGTCGCCCGCCGATGCGGATTATGAAGCCGAAATCTTGTCTTGGCGGCAGGAGAAGGACAACAACCTGCGCGATGTGGATGGTTGGCTTGCGCTCACTGGGTTGTATTGGCTCCATGAAGGCGTCAACACGATCGGCAGCGATCCGGTAGCCGATGTTTTGCTGCCCTTAAGTGGTCCCGCACATCTGGGGACAATTACCCTGCAAGACGGTATAACGGTGCTGACGATAGCAGCCGATACGGAAGTGACAATCGATCGAGTCCCGATCAGAAGTGCGGTTCTGCGTAACGATTACGATCCGCAGGGGAAAACACGTGTCACTGTAGATAGTGTACGCTTTCATGTAATCAAACGTGCGGATAAGTACG
This sequence comes from Anaerolineae bacterium, assembly GCA_046328615.1. GTDB lineage: Bacteria > Chloroflexota > Anaerolineae > Aggregatilineales > Phototrophicaceae > Flexifilum. The sequence goes on along the minus strand of JAXLWG010000042.1, from coordinate 20,180 downwards.
GGGTTCGGATCAATGACCAGAATAATCCAGCACGGCAAACCTTCACTGGCCGCCGCTGGTTTCCCATCCAACCTGAATACCGGCTCACCGGGCAGTATATCCCCTATACGGAACCGCGTCAGCTTACGACCGAAACGGTCGTCGGCATCGACGTTCCCATCGAAAACCCCGGTTACGCTGTCTTTTCACTGCATGGGCAAACACTGCGTTTTGAAGCCTTCAGCGGTGAGGACGGCGCGATTTGGTTCGTTTTCCGCGAGACCAGCGATCGCACCTATCGTCCGGGCCGTTTCCTCTATGCAGCTCCGCAGGAAGATGGAAGTGTTCTCATCGATTTCAACAGGGCGTATAACCCGCCATGCGCCTTCACACCATATGCGACATGCCCCCTGCCCCCGCGCCAGAACATCCTAACGTTCGCGATCGAAGCCGGGGAAAGCGCTCCAGAGTAAACTACTTTTCCTCGTTTAAATGCTGCGCGGATCGAGCGCGTCGCGCAGTCCATCCCCGATAAAGTTAATTGCCAGCACGGTCAGAATGATCAGCGCGCTGGGAAACATCCACAGCCATGGAACTTCATCGAGTCTCGCCTGAGCCCCGTGAGAATATTTCCCCATGTAGCTGTCGGCTGCAACACGCCACACCCAAGGAAGCTCAAATAGGCTTCGGTGATAATGGCCGAATCGATGGTGCAAGAAGTAAAAAAGGAGTGTCTCTCAGCCAATAAAAAACGCCGCCCCAATTGGGGCGGCGTCTTGGTTGGTAGGAGTTAGGTACACTTAACTCGATGCTACGCTTTCATCTCGTTCGGGCCGCAGGCGTGAGTCATCCTCATGTAATAACACATGAAACACATCTGGGAACGGGAAAACCGGCATGAGTTCAGCATGGGTAGAGGATTAACATGACTTAGCTGATCTGTAAAGTCGTATATGGAAAAGGTGGGCACCCATGCAAAACTCCTCTGAAACAGCCGGGTCAACAAGATCATATCCTAGGCGGCAGTGTCAGTCGATTCAGCCGCATAAGCGCGGAGTTTGCGAACGGACTCGCCAATGACCTCAATGGCGGTGTCAATGTCTGCTTCGGTTGTGTGCAATCCTACTGTCAGCCGCAGACTCGTCGAGGCCAGCTCCGGTTCGCAGCCGAGCGCCAGCAGCACACCGGACGGTTCGACACTGCCCGCTTTGCACGCCGAGGCGCTGCTTGCACAAATCCCTGCTTTGTCGAGATAACCGACCAGCAGCCCACCCGGAAGGCTGTCAAACACGAAACTGGCATGGGTGCATAAACGATTTGAAGCGTGCCCGGTCAAATGCGAACCGGGTATGCTGTTCAATATCCCGGTGATCAGACGGTCACGCAAACTCTGGAAGCGAGTCGTACGCGCCGAAAAATCGCTGTAGGCTAGTTCGAGCGCCTTCGCAAACCCAACGATCAAGGGCACATTTTGTGTTCCAGCGCGCAGCCCAAATTCCTGCCCGCCGCCCGTTTGACTTGTATGGAATGGAGTGTCACTGCGCACGAAGAGTACACCAACTCCTTTTGGCCCATAGAATTTGTGCCCCGACAGGCTCAGCAGATCAACGCCGAGCGCCTGCACATCAAGCGGCTGCTGCCCACCTGCCTGTACCGCGTCGGTATGGAAAATGATGCCGCGTTCATGAGCTAATGCTGCCAGTTCCGCGATCGGCTGGACGGTGCCGATCTCATTGTTGGCGTACATAACACTGGCAAAGATCGTATCTGGCTGACAGGCCTGTACAAAAGCGTCCGGATGCACTGTTCCCGCTGAATCGAGCGCAATTAACGTACGTGTGAATCCTTGTTCTTTCGCGAGCTGTTCGACTGTTTTTAGGATCGCCCCGTGCTCGATTGGACTGGTGACTAGATGCCGACCGGTCTCGCGCCGCGCCCAAGCGACCGCACGCACGGCAAGATTATCGCTTTCGGTACCGCCGCTGGTGAACAGGATTTCTTTTGGGCGGCAGTTAAGGATGGCAGCCACCGTTTCGCGCGCCTGTTCGATGGCACGGGCGGCATTTGCACCGACACGATGCGTCGATGAAGGATTGCCATACACTTCAGTGAAATACGGGATCATCGCTTCCACCACACGCGGATCGGTGGCAGTCGTCGCGGAATGGTCGAGGTAAATCGTCATGTCGTCTCTCCTGATGAACAAAAACAAAACGCCCGCTGCATCAACAAGCGGGCGTAAGACATATCCACCGTGAGAATTGTGTTGCCGCATCACGTGATGGTGTGTGCAGCCACATCTCCACAAACTGTGGAAGGCACCTTGGGCATAATGAGCCGAGGTTGCCGGACTCCTCTGATATGAGAAGCCGCTCTTGATGCATGTGGGTAACAATAGCCGATATGTCCCCCCACTGTCAAGCGACTCAAGCAAACAAAATTCACTTTTTCCGAAAGTACTACCCGTCGATCCCTCTATTTTCACCAATCACTTGACTGTTAAATGAATAACATAATAGATTTGGTCGCTTAATTGCACCCACGACATAAATCTAATCTGTACGGAGAAAGCGATGAATCGATCCCGCATCCATCGTTCCCCTCACTGGTGTTGTCCCTGTTTGGTTTGCTAAAGCGCCTATAGTTGATCCGGTAAAGTGACAATGAATGTCGTCCCTACATTGACCTCACTTTCAACGGTGATGCTTCCTCCATGCAGTTCAATCGCTTCTTTCGCAATCACCAACCCCAACCCGGTACCGGAAATCGCACCTACATTCGCCGCACGGTGAAAGGGTTCAAACAGGCGCTTCAAATCCTCAGTCGGAATACCGATTCCCTCATCTTCAATACGCAGCGTGATCTGCCCATTGGTTTGCGAAAGCGTAATCTGGACGCTGGTTTCAGGAGGTGAATACTTGAGCGCATTATGCAGCAGGTTGATGATTATCTGCTGCAACAAGCGCTGGTCAAAGATGGCATTCAGAGGTCTTTGCGAACACGCATAGCGAATACGATTATGGTAGTCAGGCAAGTCGGTAAGTTCGTTTACGATTTGCATGCACAGCGCATCCAGATCGCTGGGTGCTGGCTCGAACTTGGTGCGCCCTGTTTGCATCCGTGTGAGCTGAAGCACATCGTCTATGATTTCAGTCATCCGGCTAACCTGTGCACGAACACGGTTTAGCCGATCATTGATTTTCGCCTTGTCCATACGTTCCCAGTAGACACTGAGCGTTTCGGTGACGGCGAGAATGGAGGCCAGCGGTGTCCGAAACTCGTGGGACGCCATCGACACGAATCGAGACTTAAGCTCGCCCAGCTCTTTTTCGCGGGCCAGCGTCGCTTTGATCGCTGCTTCCGCCTCTTTGGGAGCAGTGATATTGGCGAAGGTGACCACCACCGCAGAAGGCTTCTGATCAAGCGGATTAATCAAGGACTGTGAATTGATGAGAAGCCATGTCAGGGTATCGTCGGCCTTGTGAATTCCCATGACGACATTGGATTGAGGGGCACCCGTGCGCAGTGTCACCATTGCGGGGTGTGTTTCTCCAAGGAACGGCGAACCGTCTTCATGAATCGCACGCCAGCGAGAATCGACAGAAGTTCGCCCGATCATTTGTTCCGCTGTCAATCCTAGCATCTGTTCAGCGGCACTATTGCACAGCTCAATGGCGCCTTCTTTTCCATGTACGACTAAACCTTCGGACATCGCTGCTACGGTTGCCCGGTAACGCGCTTCGCTCAAGCGCAGCGCTTCGCTGGCCGCTTTGATGCTGGTGATGTCACGCGTAATGCCAACCAGACCTACAACCTCACCCTGCAAACTGCGCAGCGGCACTTTTGTGGTAAGCATCCACGCCTCACTGCCATCAAGTTTGAAGCCATGTTCTTCAAGATTGATGATGGCTTGTTCTGTTTCAAACAACCGATCTTCATCGGCATGAAATTGGACTGCCAATTCGGCAGGCAGCACATCAAAATCCGTTTTGCCGATCAGCGCTGCGCCATTTTGTACGCCCGCTTCCCGTATATATGCGGCGTTATTCAATTGCATCCGGTGCTGACGATCTTTCATGTAAATGTAATCAGGAATTGCGTCGATGACCGTGCGCAACAGGTTCCGTTCTTCCTGTAACTCGGCAGTGCGCTCCCTAATGCGTTGTTCGAGCTCGCGATTGGCTTCTTGTAGGGCTGCTTCAGCCTGTTTCTGCTTTGTGATATCGAACCCTACGCAGTGAATTTCCTGCACGGTTCCGTCACCGCTTGCCACGCTGCTGAACTCCCACAGCGTCCAGATATAGCCCCCGCTCTCAGTCACTTTGCGAATTTCAAGCTGTACCGTTCTTGAGGGAAGCGCAACACATTTTGCGACGGCTTCAAAGACTTTGGGTTGATCATCAGGATGCACTACAGCAAGCGAGTCCAGTCCGATGATTGAAGGTGCAGCCCACGCGAACTGGCGGCGATAACGCTCGTTGCAGTAGGAAATTTTCCCTTGCATATCGACCCGGACATTGAATGCCGCTTCCGAATTGACGAGCGATCGCAGGTAGGCCTCGCTGCGGCGGAGCGCATCTTCGGCTTGCTTGCGTTTCGTAATATCGCGCGCAGTATCCACAAGTTGGACGGGGATTCCCTCAGGATCATAAACAATCCATGCTCGGCGGTGCAGCCAATGCACTTCACCATTGGGCCAAATTACCCGATGGTCGAGCTCGATAAATCCATCCCGGGAAATAGTCCGCAGCGCGGCAGTCCCCATGTCTACCTCTTCGGGTAGCATGACCTGTTTGTAATAATTGGGATCTTCTAGGAATGCTTTCGCTTGATAACCAAACACGCGCTCATAGGATGAACTCACAAAGATCAGGTGGCGATCGGGCAGCGAAACCGACATGATCGCTTCCTGCATCGAATCCAGAATCAGCTCAAGCTGTTGGGCGGCTGAACTATGACCCCCCCCTGACAGACCGGACATTTGTTTGGCAGATAAAATTTGCTGTACAGAAGCAAGTAGGTGTTGTGTATCAACCGTTTCGATAAGCTCGTGCACTCCTAAACGGCCAAGCTCAAATGCTTCTTGGGTCGTCAACTGCTCGCCTATGACGATCACCGGAGTCTGTGGTTGAATCTGTCGCACCGATTGGAGTAAATCGGTTGTTTCAAAAGGGATGTGAAGGTAGCTGCATAAGATCAAATCCCATACGCGCTGCTGAAGTAGGGTTTCAAACTCAAGGGGAGAAATGGCTGCCTGAAATTGGCAATGAGGCATTGCATGCTGATGAAAATACTCAACGGTTGTGTCAATTCGTGTTAAGGCATCAGCGACGATGAGGATACGATAGGGTTCAGTGGAAGACGTTTGTTTCATCCTCATGACTCTCATTGGGTTCTTTTGCAAAAGCCCATAAAAGTATGCGTTGTATATCTCATTGTAACGTTTGTTTTACCTGTTGATCCTCTAGAAGATATTTGACAACTAAGCAGTAAGACGATCGTATAAGCGCTGAATGGAGCCAAAGACGATGCTCATAACGGAAAACCTCACACAATCTTCCGCGCAATTTGGGCTTGAGCCAATAAACTTGGAATAGGCAAGTAAGAACGGAGAATTTAGGATGACAATGAAGCATTTTTCTTTGAATGGCGAATGGCAGCTTACGCATGTTGGGGATCCATCTGCATTTCCATTGGGCAGTATAACGATCCCGGCAAGCATCCCCGGATGTGTACATCTAGACCTCATGCGAGAAGGTAAAATCCCCGATCCCCTCTACCGTGACAATGAAACCGATTTGCTCTGGATCGGTGAAACGGATTGGCAGTACAGTCGAACGTTCAACGTTTTGCCCGAATTACTCGCTCAGCCAAACGTGCGGCTTGTCTGCAAGGGCTTGGATACCTTGGCGACGCTCACGCTTAATGGTATGGAACTGGGCTGTACTGATAACATGTATCGCACTTGGGAATTCGATGTGAAACCCATGTTGCGTGTAGGTGAGAATACGCTCGTCATTCGCTTCGATTCGGCGCTCAACTATTTGCGCCGCCGTGACCGTGAAGAACGGCAGTTGCCCGCGTGGGTCGCGTCGGACAAAGTCCACGGGGGGACTTGGCTGCGCAAAGAACCGTGCAATTTCGGTTGGGACTGGGGGCCGAAGGTTGTGACCGCCGGGATTTGGCGTGATATTGAACTGATCGGCTATTCTGCGCGTCTGACGGATGTCCATATTCGCCAGCAGCACCAACCGGGGAAAGTCGCGCTCTCGATCGGTATCTCAGCAGAGACGAATGGAAACCCCGGCAGCACCTATACAGCAGAAGTGCGTGTGTGGGATGGGGAAAACTCGATTGTGCACGCCAATGCTGCCGTGTCGGGCGGTGAAGCGCATTGCGATCTTAGGATCGATCAGCCAAAGCTTTGGTGGATTCAGGGCATGGGTGAGCAGCCGCTTTACCGGGTTGAAGTTCGCTTGGTTGATGCCAATGGGCAAGCGATCGATCGTCAGGAAAAACGGATTGGTTTGCGTACCCTTGTGCTCGATCGGCATGCGGATGAATGGGGTGAATCATTCCAGTTTGTGATCAATGGGATACCGTTTTTCGCTAAGGGTGCGAACTGGATTCCGGCGGATGTGTTTGCCTCGCGCATGACCTCCGATCGCTATGAAATTCTGATCAAAGACGCGGCAGAGGCACACATGAACATGCTTCGTGTGTGGGGTGGCGGCATTTACGAACACGATGATTTCTACGCATTATGCGATCAATACGGCATCGCAATTTGGCAGGATTTCATGTTTGCGTGTGCTTCCTATCCCGGCTTTGATGAGGCCTTCTGTCGAAATGTGGCAGTTGAAGCGGCGGAGAATGTGCGGCGGCTGCGTCATCACCCCTGTGTTGCCTTATGGTGTGGCAATAATGAGCTGGAACAGGGACTGGTCGGTGAAGAATGGACGGCCAAAACGATGAGTTGGACGGACTACAGCGCCCTCTTCGATCGCCTGCTGCCTGAAATCATCCGCCAACACGATCCGGATCGTGCTTACTGGCCTTCCAGCCCACATAACCCCACCGGAGATCGCTATCAGCACAGCAATCCTGAAAGTGGTGATGCGCACCTATGGGACGTGTGGCACGGAAAAAAGCCGTTTGAGTGGTATCGCACCTGCTATCACCGGTTTGTCAGCGAATTTGGTTTCCAGTCCTTCCCCGAACCCACTACCATGGATGCCGTTACGACGGCGGACGATCACAACATCACCAGTTACGTGATGGAATATCGCCAGCGGAGCGGAATCGGCAATACCACCATCATGCAGTACCTCCTTGAATGGTTCCGCCTCCCCACGGGCTATGAAAGATCCCTGTGGTTAACGCAGATTCTTCACGGTATGGCGATGAAATATGCGGTCGAGCACTGGCGGCGTAACATGCCTCGTACGATGGGCACGCTATATTGGCAGTTGAACGACTGCTGGCAGGCACCGAGCTGGGCTTCGATTGACTATCACAATCAATGGAAAGCGCTCCACTACATGGCGAAGCGCTTTTACGCACCCATTCTGATCTCCGGAGTCGAGCGCCCGGAAAATCAATCCGTCGAACTTTACCTGACCAATGAAACAGGTGAAACGCAGACGGGGGTGGTGCGCTGGTCAGTCATCACGACGAAAGGCGACCTGATCGATCAAGGATCGTTTAGCGCGACTGCTCCGTCACGGGGCTGCCAGTTCATCCAATCGGTGAATGTAGCGAATGCGCTTCACACTTATGGTGCGCATAGTCTGCTCGTCAACCTAGCATTCGAGTGTAATGGAGCGATCGTTTCGGAAAACCTTGTTTTGTTCGCTCGTCCGAAACATCTTACGCTCGCTCACCCACAGTTGAAGACGACCGTTCGCGCGCTGGGGGAAGGCCGCTATGAAGTTCAGGTCGAATCGGATTATCCTGCACTTTGGGTGTGGATTTCGGCGAAAAACCTGCCCCTAAAATGCTCCGACAACTTCTTCAATCTGATGCCGGGGCAAGTTGTTACCGTAGTGGTCGAAAAAGGAAGTGCGGACGTTGTTGAATTTCAGAACTCGCTGCAAGTTCAATCACTGGTAGATACCTACGCGGAAAGTTAGTCGTTTGGCTCATCTGCACGGTCGCTGTGAAATGTAAAGTGCAGATGAGCCGTTCACTCGGCATAGAACGATAACCTCGATTGCGTTCTGCTACTGAAAATCACGCTCGATGAGCGCGGCATTGATTCCATAAGCCGCTGCGGCTCCTTGTGCTGCGGCGATGGCTACACTCCGCATGGGAGATGACAAATCCCCTGCGGCGTAAACCCCCTCTACGGTCGTTCGCCCGCGAATATCAACTTGCACGATTTGATTCTCATTGACTTCGCACCCTAGTTGATAGGCAAATGGCGTTCTATGAGTCGTTTTGGGGCGAATGAAAAGGGCATCAGACTCCAACACGCTTCCATCCACAAATCGAATGGATTGGATCTGATCCCCCGCGCTTTCGATCTCCCTGATAGGGCGTTCAATCACGCGAATCCCGAATCGCGCAAGCTTTTCGCGCTGCGTTTCACTGGGTTTCCACGCATCACCGGTGCAGAGGGTCACGTTGTCTGTCAAGTTTCGGATCAACATGACTTGGTGCAGTGCTGCCTCATCCGTTCCGTATACCGCAATGGCTTTTCCGCTGACTTCATAGCCGTCACAGTAAGGGCAGTGAAATACACTTTTTCCCCATAGCCCTTCGATTCCTGCCAGCGGCGGCAGCTCGTCGTGTAGCCCGGTTGCAAGGAGGATCATCCGCGTATGCAGCTTGGAATCATCAGAGCTAGTGACCTCGAAGCCGCCGGGGATTTTCTCAACATGCAGCGCGGTTGCCGCCTTGATAGCGACGCTTGGGTAGCGTTCAAGCTGTTCGTATCCAATACGCCGCAGTTCTGCAGGAGGTGTCCCGTCACGGGTCAAAAAGCCGTGTGATGCATGGGTGAAGCGATTACAGGGTTTCTGATCATCAATGACGACCACCTTTCGCAACGATCGCCCCAAAATCAGGGCGGCGCTCAGTCCGGCACTACTGCCCCCAACGATCACCACATCCAACATGTTAAACCTCGTTGTACCCACTAGAAGCTGCTTGATCTATCTTTCCGATGTGCGCAGCAGGCTAACTCCGACTATGCTGCCCCACGCTGATGACCACATTTCCCTTTTTGTGCCCTTGATCGACATATCGGTGCGCCTCAACGATTTGCTCCAGCGAATAGCAGCGATCAATCACAGGATGGAGCTTACGACTTTCCGCCAACTGACTCAAGGTTTCGAGGGCTTCCGCCGTTGGTGTGGCCGTTCCGCCAATGAGCGTCTTACCGCTTCGCTTCGACATCCACAGCATCTGGATCAGCAGCGCCGGATCAGCCACAGCTTGCAGATACGCGCCTTGAGGGTTTAGTCGGCGCAGGCTGGAGTCGATTGAGGTTTTCCCAACGGTGTCGAAAATGATGTCGTAGGTTTCGTTCTGTGCTGTAAAATCCTCCTTTGTGTAGTCGAGGACATGATCTGCACCCAGCGATTTCACCCACTCCATGTTTGCCGTGCTGCAAACGGCAGTGACCTCAGCGCCGAAGTGCTTTGCAAGCTGAACAGCGGAAGTCCCAACACTGCCAGATGCTCCGTAAATTAGCACCCGCTGTCCGCTTCGGACGTTCGCTTTTTTCAGAAAATACAAGGCGGTCACGGCGCCAAACGGAATCGCGGCGGCTTCTTCATAGGTCAACGTCGATGGTTTGGCGGCAATTGCACTGTTTTCCGGCACACAGGCGTACTCCGCATAGGTGCTCAAGCGTGTGATGTCGTAGGCGTAGACCGAGTCGCCTTGCTTAAACCGCTTGACGGCACTACCGACCGCCTCTACTTCTCCGGCCAGTACCATTCCGGGAATGGCTTTCTTGGGTTTTGTTAGCCCAAGAGTGAGACGAGCAGGCAGCCACGCGGAACGCGGCACGGTGAAACTGCGCACTCGCGCATCTCCGGCAGTGACAGTGGTCGCATGGATTTTGACCAGCACTTCGTTGGCTTTCGGAACTGGCTTGACAACCTCCTGAAGTTCGAGCACTTCAGGCGCACCATAGCGGGTGGCGATAACAGCTTTCATGGGAGTGATCTCCTTATTGTGAATGAATACGGGATACTGAAATCAACGGCATACCTAAATCACGTACTTTTCTGAGGCACCCGTGTAACGCGGCTTGATCGGCGATTACCCCGGTGAGCAGTGTGTCGCCATTGGCTTCACGGGTGATGGTGAATCCAGCAAATCGTTCAGCCCACCGTTCATCAAGATGCCCCTTGATGCGAATCTCGTATGGGCCCGACTCATCGTGATCGTCTTTTGGTGTTTGTGGGGCATTCATACTGACCTCGCGCACCAGCTATTTGACGCAGCCTTCAAAATCGTTGACTGTCGTTCCATATCAAGATACGGATGGAAGTAGTGAGGTGTGATCACCACATCTGGTGATCGACGTGGTGATTTATTGCAGGGGCATAACAGCGCTAGAGATAAGAGGGTCGCTACAGCAAATCGAGATCGTCGGCGCGGTGTATCGCTGCTAGGCGGTTATTGACGCCTAGCTTGGTGAAAATGTTCTTGGTATGCGTGCGCAGGGTGTTCAACGACACCATGAGGTGACGGGCAATCTCTGGGCCGCTGAGATCGGTTGCCAGCAGCCGCAGCACTTCAAGCTCACGGGCGCTCAGCGGCTCGATCAATCCGGTCTGGATAGGCGGATTTACGCCAATAGTACCGAAGGCGCTCAACAGATGAGCGACATATTTCGGTGCCAGTTTTCGTTTTGCAGCTTCGTTTAGCAGGAATTGCATGGAGGAGCCTTCATCGACAAACAAGCGGACATACCCTTCCGGCTCAGCCAAGGTCAACGCCCGTTCAAGTGGCACCAGTGCAGCGACAACATTCCCTTGGAAAGCATGTGCCAGCGCTTGCAGAATCAGGATCTCAATTTCACTTCCGGTTCTATTCCCCGCTTCAGCCGCTTTACGAAGGCGATCCAACAGCATCATGGCTTCTTGAATAACCTGCTCGCTAGGATGGCTCTTGTAGCGAGCAAGGAGCACCCGTGCCAATGTGATGTGAACGAATTCGTGCAGATAGCTCAGATCATTATCAAACGACAGCCCGTGTTCTTGTGCCCAACGGAATGCTTCAGCGACTCTGCCTTGTGCGATCCACAGCCGCGCCTGCAAGGCGGGAATCGGCTGCACATCCGGGGAAAAATCCCGCTCAAACAAAGGTGCTGCCTCGTGCAGCAATTCGAGCGCGCTATCCAGATTTCCTTCTCCAGCCCGGACGCGCGCCAAAGCGACACGCCATCGATACCGGTTTTGGGGGAGCCCCGCAAACTCACCGAGCGCTTGGCTTTGCAATAGAGACTGCATGGCGAGATCCAACGCGTTATGTTCGTAATGAAGCTGGCTTATTCCGACATGCATATCAGCTGCGCCTCGCTGAATGCGCCCGCCTGCATCTTGGCTTGCAAGCTGCAAACCGTATTCGTAGGTGCGCATGGCCTCACGCAGTCGCCCTTGCGTGATCAGGATGTCCGCTAAGGCGAGCGTACAGCCGATCGCATCGGAAAAGTGACCCACCCTCTCTAATCTGGCGATGGAGTCCGAATACCATTGGCGTGCGGCATCAAGGTCGCCGCTCGTCCAGTGAGCCAGCGCAAGCAGTCCTGCCGCGCCGCCGCGAAGGAGATGCTCTTCTGCGCCTGCGAATTCAAGCGTTTGGCGCGCGTACTTCACCGTCTCTGTGATCTGACCGCGAAAGAGGGATGATGCGGCGCGATACATGGCGATCGTACTGGGTAAACGACGAAAATCTTCCGGATCGTCAATCACAGCCAAAGCGGATGCCGGTGCTTCGTCCGGGTTTGCCATTATGCTTAGCCAGTGTTCGGCGGTGCTCAGTCGCGCATCCACTCCATCAAGCTGCCCATTTTGAAGTAAAACACCCGCATAATGCACGCTGAGTGCAGGCCTTGTGCGGATGACTTCGTCGGGAAGTGTCTGAAGCCAGCCTAGCAGTGTGGCCTCCTGCCGATTTTGCCGCATAGACGGTACGGATCGTTCGATCAAGATCGCCGCTTGTGGGTAATCCTTGGCAATCAGGGCATGGCGAATCGCATCCGATAAAGCATGATTCTGCTCATACCATGTGCTGGCGCGTTGGTGCAGCAGAACGACCTGATCAGGTCGTTCTGCTGCCAAATGCGCTGAAAGCACCTCAGCGAACAGATGGTGATAGCGGTACCATTGGCGCTTGTCATCGAGCGGAACTATGAAGAAATTCCCCCGCTCAAGCACGTCCAATTGCTGATGGCTGCCCTTTTGATGGGTCACGGCCTCACAGAGAGACGCATTGAAACGGTCGAGAATAGAGGTTTGGAGTAGGAAACTGCGGATAGAGTCCGGTTGGCGGTCGAGAACCTCTTCGACCAAATAATCCACAATGTAACGGTGATCCCCGGCAAAGGTTCCAATGAAGCCCGCAATATCCGTTTGCCCTTGAAGGGAAAGCGCTGCCAATTGTAACCCGGCAATCCAACCTTCCGTCCGCGCTTCCAGCAAGGCGATGTTTTCCGCCGAGAGGTTCAAGCCCATGCCCTGATTGAGGAATTCGGCAGCTTCTACAGGGGTAAAACGAAGGTCTTTGGCGCGCAGTTCGGTGAGTTGGCCCCGTGCACGCAGCCGGGCTAACGGAAGATCCGGATCTTCGCGCGTTGTGATGACCAGCCGCAGCTGCGGGGGAAGGTGCTCAATTAGAAAAGCAATGGCTTCGTCAATCGGTTTGGCATTGATCAGATGGTAATCATCAAGGATGAGGAGGAAGCGTTCGGACAACTGCGTAATATCATTGAGCAGCGCTGTTAAAAAAGTGTCTATCGGTGGTTTCTGTACATCTTGCAAGAGCGGCAGCAGCGCCGCCCCTATGCTTGGAGCCAAAGTCTGTAATGCTGCCAAAAGATAAGTCAAAAAACGCGTTAAATCGTTGTCGGCGTCATCCAACGACAACCATGCCGTACGAATTTGGGGATCACGCTGCTCACATGCGGCCACCCATTCGCTGAGGAGCGTCGTTTTTCCAAAGCCAGCCGGGGCCGAAATGAGGGTTAGTTTACGGTGAAGTCCTTCATTCAATCGCTCGATCAAGCGCGTACGCCCGACCGCGCCCGGACGCGGTGTGGGAACGAAGAGTTTCGTGGTGAGAACCGTTGGTGAGGTTTGCGCTGGCGGATGGGTCAAGTCTGTGCCCTGTTCTGCCGCTGCTGCGGCGTATAGGTTATCCGAGGGAGCCAGCCGCTTACCGTCCAAAACGTCTAAAAAAGGCATTTGTTTCGGTGCACTGTACCCTCAGTGTAACATGGTTGCCCAACACCACACCCATATGCGAAACTGTCTGATAGACTGTTTATGCGTGTATGCTAATTGGCACGGAGGGTTCCTACATCCACTCATGACGAGTCCCACAGGGGTAGAACATTGGTTGAAGTTAGGTCTCGGTCGGGCTTTTCTCGCCCTGCGCGAAAACCCATTGCTCGTACCACAGGAGATAATCCTAGAAGCATGCCTGCACAATCAAGCCCTCGATCGACAATTGGAAGGCACCCGCGCTGACTATATGTACGCGATCTTGGAGCTCTACAAGAATGACTCTCATCGAGGGCCATACTTTCGGAATGCGCTTTTGCAGTGCCTAGGGTTATTGAATGAATTATCGGTCGATTACGATGTAGAGCAGGTGTACTTGCTCGTCAACCGCTATGCCGATGATGGAGATCAGGAGGCACGAGCACTGCTCTACCGCCACTTCGACCAATTCCCAACTTTCGCTGGTAGTATAGGCGCTTTAGTGCTGACCGCACTAGATGGCTTGGCTGGATTTGTTTACGCGGTCGAACGCCTTGGTAAACTTAATAGTGCGGATATGGTAAGTGATCGTGACTATCTTTGCAGTATATTGCTTCAAGAATTGGAAGATCATCTTGGAGTGGAGACAGCCCAGCGTGAGTTTGATTTGTCATGGGCGACCAATGAAAAAGTTGCGTATTTCTTCCGGCCAACTCAAAAGAACAACGCCCCCGGAAAATCTTTCAAGAAACTGGCATACCCTCAAAGCCTTCAACAGAAGCTCCGCGCCGGAGAGAGAATACCCATAGCCGCCTATGAATGGGCGAAGACGGCCTCTTCAGCCGACCTTGAAGCCGCAGCGGAAGACTTAGTCAATCGTACAACCCCGCCCTTGTTTCTCTTGAAAGTGTTTGGTGTGGCTGACTTTCCACGGGAACCTGAGTTTCTATTTCCATTTTCCTACGATCCTAATATTCCTATACGTGCTGCAGGATTTGGTGCACTGCGACGCATGACTCAACCTTCAGTCCATGCCTTTGCGTTGGACTGTATTGCATCTGATCATCAAATCGGATGGTCAGTGGGCCTACTGGAAAATTGCTTTGAATCCAGCGATTGGCTCCTCTTGGAGCGCTTGGCATCGCGAGAACTGGAACCTGACGATTATCACTCGTTAGCATTCAGGGTTTTGGATATTTACGATGCTTATACTTCTATGGATGGGGCAGCAGCACTGTTTCAGCTTTATGAGAAGGTATGCTGCTCTCTATGCCGACGGCGGGTGGTCGAAAACCTACATGCGTTAGGTGTACTGCCGCCCTCGATGAAGGAAGAATGCCTTTACGACTCCGATGAGGCTATTCGTCGCTGGGCACGCGAACTCCAGTAAACGCTTCGGTGTTAGCCCGGCATATTTTTCAGGAGATTGTCCACCAAAGTATCCAGATCTAAATGCTTGCCCACTTCTACTTCTGCATCAAAGTCAGCATCGCTCATGCCGAGTTTCTTCCGTGCGTTCTCCAATAGGGATTGGATGTTGTCGAAATTATCGGCGGGGTATGAGGGATGATGCTGCACTAGGCCCAAAATGTGCAGCCCGCTGAGCGTATCGCCATACACGAGCATATACCACCCAATTGAGCTGAGCGAGGAGAGAATCCGCGCTGGGGAGGCCATCTCCTGTGCAACAAGCAGCGATTCGCGCAAAAGCGGCGGCGCTTTGTCCGGCTGACCGCTTTTGATATAACCGTCGGCCAGATTATCCAGCATGATCGTTATGCCAAATTTGTCCCCAATCTCTCTTGCCAGCGCCAGCGATTGTCCCGTGTAGTCAATATAGTCCTGCCAATGCTCATGGATCATGGCATGAACGCCGATATTGCCGAGGACGGCCCGTTCGCCATGTCGATTTCCGATTTGACGGGCTAAGGTTAACGCATCTTCATAGTGAACACGCCCCGCCGCCGCGTCATAGCCCGGCGTGCCCGGCTTTTGCTTCAAAGTCCCAAGCCGGTTCAAGGCATACATTTTCAGCACCGCATCGCCGGTTATTTCGCACAGGGCGAGACATTCCTCTGTAGCGGCAATCCCTGCCAGCGTATCGTTGCCCATCCGAAAATGCGTATTGGCCAGCCCATAGAGGACATTTGCGAGCGTTTTTGCATTCCGCTCAATCCGCGCGAGGGGCAGTGCCTCATTTAGATAGGCTAATGCTGCCGGGTAATTGCCATAGGTCGTTTCTGTGACACTGAACTGATAAAGTGTTTGTACGAGCATCTCAAGAATGCCTGCTGATCGCGCCACTGGCAGCGCTTCTTCAAGCATGGCACGCGCAGCAGGTAAATTGCCTGTTTGGTTATATGCCTCGACTAAACCAAGCAGCGGGGGGAGTCGAACGGGTGCATCTGCATCCTCCGGTAAATCCGTTCGTGCCCGTTCGAAGAAACGGATGGCTTCTTGGTACACCCCGCGCCTTGACGCTGCGGCTCCAGCCCATCCTAAATAGGTGGCGGCATGCTCGGTCTTCCCTGCTTTTTCGTAATGGTCAGCAATGAGGGGTAGGTAATCGTCTGGTTGTTCCAGTGCAGCCATCCATGCGGCGGCCCCGGCGTGGTAAAGCCGGCGCTGGCGTTCCAGAAGACGATCATAGAGCGTATCGCGCAGCATGGCGCTGGCGAAGATATATTCCACACTACCGGCAAATGCCGAGGTCTCCCGCTTGTAGATGAATCCCCGTTCGACCAGTTTTCCCAGCACTGCGGGCAAATCTCGCAAATGGGTATCGTCCACAGCATCTAGGCTGATGAGCGCGGTATCGTAAAAAAGGCGACCAATCACACTGGCGCGCTGAAGCGTTAGTTTTTCTGGGAAGAACAGCGTATCAAAGCGTGTTTCTAGCAAGCCGGCCAACGTCAACGGGACATTTAGCATTCCTAACCGGTCAATTTCCACACGCCAGTGTTTTTTCACCTTGACATACGCATCATCATGAGCATTTTGACCAATTCTTCCAATAGAGCGGGTTTCCTCTGCACGTTCCACCAGCACATCGCGCAGCACTCTAGGCACTTCGGGCACCTGCTCTAAGATGGCTAACACGAGCTCTCGGCTTTCGCGTTTGTCCAGCGGCTTAAGATCCACACGGGTATGGAAAGGCTGCCCACTGCCCCATGATGGACGCCGTTCGTATAAAGTGGGTCGTGCACAGGCAATGACGAGCAGCTGCACCGTGTCATCTGCTAGGAACAGATCGTTGAGCAAATCGAGTGAAGCATCGTCGGCATGGTGAATATCCTCCAGTTTGAAGATCACAGGAGCGATTTTCGCCAGTGTAGTAATGAACTGGATGAATGAGAGGCGCGCCCGCCGCCTTGCTTCTGTAGCCTCGCTGAGAAGCACTTCAAAATGGGGATCATCCGCTGCGATCACCCCAACGAGATAGGCGATCAAGGCGGCGCGTTCATCCCGCCAGCCGACCAATTCAAATATGCCGTATTCGATTTTTCGCAGCGCAGTTTCCGGCGGATCATCCCCCATCACTTCAAAACGGGTGAAAATCACATCCCGGAGGAGGGCATAAGGCCGTTGTGTTGTTGCCGGGGTCGCCCGACCATTGAAAGACTCGTATTCTTCCGGGCGCAGTTCGCTCCATTTGTCAAACTCAAAGAACAGGCGTGACTTTCCGATTCCAGCCTCGCTGACGATCGTGATCACCTGTGTTTCGCTGTCCTCGACTGCTGTCAAGAGAGCCCGCTGCAGCAGTTTAAATTCACTTTCGCGCCCCACCATCGGGGTTTCCACCCCTTCAACGCCGCGCAGCGGGATGTGAAGCGCATGTGCTTTCGCTGCGGTGATTCGATACGTCAGAATTCGTTCGGCGCGCCCACGCACCTTTAAAGGCTCTTCTTCGAGAATGTCGAAGACCCCAAGCACTTGACGAAAAACGTCATGCGAGATGAGGATCGCCCCCTCTGCATTTTGCATAAGGCGGTTGGTAAAGCCCATCGTGGCACCACTTGCCGATAGTGCGCCGCCTTTTTTATGAGGGCTCAAGAGCGCTAGACCACGGTGAATGCCAATATTGAGAGGGAGAAGCTCTGAGTCTGTAATGAAAGGGCTCCCCAATTCCCGCAGGATGGTTTGCAGTCCCAAAGCAGCACGAATTGCTTGCTCGGAGTCATCTTCGCGTGCGCTCTCAGTTCCCCACAGGGCCAGCAGCTCATAGTCGGTATGGGTAAGGAGTCGTCCGCCATAATCTTCAATGAGCTGCTCTGCCGCCGTCCACAAATCGCTCATTGCCTGCCGCGCAGCTTCTGCGCCAACTGCTTGATCCAGCATGGCGCTGTATTCGGCTGCGTTGGCATTCAGCACCACCACCGTCTTGTTTTGCTCCGATAGAGTGACGCGCGAATCAGCTTTACCGGAACTACGGGGATGCCGAATTGCATGGGCACCGGCATCGCGCGACCGCATCAACGATCGTGTGCTGGTAATCCCCAATGCTTCTGAGGCTGCTTCACCGAATTCTTGTGCACTCTGGTAACGATCTTCCTTGTCTTTCGCCAAAACGCGCAGTAGCACGCCTTCGATCGCAGGAGACAGGGTTGGATCAAAATCCAAAATGGACGGTGCGGGTGTTTGTAAATGCTGCACCAACATGAGGGTGCCCGATGCCGCCGTAAAGGGCAGTGAGCCCGCGAGCATTTCAAACAGCATCACGCCTAAAGCATAGATGTCAGTCCTGTGATCGACATCATCAAGGCCAATCGCCTGTTCGGGAGACATGTAATCAGGCGTGCCCATGAGCATGCCTGTTTCAGTGATCTGTTTCCCTTCCGAGTCGTGAATTGTCAGTCGCGCCAGTCCTAGATCACTGACAAAAGCATTGCCTTCACGATCAATCAGGATGTTGCTCGGTTTAATGTCGCGATGGATGATCCCTTGACGGTGTGCATAATCCAGCGCAGAGCATATCTGCTGGATGAGATGCACCACTTCATAATGTGGCAGTCGCCCTTGCACCATCCAATCTTTGAGCGTGCCGCCATCCAAGTAGCGCATCACGATGTAGGGCGGGGAGTGCCCTCCATCAAAGTCATAGACAGGCAAAATGTGGGGATGCTCAAGGCGAGCGATCAGCTTGGCTTCCCGTTGGAAGCGCTGAATCGCGGTAGGGTCGCCTGCAATATCTCGCAGGATGACCTTGAGGGCAACATCGCGTTCAACACTTTGTTGACGTGCCCGATATACAGCGGCCATCCCCCCTTGACCGATTTTCTCTAGAATTTGGTATGGGCCCAGCCGGTCGCCAACCTGAACCATAGGGTACGCCTGTTATTGATTGCGCTGTTTGAGAACCATGAATTCTCACAAATACAGGATTATAGTGGCTGTGGGTGAACCAACCAATCAGTGATTCATACCCACACTGTGAAGCAAGTTTGGCATACGATCACTTACACCGCCTTACGATCCTGAGTCGTCGAGTGCGGCGATCAGGTGGGTTGCCAAGGTATGAATGAGATGACCCTCGGGATCCAGTTCGGGGTCAAAGATCGTTATCTGCATTCCGCACAGCAACCCGGACTGCATGAGCAGTCGGATCAGAGTCACCATCTCTTCATAGGACAGGCCACCCGGCTGCCTTGAATCAACCGCAGGCATAATCTCGTCATTGAGGGCATCGACATCAAGGTGCAGCCATATCCCTGCGACTTCATTTTGCCGAAAATGCTCCAGACACGCTTGCACGGCGGCTTGAAAACCCTGCGCGCGAATGCGATCGAGCGCATAGTGCTGTACCTGTGTTGTAAAGATCAATCGTGCAGGATACGTTTCTGCATCGTCCATGTCACGAAACCCGAAAGCGACGACATCCTTTTCCTCAATCATTGGTGTATAGCCTTCCAGCGTGGTGAGCTGATGTGGGCCATGCCCCGTGACCAAAGCAAGATCCATCCCTGCCGCCCCGCCTGTGCTTGAAGTGCTGGGAGTCAGAAAATCGGTATGACCATCCACAAACATCAGCCCATAACGCCCAAGTCGTCGCAGAGCTAAAGCGGAACCGAGCAAAATGCTGCAATCACCCCCTATCACCAATGGGAATTGATCGCTGCGGAGAACCTGCTCGATCACCTGAGACAAGGCAATACTGTAGTCCCGGATGGCGGATACATTGCGAATTCCTGTTGTAGAGTCGATGTCGGCGCGATAAGGAGGCGGCTCGACGGTTCTGATTTCTTGAATTCCCAACTGCGAAACAAGATGAGTACGTCCCAAGGCTTCTGGAAATCGCCACACACCCGGAATGGCTCCCTCGTATGGAGGCATTAGCCCTAGGTTTGACGGGGCGTTTACCAATGCGATTTGCTTGTTGGAAGGCAATATTCACCTCTCGCTATAAACAAACAGCAGCCACGGTCGATAATGTGAGCTGCTTACCCTATGGTGTTGATTATACTCCGGTCGCCCATCTTCATCTCTCGATCTACCGCCGCGACGGCTCATTTGAATTCCAACATGCCATTTTGAAGCACGTGTGGATAAAATGACTGGTGAACATAAGACTACTCTCGCTGTGAGTCAAAAAGGGATTGCAGTACTTCTAGGCACTTTATGGCTTACAGGGCAACTTTCATCGTTCGTAGAAGTGCCCAAAACGCTTCAAATAACTACCTAACGTGAAGGTTCGATACCTTCCGCTGAAAGAATCAATACCAAAATGAGTGATGCGCCCGATATTCGAGTAGTCTCCGCCGCCGA
>JAXLWG010000041.1:0-45133 GCA_046328615.1 Anaerolineae bacterium | reverse complement strand
TGAAAATGATTTAGCCTTGTTTACGCTCAATGCATCGGAATATTCCCAGAATGTCACACCATTATTGTGTAGAACATCATGCACATTTTTATCCGGCACAGCCACAGCCTGTGCCTACGCGGAATACGAAAACGACAAGTCACTCATGTATAGGGTGTAAACCAAAAGGGGATGCTTGCGCATCCCCTTTGCGGTGTTTCTTTCCTATCTGATAATGCTTATCCGCCGCAGTTTCCGCTGGTGGTTACGAAGCTGTGATTGACGTAACCCTGCATATTTTCGAAGATGACGCGATACCAACCGAGGCTGTTATAGGCGGTCGCCGTGAGGGTGATATCGTACGGCAGAACGGCCAGCACATTGGCATTCCCATTCATTTCCGGTGTGGAACGCAGATTCACCTGATTGGTCGTACGTACTTGGCACGTCGTAAGGGCTGTCTCGCTGCCACTGGCGGGCGCGCTGGATGCTTCGCTTAAACCGCTGCGACCATTCACCATAACGACAAGACCCGAATTCGGTACGCTCACACAGGTAAAGCCGGAAGCAGTACTGGTATTGCCGCCTAACCGGATCGGCGTGCGGCTCACATCGCCCGCGCTGATGAACAGCACATCGCCTGTACCGCGCATGCACATCCGTATCGGTGAGTTGAACGGAACGACCGGGGTACCGCCTGACATCAACCCGTACAGGTTAATCGCATGGACGACACCGAGGTTGAGCAGCGACGGCAGGCCAATTTCCGCCGCATTTGTGATGATGGCTCCATTACGCGCAATGATGCGGCAGTACGTGTTTCCGACCTGCCCATTGAGCGTGACATTGTTGACCGCTCCGCTCGCCATCATATCGCCATTCGTCTGCGCGATCAGGTTATCGCAAAGGAAGACGACACTTGGGATTGGTGTGGGTGTCGGGCCAGTGGGGAGCCCGGTGCCGCCGCCCGTCGAGCCTCCTTCTTGAATAGTAATGGTGTGAGTGACGTTCACCCCTAGGCTGCCGCCGCTCGTGATCGCCAGTGTCAGGATGATCGTTTCAGAGCCTTCCGTCAGGCTGTCGGCGGTGATGTTCACCGGGATATTGATGACGGTACCGCCCGTGCTGCCTACCGGGAACGTAAGCGGACTTGGGTTGACGAAGGTGTAATCGACTCCGCCAGCCGTCGCGCTGCCGGTCGGCGGCACCGTATCGCTGACGGTGAACACCACATCACCGGTAATCGGACTGGCACTGTTCAGCACCACCGGGATATTGATGGTTCCGGCAGTCGCTTCATCGACCGTGCTAGCGGCCTGCTGGAACTGGATCGCCCCCTGAACATCATCATCCGTAATCGTCAGTGTGTAGCTCTGCGGATTAGCCAGAGTGACACCCATCCCGGTCAGTCCGCTGAGGCTGAAGGCAACATCTTCATCACCTTCCTGCGCGGTATCCCCGTGGATGGTTACGGTTACATTCGTGGTGGTTGTAGTGCTGCCCGCCGCAAACGTAACGGTCTGTGGGCTGGTGTAATCATAATCGCTGGTGTTGGTCGCAGTGCCGCCCGTTATACCCACCTGGACGCTGATCGCATCGAGCGTGGTGCCGCCGTTGGGCACAATGAGCGTCACCGGGAGATTGACTGTGCCTTCAGTTTCCGGTGTAGAAGCGCTCGCTGCACCAAAGCTGACCGTCGCGCTGTCGTCGTCGGTGATGTTCAGTGTGAACTGCTGCTGCGAACCAAGCGTCACCAACGCCGTTCCTTGGAGATTTCCGAGACCGAAGACGATATTCTCCGCGCCTTCAATGTTCGCATCGGGGATAAGCGTAATCGGCTGGTTGGACGTGGCACCATTACCGCTGCCCGCCGCGAAACTGAGCGTTACCGGGCCAGCAAAGCTGAAATCGCCGCCGTTGGTCGCCGTGCTCGACACGAGGCTGAGATCGACCGTTTCGGTTGAGGGAAGCGTACCGCCGCCGGGGATACTCAACACCGCCGTCACGGTGTACAACGTTTGCGCCTCGCTGACGGTATCGCTGCCCAGCGTAAAGCTGATCGTCGCACCATCGTCGTCGTTGATCGTGAAGGTGTAGGTCACAGCCGATGCCGAGAAAGCGCTCGACGGCGTGGTATTTCCGTTCAGGCTAAGGATGACGGTTTCCGGGCCTTCAAGGAGCGCATCATCGAGAACGGCAATGCTGACATTCTGCGAAGCGCCATCAGGCGAGCCTGCCGCGAAACTGAGCGGGCTGCCGCTGAAGTTGAAATCGCTGGCGCTGGTTGCCGTGCCGCCGACCGAGACAGTCATGTCCGCCTGAACTTGCAGCGTCGGTGTGCCCGTTGTAGCGGTGATATGCAGGACGACCGGAATGTTGTACGTCAGCGCCTGTTCACCATTCGGATCGGTATTGAGCGGGCCGGTGCCAAAGCTCACTGTGGCCGTTTCATCGTCGGTGATGGTCGTCGTGAGGCTCGTTGTCGCGCCGTACGTGACGCCAATCAGCGAAGCACTCAAGTTTTGCAGTTGGAAACTGACCGTTTCATCGCCTTCCAGCGCCCCATCGTCGATCAGCGTATAGCTGAGCGGCACCGACAGC
The DNA here is from genome assembly GCA_046328615.1 of Anaerolineae bacterium. Taxonomy (GTDB): domain Bacteria; phylum Chloroflexota; class Anaerolineae; order Aggregatilineales; family Phototrophicaceae; genus Flexifilum. Next base: position 42,553 of record JAXLWG010000041.1, on the reverse strand, counting down.
GTCGTACCTGTGAGCGTAATGGCCTGCGGGCTGGTGAAACTATAATCGGTGCCGCTGGTGGCCGAACCGGTGCCCAGATCAACCGCATCTACGCTGACGGTGATGCCCGTACCGAGTGCCCCATCGCCTACTGCTGCTGTGGTATCCGTGATGGTGAGTACCACGCTGATCGTCGGCGCAGTCGATTCGTCGGTGCTGGCCGGGGCGCTGGCCGCTAGGCTGACAGTCGCGGACTCATCATCCTGAATGGTGATGACCGCGGTATCGATGCCTGTGGTAATCACCGTAACATTGGGCGGGGCGACGAGATTGCTGCTGACAAGATTGATCGTCTCATCGCCTTCCAGCAGCGCATCATCGACAATCGGAAGCGGCACGGTTTGATCGCTCAGGCTGTTGAACGTGACCGTTTGCGGCCCGCTGAAGGTGTAATCTGTTCCCTGCGTCGCAGTGCCCGGTGTACCCGAGTTGACATCCACCGTGAAAACGATCGTTTGCCCGCTTGGCAGTCCCCATGTGCCAGCACCGCCGAGCGTGCTGTTCACGGCGAGATGCGCTATCAGCCCAAATGCCGAACCGCTGGCTTCGGTGACCGTCGTGGCATTCGTGAACGTCAGTGCTGCCGTTTCATCATCCGTGATGATCAGGCTGGCAGTATTCGGCGCTGTCGCAGAGCCGCCGGTGATGGTACCAAATTCGAGGGCGATTGATTCGTCGCCTTCCAACACGCCATCATCGACCCCGGTCACGATAATTGTCTGAGTCGCGCCGTCGATGCTGCCAATCGGGAATGTCACGCTGGGGGCAGACAGGAGGAAATCGCTGGTTTCGGTGGCAGTACTGGAGGCGGTATTCACCTGTACGCCTGCCGTCAGCGGTGTAGTCAGCGCCGCGCTGGTATGCAGCGTTACGGTAATCGTTCGGGTGCCACCGTTTTCGCTCAGTGCAGCCCCATCCGCCGCCATCGATACATCTGCCGAACTCAGCGACAGCCCGATCAAAATCGGATCATGGTCGCTGGTACGATAGGGGCCAGAGCTGTATAGGCTGGCGATTTGTCCGGCAGATTTGTAGTCTGTGTTGTAGTCCAGTACCCGCGGCTCATCTGTGTTGATATGCCATTCAGCGATACCGCCAAGCTGAGCGTACAGGCTAGGCGTAACGAATGCCTGATCGAGCGTGCCGCGCTGGCCATCGAACACATACGAGTAGCTGCTTGCGCCGCCAGTCAGGTAATTGTAGCCTGCGCTCGTAATCGTACCGATTGGAGCTTCGGCTCCGTAGGAGTTGAAGTCGCCAATCAGCAGCACATCCGGTTCAGTGATGCCAACCGTGCTGGCGTAACCGGGGATCACCGTATTGGTCACCCATGCGGTCATCGCAGCCGCGCCCGCGACGCGATCACCGTTGTAGCAGCCCGCTCCATCGCCAGCATCCGCATTGGCACCCGTGCAGCCGCCGGTCGAGTCACCCTTCGACTTGAGGTGATTAACGACGACGATGAACGTCTCGCCGAAAGACGGATTTCCAACCTGAACCACTTGGAACATCTGCGCCAGCGGTGGGCGTGTATTGGTATTGAACGGATAGTCTGTCGCATTGGTATAGAACGTACCCACTGGCTGTACGACTGCCGGGCGGTAGATCAGCGCCACACGAATCGCATCGCCACCGACAATGCCGGTATCGATGTAAGCGTAGGTACCCACGCCCGCCGAAGTATTCAGCGCATCCACCAGCGATTGAATCGCTTGGCCGCTGCCGCCGTCGTTTTCCATTTCCATCAGACCGTATACATCGGCGTTCAGTCCGATGATGGCGCTGACTTCCTTAGCGGTCTGACGGTTGAATTCCGTCAGGTTATTGGCACCGCGATTGTTCGGATCAGAGAAGTTCGGGCCGTTAAAGTAGTTGAGGACGTTAAAACTGGCGACGCGAATATCGCCTGTTACCGACGGATTGCCCGGTCGTGGATTGGTTGGGGTGAAGTTGGGCGATGTCGTCGTCTGGATGCGATAGCCCTCGTACCGCTCATCAAGGATACCCGTCAGTCCGGTCACAGAGTCGCCAATGCGAAGCGTGTTGCTCGCCGTCAGCGGACTGCCGCCGTCCCCAAAAATGATCGGATCGATGTCTTGAGTGGTACGCCCATCATCTAGGTAAATCGTGTGCGTTGCCAATTCAGCCATGGCTGCGGTGTAGCCCGCAGTGCTGGGCGCATGATCCTGCGTGTATTGCACCGGCACATGACCAACGACACTGTAATTGGTGGGGGTCGCGTCGTCGTTCAGCACGAGTTCGCCGTACTGCCCAAGCAGGTAAACCTCGGCAACGGTCATCAGATTGGTAAACGTAACGCGCATGCCCTCGGCTGTTTCCCGCTGTGCATCCGTCATCGGGAAAGTGAGCAAAGCCGCCGTGGGCAGGGTATTCCCCGTACTGATCACAGCAACCGATGTGCCGTTGATTTCGGTGAGGCTGCTCGTATGGCCGCCGCTGGTGGACGTGTATTCGGTGACGGTGCCGGTCACCTGCACGCGATCGCCTACGTTGACATTCGGTGCGCTCGGTTGATAGACGAAAACGCCTTCCGACGTATTCGGATCGGCGTCGGCATCCGCATCTTCTTCCTGAACATAGAAACCGTTCAGATACGTGTTGGTCTGGAAGTCACCAACGACAATGGCATCAATCGTGACGGTTTGCCCGACGAGTGGGCTTGTCGCCCCGTTTCCCTGAACATCATGGATCCGTGTGAGGATCGCAGGGAGTGCCGTTGTAAATGAGGCCGTATAATTCGCGGCCAAATTGTTCGGCGTGCCATCCTGATCGGCCACCTGCGCGGCGAAGATCGTCAGCGTACACGATTCACCGGCGCTGAAGTCGGTCGTCGGGTCGAGATTAAACGATGATGGCCCGCCTGTGACCGTGAAATCGCTGACAATTCGTGTACCAGAGGTTGGACAAGCCAATTGGAGCCAATTGCCGGTCACCGTGACGGGTTCGCTGAAGGTCACATTCAGATTAGACGTGATCACAACGTTGGACGCCCCGTTGCTGGGAGTCGTGGAGCTGACGGTCGGCGGAATATCCGGTGGCGCAGCGCAGCTCGGCGTCAGGCTGAAATCATCAACCGAGAGGCCGTCATCGGCACCGCTTGCGTTCGTGTCAGTCCAGCGAATCCAGAAGGTAGCGCCGTTCGCGATCGAAAGGCTGTTGATCGTGCTGCTGACGGCGGTACGGTCCGCGGCAGCATTGCCATTCTTCGCCCCTATCGTCGCAGTGTCCGGTGTCGAGAAGTCCAGCGCAGAAACAGCCGTCCAAGGGCCAGTCGTAAGATCAGTCGAACTCAGGGAATACTCGAAATTGAGTCGATCAGCGCGGCCAGCCGTCCCAAGACGCCATTCCTCACCCACGTAACTGATGTCGAGCTGCGTCACGGTGCAGCCGGTATTGTTGGTGAAGCTCGCACCGATGACAGGGATTAGTGTGCCGCTTTGGAGTCCACCAAACGCACGGTCGGTCGATCCCGCTGCACCGTAGCTGTAGGTGTCCCCCGTGTTGGCGCCGCCCGTGTCTACGCCATACTGCTCGTTGTCACGAGCGCCGCCCCCTGATTCAGTCAGGCACCAGCCCGCCGGTAGAGATTCGTTGGTGGTGCTGCCCGCTGTGTTCGACAGGGTATCAAAGTTCTGGGTGTAGGCCGATCCCGCCGTCGTCAACGACGCTGATGTACAGGTGACCGCCGCTTGCGCTGTTGGCATAAACACAGGCATCAAGCCCAACATGACAATCGCAATGATAATGAAACTGCCAGCAGCGAAGTGACGGGTTCGTCTCCGCGAGAAAAGCGTAGATAGTTCCATGCCTTATCCTAGGTGGCTGAAAGAATAATCACGGGGATAGATTATAAGAGGTGAAGAGGTAATTCACAGACCTTTGAATTTAAGCTCAGTTAAGGATGTGCATGAAATGAGTTAAGGGCTAAACGAGGGCAAATACCTGTCCGCCGGTTTTCCTCCTGTGACAGCTTAGCGATGATGAAGATAAGCACGCTACAGCGCATCGAGAAGCAGCTCAACCACCGCCTCACCTTACAAATCCTCCTACAGATGGCTACCACTTTTCGCTGATGACGTAAGCCGCCAAAAGGCACGGCAAACGCAAAGGCTTTATCTCCTATGCATGGCGCGATGGTTGCATGATCGGGGAATGACTGTACCGGAGATTTATTATCCATGAGGGGTATTCGGCGTGGACGGAGATCCTTTGTTTTTTGTGAAAGATTTCGCGAGTCATCCTAGGGCGTTTGCGGTACACTGTCCGCTTTCTTAAGTGGATGAAAGGCAGCGTGATGCAGTACGGCTACTTTGATGACGCGCGGAGAGAATATGTCTTCACCCGCCCAGATACACCCAAGTCATGGATCAATTATCTCGGTTCACGTCTATATGGTGGCATCATCACCCAGAACGCGGGCGGCTACAGTTTCTACCGCTCCGGTGGAACCGGACGCATCCTGAGGATGCGCTTTAACGGTGTGCCGCTCGATCAACCCGGTCGCTATGTGTATCTGCGGGATGATAGCAGCGGCGATTACTGGTCAGCTTCGTGGCAGCCCGTCGGCAAGCCGCTGGATCAGTACTCCAACACCGTCCGGCACGGCTTAGGCTACTCGATCTTTGAATCAACCTACGCCGGGATCAGCAGCAGTTACACCTGCTTCATCCCACGTGAGCAAGCATTTGAATACTGGGCGCTCAAGCTCACCAATACTACCGACCGCGTGCGCCAGATTTCAGTATTCAGCTATGCCGAACTCGCTAACGAATGGCACTTCCGCCAAGATTTGGAAAATCTGCAATACAGCCAGTATATTGTGCAGGCGACCTACCACGACGGCATGATCCATCGCCGCAATAACACCAACCCCGGTCACAACGAGTTGTACTTTGCGCTGGCGGGCGCAGAGGTCGTCTCCTATGATGCCGATCGCGACACGTTTCTAGGCAACTATCGCACGCAGGCGAATCCGCTTGCGGTTGAGCATGGGCGCTGCTCAAACTCGACCACCATCGGCGACAATGCATGCACCTCGCTGCACACCACCCTAACACTTGCACCGGGCGAAGCGCGTGACATCATGTTCATCCTTGGCATCGGTTCACCGGATGAATCATGGAATGGGCTGCCATCAGGCAAAGCGATCTTAGCCGAATACGCCAATGTGGATCGGTTGAACCACGAGCTGAGCGCGATCCAAACCGAATGGCGCGATCATCTGAATACGCTTCAGGTCAACACGCCGGACGCGCAGATGAACAGCATGATCAATGTGTGGCACGCCTATCAAACGCATATGACCTTCAACTGGTCGCGCGGCGTCAGTCTAGTTGAGGCCGGGGATCGCGACGGTCTCGGCTACCGGGACACGGTCCAGGATATGCTCGCCGTCACGCACAGTATTCCCGCACCGGTTGAGGACAGGCTCAACATGATCCTAACCGGGCAGACAGCGGCGGGTGGCGGGATGCCGCTGGTCAAACCGCTCACCCATCGCCCCGGACACGAACAAGCCCCAGAGATCGACCAGTATCGCAGCGATGATACCCTCTGGCTGCCGATCACCGTCTCAAATTTTGTGTTTGAAACGGGCAGCTTGGATTATCTGGACAAAGTTCTGCCATATGCGGATCACGGTGAAGCAACCGTATTCGAACACCTCAAACAGGCGCTGCAATTCAGCATCGATCACAAAGGCGCAAATGGGCTGATTCAGGGTTTGGCGGCTGACTGGAACGACTGTGTCAAGTTTGGCACGACTGGCGAAAGCCTGTTCACCACGTTCCTGTTTTATCACGGGTTAGCCCTAGTGGAAGAATTAGCGCGGTTGAAAGGCGACAACGCCAGCGCCGACTGGTGCGCCGCTGAAGCGGCGACGATCAAGGCGTGCATTGATACTGCCGCGTGGGATGGCGATTGGTTCATCCGGGGCATTTCTGCAACCGGTGGCAAGCTCGGCAGCCAAACCAACCGCGAAGGCAAAATTTACCTCGAGTCCAACGTGTGGGCGGCGATCAGCGGCGCGGCAACGCCGGAACAGGCACTGCGGGCAATGGACGCGGTGCAAGAACATCTCGCCACCGAACACGGCGTCGCACTGTGCGAACCGCCGCATACCGAACCTGTCCCCGGTGTGGGGCTGTCGCTGCTGGTCTATCCGCCATCCCATAAAGAGAACGGCGGCATTTTCTGCCACAGCAATTCATGGGCAATCGTGGCGGAATGTGTCCTTGGGCGCGGGGGTCGGGCGTATGACTACTACCGAAGCTATCTACCTGCACGCTATAACGATCAGGCGGAAGTTCACCAAGCTGAGCCGTATGTCTACAGCCAGTTCACCTATGGTAAGCACACGCCGCGCTTTGGTCAGTCGCGCAATCCTTGGCTGACTGGAACGGCGAGTTGGACGTACACCGCCGTCACACAGTATCTGCTCGGCATTCAGCCGACACTGTACGGCTTGCGCGTCAATCCGTGCATCCCCGCTGCATGGGATGGGTTTGAGGTACGCCGCCGCTTCCGCGATGCGTGGATCACCATTCGTGTACGGAATCCGGAGCACGTTGAGCAGGGTGTCAAGCAGTTGGTACTGAACGGCGAATCAATTGCGGGAAATGTCATCCCGGCGGATCGGCTGCGTGATGAAAATCTCGTTGAGGTTGTGATGGGGTAAGGTATGCTCATGATAGGAACGCGATTCAGGCGTTCCTATCACTAGCTGGGCGGTGAAGTCTGACGATCGCCCATCACAACACAGCGCCCATCCTCTTCAGATGGGCGCTGTGTTGTGTGAAAATGTCGAACTTACGGCGCGACCGGGTTATGACTCACCAAAATCAGCGTGCCGGGTTCAAACAGGGTCGCGCAGGTGAAACCGGGGAAATCGTCAACCGTGTAGCTGCCGATGATCTCCGCATGACGGGGTGATTGGCTTGCTGGCAACCAGATCAGCGTGCCTTCGCCGCGCAGGCAGAACACCGCTCCCCCATTGAAATAGGACAGACTGCTTGGTGGGGGACTGAAAATATCAACCGCCTGCTCCACACCGAGATCGAGCAGTCCGGGCAGGCCGAGATTCGCCTCGCTGTAGAGCGAACCGCCCAGCCAATCCGTCGGGCGGCTGTTGTAGTACAGCACCCGGCAGTTGATCGCATACGCCAGCGAATCGGGTATACCGGTGCGCAGCACGCCATCCGGATTCTCGTTTTCGATGTCGCAGGTGGGCGACGGCGGCGGGGGCGGCGCAGAGAGTGAGGCGATCGTCTCGTTGATCGTCACATCGACCGTGCGCGACATAGCAACAGGATATTCCGGCGCGGACGAAACACTGATCTGATGCGTGATCGACAGGGTGCGAGTCACGTTGATCGCCGCGTTCGTCAGCACGGTGAAGGGAATAGTCTGCGGCGTGGTATCGCTGAACGCGAGCGTGAAGGGAGCACTGCCACCGTTGACCGTCAGTTGGGCGGCATCGAAGGTCACCAACATGCTGATCGTGCTGCCATCGCTCGGCGCGGTGAGCAGTCCAATCTGGTAGCTGCCGCTGAACCCCTCGCTCACATTGAACGACGGCGGGCTGACCGTGATCCCCGCCATATCGTTATCTGTGTTGGTCACCGGTACTACCGGGATAATCAGACCATTGTAGGCGGCATCCGCACTGCTCACAGCAAACGTCACCTGAGTATCTTGGTTTCCGTCCACGATCGCATCGTCCACGCCGCTGACCGTCGCACTTTGCGGTGTATTCCAGTTGGCGGTGGTGAACACCAGCGGCGAGGGCGACACCAGATCTTCCGTGAGTCGCTGCCGGTCAGGGTGATCGTGACATCAGCAGTCGGCTGGGTATTGAGTACGACGGTGAAATTCGCCGTCCCGCCCGCTTCGGTGGTAATCAGATTGGGCGGTGTCGAGGGGCTGATGGTGACTCCGGCGGTATCATCGTCGGTGATCGTGCCAAGGCCTTGGCTATCACTGATATTGGCATTTACCGCGTTCGAGAGATCGACCGTATAAGTTTCATTCCCCTCGTCAATGAGCTCGCCAATGACCGGAACCGTTATCGTCTGGGTCGTGACCCCCGGCGTGAACGTAAGCACACCGCTCGTCAGCGTGTAATCAGCGGGTTGGACAGCCGTGCCGTTGTTGGTCGTATAATCGACGGTGGTTGTGAAGGTCGTCGATCCGGTCAGCGTCACGGTGAATACCGCATTGGTCGTGCCGCTGTTTCCTTCCGTCACAGTCACATCATTGATGCTGAGCGTCACCGCGTCGTCGTTGGTGAGGGTGCCGAGTCCCTGATTATCGCTGAGAGTGGCATTCGTCGCGTTCGACAAGTTGACGAAAAACGTCTCATCCCCTTCAACCGTGGTATCGCCATTCACCAGCACTGTCACCTGCTGCGCGGTCGTGCCGGGTGTAAACGTCAGCACGCCGCTGGTGCTCGTGTAATCACCGGGTTGGGCTGCCGTGCCATCCGCCGTCGCATAATCGACTGTAACCGTTTGCGTGCTGGCGGCGCTCAGGCTGACGGTGAAGAGGAAGCTGGTTGTCCCGCTGTCGCCTTCATTCAGGGTCACATCGTTGATGCTGAGTGACGGGGGTGCAGCGTCGTCGTTGGTGATAGTGCCGAGTCCCTGATTATCGCTCAGGGTGGCATTCACCGGATTCGACAGGTTGACGAAGAACGTCTCATCCCCTTCAACCGTGGTATCGCCATTCACCGCTACCGTGATTTGCTGGCTCGTGACTCCCGGCGTAAACGTCAGCGTACCGCTGGTGATTGTGTAATCAGCGGGCTGTGCCGCGGTGCCATCCGCCGTTGCATAATCGACGGTGACGGTCTGCCCACTAGGGTTGTTCAGGCTGACGGTGAAGATAAAGCTGGTCGTCCCACTGTCGCCTTCGTTCAAGGTCACATCGTTGATGCTGAGCGAGACCACCGCGTCAATCGTTGAGGAGTGTGCCCAACCCTTGAGTATCGCTGATTGTGGCGTTGACCGGATTGGACAGGTTGACGAAGAAGGTTTCATCCGTTTCTGCCGTGGTATCGCCATTCACATCAATCGTGATCGTCTGTGTGGTTGTCCCTGCCGGGAAAAGCAGCGTATGGATCAGACTGCTATCCGTGTAATCGCTGCCCGCTGTCGCAGTGCCATCGGCCACCGCGAAATCGACAAACGTGCTTTTCCCACTGGCCGTGTTCAGGCTGACCGTGAACGTAAAGCTGGTCGTGCCGCTGTTCCCTTCACTCTGCGTCACATCATTGATGCTGATGGCAGGTGGTACATCGTCGTTGACGATCGCCCCCGCCCCTTGAATATCCCCCGAGATCAGATTGATCAGGTTCAACAAATTGACGGTGAAGGTCTCGTTGTTCTCGAACGCGGTATCCCCGTTCACCAGCACGGTGATCTGATGGCTGGTCTCGCCGGGAGCGAACGTCACCGTACCGCTGGCCGCCGTGTAATCGCTGGGCTGTGCCGCGGTACTATCGGCGGTCGCATAATCGACGGTAGCGACCACCCCGGCAGGCGCATCGAGAGTCACATCAAAAGTGTAACTGGTGGTTCCCGCGTTTCCTTCATTCAAGGTCACATCATTGATGAACACATGCGGCGGCGTATCGTCATTGACGATGGTACCAGTCCCCTGCGCATTGAGGAGACCCGCATTTACAACGTTCGATAGGGTGACGAAGAACGTCTCATTCGCTTCAAACTGGGTATCGCCGTTGACCGTCACACTGATCGTGGTGCTGCTCGAACCCACTGCGATGAACCCGCTGCTGGCAGCGGGCGCATAATCGCTGGCCGCCGTCGTCGCGGTGTTGTCCGTCGTCGCGTAATCGAACGAGACGATCTGCGTTGCCGGAGCACTGAGGCTGACGGTGAAGATGAAGCTGGTCGTCCCACTGTTCCCTTCGCTCAGGGAAACATTATTGATGCTGAGCGTAGGGGCATCTGCAATGGTAACCGTACCGCTGGCACCGCCGCCCAGATCATAATCTGCTCCGTCCACCAGCGTCAAAACGACTGTTTCATTCCCTTCCACCGCGCCATCGGCTAGGGGATTAACTGTCACATCGACACTGGAGACACCTGCCGGGAAATCGACTGTCGTGGTGAGCGTATTGGCACTCGGATCGGTCAATGTGTAATCGGTTCCCTGTGTCGCCGTGCCGCCGATGCTAAACGTGACCGTCAGCGCGCTAAGTCCGCCCGTGCGTGTCAGCGTGAATGTACCGGTCGCCGGGCCAATTTCTGAGGCATTCGGCTGGCTGGCGGTCACACTCACCACCGGCACGAAGGCGGACTCAAACGCACCCATATCGACCGTGCCGCCCTGAATGCGCGCATTGCCCGCTTGATCGGTCGTTACGCCTCCGGGGATCAGGCTGTTATCGCCCGCGTTGATCGCACTGCTGCCGCTGTTGAGCGGATAATACACCCCGCTGAACGTTCCCAGACTCGGATCGCCCGTCAGGTTGCCATTGGTGCCGTTGGTGATGCCGCACGAGCCATCCTCGATCAACGTGTTCTGAATGGTGATGGTGCCGCTGTTCTTGCAGTTCAGGCCGCGTACTTGGTTGGCGAGAATGCTGTTGTAAACGGTGGCAGTACCGCCGTTGAAAAGATCAGCGGCGAGTGTAGCGGTGTTCGGGTGGTTATCTGCAAAGGTGGTATCGTACACATACAGTGTACCGGTATTGTAAATGCCGCCACCCTCGCTAGCGCTGCCCAGATTGCGGATGGTGCTGTTGGTGACGGTCACCGTGCCGGTGCTGTTGTAGATGGCTCCGCCTGAAAGCGCAGCAATGCTCAGGCTGAAGTCAAACGTGCTGGCGGTTACTGAAACCTGCCCACTCTGGTTGTAAATGCTCCCGCCATTGACCGCTGTGTTGTTATAGAAGCCACTGCCCGTGATGATCACCGTAGCGCTGTTATTGTAGATGGCACCGCCGCTGTCGGACCTCCCCTTCGTGAAACTGCTGTTCGTGACCGTCAGTGCGCCGCTGTCCACATAAATGAGACCGCCGCTCGGGTTGTAAGTATTGATCGTGACAGACATCGCCAGCCCGTTCAGCGTGACCTGCGCGCCGCTGGCAAGTGTGAAAACCCGGTATCCGGTGGCACTCACGGGCACGAGGGTGATTACACCGCCGCCGTCGATCGTCAGCGTGCCGTTATTGGCAAGATCAGGCAGATTGCTGGCAAGGGTGATCGTGCCGCTCGTCGTGAACGTGATGGTATCGCTGCTGGGGAATGCGTTCGCATTCGTGATCGCCTGCCGCAGCGATCCTTCGCCGCTGTCATTCACATTCGTCACCACCAGCCCGTTCGCCAGAATCGTCGCACCCGTGCTGACCGTCGCGCCGAGGGTGTAGCCGCTTCCCGATTGCAGAGCGATCGTCAGCGTTTCGTCCGCCTCGGCGCTGCTGCCATCATTGACCGCGGTAAAAGTCACATCGACGTGATTCGCGCCCGCAGGGATGATCACACTGGTGGTGATGTCATTTAGCGACGGATCTCTCAGCGTGTAATCGGTTGCGTTGAGAGCCGTCCCCGGCGTGAGCAGCAGGTTGACCGTGAGCGGGCCGGAAGTATCGCCCGGGCGGGCGATCGTAATCGTTGCCGTACTGCCCTCACTGACCGTGCCGCCCCCTGCAACCGTGACCATCGTCACGGTCGTTTCATACGCCCCAATATCGACTGCGCCGCCTTGGCTGCGCACATTGCCCGCAATATCGGTCGTGACGCCAACGGGAATAAGCGCATCATTTCCCGCGTTGATCACCGGGCTGGTAGCGTTCGGGATCAGGCTGACGTTGAGATTAGGATCACCGGTCAGATTGCCATTGACGCCGTTCGTAACGCCGCAGCTTCCATCTTTGACTAGGCTGTAATTCACGCTCAGGGAGCCGCCATTCTGGCAGTCACCACTGGTGTTGTTGGCGAGGATTGTGTTGTTGACAGTTAGGCTGCCGAAGGCGTTGTTGACGCCAAGCCCATTCCCGCTCACGGTGCTGTTGTTCAGCGTTACGATCGCAGAAGCATTGTTGACGATCCCCGCGCTGGTGGGGTTGCTCGTGATGATGCTGTTATTCAGCGTCACCGTCCCTAAGTTATTGAAAATGACTCCGGAGCCGGAGTTTCCGCTAAAGGTAGTGCGATCGATGATGATCGTCCCACCTTCGTTGTCGATGGCACCGCCGGTTGTCCCTTGATTATTGCTCAAGGTCACAAGCGTCAGGTTCAGCGTCGCGCCGCTGTTATTGACCACGCCGCCCGCCCCATTGTTCGCCGTATTGCCATTCAAGGTGCTGTTGGTGATGGTCAGCGCCCCACTGTTGGCAATAGCGCCTGCACCGTTCACGGCAAATCCATTGGTGAGCGTCAGGTTGTCGAGGCTGGCAACTGTTCCAGCCGCGATATTCATGAGCGCGAAACCGCCGTTCCCCTGCACAGTGACGCCCGCGCCACCATTGATAGTGATCGTGCCGTTATTTACCAAGTTCAGGGTGCCGCTGGTTAAACTGACAGTGCTCACCCCGCTGAAACTAATGGCGCTGTTCACACCATCAGCATTGGCGTTCAACACCGCTTGGCGCATTGATCCTTCGCCGCTGTCGTTCCCGTTTGTCACCAGCAGCCCATTCGCTGCGATGGTCACATCCACAGACGGGGCGGCAGCCGCGATCGAATAGCCCGACCCGGCTGCCAGCGCCGCTGTGAGCGTTTCATTGGCTTCGGCACTGCCGCCATCGCCAGCCGCTGCGAAAGTCACATCGACATGATCGGCGCCGGACGGGATCACGACCGTTACACTGCCACTTTGCCCGCTGATCGATCCGCCGGAAAGGGCGTAATCCGCTGCATTCAGCGCTGTGCCAGAAGTCAGAGTCAGGTTGATGGTGAGGGGAGAACCCAAAATTCCGCCCCCCCAAGTGATAGTGAAGGTCGTGTTCGATCCTTCGCTGACCGTGCCGCCACCCGTGATCGATACCGCCGTCAAGGCAGCGGGCGCTTCGAAAGCGCCCATATCGCAGCGCACAATGCTGTCACCATCTCCATCATTCCGCGTATTCCCAAGCGCATCGGTTGCCAAACAGTCAAAACCGGTGCCGGTGTTGGGATTCCCTCGATCGATGACGCGGTTCGCGGTCGGGGTATAAAGACCCGGATCAGGTACCAGTGCGCCATCCAGTCCCGGATCGCCCATCAGGTTGCCGTTTGCATCCGGCGTGCTGCTCGATAATCCGCCGATGCATGAGCCGTCCTCGATCAGGCTGTAATTCACGCTCAGGGAACCGCCATTCTGGCAGTCACCACTGGTGTTGTTGGCGAGGATTGTGTTGTTGACAATTAGGCTGCCGAAGGCGTTGTTGACGCCAAGCCCATTCCCGCTCACGGTGCTGTTGTTCAGCGTTACGATCGCAGAAGCATTGTTGACGATCCCCGCGCTGGTGGGGTTGCTCGTGATGATGCTGTTATTCAGCGTCACCGTCCCCAAGTTATTGAAAATGACTCCGGAGCCGGAGTTTCCGCTAAAGGTAGTGCGATCGATGATGATCGCCCCACCTTCGTTGTCGATGGCACCGCCGGTTGTCCCCTGATTATTGCTCAAGGTCACAAGCGTCAGGTTCAGCGTCGCGCCGCTGTTATTGACCACGCCGCCCGCCCCATTGTTCGCCGTATTGCCATCCAAGGTGCTGTTGGTGATGGTCAGCGCCCCACTGTTGGCAATAGCGCCTGCACCGTTCACGGCAAATCCATTGGTGAGCGTCAGGTTGTTGAGGCTGACATCCGCCCCACTCAACACATTAACGAGTATGAAACTGCCATTCCCTTGAAGCGTAGCAGAACCGCCGCCATCCGTATTGATCGTAAGGGTGTTTGCAGCGTCTGCGCTGATGCTCAGCGTCGAGGGCAGTGCATAAGTGCAGCCTGACACTAGGGTGATGGTATCGTCCTGTGTATTGCTATTGGCATTGGAAACGGCGCTGGCGAGCGCAGTCGCATCTCCAACACCAGCCGTGCAACCGGGCGTAAAAGTCGCAGCGTATACGGTTGGAGGAGTGCTGGTCACAAGGAGGCTGATGAGAATCAGCGGGACGGTAAGGAAACGACTGAGACGGTGGCTATACGGCATCGATTCTCCCAGCATGTGGGCGTCGCGCGAAGGAGTGGGTATGCGCTTGCAGATCCAACCCTCGGCATTCGACATGATTTTGTAGAAAAACTGCTGTACGGTGCATTGTATCACCATTTATAAAAGTGTGTGCTAGCCACGTGTTACGTTATTCCTCATCATGACTGATTATAACATTTGGCATTAAGGAGAATTTACACGGTCTTTACGACTATTACGGCGGAATACATGATATAAAGTTCGATACAACCTTACAAATCATATTTCACGAGCAAGGGTGACATGTCTAGACACTTCCGTATTCTCCTGTTGATGGTTCTCTTCACAGCCGCATCACTCGCCATTTTCTCCCTGCCCAGTGACTATCATGTGTTTGCTCAATCGCAGGACAGCGACGGCGATGGGCTGTCCGATACCGTAGATGCTTGTCCCACGCAGTTTGGGCCGAGCACGAATAACGGCTGCCCGCTTGATCGGCCTGCTGCTGATCGTGATGGCGACGGCGTAGCCGATTTTGTGGATGCGTGCCCTGACCTGCCTGCCAGCGGTTTTACGCAGGGATGCCCGCTCCCAACCGCAACGCCTACTCCGGTTCGCCTGATACCCGCCGTCCATACGCCGATACGCTCGGAACCTCAGCCGAATTTGCCTCAACTGCCGATCGACGTGATCCTGTTCAATGCCTGCGTGATCCGCAACGTCGGGACGACCCCTATGGATGTTGTGACGGATCCCGCCCTGCCCGGTCAGGTGACGAATGACAATCCGCTGACGATGCGCGCCGCCAGCAGCAGCGCCTTCGGGGGTGTGACGCGCACCCTTGCTCCCGGTCAGTCGATGGCGGTGTACGGCTGGGTGAATGAATACCCGTTCATTTTCGATGTGCAGGGCGATGATTTGGGTGGAATTCAAAGCATCGGCAGTTTTTGGGTCGGTGAATCCGGGTTCTTGCTCAATTACGGGACAACGGTCGCCGCATCATCCAATTGTTCGCGTATTGCCGTTGGGGAAACGCTGGGGTTCATCCCCCCGATTGCCCCTGATACGAGTGACTACACGGGACAGTGTCAGGTACGCATCGAGAGTGCCTACACGGGCAATAACGATCCGATGGCGGTTGTGGTTGATCCGAAGCTGCCCGGTCAGATTGACGGGAGTACAGGCGAACCTATCCATGCGGATGACTTCGGCGGCGTGATTGGAGTGCTGCTGGCGAATGAGTGGTATACGGTGCAGGGAGCTGTCCTGCACTACCCATTCTATTTCGATGTGGTCGATGGGAACGCAGCGCCGACCTTCGTCCCGACGATGGTCTATGTTCTGCCGGATGGCTCGTATATCTTCGATGTGTTCCGCGCCTTAGAACAACAAGGCTCGTGTGATATGACCGAGTACACCCCGTAAGATCGGTTCGCACAACAAAAAGGGATGACCCACGGCGGCCATCCCTTTTGATTCACGCCTGCTCCACCTCAAAGTGGAAAGGGATTTAGCGGGTTACTCCCCTACCCGCTCCAGATAAGCGGTTTCGCCCTGTGATTCCGCCGTCCAGCCCGTCACGCCGTCATAGCTGACATATCGCCACACAATCCCCCCGCTGCAAATATCGGTTTCAAAAATGACCTGCATTTCGCCGCCTTCCGGGATTTGCCCGACGACCTCCGCGTTGCTGAAGGGTGCGAGACGTACATTGTTCGCCCCCATACCGCTGATGACGCGCGCAGAGGCGCCCCTGTAATGGAGGGGTTCGACGCGCGAACAAAGGGTATTCGGCGTCTCCGTGCTGATTTGCGGTCGCAGTGCCGCCCATGCGATGTCTTGGCCAACATTGAGCGATCGCATATCCGGCTCGACGGTGGTCAGATCGATCACTCCAATCACCCCGTCGATCACCGTGTATAGGTTCGTCTCGATTAGACTCAGCGCCGCCCTGCCATCGGGCGATACTCCAATCGCTGTTCCCTCGAAAGGAAGAGCTGAGCGAGTCGGTTGGCCGCTTGCGGCTAAAGCCCACTCGATCCCTCCGCTGATCGGGCTGACTCGCCCATCGAGCGTCACCAGATAGCGCGTATTGCTCTGCGAAACGATCAGCCGATCCTGCGCGCCTGCCGCCCATGCGACCGAGTCGAGCGATGTGTAATCGCCTGTCTCACCCACCGATAAATTCGCGATCAGCGTGCCGTTTGTATCGTCGTACACGTACACGCCTAACTGCTCGGAAATGCACGCATCCGCTGCGCTGCTGATCCAATAAGGAGCTGCGATTCCAGTGCTGTTCCATGAAATTTCTGGCGGGTTGGGACCGGAACCGCAGGCATAAGTGAGAGGTGTGCTCTCCACCAGCGTGTTCACTCGGTCTATCACCGGATCGTACACGCGGATCGCTGCCGTACTAAAATCCGGATTCACCTCACTCCAAGCCAATCGTGCCCCATCCGGCGACCACACCCCACGCCGTGCGGTGGAGGTATTGTTCTTGTTTCCTTCGGTAAGCTGTCGTACCACACCATTGACAGGATCGCACCAGTACAGGTCACCACGTGGAGTTGGTGCACCCCCTTCCATGAAAAAGGACTCTGTGACCAAGTTGAGGGCTAAATACTGCCCATCGGGCGATGCCGACAAACGCAGGATTCGGGTATCGGGTGTGTCGCACGTTTCGACGCGCACCAGCCCATCCGCCGTCGTCCAGCGATACAGATGCCCATTCAGGGCTAAATAGGCTGGAACTTCTGCCTGCGCCCAAGCGGTGCTTCTTATCATCAGCATTCCCAATATAACCAGCCAACCGATCACGCTTCTCAGTCCAGTTCGTTTCATAGCCCGCTCCTGATTGATCGATGCATTCACTCAAGCCTACAAAAATATCCTTCACCCAGCATGACTGCTCACCGTCTATTCTCAGACTTTGCGCCTCCTATGGTGTAGGGAAAGGCTGGCTAATGGTTTGCACAACAAAAAAGGATGGCCGCCGTCGGGTCATCCTTTTTGATTTTGAGCTGTTTAGCAGCTTAGGTTTGTTCATGCTTCATCATGGCGGCAGTCAGGTGAAACTGCCCCATTCGCATTCATTTTCGGTTTATCGCCGGTTGTAAGTTCACGCGATACCTCACACACAGGTTCATGGGGTTATGTGGCATTCCATGTGATAAAACGTCAGTTGACCTGTTATCCTTCGTTCGCACGGTAACTAACACACGTTTATATTGATCTCCTTCAAATGCATCAAGATCTTCCCTGTGTGCATCCAACTGATCTGCGCAAAAAAATCCAGCCTTGGATTTCGTTTCCAGAATCGTCTAGAACCATACCGGGAGATCCAATGGCCGCTCCCCACCCTCACGGCTGGAGCGTGCCACGGACTGATGTTCTTCCCAAGTTCCGCGAATGGCACTAAGCACATGTTCATTGGCTCTACCGGGGCATAAGCTGCCATACACGAATAAGCGTTGTACCCTTCGCTACTTATCGCCTCCATCAGAACAGCCAGTGTAAAACACGTCGTTTCCTCCATTCTAAGTACAAACGACTGATTGCCCACTATTTCAGAAGTCCCACCTAACGGCACCCCTTGATTTGTATATTCTGCATAGACATCACACCTCACTGATTGACAGGGTCTGAAGACTCGATACACTAAAAATGAACTGTCGGTTTAATTTTAAAACCTTAATTCAAAGTTGAGCTTTCATGCT
This sequence comes from Anaerolineae bacterium, assembly GCA_046328615.1. GTDB lineage: Bacteria > Chloroflexota > Anaerolineae > Aggregatilineales > Phototrophicaceae > Flexifilum. The sequence continues at coordinate 24,644 of JAXLWG010000041.1, read as the reverse complement.
GATCCCGACGCAGTGTTATAACCTTGGGGTGTATCCCTGGTTTACATCCTAAGGTTATGAGATGACCACCCGAATTTATGCCAACCACCGCGAAACCCAGCGCGAATGGATTCTGCAAGTCGCGGAAGATCTGTTCATCGATAAGGGAATCGAAAAGGTCACGATCGCGGACATCGCGCAAACAGCTCGCCTGACGCGCGCCACACTCTATAAATATTTCGCCAGCAAAGAGCATATGGCGCAGCAAATCTTCCATCTCGTCACGCAGGGATGGGCAGAACGCAACGAGCGCGAAGTTTGGGGCATTCCCGGCAGCGGCTTCGAGCGAATCGAACGGTTCATCAACTCCCATTTCAATTATCTGTTCCAGAACCCACGTGAAGCCCGCTTTGTCGCCGAGTTCAACGCCCTGTACGCGAAAGAATGGCCGGTAGACACCATGATGGAGCTTCTGACCGAGACATTGGGACAGGATCGGCGCAACCTCCTCGAGACCATTCAGCAGGGGCAGGCCGACGGTTCAGTGCGCCGCGATATTGTCCCTGATCACCTTGTCGCGGTGATCTTCAATTTCAGCAGCAGTCTGCTCAGCCGTTTGGGCGAATTCGGGGACAAGGTGGAGGGGGAGTACGGTATCAGTGTTCAAACCATTTTCGCCGAAATCAGCCGCGTTTTTCTCGATGGCCTAAAAGCACCTGTGAAGGATTAAGGAGGGAAGCCCGGTACCCAACACGACCGACCGTACATTCTTCGAACCCATAACATCTTTGAGGAAAAAACTGATGTCACGCAACAAATTCTATCGTGTTCTTAGCCTCGTTCTGGCGGTCGTCCTTCTCCTTGCATTCGCAGCGCCGACGATTACCACCGCACAATCCGGCAGTGATGCCGTGCTGACGTTTGCCGAATCGACGATGCCGACATTTACCAGTAATTTCAACCCGTTTAACAGTGGGTCGGCACTGCCCGGTACGCTCAACGTCATTCACGAACCGCTGATGATTTTCAACTCAGCGACGGGTGAACTGATGCCGTGGCTGGCGACTGGCTATAGTTGGAGTGATGATCTGCTGACACTGACCTTCACCCTCCGCGACAGCGTGCTGTGGTCAGATGGAGAGCCGTTTACGGCTTCGGATGTTGCGTTCACATTCAACCTGCTCAAGACGGCTCCGGGAGTGAACAGCGCCTCACTGTCCGCGCTGACAGGCGACTCGGCGTATGTGGACAGCATCACCGCGCCGGATGATCACACCGTGGTGTTCTCGTTCAGCCGCGTCTATACCCCCGGCCTGTTCGAATTGATCACGCAGGTCATCGTGCCGGAACATATCTGGTCGGGTGTCACCGATGTCGTCGCTTTCACGAATGACACCCCGGTTGGCACCGGGCCGTTCACCGAATTGGCCAACTTCACCGGCCAGTCGTACGAACTGGACAAGAATCCCCATTATTGGCAGGAAGGCAAGCCAACGTTCAAAGGCGTCGTATATGAAGCCTTCGCCGATGGCAATGCAGCCTCGCTGGCGATGGCGAACGGTGAAATCGACTGGTCGAATCTGTTCATTGTCGATCCGGCGAACAACTTTGTCGCCGCTGATGCCGCCAATCGCTACTTCATCATGGAAGAAGGCCCGAACATGGGGCTTCTGGCGATGAATGAAACCCGCGCCCCGTTTGATAATGCCGACGTGCGCCGCGCGATCAGCATGGCGATCAACCGTGACCAGATCAGCCTAATCGGTGAAGGGGGCGTCGTGTCCCCAACGGATGTCACTGGGCTGACGGGCTTCTACAACGCATGGAAGGTCGCAGATGTTTCCTCGCTGGGCGATTGGACGACCTACAACCCGGATGCGGCTAATCAACTCCTCGATGCCGCCGGACTCACGCGCGGATCGGATGGCATTCGCGTCCTGCCGGACGGTACCCGCATGAGCTATGACGTGATGGTGCTGCCCGCTCCCAATTGGATCGCTGACCTGCAAATCGCCAGCGAAAACTTGGCTGACGTGGGAATCGAACTCAATGTCGTGCCGAACCCGAATTTCCCCGAATGGCTGCAAACGCAGCAGACCGGGAACTTCGACATGATCTTCAGCATCGTCGATGGCAACGCCACACCGTTCCGCTTCTACCGCATGACGATGTCGAGCGAACTGCTGGCCCCCGAAGGCACGGCGGCGCAGGGCAACTACAGCCGTTATTCGGGTGGTGCCGCCGATGACCTGCTGACCCAGTTCTCTTCAGCGTCCAGCCTAGATCAGGAACACCAGATTGTCGATCAGCTTCAGCAGGTGTTCGCCTCGGAAGTCCCGGCGGTGCCGCTGGTGCCGCTCGGCGGGATGGGGTTGATCAACACGACTCGCTTTACCGGCTTCCCGACGACCGACAATTACTATGCGTCCGCGCAACCGAACCCGACATTTTTCGCGGATATTCTGGTCGTGCTGACGACGATTACACCGAAGTAGCACGCCCCAATAACACCGTCTTCACCGAGACAGTCGCTTTCGGGCGGCTGTCTCCTGACCCCAAAAGAGTGAAACCATGCGTTTTATACTCCGGCGTCTGGGCTTTTATCTGATCGCGTTTTTTGTCTCGATTACCATCAATTTCTTTCTGCCCCGGCTGATTCCCGGCGATCCGGTCACGGCGATCATCGGTCGCCCCGGCGTATCGCTGACGCCGGAACAGCTCACTGCCGTGCGCACCGCGCTCGGACTGAGCGATGCGCCGCTGCTTCAGCAGTTCGGAAACTATCTCGTGCAGCTCGCGCACCTCGACCTAGGCACTTCGTACACGAAATTTCCCGCGTCGGTGATCTCCGTGATCGGGCAGGGGTTCGGCTGGACGGTGCTGCTCAGCGTGACCGCGATCCTGATCAGCTTCACCCTCGGCCACCTGCTTGGGATATTCAGCGCATGGCGGCGTGGAACGCTTTTATCGAAATCGCTGCCTCCGTTCATGATCTTCATCGGCGCGTTTCCGGCGTTCTTCCTAGCGATCAGTGCCGTGTACTACCTCGGCTATCGGCTGCATTGGTTCCCGACGCTGCATGCCTTTGACGACGCACTCACCCCGGCAGACGGCTTCCCATATTTGCTTAGCGTCGGCCAGCATATGATTTTGCCTGTGCTGGTGATGGTGATCACCTCGCTCGGCGGGTGGGCGCTCGGTATGCGCAACGTAATGGTCTCGGTGCTCGGTGAGGACTATATCACCCTAGCCGAAGCGAAGGGGTTATCACCCAACCGTGTAATGTTCATGTATGCGGCGCGCAATGCCATGCTGCCAAGTGTGACAGCGTTCGGTATCGTCCTCGGCGTGTCGATCAGCGGGCAGTTGTTGATCGAGCAGGTGTTTTCATATCCCGGCCTAGGGTTCATGCTCGTGCAGGCGGTGCGCAACTCGGACTATCCACTGATGCAGGGCTTGTTCCTGCTGATTACGACGTTCGTGCTCGGCGCGAATTTCGTCGTAGATATCCTGTATACACGCCTTGATCCGCGCGTACGGGCAGGATAGGGAGGCGCATCATGAAAGCGAAATCGCAAAAGCGGAATTCTCTACTGCGTACCTTGGTCAGCAATCGCATGGCGCTGTTCGGCGCAGCGATCGTGCTGTTCTTCATCGCGATCGCCGTGTTTGCTCCAGTGATCGCGCCCGGATCGCCAGATCGTTTCGCCGGTAATCCGAACCTGCCACCGTCGGCACAGTTCATCCTCGGCACAACGCACCTAGGGAAAGATGTCTTCAAACAAACCGTGTGGGGTGCGCGCAATTCGCTCCTCGTCGGCTTTGGCACATCGTTCCTGTCGGCAATCGTCGCCATCGTGATCGGCATGACTGCCGGGTATTTTCGGGGCCGCATTGATGACATTTTGTCGCTGATTATGAACCTGTTCCTCGTCATCCCCGGCCTGCCGCTGCTGATCGTCCTTTCGGGCTACCTGAAACCGGGCACGACGACGGTGATCTTCGTGCTCTCACTCACTGGATGGGCATTCGCGGCGCGCATCGTCCGTTCACAAACGCTGATGCTGCGCGAAAAGGATTTCGTGGCGGCGGCCAAAGTCAGCGGTGAAAGCGGATTCCGCATCATCTTCTTCGAAATTCTGCCGAATATGACCTCGATCATCGTCGGGCTAATCCTCAACGGTGTGAGCTACGGGATCGGTGCGGCGACAGCGCTCAGTTTTCTCGGCCTCAGCGACATCAGTGAAGTGACATGGGGGACGAACCTGTACTGGGCGCAGAACGGCAACGCGCTGCTGTCCGGCTCATGGTGGACGTTTATCCCGTCGGGGCTGTGCGTCGCGCTCGTCATCTTCGGCTTGTCGCTCATCAATTACGCGATGGATGAGATCACGAATCCCCGCCTGCGCGCGGAAAAGGATTTGAACCATGCAGTCAAAACCCAATCAGACCAGAACGTCCGCGCCACGCCCGTCATCCGCCGCGCCCGTTAACGCAGACACGCCGCTGCTGGAAATCCGCAATCTGTACGTCGAGTACATGACGCCGCGCGGATCGGTGGGGGCGGTCGATGGCGTGTCGTTCTCGATCGCGCCGGGTGAGGTCTTCGGGCTGGCAGGCGAATCGGGCTGCGGCAAATCCACGATCGCGCAGTCGATTCTGCGTGTGCTGCGTCCCCCGGCGGTGATCACGGGTGGGGAAATCCGCTTTCAGGGGCGCGATGTACTCGACATGGACGCCGACGCCTTGCAGGAATTCCGCTGGAGCGGCGCGGCGATGGTATTTCAGAGTGCGCTCAATGCCCTCAACCCAGTGATGCGCGTCAAAGATCAAATCGGCGATGTGATTATCAAGCACCGGAAAGTATCACGGCAGGAAGCGTATGCGCAGGCGGCTAAACTGCTCGAAACCGTCGGCATTGATCGCAGGCGCATGGATGCCTATCCGCACGAACTCTCCGGCGGCATGCGGCAGCGTGTGGTGATCGCGATCGCGCTGGCGCTCAACCCGCCGCTGATGATCCTCGACGAGCCGACGACCGCGCTTGACGTGGTCGTGCAAAAAGACATTTTGCAGCAGATCGAAACGCTCAAGCGGGAAATGGGCTTTTCGATCCTGTTCATCACGCACGATCTCTCGCTGATGGTCGAATTCTCGGATCGGATCGGCATCATGTACGCGGGCAAACTGGTCGAACTCGCACCCGCCAAGGCAATCTACGATCACCCACTGCACCCGTATACGAAAGGGCTGCTGTCGTCGTTCCCGCCGCTGCTGGGCGAAAAGACCCGGCTGACCGGCATCCCCGGCGCACCGCCGAATCTGGCCGCACCGCCGCCCGGTTGTCGTTTTCACCCGCGCTGCCCGCTGGCCGTCGAGTCGTGCCGCGCCGTTGTACCGCCGCTGCGTGAAGTCGAGCCGGGGCATTGGGCCGCCTGTCATCTCGTGGAAGGAGCGCAAGCATGAGCGCTGCACAACCGCTGTTAGAAGTTCATGACCTGACGATGCATTTTCCAGTCGGCGGGATGCTGCAACACCATGCCGTCCACGCGCTCAATCAGGCGACGTTCAGCATCGATCAGGGCGAAGTCGTAGCGTTGGTCGGCGAAAGCGGATCGGGCAAATCGACGACCGCGCGCTTAATCGCCCGCTTGATGCCGCCCACCTCCGGTGACATCATCTTTGACGGGCGCGACATACTCAAGACCGAACCTGCGCAGCCATCGCTCGATTATCGCCGTCAGGTGCAGATGATCTTTCAGGACCCGTTCGGGTCGCTCAATCCGGTGCATACGATCGGCCATCACCTCGAGCGCCCGCTGAAAATCCACAAAATCGCGGCGGGCAAGGATGTTCAGGCGAAGGTGCTCGAACTGCTGGAAACCGTCGGGCTGACTCCAGCGGATGAGTTTGCCAGCCGCTACCCGCACGAACTGTCCGGCGGTCAGCGGCAGCGCGTGGCCATCGCGCGGGCGCTGGCAGTCAACCCGCGCATCATTTTGGCCGATGAGCCGGTGTCGATGCTTGATGTGTCGATCCGCATGGGCGTGCTGAATCTCATGGAGCGGCTCAAGAGGGAGCGCGGAATCGGCTTCCTTTATATCACGCACGATCTATCGAGCGCGCGCTATATCGGTGACCGCACGATCGTCATGTACGCCGGGCACATGGTCGAAAGCGCGGCCAGCACCGAGTTAATGGAGAAACCCGCGCACCCGTACACGCAGCTCTTAATCGCCGCCGTACCGCATCCGGAATCGGGCGATCGCACGGTGCAGGCACGCGGTGAAGTGCCGTCGCTGGTTGATCCGCCGCCGGGGTGCCCCTTTGCTGCCCGCTGCCCCCATGTGATGGAGGTATGTCGTCAAACCATGCCCAACCGTACGACAGTTGCTGAGGGGCATTGGGTAAGCTGTCATTTGTATCCGCAGACCACTGCGACAGAGCAACATGTCGCGAGAGAAGATCATGTCACAAGTTAACGTTACCGATCTGCATATTGAGCACCTGCGCGAAACGCTGGGGATCGGCACAAGCAAACCCCGCCTGTCGTGGCGGATCGAAACTGATGCCCAGAACTGGACACAAGCCGCCTATGCAGTCATCGCCTATGACGCTTTCAATCAGGTTCAGCAAACCGAGCGGATTGAGTCGGATCAGTCGATTTTAGTCGAGTGGCCGTTCGCACCGCTGAAATCGCGCGATCAAGTCGCGGTGCGCGTGCGCGTGTGGGGCACCGATGGCAGCGCATCGGAGTGGAGCGGACTGCTTCGACTGGAAGCGGGGCTTCTCGAAGCCGACGATTGGAGCACTCGCTTCATCACGCCCGATTGGGACGAAGACACGTCAAAGTCGAATCCGTCGCCGTATCTGCGCCGCGATTTCGAGGTGCAGGGCAGCGTCAAAAAAGCGCGGCTGTATGTGACCGCACTCGGCTTGTACGAGGCGCAGATCAATGGTGCAGTCGTCGGCGATCACATCCTCGCGCCCGGTTGGACCGCCTACGATCAACATCTGCGCTATCAAACCTACGACGTTACAGGGATGCTGAGCGAAGGCCGCAATGCGATCGGCGCGATCCTCGGGGATGGTTGGTATCGCGGACGAATCGGCTTTCTGGGGGGGCGGCGCAATATCTGGGGCGACCGGTTGGCGCTGATGGCTCAGCTTGAAATCACGTATGAAGACGGCTCAATGCAGCGAATCGTCACCGATGAAAGCTGGCGCGCATCAACGGGCGCACTCCTGATGAACAGCATTTACGACGGCGAAACCTATGATGCACGGCTGGAGCCAGTCGGCTGGTCGAAGCAGGGATACGATGCTTCAAGATGGAGCGGCGTGCGCACACTGGAACGGGATCTGGCGATGCTCAGAGCGCCGATAGGCCCGCCTGTACGGCGTACACAGGCGATCAAGCCCGTGTCGATCTTCGAATCTCCGTCGGGTAAAACCTTGGTCGATTTCGGGCAGAATATCGTCGGATGGGTGCGGATCAGCGTACAGGGCATCGCCGGGCAGACGATCACCTTACGCCATGCCGAAGTCCTCGAAAAAGGCGAACTCGGCACACGCCCGCTGCGGCTTGCACAAGCAACCAATCGTTACACGCTCAAGGGCGACGGGATCGAAACCTGGGAGCCTCGCTTCACATTTCATGGTTTCCGCTATGTTGAGGTGGACGGCTGGCCGGTGAGTTAACCCGGAAATATCACCGCCCTTGTCGTGCACTCGGATATGGAGCGCACCGGCTGGTTCGAATGTTCGAATCCACTGCTGAATCAACTGCACGAAAATATTGTATGGGGCATGCGCGGCAACTTCGTCGATGTACCGACCGACTGCCCGCAGCGTGATGAACGGCTCGGCTGGACGGGTGATTTGGAGATTTTCTCTCCGGCGGCGAGCTTTTTGTATGATGCGAGCGGCTTCCTGCAATCGTGGCTGACCGATCTGGCGATTGAGCAGCGCAAGGCAGGCGGCGTGGTCGTACATGTCGTCCCAAATGCATTAGGGACTCCGCTGCCCGCCGCTGCGTGGGGCGATGCCGCGACGGTCGTCCCATCCGTGCTGTATGAACGCTCCGGAGATAGAGACATTCTCGCCGCGCAGTTCGAGAGTATGCGCGCGTGGGTGGATTACATTGCTTCAGCGGCAGGTGAGTCGCGCTTATGGGATAAAGGTTTCCAGTTTGGCGACTGGCTTGACCCAACAGCCCCGCCGGATAAACCCGGTCAGGCCCGCACGCACAAGGCGATCGTGGCAACAGCCTACTTCGCCCGTTCGACGGATCTGGTTGCCCGTGCCGCCGAAATCTTAGACCGCGCTGACGATCAGCAAAAATATGCAGCACTTGCAGGGGAAATCCACGCGGCGTTCGCACGGGAATTTATCACGCCGTCAGGCCGCATGGTCAGCGATGCGGAAACGGCGTACGCGCTGGCGATCGAATTCGATCTGCTGCCGACCGCCGAGCAGCGCCAGCGGGCAGGCGATCGACTGGCGGAATTGGTGCTGGAGAGCGGCTATCACATCCGCACTGGTTTCGTCGGCACGCCGCTGATCTGCGATGCGCTCTGCCACACCGGACACTTCACCGACGCGTATCGCCTGCTCTTGCAGCAGGGCTGCCCGTCGTGGCTGTATCCGGTGACGATGGGCGCGACGACCATCTGGGAGCGCTGGGACAGCATGCTCCCCGACGGCTCGATCAACCCCGGCGAAATGACTTCGTTCAATCACTACGCACTCGGCGCAGTCGGGGATTGGATGCATCGCACTGTAGGTGGCATTGCACCACTGGAACCGGGCTATCGGCGTATCGCCATTCGTCCGTATCCGAGCGGCGGCCTGACGAACGCGACGACGCGGCACCTCACCCCGTATGGCATGATCACATGCGCATGGACGCTGAACGCCGGTCAGTTTGAACTCACGCTCACCGTTCCACCGAATACGGACGCGGCAGTCTCGCTACCGGGTCAAGCGTCTGCACCAATCGAAGTCGGTTCGGGAACATGGCACTGGTCAGTACCGTTTGATCCTCACTACCGCACGACCTTCACGCTTGATGATCCGGTCGGCGTCATTATGAGCGACACAGCCGTCTACGAGGCTGTCCTTAAAACAATGGCGCAGTTCGAGGCGCCCGGTATGGTGTTCGGCATCATGGACGGTGAACGCGGCATGCCGATGCGACACATCCTCGGCATTGCAGGGGACACTGCTCCTCGTTTGATACAGGCAGTATCCGAAGTTTTAGCGGCAGATCACTCGCAAGGATGAACAAACCATGATCAACCAGACGATCACGCTGTATGAGCACCGGCAGGACGTGACCCTGACGACGTACGTATTGGCGGATTCACCGGAGATGCAGAACGGCAGAAAGCGCCCCGCCGTGCTCGTGTGTCCCGGCGGCGCATATCTCGGCTGCTCGGATCGGGAAGCGGAGCCGGTCGCGCTGCGCTTCGCGGCGATGGGCTATCATGCCTTCGTGCTGCGCTATTCGACCTATTATGAAGGCTCATTCGGGGCACCTCCGTTCGGTGGGGATATGCCCGTCAACCCAAACAGTGTCCACCCAGCCCCCATGCGCGACATCGGCAAAGCCTTCCTGACGATTCGCGCGCACGCCGACGAGTGGCTGGTCGATGTGGACAAAATCACGATCTGCGGATTTTCAGCGGGTGGGCACAACTGCGCCATGTATTCGGTTTACTGGAATGATCCGCTGATTTAATATCGGGCGCTGCGCCGGAATCCCTCAGCCCGCCGCCGCGATTCTCGGCTATGCCCTCTGCGATTATCATCTGATGTTTGGCCCACACGCCGATCCGATGGCTCAGGCGGTGTTGAATGCGGCGAACATAGCCTTTTTCGGGACGAAAGAACCGTCGCCGGAACTGCTGGATGCTACCAGCCCTGCACTGCATGTTACGAAAAATGCGCCGCCTACATTCCTGTGGGCAACGACAGCAGACGCACTCGTACCGATTGAACACAGCACGCGCATGGCAACCGCGCTGGCGTCGGCAGGGATTCCCTTTGAAATTCATATTTTTGAAAACGGGCAGCACGGCTTGAGCCTCGCCAATCAGGCGACGGCAGGATCGGTGCTGGATATGGACGCGGATGCGGCCCATTGGATCGATCTGGTTGAGGCGTGGTTGAAGAAACGGTTCGCGCTGAGTGTCCCGGCAAAACCTGCATGGTTGGAAGCGCTCGAAGCAGGCGCGCATTAACCCTAAAGAGGATGTAACGTAATGACCGATTTTCAGTTCCCGAAAAACTTCCTGTGGGGCGCGGCAACCGCCGCTCATCAGGTCGAGGGGAATAACGTCAATTCCGAAAGTTGGGTGCTGGAGCATCTGCCCGGCACGATCTACCAAGAACCATCCGGTGATGCGTGCGATCATTATCATCGCTACAGGGAGGATATCGCACTGCTGGCGGAACTTGGTTTCAATGCCTATCGCTTCTCGGTGGAATGGTCACGCATCGAGCCGGAAGAAGGCGAGTTCTCGTATGCTGAACTGGAGCACTACCGTCGGATGCTGGCGGCCTGTCACGAGCATGGCCTCACCCCTATGGTGACATTTCACCACTTCACTTCGCCGCGCTGGTTGCATCGCTCTGGCGGCTGGCTGGATGAAAAAACGCCCGATCGTTTTGCCCGCTACTGTGAGCGCGTGACACGGCATCTCGGCGATCTGATCGGCGCGGCCTGTACACTCAACGAGCCGAATATCTCGGCGGTGCTGGGGCATCTCCTCGGCATCAGGCCGCAGAATGATCCTTGGTGGCCGCTCGCCGCTCAGCAGTTGGGGACGACGCCTGATCGACTGGGACTGTTCCAATTCGTGGCTACAGCTCAGGCGCGCGAAGTCATCCTCAAGGCGCACCGGCGCGGCTACGAAGCAATAAAGTCGGTGCGGGCTGATTTCCCGCTTGGGTTGACGCTGGCCCTGCATGATTTTCAAGCGATCGAAGGCGGTGAACAGCGCATGGCGGACATTAGGCGCGAACTGGCTGATCACTATCTGGAACCTTTGCGAGGGGATGATTTCGTCGGCGTGCAGAACTACGCGCGCATGGTCGTCGGTCCAGACGGGCTGATCCCGCCAAGCGCGGATGTCGAACGCAATCAGATGGGCGAAGAAGTGTACCCGGAGGCGCTTGCTGGTGCGGTAGGTTATGCGGCGCAAGTCACGGGTATTCCCGTGTACGTCACCGAAAACGGCATGGCAACCATCGACGATACGCGTCGTGTAGAATACTTCAAGCGTGCACTGCTCAGCCTTGCTGGTTGTATAGAGAGCGGGATCGACGTGCGCGGGTATTTCTGCTGGTCAGCAATGGATAATTTTGAATGGGTCAGCGGTTATGGCCCGAAGTTCGGCATTATTGCCGTCGACCGCGTTACACAGGCACGCACGCCCAAGCCAAGCGCTCATTGGTTGGGAAAGATCGCACGCGCAAATCGATTGCAGGGCTGAGCTAAGAAATTTTTGAACATGATCACGGGATAACCGCGTATGGACAGGGCACGTGTGCCTTTGTCAGATCGATCGAGGTTATCCCGTTACGACAAATACCCTTCGCGTAGAAGTTTGTCTCTTAGGCCCGGTTCGGTGCTTAGCTGAAATTGCCTCTCGATTCGTCCACCTGCTGCCGCGTCAAGTTCGATTTGTTTCGTGTTCGCGTTATTTATCTCCCCTGACTTCACACAAAGTTCGAATGAACAACCATTAATCAGCGGCCCACTTCCCGCCCGTATAGGGTGATTTTTGATCCATTTGCATGCACATGGCTTGAGTGCTTGACACGCCAAATTGTATATGTATACTTATACGTATAGCGATACAGCAGAGGCAAGATAGCTATGCCAAACAAAACCATTTATGTTTCCGATGATGATTTACCCCTGTTTGAGCGTGCTCAAGAACTCGCTGGCGCGAACCTATCGTCTGCGATTGTCCGCGCACTGCGTCGGTTCATTGAACTTGAAGAAGCCAAGCAAAGGGGATTTGATGAAATCACGGTCATTGTGAACAGCGAAGGCGCACATCGGCGTAAACGTTTTCTAGGTCAGCCTCTCGTTCGCTGGCTTGAATCCACGTCGGACAGCAAAGGGACAAGCATTTTCGTTATCTATCGAACTGCCGGAGCGCGCTATGCCCTACATACACGCACCATTGCTGATTGGGATCTTTCATGGGGCGATCCTGACATTGCACGCCACCCAAACCGCTGGGGTATCGCCGATGGAATCCTCAAAAGGTTTACAAGTTGGGGCTACGACGACTGGGAAACTTTCAAGGACGCTGGTGACTACAGCTTACAAATTTTCGAGACGCTAGAAGAGCTAAAACCCCATATTTCTAGTGACCTCTATCGAGCGGTTACGACGGCAATGGAAGGCCCAGAAATTGAAGATCTAGACATCTGAATGTCTATCCCATACTGAGCAAAGCCTATCGCGTGCTGGTGAGTGGGTAAAGCCTCCCTGTTCGCGCCGTCAATTCGTCGTTGTACTGCTGGTTGATCCCTGAGCGGACAGCCATTGTCTTTGCTTTGCATGTGACCGGAATGAGAACTGACCTGATGGAGGAGTACGGGGTGCGAATCGTGATGATTGCTACAGGATCATGGGGAGATGTGAGGCCCAATGTCGTATTGGGGCAGGCGCTTCGACATGCCGGATATGAAGTGGTGCTGGTCGCAGCAGAAATGTTTCGCGAATGGGCACAAGCGCGTGGGCTAATTTTTGCCGGACTCAAGGTTGACATTCAAGCGCTGTTGGATGCGCAGACCGACAACCGCAGCGTGTTTCAAACGATACGCTGGATGCGCCAACTTGCAGAAACAACCATACAAATGGGCAGAGAAATCGCTGAGGTGATTCAGTCAGGCGATGTGGTGCTGTTGAATGAGGGGGTACTCCCCTTGGTGAATGGGGCACTGGAAAAATACAACACTCGTTTCCTCCTCATCAACTTGCAGCCATGGGTTCCAACAGCCGATTTCTCTGGTATGGCACCAGCAAAACCGAATTGGCTGCCGCTGCCAGAAGCAACCTACAACCGATGGGCGGGCGCGCTCGTTCGGCGCGGCCAGTGGTGGTCGATGCGCAGCAGTGGCAATCAAGTCCGCACCCGCTATCTTGGTCTTCCCAAACAGACTTGGGCGAAGCATCGTGCCATGCTCGCCTCGACACCGTCACTGCTGTTGGTGAGCCAACAGGTGGTGTCGCGCCCAGTTGATTGGCCGCCACAACATCGCGTGACCGGCTACCTATTCGATGGGGATGCAGAATGGAAGCCTTCTCAAAATCTGCTCGATTTTCTCGCGCGGGGTGACAAGCCAGTATCTATTGGTTTCGGCAGTATGCGTGAACGCACACCGGAAGCAACGACACAACTACTGCTAGACGCCATCCGGCAGGCCGGGAAGCGTGCCATTCTGTTAAGCGGATGGGGAGGAATTGGGGCATCTGACCTACCCAATGAAGTCTTCCCACTCGACTATGCGCCGCATGACTGGCTGTTCCCACGGATGGCTGCGGTTGTGCATCATGGAGGAGCGGGTACCACTGCGGCTGGACTGAGAGCGGGCGTGCCTTCGGTGATCGTACCGGTCATGTCTGATCAGCCTTTTTGGGGGCGGCGTGTGCACGAGTTAGGGGTAGGCACCGAGCCAATTCCGCGCTCACGGCTGACCGCAGGTAAGCTTGCAGAAGCGTTAACCGAAGCAACGACCAACCTCAATATTCAGGAGAAAGCCGCTGCACTTGGCGCACGGATCAGAGCTGAAGAGGGAGTGAACGCAGCCGTGAATGCAATTCTGACACTATTAGATGAGGAGAAACAGCCGAAACATCGTTTGATCACCGCCCGTTAAATAACCTCCCGTTTCGTCATTTGCATTTTGGGGCCTTGGGGTGTCCGTTCGCGGACAAACCTAGCTATTGCTTTGCTCAGCGCCGGAGTTCCGCTGTGGCAAGCCTAACCTATCTGTTCGTTTTAGATCTGAAGGCGTCAATATGACGCTCTAGAGGAAAGAAGTACAACCATGATCATCAGCGTCAAAGGGCTGCGAAAGTCGTTCAAGAAGCAGATTGTACTGGACGACATCGATTTCAATGTTGCCGAAGGTTCGATTTTCTCACTACTCGGTGCCAATGGAGCCGGCAAGACGACGACGGTTCACATCCTGTCAACCCTCATACGCAAAGATGGGGGGGCGGTGAACATCGCAGGAATCAACCTCGATCACAATCCGGAGGCTGTGCGCAGCATCATCAGTGTGACAGGGCAGTTTTCGGCGGTCGATAACGTCCTCACGGGTGAGGAAAATATGCTGCTGATGGCGAAACTGCGCCACCTGAACCGCCGAGATGGGCAGCGCCGAAGCACAGAGCTACTCGAACGGTTCGATCTCGCTGAGGCGGCGAAAAAGCCTGTCTCAACCTATTCAGGCGGCATGCGGCGGAAACTGGATCTCGCGATGAGTCTGATGGGCGATCCGCGTATCGTCTTCCTCGATGAGCCAACCACCGGTTTAGACCCACGCAGCCGCCAAATGATGTGGGGTTTAATTCGAGACTTGGCCAATCGTGGTGTGACACTGTTTCTGACGACACAGTATCTTGAGGAAGCGGATCAGCTTGCCCACCGGATCGCGGTACTGCACAAAGGCCAAATCGCTGCCGAGGGCACGCCTACTGAACTGAAGCGACGCCTTTCCGGCGGACATGTTCAATTGGAGTTTGCCGATGAGGACGGACTGGAAAAAGCACAGCGGCTCTTGTCGATTACCGCGAAGGACGAAACTGCTTTCACGATGCGTGTCCCCACCAATGGCAGCGTTACCGCTCTGCGTGAACTCCTCGAACGACTTGATGCAGCCTCGATCGCCGTTGCGGGGGTTTCCGTCCATACGCCCGACCTCGACGATGTCTTTTTCGCCTTGACCTCTGAAACGAACCTGAAGGAAGTGGTGTCATGAACTCGACGACTTATGTTGTTGCCGATACGATCACGATGACGCGACGCACGCTGTCGCATATGCTGCGCAATCCCGCCCCTACCCTCATTGCGACACTGGGAACGCCTATCCTACTGCTTGTCCTGATGTACAACCTGTTTGATGGGGTGATTCAGCAAGCGGGCACTGTAGCAGGGCAAGGTAGTTATATCAATTATCTGACGCCTGGACTGATCCTAATCGCTGCCCTCTATGGCTTGGGGATGGCGACCCTGCGCGCGAACACCGACATGACGCAAGGCATCATTGCCCGCTTCCGCACCATGTCGATCGCTCGCATTTCGGTGCTGAATGGGCATGTCCTTGGGAGCACGATTGGAACACTAGTGGGAATCGCAGTGTTGACGGTATTGGCGTGGCTGACCGGTTTTCGACCGAATAGCGAACCGCTAGCGCTCATCGCTGCGCTTGGGTTAATCATCTTGTGCGTGTGGTCGATGACATGGTTAGGGATCGCGGTTGGCGTGTCCAGCAAGTCGCCGGATGCCGCGAACAGCACCCTATTTCTGCTGTATATCCTCCCCTTTCTCAGCAGCGCCTTCGTGCCGACGAGCTCCATGACTTCTGTGGTGGCTTGGATCGCGGAAAATCAGCCGTTCAGCCCGATCATCGATACGCTGCGCGGGCTGCTTATGGGGACGCCGATTGGCACCCGCTGGATCGTGGCGATCGCATGGTGTCTTGTGTTTACGCTGATCGGTTCGCTTGTGGCGCGTGCGGCCTATAATCGTCAGACCAACACCTAAACTAACCCTCACTCATCCCGAAGTTAAGGCATGAGGGGGATAGAAAACAACAGGCCCTCTGGTAAGCTGAAGGTTCCACACAAACGGCCATACCAGAGGGTCTTTTGGTCCGACGAGGAACAAAGATAAGCGCAAGGGATAGGTTAGCAGTTAGAATGGAAGGGGTATCCACACGCACTCCTACCAATCGAACCTCTTCATTTGATCGGGTGGGAACCCACCCAGACTCGATCACGAGATAACGACCCTCGACACTCCCTCCACACCAACTCTTGCATGAAGACTACTTCACCCACGAAATTCACTTACAAACCAGAGTGCGTGGGAAACATGATTAGCCACGCCGACGGCTATTGAAGTACGAAATCGACACATGCGCTAGAATACACTCCGGATAATCGATCATCCATCATATGGTTTTGTCGCCCAAAGGCATTCCATGACCTACCTTGATCGCCCCCGTGCGCATTTTTTCGGAAAAGTCAGCGTGAATATGCCGACGGGCAACAACGCGACTGCCGATACTCAAGACCGCCCCTATTTTGATCCGGATCAGGTCACGCTCGATCCTTTAGGCGGCACGCCTGCCCAGTTCCGTGAGTGGCTGCATCAACTGAACCCTACTGGTTATGTCAACGGGGGGTGGAATCTTTATGGAGATAACAGCATTCACTTTGACCATGTGCGTATTCATTCCGTCGAACTTCCCGATCAGACGCTTCTGAGCGACTCTGCACAAGATAGGGTGATCGGATCGGTCGTGAGCTTACTTGGCAGCGAATATTACGGCACGCGCACAGGGGCTGTTCTGGTTGATCTTGATCCAAATGATGGGTTTACGACCCAAATGTTCGCGGAAGAATTTAGGTTGTCCTTGGGCGATAACGCACTAATGACGGCAGTTCTTCCCGTCAAAACGTATTCGCGTTGGGTGAATCTGTGGCGTAATCTTGCGCTTGGCGGTGATCGCGGCAGCTCGGCGGTGTGGCACTTGGCGTTTCCGCCGGAGAGCTTGAATTATTCCGCCGTTGGGTCGCCATTTTTGACTCAACTTCAAGCATTCACACAACAGGGATATGGCATCTGTATTCGCCTGTGTACGTATTTGTTTCACCATCGCCCGTATCGCGAAATCGCATCGCGTTATCGCCAAGGCGATCGCTTTTCGCTGCCCGGTGAAATGGTGGTGATCGGTACCCTAGGTACCTGGATACCCGGTGAACCAGCGACTCTTCCAGCGGCGCGGTTACTGGTGCCTAACCTTGAAAAACCGCTGCCGCTTCCGGCAGACACGCGCACACAGCGGCGTGGACAAACCTTTTATCTGGGGGCGGCGCTGGCACAGGTAGACGTGACTCGAAAAGTGATCACGCTCGATCTGGTGAATACCTTTCCCGAAATTGCTGGAATGGATACGCTCGATACTAACGATCCGCGTGATGTACTGCCAGAGAGAATCAATTTAGGAACGCTGTCCCTGCAAGTGCGGGCGACTGATACACCCACCTATCACTGTATCGGCGTGCTGGCGTTCGACAACCAAACAGGAGTCCCCGCTTATAACAAAAATGCTTATCTGCAAAATGGCGGCATCGTCGAAATCTCCTATGATCCCGATCTGGAACATGACATCCTTGAACAAGACCTTCATCTGCTGCACGGAGTTGATGACTCGTCACCCGTGCTGCTGGCAGAAACGCCTTATCATGTGATCGTTGATCAGCGAGGACTCTATCTCGAACTGGAAGATCAAACAGCGCTCGATGTCCCGATTCAGCTTTTGATGAGAGGTCGGCCCAGCCCGGCTGGCGTCTTACTCACGGCTGAATTGTCGAGTTCACACCCCACGCAATCGCGCGAAACCGCCAGCGATGCGGATCGTGCTGCGATAGGAGAAACTGCTGCCGGGGTTGTGACCTTTTCGCCAATCATGATCACCGATGAGGAAGGGCGAGGAATCGTGCGCCTTCAAGCGGAACGCGCCGGAATAGGTAAATTGTGGCTGATTCCGCCCGGTGAACCCGATTGGACACAAACACCGGAAACCGTTCGCTATTTTCTGCGGGCGGGCTTGAGCGCATATGTCAATGTGCGCGTGCTGCCTGATGATCGCCATTTTGATGCCCTCACGGACGCTGAACTGACATGGGACACCCTTTATACGGAAGTCTTTCGTTATTATTCGCTGCTCTATCCAATCATGAATGCTTATATCAACTTTGATGATCAGGTGGCAATAACCGCGGCGGCAGATCGCATCGTGCAGTTTATTTCGCCGGAGACCCAAAATACAACGCTATATATGCCGATCACCCGCGATCTCTCGAATGGCAAACGGCGCTTGATCGAACGATGGGCAGCGCAGGTACGAGGCACTAGAAACCCCTAATGGAAGACGGAATCACGCGGCGTGAATTTTTGAAAGTGAGTACGGGACTTGGATCGCTGACCCTTGGGATACTTCCCTCATTTTCGATGCCCGTTTCGCTGAACGTCGGACTGATGGGCGCGGGGATGAGGGGACGGATTTTGCTCGAACAACTGCTCTCGTTCCCCAACATTCGCGTGAGCGCTGTATGCGATGTGTCCGCATCGGCCCTCACTGCCGCCGCCGATCTGTTGATCGGTTATGAAACGCCGTATTTCACACAGGATGATCACGAACTGCTGCATAGGAGCGATGTGGATGCTGTCGTGATCGCGATTCCGGATTTCAGCCATGCGCCGAGTGCCGCTGCTGCCCTGCAAGCGGGCAAAAGTGTGTACCTAGAAACACCGCTGACACGCACACTCGAGGAACTTGATCGACTGCGGCAGATTTCGCGCGTAACTGGGCAAATTCTCTATGCCGCTGATCCTGCTGCATCTCATCCGGGTTTTGCCGCCGCTGCGGGAATTGTCCGGTCAGGACTTTTGGGGAAAATCACCCGTGTGCATATCGCAAAACATCGCCCGCCTGACGAGTCGATTCCCACATGGCGGAACTATCGCGCCTTTTCGTATGGGGCAGCGATCCAAGAACTGACGCACAGCCTTCAGCGTGTTCATCGTGTGATGAATGTCTCCGAACCGGTCAGCTTGATGGCGCATGGCGGCGTGTATGTCTGGCAGGATGGACGCGATAATCCCGATACCCTTTATGCGATCGCAGCGTATGCCGAAGGATTCGCAGTCAGTTTTACGAGTGTCTCCGGCGATTCGGCGCACGATGAATTTGCCTTCTACGGCACACGGGGAATGCTCGATTTACGGCACTGGCGGATCACGCCGGAAAACGCGGTCGAGTCTCCGATTCCCCTAGCCATTGCTCAGGCTGCCTCTGAGCAGCTTGCGTGCGCGGCACACGGGGCTTCCCCTCATCATGCGGATTTTGCCGGGTGGCTCACGGCGATCGCACAGCATCATGATACCTTCCCCGAACATGCTGCCCATCAAGTGAAGCTGACTGAACAGATCGTTTCGGCGCTGCGCGGTTAATCAAGAGAACCACCCCAATGGAGTGGTTCTCGACTCACAAGTGCTATCAACGGGATTTTAGAACCAGGGTTGGTAACCGCCGATAATCTGGGTGGACGGCAGGGTTACATTGAGGTTGATGGACTGCGTGGAAGGCACACGGATTGTGGTGCTAATCCCTACCGCCAGCTTCAATGTTCCCGTGGTCAGCGGAAGATCGTTCAGCAGGATATAGGCGCTCGTGGCAAACGGGGTCACACGCGCGAAAGCCGGAGCATCCAAATCGCCTTCGGTGTACGTGCTGGTTACGGAAGAGTCAGCACTCAAAAGCTGCCATTCCCCATCCTCGATTTGAGCGAACACGGGCATAATCGTGCCGGGCGTTGATGCACGCGCAAGTGGAATCACGAGCACGATGGGCTGTGCCAGTGTGACATCACGGTCGGCGCTCAGGCTGATTTGTCCACACCACCATGTGTCTTCTGCAACGGCGGGCAGTGCTGCTTGATCCGAAAGTGGCAAACGCTCAAATGACACGGCAAGCGGGGCATCGACCACGCCTTCAGGTGCAAACACCCAAAGTCCCGTATCTTCGACAGCGGTCAAGCTCAGGAATCCTTCTGGCGTGATGTCCAGACTCCCACTTGATGTGAGGCGTACCAGTGTCAGAGAATCATCGACTTCGCCTTCGATGGTCCCCGCGCTTGAGGTGAGCGTCGTCCGCACTGCTGCGGGCGGCGCAAAACTATCACTTTCACTGTCTTCAAACGAAACATTCACGGTGAACGGCCCAACCGCCGTATTTGCTTCCACACTGTCCAACGTCCATGAAACGATACCGTCTTGTTCCCCCACAAAGACGGCAACTTCCGGTTTCCAGAAGTCCGAGACAAACGTCGCGGTTTCCGGCAGTTGAGCAGTTACGGTGACGTCGGTGAGGGCTTCGGCGCCGCTGGTGAACAATACGCTGTACTGCACCTGATTGTTTGCCGGATCGATGAGCCCTGCTGACCATACGGCAAGGTCTGTTGGCTCTCCCGCATATTGTGCATCTACCAAAAAAGGAAAGCTTAACAGCAATACAGCAAATAGGGCGATCGTTTTCTTTACCATCGTGCGCTCCTGACTGCGGTGTTAGGTATACAAACATTCAGAGTTTCCATCGAATTCTAGGACTTCAATGGATACATAAGGCATTATATGTGAAACCGTTTGATCGCACTTGTGCAGCACTGGCATAGATCATTCTCCCCCGCAAGCTCAGACAGGCCCTCACCCGCCGCATATAGCGCACGAATTTGCTCGTTGCTTTCTACTTTGCTGATGTATCGGGTTTGAATGGGCTGGTCAGAAAAAGAAAAGCCCGCGTAAAGGCGGGCTATCACTGCGTGCATTGCAGTTTCAAGGGGTGTGTAATCCAGCGATCCCATCGGCCTGTCGGCCCACAGCTTACCTCACATTCGCCGCCTAGCTGATTCCCTCCGGCACATCGTCGCGGCGCTCTACCCTGCTACACACTTATCCACCGTCGAACGCAACAAGCTCATTCGATCCCGCTATGCGGCTGGTGTTGGCTTGAGGGAGGTCGGGAAGCAGTTCGGCATTTCTCCGCAGCGGGTGTATCAAATTGTGCATGGGAAACGGCATTATTTCAGGCAGCACGGTTTAACGAGATCATAAATAAGCAATTTCGTAGATCAGGCGTAGGACTGCCGTTGTGTTGACGTGCAGCAACATGGCCATAATCGCATCCGACGATCCGCTCATGGGAGGATACCGCGATGCGCCGAGTGTTCATGTTCGCCGCGATAATCGTGACTCTGCTGGTTCTAGCGTTTCAAGTCGAGCCATCGGTGGGCCAAAATGCGGCACCACCCACAGAGGAGATCCGCATTGCCCAAGCGCTGCCCACCGACGGCAGCGAGAATATTCCGGGGAATGTGTCAATCACTGTCGTGTTCAACCGCCCGATCGCCCCACTCGGTACCTCGATCGATCAGGCGTCACTACCACAACCGCTCGTCTTCGACCCACCGATAGATGGGCACGGTGAATGGATCAACACGTCGATTTATGAGTTTCACCCCTCCAGTTTCCTACCGCCCAACACCACTTATCACGTCACCATCAATGCCGGTCTCACTTCGGCAGATGGTGCGGTACTGGCAGCGGATTATCAGTGGAGTTTTCAGACTGCAACGCCGACCCTGCATCGTATTGCGTTCGGAACGCCTGAGCGCCCGCAGACGTGGTATACCCAGAACAACAATCAGGCCGTGACGCTGCGCAACCCGTCGATTTGGTTCTACTTCGGCGGACAGGTTGATCCGGCAGCGATCGAACCTGCGATCTTTATTCGCAGATTGGAGCAGCCGTCGGGAAGTGTCAGCGGTACGGTTCAATGGCAGGACAGCCTGCACACGATGATTTCGTTCACGCCCGATGAGCTGCTCGACATGGACACGGCATATATCGCCGGGATCGATTTTTCTCGACTACCACCGCACAGCCTCACCTTACCGGAAGGTGGCCGCGCGGAAGTCGCCTTCCGAACCGTGCCCTACCCCTCAATCGTGAGTACCGATCCAGTCGATGGTACGGAAAATGCAGGCGGCGGTTTCACTGTGCATTTCGCGACCCCGATGGATGCGGAAAGTATCGCCGGACGCATCACCGTCGATCCGCAGCCGGAGGCGCTAAACGAGTACTACCAGTACGACCAATACTATCTCGCCTTTCCGGTTCAACCGCGCACCACATACACAATCACCCTACCGCCGGGGATGCGGGATATATACGGAAATGAAATCGCAAATGGGCAAACCATCCACTTTACGAGCGCACCACCCTCCCCTAACGCGACGCTGAATACACCGGGCCTCTATGGGTTCTTCAACGCCTACAATGCCAATACAGGTGTGTATCTCACCTACCGAAATGTCGAGTCGGTCGATCTGGATCTGTATACGCTGCGAGTCGATCAATTTCTCGATGTGCTCATGGATACGGACGGTTCGGTGTGGGAGGAGCTTGGCTCACTCGAAAATCGCCTACTGCGATCGTGGACGATCCATCTGACCGGGCCGCAGGATACGGAAATTCCGCATTATCTGAGTTTGGGCAGCAGCGATGAGTGTGTAGGTGCTCCCCAACCGCGGTTGGCGATCGGTGCAGATGCCGAGGTGATCGCCGAACGGGGCATGGCGCAGGCGATGAGCGCGGCAGGTGCCGACGAGATCAGTGCCTTCCTCTACCCCGGTGTTTCGTTTCCGGTCGTCGGTGGGCCGCTGTGCATCGATCGGCGCACTTGGTGGGAACTCCAGACCGGGCAGGATTTCACCTCTTGGGTCGCAGAGAGCGGCGATCACGGCTATGTCTTAGAGCATCTGCCGCTGACTGGTCAAACCATATCGGTACGCGGTGATCAGGACTCCGCGCTGGCAGCCGGTATTTATATGCTGAATATGGCCTATCAAGCATCACCGAACTACCGTCCCGCGCAAACCCACTTCATGATGGTGATGACCGCCAACTTGATAGTGCAAGCATCTCCTGACGAGGTGCTGGTATGGGCAACCGACGTTCAGACCGGCCAGCCAATCGCGAACGCGCCGATCACCGTATACAGTCAGGGACACGGCGCGGTTGCCGCCGGAGTTACTGACGAGGATGGGCTGCTGCAAGTCCGCGTTCCGCGTATTGATAACCTAACCAACCAAGCGCAGATTGCTGTTCTACGCACTGCCGATCAGTTTGGCATCGGATCGACTCGTTGGGCCGATGGCGTTGATCCCGGCAATTTCGGCCTTGCTTCGAATTTCGCGCCCCCACACTATCGCATCTACGCCTACACCGACCGACCGATTTATCGTCCCGGTCAAACGGCATATTTCCGCGCGATCGTGCGTTCGGTTGATGATGTGGCTTACTTCCCGCCGGATCTGGACTCGGTGCCCGTGCAGATCAGCCAAGGCGACCAAGTGATTTTCAGCCGCGAAGTACCGCTTACACCCTATGGCACGCTCAGCGGCTCGTTCACGATCCCTGAGGATTCCTATGGTTATTACCAGCTAATGGTCACTATCCCGACCGCTCTCGATCAAAACCCGGAGAGCACGACGATCAGCTTCAGCGTCGGTGAATATCGTCTCCCTGAATTTCAGGTCAGCATGACGCCGCAACCGAATCAACTGGCGCAGGGCGAGGATATTCACGTTCAGGTGAACAGCCGCTACTTCTTTGACGCGCCGGTGAGTGATGCGCGCGTGGAATATCGCGTGATCGTTCAGCCCTACGCATTCCAATATCAGGGCGATGGGTACTATCAGTTCTATGATCGCCGCGCCGATGCCGATTCCCAACACTTCGGGCGGGTACTGCTCGAAGACGAAGGCCACACTGATGCACAGGGAATGTACGACATCACGTTTCCGGCCAATTTGCTGCCCGCCGAATACAGCCAGCTTTACACCATCGAAGCGACTGTCTTCGATCAGACGACCGGCACCGTTTCAGAACAAACGCAGATGATCGTCCATGCAGGGCGAGTTTACGTTGGCGGAAGGCCCGATTCGTATGTGGGTTATGCCGATGAGCCGTTGAACATCAATCTGATCGCGGTGGACTGGAACAGTCATGGCATCGCGGAGCAACCCATTGACATCGAGGTCATTGAGCGGCGCTATCACAGCGTGCAGGAGGTCGATTCGTCCGGGCGTGCGACGTGGACATCGGACATTGAAGAAATCCCCATCTCGCAGGGTCATGTGATCACCGGGGAGGATGGAAAATCGGTCTTCAATTTCACGCCACCCAACGGCGGCAGCTATGAAGTGCGGCTGACCACTCATGACAGCGAAGGCCATACGATACACAGCACGGTGTATGTATGGGCGGCAGGCACCCACTACGTGCCCATGCAGCAGCGGAATAACCACCGCATCGATCTGATTGCCGATCAGGAACAATATCAGATCGGTGATACAGCGGCGATTCTGATCACGTCACCGTTCCAGGGAACGCATGAGGCGCTCATCACGGTGGAACGCGGCAGTATTTTCACTGTCGAGCGAATCACACTGACCTCGAATACCTACGTTTATCACGTGCCGATCACCGGGCAGCATGTGCCGAATGTGTTTGTCAGTGTGATACTCATCAAGGGAGTTGACGACACCAACCCAGTCGCCGATTTCAGAATGGGGTTGGTGCAGCTCTCCGTCGATCCGAGTCAGAGGCATCTGAATGTCGAAATCAGCGCCGATCGGGATCGCGCGGAGCCGAGCGGAAATGTCACCTTCACCGTGCGCACGACCGATTCGACGGGACATCCCGTTGCGGCGGAAATCGGCGCGGCACTGACCGATATCGCCTCGCTGAGTGTGCTGCGACCTGATACGCGCCAACTGATGGATT
>JAXLWG010000040.1:0-46134 GCA_046328615.1 Anaerolineae bacterium | reverse complement strand
CAGCATGAACCGGTTGCGCGAGAACCACGCCTTGAAGAACGAGTCACGCTCCCCACCGGCGATCGCGATTACATGGAAGATCTGACCGAGCGCCAGCACGGTAAACGCCAGCGTGCGCGGAATGCGTTCGGCTTCATCGATGATTGGGTTGCCGGTGCCACCCGCCTCACCTTCGGCTTCTCCGCTGCCTGCCTCGACATGCAGCGATCCGTTGATCTTCTGTTCGGTCGTCAAGCTGTCCCAATCCTCAGGCACCAGCTCTTCATCCACCAATTCGATCAACTCTTCGCGCGGCAGCAGTTCGATACCCAGCGACTCGCTGAACGGTACCAACCCGTGCGCCGTATGCCCGAAAATGAATGCGCCCAGCGTCAACACTGCCAGCAAAATCGACCGCCAGATAATTCGGGTTCCAACGCCTTGTGCGAAAATGCTCTCGTTGACCGGGCGCGGCGGACGTTTCATTGTGCCGGGTTCGGCAGGCTCAAAGCCGAGCGCGATCGCCGGGAGGCCATCCGTTACCAAGTTCACCCACAGAATTTGGATCGCCAGCAGTGGAATCGGCAGTCCGACTAGAATGCCGACGAACATCACCAGAATTTCACCAACATTCGAGCTCAGTAGGAACAACACGAATTTACGGATGTTGTCATAAATGGTGCGGCCTTCTTCGACCGCCGCCACAATCGACGCGAAGTTATCGTCGGTCAGCACCATATCGGCGGCACCCTTGCTGACTTCCGTCCCCGTGATTCCCATCGCCACGCCGATATTCGCCTGTTTGAGCGCGGGGGCGTCGTTCACGCCGTCCCCCGTCATCGCCGTGATCTGCCCCTGCGCTTGCAGTGTTTTGACGAGACGAAGTTTGTGCTCCGGTGAGACACGCGCAAATGCCGAGGTGTTCTTGACCGCGTCGGCAAGCTGCGCCTCATCCATCGCTTCGATCTGCGCCCCAGTGATCGCTTTCTGCCCTTCTTCGATGATCCCCAAATCGCGCGCGATCGCTTCAGCCGTCAGCGCGTGGTCGCCCGTGATCATGATCGAGCGGATTCCTGCGCCTCTAGCCGTCTGTACGGCGGCTTTCGCCTCCGGTCGCGCCGGGTCAACAATACCGATCAATCCGAGCATGACCAGTTCTCGCTCGACATCCTCGGTTACTTTCTCTGGCACGTCCTCTAGGCGACGATAGGCCACGCCCAACACGCGCAGTCCGCGCGCCGCCATCCCGTTGATCTGATCGCGCCATGCTTTTCGTCGTTCTTCGCTCAGCGGCTGCACCCCATCCGGTGACTGTTCCCCGGTAGCCCAATCGACCAGCTTATCTGGCGCGCCTTTGGTGATCGCGATCGTTCCCTCGGTGCCGAACAATGCACCGGTCTGCTTATCGGTCACGTCGTGGATTGTGGTCATCGCCTTGCGATCGCTGCTGAACGGCAGTTCGGCCACGCGCGGAAGCTGTTTTTCCAATTGTTCGCGCGTCCAACCAACTTTCTGCGCGGCCACCAGCAGTGCCGCTTCGGTCGTGTCTCCGACAACGCGTGTGGTGTGCGTATCGTCTTCCTGTAGATAGGCATCCGTCGAAAGCGCCATCGCCTTCAGGAAGCGTTCGATTTCCTTGTCTGTTTTCGGATCGACCGGCTGCCCCTGCTTGAAAAATTCGCCTTCATCGTCATAGCCGATCCCGGTCACTTCGATGTCATCGTGACCCGGCAGTGCCAGCAGAGTCGCCGTCATTTCGTTCTTGGTCAGCGTCCCTGTCTTGTCGGAGCAGATCGTCGTCACCGAGCCGAGCGTTTCGACGGCAGGTAGGCGGCGAATTAGCGCATTCCGTTTCACCATGCGCGCCGCACCGAGCGACAGCGCCACTGTGATGATCGCGGGCAGTCCTTCCGGTACCGCCGCCACCGCCAAGCTGATCGCGGTGAGCAGCATGCTCGACACGCTGAATCCGCGCAGCAGCCCGACGATGAACACGATCACGACGATCACCAGCGCGCCGCGCACCAGCACTACTCCCAACTTGTCGATGCGCTCTTGCAGCGGCGTCTTGGTTTCCTCGACGTGCATCAGCATGTCGGCGATTTTGCCCAGTTGAGTCTTAAGTCCGGTGTCCGTGACCACCATTTCGCCGCGTCCATAGGTCACACTGGTTCCCATGAACAGGCTGTTGATGCGATCACCCAAGCCCGCTTCTTTATCTGCTGGGAGAGGGGCGATCTCTTTATAAACGGCATGCGATTCGCCGGTTAGCGCGGCTTCTTCCACCTGTAAATTCACACTGTTGACGACGCGCCCATCGGCGGGCACACGATCGCCTTCACCGATCAACACGATGTCTCCCGGCACCAGTTCCACCGCGCTGATCTGGGTGACATTTCCCTCGCGCCGCACACGCACCAGCGGCGTTTGCATCGATGTCAGTGCGGCAAGCGCCTGTTCCGCCCGGTATTCCTGATATGTCCCCAGCGCGGCATTCAGCACGACGATCACGAGGATCACCAGCACATCCTTCACGTCGCCGAGGAATAATGAAATCACTGCCGCGATCAGAAGGACGATCACCATCACATTTTTGAACTGCCCGATGACAAGGTTGATCAAACTCACCTTTTCACCGCTGGGAAGTTCATTTTTCCCGTGTTCCGTTTGACGGGATGCAGCTTCAGCGTTCGAGAGGCCGTGCAGAGTAGTGTTTAAGGTACGAAGGGATTCTTGTACATCTAAGCGGTAAAAATCGGGCATCAGCATGTCCGTTCAAAATAGGCCGATAGACAATCCAAAGAAGAATGCTTTAGTTTGCTTAAAACCGGGGGAACTAGCAAGGGGCCAACTGTCCATCCACAATCGGGACACCTATCGGATGGAACGAACACGGAGCACGGCTACACTGAAGGCCAATCTTTCAGAGAGGGGACATGTCACAGATGGACACGCCCAAAATGATCAATACACCAAGAACGCCCGGAGAGCGGCCCAACCCCATTGATCCGCCCACGCGCGGCCCGATCGATCCCCCCAATCCGGGGCCAATCGATCCGCCTAATCCCGGCCCGACGTATCCGCCAGCACCGCCCACCATCGATCCGCCTCAGCGCGGCCCTACAGATCCACCCGCACCGCCGACGATCGATCCGCCGCTGCGGCAGCCCGGTGGCCCGGACGATCCCCAACCGCGCCTGCCACCAACGCCCATTCTGCCACAGCAGGAACGCCAACCCGGTTTATGGGATACCGTTCGGCTGTACGAACTGCGCTGCGAGTAAGGCCAATTCACGGCGCAGTTCTGACGGGTGCAGCACCTCAACCGGGCACCCTAACCCCATCAGCACCCGCGCTATCAGCCTGAGATCAGTGAGTGAGGCTTGTAGTCTCACCCGTGTAGGGCTGTTTGCATCCTGTTGAAGCGTTGCCATTTCGCGGGGAATATTCCGCCGGGCATCGGCAAGCGGCATATCCAGCAGCACTTCGATTTGCCATTCATCGGGGATCGATTCGAATGAGTTGAGCAGGTAGGCCAACGGATCGAAGGTTTCCGGCGGTGGCTCGAACGAGCTTTCTGTGAGGCGCACACCCTCAACGCGGTCTAGCCGGAATACCCGCAGCCCGCCGCGTAGATGACAGTAAGCGACTGTGTACCACCGTCCCTGATACACCACCACGCCATACGGATCAATCACCCGCTCGGTGCATTCACCTTTGGATACATAGCTGATCCGCGCTTGCACATTCGTGCGCGCCGCGACGGTTAGTGTTGCGGCGACATAGCCTTCGACGATCGGCACCTCTGCGTCCGAAAAGGGATGAACCTCTTCATCGAGTCCCATCAGATCGCCCATCGCTTTGAGGCGGGCGCGCAGCCCGTCAGGCAGCACCCGCTCGATCTTCGCCATTGCGCTTTCGACGGCACCACCCGCCCCTCGCAGTGCCGATTCTCCAGCCAGTCGCAGCCCCAGCGCCAATACCATCACTTCTTCGTCGTTGAACATCAGCGGCGGCAGCCTAAAACCGGCCCGAAGCGCGTAGCCTCCTTCACGCCCCAGTTCGGAATCGATCGGAATGCCCATATCTTGCAGTGTGGTGATGTAACGCCGAATCGTGCGCACATCAACTTCCAGCCGTGCCGCCAGTTCACGCCCGCTCATCTGTCCATTGGCTTGCAGCAGTTCCAAGACAGTCAGCACCCGTGCCGTTGGTCGATACACCATTTTCGAATCTCCACTTTTAACGCGGATCGATTCTGCCCGCATTGAGTTTTATCTTCAAGATAATGGGTGATGAAGCACACAAGGGGCAGAATGATGGCGATCAACTTGAAGGCGGCGCGCGATTATGTCTATGAGCACGGCAGGCTGTGGGAACAGGCGCTGTTCGCGCATCTGTTTCAGGGCGGGTCGGAAGCATGGCTGGAGCAGTGTTTGCTGTGCTACAAGAACCCGGATGGCGGTTTCGGTCATGGACTAGAACCGGACATTAGCTGCCCGGACTCGCACCCGGCGGCGCTGGAGTTCCTCCTTGCCACGATGGTGACGTTCGGAATTGGAATGAAATGGACACGCCTGCTTGATGGGACGGTCGAATGGGTGGCGGCCAACCAGAATCCGGATGGTTCGCTGAAGAATCCCGCCTCGCTGCGCGATTATCCCGCCGCCCCTTGGTGGAACGAGTGGGGGGGACAAACTGCACCGGACTCGATCGTGGGAAACCTTGCCCGCTGGAATTTCGACATCAATTCGTTAAAGCCTGCGACAATGGCATGGGTCGAAAACAACCTCACCGAGCAGCAAATTCAAGGAACAGAATGGCTGTTCATGGCCTATCATGCCTACGACTACTACATGGGGATGAGCGAAAGCCTGCACCCTGCCTATAAGCTGCGGAGTGCGCTCACCAAACAGACGATCAGCCACCTTATCGAAACTACGAAACCCGAACAGTATGGGGATGTTTTCCGTTTCATTCCCGACAGCGCGTGGAACAGCTCAATCCGCATTTCCGATGCCCGATGGCATCACATTCTCGATACGCTCGAAAATGCCCAGCAGCCGGACGGAAGTTGGCACGATCAGCACGAGCTGTCGCAGTGGTATTCCTACTCCACAATCCGCATCCTCTACGGGTTGAAAAGTCACGGACACGACATCGGCACGCTGTAACGAAAACACAGGGGCAGCCTATGCGATGGGCTGCTCCTCCCCCGCTCAATTGGCTGCACATGATTTTCCTCGATGGACACTTTAATCCCTCATCAAAATTTGAGACTGCGGTGCTTTTTTTGACTCCCATAAACAGTTAAGTGTGAGAGATAACGCCTGCTCAGCTCCCACGAAATATTCTGGCCTTTTTAAGTTTGACGCGTTGGCCCCATATAGATGTCTCTGTCTTTTTAGGGTGAGATTCAGTAGAATGGTCGCTTATTTCAGGAGTGATGCGTTGGTCTCATCTTTGAAATTCGCACCGTCTATCCTTGCCGCCGATTTCACCCGCTTGGGTGAACAGGTGAAAGATGCCGCTGCCGCCAGGGCATCGCAGATTCATATCGATGTGATGGATGGTCGGTTCGTCGACATGATCACGATGGGGCCAATCGTCGCCGACGCGGTCAACCGTGCCACCTCGCTGCCGCTCGATGTACACCTCATGATCGTAGAACCGGATCATTTGCTCAAAGCGTTTCGGGATGCGGGCGCTGACGCGATCACCGTCCATTGGGAAGCCTGCCCGAATCTGCATCGCACCCTCGGTACGATCAAATCATTGGGCGCACGAGCGGGGGTTGCGATCAACCCGGCAACACCGGTCGATCTGCTGGTCGATGTGATGTCGTTGGTCGATATTGTGTTGGTGATGACCGTAAATCCGGGGTATGGCGGACAAGCGTTTATTCCGTCCACATTGGCGAAAATTCGCCGTGTGCGTGAACTAGTTAGCGGAAGTGATCGCGACATTGACATAAGCGTCGATGGCGGGATCAACCGCTCTACACTGGTGGATGTGCGGACTGCCGGGGCTAATGTTTTTGTGGTAGGAAGTGCGGTTTTTAATCACGAAGCGACTGTGCAGGCCAACCTCGACGGTCTGCGTGCGCTGGTTGCAGAAAACAAGTAGGGGCAAGGTGTTGAATTCCTGCCCCTACGTGATTGCGCGTATTCGGTACAACGAATTGGTGCGCTTAGACCTTGGCCAGTGTCTTAATGCACTTGGCGCACAGGTACGTGCTAACTTTCTCGCCATTTTCGTTCAACACCCACTTACGCTGCACGTTCGGATTGAACTTGCGGCGGGTGGCGCGCATCGAGAAGCTGCGGGCGTTGCCGAACATCGGCTTCTTGCCGCAATTTGCACACACTGCCATGATTCACGCCTCGAAACTGCATTCTTTTGCTCACGAAACTGGTTGTTCATGTTACCATCAAGCGAAACCCATGACAAGACGAAACAAATGGGTACAATACGTCGAAAACTTCTAGGACAGAGACTCTAAGGTCGATTTAAAATGGTTGCCACGAAGAGTTATTACAATCGAGAGAACCTCGTTGTAGACGGACATCGCATTAAGAGGCTGCTCGGTTCGGGCGTCCTGTGGCTGGAAAAGAACAAAGAGAAAGTAAACCGACTCAATGTTTTTCCTGTTCCGGATGGTGACACCGGCACCAACATGTACCTCACCATGCGTCATGCCTTTCAGAAGGTCGCTGAGACGAACGAAAATCATGTCGGCAAGGTCAGCGCGGCGCTAGCTGAGGGGGCGATGATTGGCTCTCGCGGTAACAGCGGCGTGATCCTGTCCCAAATTTGGGCCGGTGTGGCGGAAGCGTTGAAAAACGAAGAAACGCTCACCGCTGCCGGACTGGCCGAAGCGTCACGTATCGCCAATGAAATGGCCTATAAAGCCGTGCAAGACCCGGTTGAAGGGACAATTTTGACCGTCTGCCGGTCGATGACCAATGCCGCGATCGAACACTCGAAAGATGTACATGATCTGGTCGCGCTGCTTAAGAAGATGGTCTATGCGGGACGTTCGACCCTGCGCCGTACGCCGGATCTGCTGCCGCGCTTGAAGGAAGCGGGTGTGGTCGATTCGGGCGGGCAAGGGCTGGTTCTCATCTTCGAAGGCATGCTGTTTCCGCTCATTGGCCGGGATATTGCCGAAGAAGTGACCGTCCCAACCGACGAGCAATCATGGGAAGAAGCGATCGAACCCGAAGACGAACTTGGCTACGGTTACGACGTACAGTTCCTCATGCGCGGTAATTCGATGAATGTCGATATCGTGCGCACCGATATTCAGAACATGGGTTGGTCAACGCTTGTGGTTGGCAACAGCGATGTGATCAAGGTGCATGTGCATGTCCATGATCCCGGTGTGCCGATTAGCTACGCGATTCAGCTTGGCGCGAGTCTCGACGATGTGGTGGTCGAAAATATGCAGGCGCAGTATCACCAATACGTCGAAAATCGCCGTCAGAATGAGCTGGCGATCGAGACGGACATCAACGCGAATGAAGGCGATGTTGGGAACTTTCCCACGCCGTCCGTCGCTGTGATTACTGTGGCAAGTGGTCGTGGTGTTCAGCGTGTATTCCGTAAAGGATTCGATGTCCCGGCGGCCTATGTGATTACCGGCGGGCAAACGATGAATCCTTCGACGGGTGATTTCCTCGAAGCGATCAACAAGGTCAACGCAGATCAGATCATTCTGCTGCCGAACAACAAGAATATTCTGCTGGCGGCGCAGAGCGCAGCGAGCCAGACGAATGATAAACAAGTGCGTGTAGTGCCCAGCGCTACGCTTCCGCAGGGCATCAGTGCCATGCTGGAATATACGAATATCATCACGACAGGCAGCACGCCTACGGTCGATCAAGTGGCGCAGGCGATGACTGATGCGCTCGACTACGTGGTGACGTTGGAAGTGACGCGCGCTGTTCGCGATACGGTCGCCAACGGGATTCCTGTATATTCCGGGCAGTGGATTGGCTTGATCAACGATAATTTGGTTGCCGCCAGCGATAACCAGCGCGAACTGATCCGCGAACTGCTTTTGCAGGCCGGTGCGGATGAGCGTGAGCGGGTGACCTTCTATTTTGGAGAAGGCGTGAACGAAAACGAAGCGCGAGCGATGGCGGATGACGTTGCCGCCGAATTCGACCGCCTTGCTTTTGAAGTCGTCTTTGGAGGCCAGCCTCTGTATCCGTACATTATCAGCGTTGAATAGCGACCCGGTTGATGTCCAATCCAACACCGCCGATTCATATCCTAACGGACAGCAGCGCGCATTTCCCACCCGGAAGCGCGCTGTTGTCCAGCCGAGCGACCATTCTCCCGAATCAGATCACGATCGCCGGGACGGTTTACCGGGAAGGCATTGATCTGGAAGCGGAAGAAGCGCTGCGGTTGTTGAGTCATCAACCTCTTGCGCCGCGTG
This sequence comes from Anaerolineae bacterium, assembly GCA_046328615.1. Lineage (GTDB taxonomy): Bacteria > Chloroflexota > Anaerolineae > Aggregatilineales > Phototrophicaceae > Flexifilum. Next base: position 37,709 of record JAXLWG010000040.1, on the reverse strand, counting down.
TTACTCCTCCCTCGGTTAGCGCCTATCAGGACGCTTTTGATCGGCTGTCGCGTGCCGGTGGCTCGATCATTTCGATTCATACCTCGAAGGAAATCAACGAGAGCTGGTCGAACGCGAAAATTGCAGCGCAGGATTTTCTGGGGCACACGCACATTGAAGTCATCGATTCTGGTACGATCTCGACGGCACAAGCCTTATTGGTGCTGCTCGCACTGCGCTCGGTAGAGGCGGGAGTCGGTTTCGATGAAGTCGTGCGGATTACACGGGGGGCGGTTGAGCGGGTATACGCGGTTTATTATGTTGAAACCGTAGACTATCTCATTCAGAACAAGATTATGACCCCATCACACGGCATTTTGGGTACCATGATGGGAATAAAGCCCTTTGTAACGATTGAAAATGGACATCCCCATTTGATGGAAAAAGTGCGCACGCGCATTCAAGCCATCGAACGGCTGGTGGAGTTTGCGTCCGAGTTCACGGAAATTGAGGATGCGGTCATTTTGCAGCATAAACCTCACCACAGTGAACAGACGCGCATGCTGCAAGATCGACTCGCGATTGATTTTCCTGACCGGACCTTTGTTTCGGCTTTGTATGGGCCGTCTCTTACGGCCTTGCTGGGCACCGACGCTACAGGTTTAGTTATTTTGGAACGCGAAGAGGCTGTGGAAGAGAACCCATCATGAAAAGAATTCGCTTTGTAACGGACAGCACGTCTGACCTGCCGCCCGAATGGGCCGAAAAGTATCATGTGAGTGTCATCCCAGTATTCATCAACTACAACAATAATAGCTATGCGGATGATGGCAAGGAACTGATCCGCGAAAAGTATTATCAGGAACTGCCGAGTATTCGCCCCTTCGCAACGACTTCCGCCATGTCGCCCGGCTTGGCAGAGGAATATATTCTTAATGCATTGAAAGACGCCGATCACTTAATTCTTCTGACACTTCCGGCAACCCTCAGCGGGGTTTACAACGCGGTACGGTTGGCGGCGCAAAAACTGCCGCCGGATAAATACACCTTGATCGACTCTGGCAACACGACGATGGGGCTGGGCTGGCAGATCATGGTTGGCATGGAAGTGGCGGAGAAGACCGGGGGGGATGTGGATGCGGTGGTCGCTGCGCTCAAGCGTGCGCGTGACAGCAGCTATGTTTACTGCGTGCTGGACACACTCGAATACCTCCGGCGCAGCGGGCGTGTCGGTTGGGCGGCGGCCAGCCTTGGCGCGCTGCTCCAAATCAAGCCGATGATTCAGGTCTACAATGGGGAAGTGAACAATATCGGCAAGACACGCACGTTCAAGCGAGCGTTGGCCGATTTGGCGGCGCGGGTGAAATCGCATGCCCCGATCGACCGGTTGGCGATTTTGCACTCTAACAATCTAGAAGGCGCTCGTGAGATTGCCGACTTGCTGAAAGAATATGTTACGTCCGATACACCGACCATATTTATCACCCCCGGGCTGGGAACCAATATTGGCCCCGGCGGCGTAGGGGTGGCCTTGGTCACACAATCGTGGAGAAACGAATCCGATCATGCCATCGGCACTCGAAACGCTGGTTAAAATCCTCAAGCTGGAACGTGAGCAGGGTTACAAAAATACCGTCATGATGGGCGGCTTGGGCGGCCAATACAGTGAAAACTGGGAACATCAGGCGGTCAGTCAGGCGCGCAAGGCCGAACATTTCCTGCTCATTGAGGAAATTACCAGTAAACTGCACGCCTATGAGCGCGCGCAGACCAAAGAAGAACGTCACGCGCTGGTTACGTATATGCTGGATCGCATCACGAACCGCGCGCCAATGCCCGAGTCTTACAAGGCGCGCATCCCTGAAATGGAAGCGCGCCTTACTTCACAACTCCCTGCTACGGTGATTCCCCAAGAGAAGACGGACGATCCTGCCGATCAACAACGACCAAACAGGGAAACACGCCCGCCACGTGAGGATCGCCGGGGACGCGAAAGGCGAGAGCCGCGTGCAGCGCAGGCCGACGAAGGGCCAAGTTCGCCAGCGGAAGCACAACAAGGCGAACGTCCCAACCGACCGCCGCGCGAAGAGCGTCGCCCTCGTGATCAGCAGCACGGCGACCGTGAGCAGGGAGAGCAGGGGATAGGACGCGAAAATCGTGAACCGCGACAAAACCGCCCCCCGCGCGGCGATCGCCGTCCCGTGATTGCGGCCCCACCGCATGAATCGAATGCGGATGCGCCAGCGCCAACCGACGCGATGCCCGATGAATATATGAATACGCTTTCGGAGCTGCCGACACCTGTTTCTCCTGAAGTGGCCGCCAGTCGTGCGACTTCCCCAGCGGAACCGTCTCAACGTGAAGGGCGCGATAAACATAAGGACAAGGGGCGTAAGGAAAAAGATAAACGGCCCGCCATCGCGAAACCGCCGAAAGGCGGAAAAGAACATCGGGATGAAATGCCCGATACGGTCGGCGACGGCACGATGAATGCCGACGATGATTTCAGCAGTTTAGACGATGTTTATGCCGGTGCGCGCGGCCCGGTCAAAATGGATATTCCTGTGCCGCCGAAACTGGCACGCCCACCGCGTATCCCACGTCCGTCGCGTTCGCCGCAAGATGCCGCCGATATGCTGCGGATGTTGGGTGATCCGGTTGATCGGATCAAGGGGATTGGCCCGCAAAAGGCGAAAAACCTCGCTGCACTTGGCATCCTCACCGTGAAAGACCTGCTGTATTTCCTGCCGCGCCGCTACGATGACTACACGCGGTGCGCGTATATCAGCCGCCTTGAGGAAAACCAACGGGTGACGGTGATCGGCACGGTGACACAGGCCGAGATCCGAATTGGTAAGAGCGGGCGCAAAGACTTTTACATCGTCGTGAGCGACAGCAGCGCTTCAATGGGCGTGACGTTCTTCGGTCAATTCTTTCTGCAAAAACAAATCCGTGTGCATCAGCAGATCGTGCTGCACGGCGAAACGACCCTGTTCAACGGGCGCATTCAAATGACGAATCCCGAATGGGATGATTTAGATGTGGAAGACTTGCAAAATGTGCGCATCGTTCCGGTGTACCCGCTGACGGAAGGGGTCACAAACCGCAGTTTGCGCGCCACGCTGCAAAGCGCGCTCGGTTATTGGGCCGAGCGTATCCCGGATTATGTCCCAGAGTCGGTCCTGGATCGGACTGAGCTGGCGGATCTGGGCTGGACGCTGCGCAACATTCACTTCCCAGAAAGTGATGATCATCTGATCCACGCGCGGCGGCGGTTTATTTTCGATGAACTGCTGCTGCTGCAATTGGCGATCCTTGGCAACCGCCGTCAATGGCAGCTCACGCCGTCGATTCCGCTGGAATTGGAAGAGGAAGACATCGCCGTGTTTGCGGGGGCGGTGTTCCCGTACCTGCTGACCAACGCGCAAACGCGGGCCATTGACGACATCCGCCGGGATGTGGCGAAGACCATCCCGATGAACCGTCTGCTGCAAGGGGATGTGGGGGCGGGGAAAACCGCAGTCGCGGTGTCAGCAATTGGAATGGCGCTCATGCGCGGCAAGCAAAGCGCGCTCATGGCTCCGACCAGCATCCTCGCAGAGCAGCATTACAAGAATATCAGCCGCGCGCTTTCACTCACCCCGCAGGATGCGCTGCCGTTCGATCGCCGCCCACAGGTCGCACTGCTGACCGGATCGATCTCCGAAGCAGACCGGCAGTCGATTTATCAAGGGCTGGCGGATGGTAGCATCGATGTGGTGATCGGCACACACGCGATCATTCAGGAAGGTGTCGAGTTCCACGAGTTGGCGCTCGCGATCATCGATGAGCAGCATCGTTTTGGCGTGGAACAGCGCGGCGCGCTGCGTGGAAAGGGACAAAACCCGCACATCCTCGCGATGACGGCAACACCGATCCCGCGTACGCTGGCACTCACCCTGTATGCCGATCTCGATCTGTCGATCCTGAACGAGATGCCACCGGGACGTATCCCGATCAAAACGGCAATCATTCCGCCGAGTCAGCGCGAACGCGCCTACGAAGGCATCGAAAACGAGTTAAAAGAGGGGCATCAAGCCTTTATCGTGTATCCGCTGGTCGAAGAATCAGAGGCGATCACCGAGGCGAAGGCGGCTGTGCAGGAATATGAACGCCTGCAAGGGGTGTTCCACCGCTTCAATGTGGGGCTGCTGCACGGGCGGATGCGTCCGGCTGAAAAAGATCAGGTGATGGCGGATTTCCGTGATCATAAGTTCGATGTGCTGGTCACGACCTCGGTCGCTGAAGTGGGCGTGGATATTCCCGACGCGACGGTGATCATGATTGAAGGGGCGAACCGGTTTGGCCTTGCGCAGCTTCACCAGTTCCGGGGCCGCGTGGGCCGCAGCGGGTTACCTTCCTACTGCCTGTTGATCAGCGATACGAGTGAGCAAACGTCAATTGACCGGTTGAAGATCGTGCGCGATAACGCGGACGGGTTCAAGCTGGCGGAAGAAGACTTCCGGCAGCGCGGCGCGGGTGATTTGATCGGCACCCGGCAGAGCGGTCAGGGCAGCAGTCGTTTGCAGCTTGCCGCGCTGATGACGCCCGAACTCGTTGAACTGGCACAGCGGGAAGCGCGCACGCTGTACGAGGAAGATCCTGATCTGGTACTGCCTGAACACTCGCTCTTATCCGAGCGGGTCAATATGCTCAAGAATGAACGCGCAGATGTGAGCTAATCGCTCAACTAGGTACGGCAGCGCACAAAAGGTTCGGCTGTGCGCTGCCTTTTTTCTCCTATTGCGCGCTGCAAATATTGTGGGTAATATCGTCCTTTATGAAACAGTGGAGATTGGCATGGTTCGTGCCTTATACCCCGGCTCATTTGATCCCATTCACAATGGGCATATCGACATTGCCATGCGGGCAGCGCGGATTTTTGAGGAAGTCATCGTCGGGGTCTATGATCTGCCCAAGAAAAAACTGATCTTCAATGTCGATGAGCGAGTAGGGTTGGCACGGCAAGCGTTTGTGGGGGTGACTAACATCCGGGTTGCGCCCTTTTCGGGATTCGCAGTAGACTATGCCAGAGAAGTCGGTGCTTTGGTCATTGTGCGTGGTTTACGCGTATTTTCCGACTTTGAATTCGAATTTCGGATGGGGTTAGCGAATAAGCGGCTGGCTCCCGAAATTGAGACCGTTTCCATCATGACCGATGACCGCCATGTCGCCATTAGTTCGAGCACGGTGCGCGAGATTGCGGAGCTTGGTGGCAACGTTTCTAGCATGGTGCCTGATTTCGTCTCTGCCGCGCTTGCAGAACGATTTGCCCAGTTGAGGGCGCAAGGATAGAGCGAACTGCGGGGTGGCAGTGAAGCCTCTCTTTGGGCTAATGGGATTGAGCGGAGCAGTTGAGGCGGATCGTTACGACAAGGATGGGTGAGTATGGATATTCAACATCTAGTAGACCGGTTGGAAGACCTGATCGATGAAGGGCGGCACCTTCCGTTTAGCAAATTCACCGTCGTCGACGAGGAACGCGCCCTAGAGATCATTGACCAGATGCGCATTTCGATTCCGGAAGAAATCGAAAAAGCGGCGCGCGTGCTTTCCCAGCGCGACCGCATCCTTGCGCAAGCGAACGAAGAGGCGGCACGACTGGTGCAGATGGCGCGCGAACGCGGCGATCAGTTGATCGACAAAGAAGCGCTTGTCCAACTCTCAAAGTCGAAGGCTGACAAAATCATCGAAGCCGCGAACCAAGAAGCGGATAACATCACATCGGAAGCCGATCAATACGTCCTCGACTCGCTGAACGATCTGGAAAAGCGCCTGTCGAAAGTGTTGAATGAAGTACGCGCCGGCATTAGCCAGATGATGAAAGAAGCGGCTGAAGTTTTGCCCGCGAAACCGGCAGCAACCGCTGCGCCATCTCCCGCTGCACCGACCTCTGCACAGGCTCCCGCACCGCAGGTGCCCGCCTCATCGCCTGCGCCGTTCATCCAGCTTCCGCAGCGCCAGCCGGTTGAAGTGGGCGCAAAGAGCGAAAAAGACAGCAAGTAAGCGGGTTGGCTGTTTGATTAAAGCTGGTTTTGGTTTTGAATGCTTTTGGGGCGCAGCGATATGCGCCCTTTTTTGTATTTGGAGCCCGTTTCGGATATGCCTGACCAATGGGTGCCGCCCGATGCGGCGATGGTAGCGGAACAGCTCAAACTGCATGACCGGGCGATGAGCGCAAGCTCGTGCGGCATCACGATTGCGGATGCTTTGCATTCCGACGTGCCCTTGATTTATATCAATGAGGCATTCACCCGCTTGACGGGCTATACCCCCGGCGAAACCCTCGGTCGGAACTGCCGCTTTCTTCAGCAAGATGACCGTGACCAGCCCGAATTGCTGACCTTACGCATCGCACTGCACGATCACCGGGACTGTAAAATCCTCATCCGCAATTACCGTAAAGATGGAACGCTGTTTTGGAATGAGCTGTTCACCTCCCCAATTTTCGATGACCGGGGGCGGCTGACGCACTTTGTCGGCATCCAAACAGATGTGACGGATCGCGTCAGCGCACAGGCGGAACTGCTGCGGCGCAAACAAGCCCTTGAGCAGGCGCTTGACGAACTGCGCGAGACACAGGCGATGTTGATCCACAGCGAGAAGATGAATGCCCTCGGTCAGATGGTCGCCGGGGTTGCACATGAGATCAATAACCCGGTGTCGTTCATCAACAGCAACTTGTACAGCCTGCAAAATACGATGCATGATTTGACCGGGGCGTATGATGACTTGGAAACGCTGCTGAAATCCAGCGGCGGTGCGGATCAAGCCGCTGCGGCGGCTGCCGTGCGCGCATCGCATGATCTTGATTTTCTCATTGATGATGTGGACGATTTGCTTAAGTCATCGATGGGCGGTTTGAGCCGCATCAAGAAGATTGTCGATGCGCTGCGCACATTTTCTCACCTTGATGAAGCCGAATTGAAGATCAGCGATTTGGCAACGGATATTCAAAGCACGCTGGAGATTGCCCGGCTTGAACTCAAAGATCGGGTAAAAGTGGTGCTGGAACTCGATCCGCTGCCGCCGATCAAATGTTACCCGGCGGAGCTGAATCAGGTGTTCCTCAATCTGATTGTGAACGCGGCACAAGCCATTGAAGGCAGTGGAACACTCACCATTCGCGGGCACGATGAAGGCGATCATGTGCGTTTGGACTTTATCGACACAGGGAAAGGTATGCCGCCGGAAGTGATGGCGAACATCTTCCACCCGTTCTATACAACCAAACCCGTGGGTATGGGAACGGGGCTGGGACTCGCGATTGCTCATAAAGTCATCGCCGGACGGCATCGCGGCACGATTACGGTGGAGTCAACCCCGGGTAAAGGCAGCACCTTTACTCTGCGGATTCCAAAGGATTTACACACATGACCGAGATTGAACATCCCTCTCGATCGCTCAGTTCTGTTTTGCCAGAACGCGGGCATTTACTGGTGATTGACGACGAAGAGGAGATTTTAAAGGCGCTGACCCGGCAGTTCCGGCGACGATACGATGTTTCTATCGCCAACAGCGCGGACGACGGGCTGCGCATCATGACCGAAACGCCGATCCATGTGATTATCAGCGATCAGCGGATGCCGGGGATGAACGGCGTCGAATTTTTCAACCGGGTGAAAAGCGAATTTCCGGATGCGATTCGTCTGCTGCTGACCGGCTACGCCGATATTCAGGCGGTCATCGCAGCGATCAATGACGGCAACGTGTTCCGCTATATCCCAAAGCCGTGGGACCCGGTGGAACTGGATACGATCGTCAGCGAGGCATTTCAGCGCTACCGCCTGATCGTGCAGAATCGGCTGCTGTTGGTGGAACTGCAAGAAGCGAATGCCCTGCTAGAGCGGCGCGTTGAGGAACGTACCACCGAGCTAGCCGAAGCGAACGCCCGCCTGAAAGAGATGGACACGACCAAAGACGCGTTTTTAGGCATGGCGGCGCATGATCTGCGGACACCGATCACGATCATTCGCGGCTATACCGATCTGCTGCTTGATCCGCGCACACTGCCGGAAAATATGCGCGACTTCATCGAGCATATCCGCCAAACCACGCAAGAAATGCTCAATCTGCTCAACGATCTGCTCGACATCACGGCGATCCAGTCAGGGAAGATCACGCTTCAGCCGGATATTGTCGATGTGTACCGGTTTGTCGATCGGGTGGTGCGGCTTAACCGGCGGTTGGGAGAGCAAAAGGGGATTGGGCTGGTGGTCGATCTCGCCCCGGCGATGCCGCCCTTCATGTTCGATCCCGGACGCATTGAACAGGTGCTGAATAACCTGATCAGCAACGCGTTCAAGTTTTCGCACAGTGAAACGTCTGTGACGGTGAGCGCTCAGTTGGTTGATGACGGCGATCTGCTGGAATTCAGCGTGACCGATCAAGGACAGGGGATTCCCGCCGACGACATCGATAAGCTGTTCACGGCGTTTCAGAAAGTAAGTCCGAAACCGACGGGCAGCGAGCGCAGTACGGGGCTGGGCTTGTCGATCTGTAAGCGGCTGGTGGAACTGCATTACGGCATGATTGGCGTAGAAAGCGAAGTTGGCGTGGGGAGCCGCTTCTATTTCCGCCTTCCCAAAGCCTTTCCGATTGACGAGGAATGACCATTATCACACTTGAGCGGGCTTAGCGCATGGAGCGGGGAATCGAACAAGTATTCTGGAGCGCTCACCCATGCCCACCGAGATTCGCAGCAAAACGGCACGCAGCATCCTCTCAAAAGCCAGCGGTTTCGCAAGTGCTTTCGATTACACGCTGAATCCCTATTCAGGCTGTGCGTTCGGCTGCACCTACTGCTATGCGGCGTTCTTCGCCGTCAATGACGACCTGAAGGCTGAATGGGGACACTGGGTTGAGGTGAAAGAAAACGCGCTCGATCTGCTGCGGAAAAAGCGAAGCACGTCGCTCAGCGCCAATACGATCTACATGAGCACCGTCACCGATCCGTACCAGCCGGTTGAGCGAACACTAGAGCTGACGCGCGCGATTTTGCGCGAACTGCTGGAGTATCATCAGCCCAAACTGATGATCCAAACGCGCAGTCCCTTGGTTACACGGGATATTGATCTGCTGCGGCAGTTTGACCACGTGCGCGTCAACATGACGGTGACGACCGATGACGATGAGGTGCGCCGAGCCTTTGAGCCGACCTGCCCGTCGAACGCGCAGCGGTTGGCGGCGATCACCGAAGTGGCTGCTGCCGGAATCGAAACCTGCATCACGATGACGCCGCTGCTGCCCGTCCGCGATCCCGAAATATTTGCCGATGCGCTGCACGCGACCGGCGCACAACGCTATGTGGTGCAGCATTTTCACGGCAATCAGCATCGCCGTTTCGCAGCGGGGACGGGCGAAGCCGCCGTTCAACTGCTGCGTGAACGAGGATGGAGCGCCGCCGATTATGCGCGGGTCAAGCGGGTGCTGGCGGCGCGCCTGTCGCCTCTTCTGGAAGGCCGGGACGGATTCGCCCCGGCATGGACATGAGTGATCGTTGTTATGAAAAGCGCGTGACCCTGAAGCGGCTGAGATCATGTTCACTCCTGCCTTTCACAGCGAGATCGACCAGAATTTTGCCGATCAAGGTGCTGAACTTGAAGCCATGCCCCGAACAAGGCGAACCGATCACGATCTGCGGGTAGGCGGGGTGAGGGTCGATGATGAAATCCTCGTCTGGCGTCATGGTATAGAGACAGACGCGCGTATTTTTAAGTTTGCCCGCGCCAATATCCGGCAGAAATCCTGCTGCGCCGGATTGAACCTTTTTGACCAGTTCATAATCCGGGGTGTAGTCGATGCCCGCTTCGGTGGAGACGGGCGGCCCCCCATGTACCGCGACCTTGACCCCCGAACCATCGACGCTGGGAATGCCATACAGAGCTTCGCCCGTGTGCCAGCCGATATGCTGAATGAACACGGGCATGTTTCCGGCGTCGTACCATTCGGGGTGGGCAGCGGGATCGAAGTAAATCTCCTGTGTATGTACGGGCTGAAGCGGCACGGTCAAATCCAAACTGGCCAGCAGTCCTTTCGCCCATGCACCCGCCGTCAAAATCAGCCGCGCTGCCGAGTGAGTGGCCGCACCGCTTTCGCTTGCTGTTGCGACTTCAACGCCATCGCCTAGAGGACGGATCGCTGTAACGCGGGTGTGATCGCGAAGTTCTGCACCGTGCTGCTGGGCAAGCCGCACATGGGCACGTACTGCACGTGACGCGCGCAGCGCCCCATAATCCGCTTGAAAGGCGACGATCATGTCCTCATCAAAGTGAAACTGTGGATAGCGCTTCATCGCCTCTGCCGCGCTCATGATTTCATGCGGAATATCCATGACACGCATGGAATTGAGCGTCTCGACGAAACTTTTCTCATCCGGCTTGCCGAAGTCGATGCCACCTGTATTGAGATGGAGCGATTCACCCGCTTCCGCCTCCAATGCTGCCCACATGGGATAGACAGCTTTCGCCAGCTTGACATAGACTGGATCGGTATAGGCATAGCGGATAATGCGCGAGAGGCCGTAGCTGCTCCCATACTGATGATCGATTTCGAACTGCTCGATCAACAGCACGCGCAGCCCTGCTTTCGCCGCATGATACGCTGCCGCGCTGCCCATTGCACCTGCCCCAATGATGATGATGTCGTATGTCGCCATGCTGACCGCCTCGCGCTGCCTTTTCGAAAATGTGTGGGGCCGAATGATAACGCATCGAATGGAGAGGATGCGACGAAAACGCAGCGGCGCGCTTGCGTGTTTGGCAGGCAAGGGGCTTTGCGTTACCTTTTGTCGCAGCAGTTCGTTTGTTTGCTCATTGGCGTAAGCACGGTGGTTTCGATGACGCTGGTCTATGTGGCGCTCGCTTGGTGCGGTGGGATGGTCTTCGCGGCGGCACACCCTGATTTCTCGCCAAGCGGGTGGTTGATCGCTGTGCTGACGGGGATCGCCTTCCTGATCGGGTTGGTTGCTTTGCGTCGTGTAAAGCAAACGCCGCGCCACATGGGGGTGCTTCTGCTGATCGCCCTGTTAGGCGGGCTGCGCTTTTCGCTTGCGCCGACGAGCAGCCCTATTGCCGGGTATGCGAACGGATCAGGCGCGACGCTGGAAGGCGTGGTCACCGCGCCACCCGAAAGCCGGGAAGATCGCTACCAAATTCGACTGGCGGTCGAGTCGGTGTATCAAGCTTCACGGACGGCGGCAGCCGAAGGGCTGGTGTTGGTGAATGCGCCTCGTTACCCAGCGGTACATTATGGCGACCGGATCGCAGCGACTGGGATTCTGATCGCGCCCTCGCGCTATGGCAATTTCTCGTATGCCGATTATCTGGCACGCGGCGGGGTGTATGCACTGCTTCAAGATGCCAGCATTGAGGTTAGCGCCCCGTCAGTATTGGATATTCCATTTGCCGTGCTGATGAGTCTGCGCGAACAGGCGGCGGAGCATATCGCCCGTGCGCTGCCTGAACCGGAAGCCGGACTGCTCACGGGGATTCTATTGGGGGATGACAGCTCTCTCGCCGACAGCGTCAGCGGCGCTTTTGCGGCGACGGGCACCGCCCATGTGATCGCCATCAGCGGATTCAACATGGTCGTAATCAGCGGGATTGTATCGGCGCTGATGGAGCGCTTGCGCATCCGCAAAGGGCGCGCCGCATTTCTCTCGCTGGTCGTCGTGGCGGCTTATACTGTGTTTGTGGGTGCCAGCGCGGGAGTCGTGCGTGCTGCCCTGATGAGCGGTTTACTGATCGTTGGGTGCAGCTTACGCCGCCGTGCCTATGTTCCGGCTTCGCTGGCATTCGCGGCGCTGCTGATTTCGTTCGTCACGCCATCGGCACTGTGGGATGTCGGTTTTCAACTGAGCTTCGCGGCGGTCGTCGGGATCGCCGTGTTTGCTGATCCGATGATGCGCTGGTTCGACCGGGGAATGCATCGCCTGCTGCCGCGTCGCGCCGCTGATCCACTGGTGGCGTTTTTGAATGAGCCGCTTGTCGTCAGCGCGGCGGCGACCGCTGCTACCCTGCCGCTGACGATGCTGTATTTCGGGCAGGTGTCGCTGGTGACGCTGATCGTCAATGTGCTGATCATCCCGGTGCAGCCGCTTGTGCTGATGCTTGGCGGTGCGGCGATCATCGTGTCGTTTGTTGCAGCGCCTTTGGCCGGGATCTTGTTCGCGGGAGTTTTCCTCGTGCTGGCGTATACCATCGATCTTGTGCGCATCTTCGCAGGACTATCCTTCGCACAGCAGCAGGTCAGCCTTCACCCTTCGCTGGTGGCGGTGGGATTCAGCGCGGTTGTATTTGGGGCGATCTTACAGGCAAAGCGACCGGCATGGGCCAAGCGCGTATGGAGTGGCCTTAAACAGCGGCGGCTTGTGAGCATGATCGCCTTGGTGCTGATCGCGGCGCTTGTTCTGGGGATTGCGTATTTGCGCGCGCAGCCGGACGGCCTGCTGCACATCTGGATACTGGATATGGGGCACGCCAACGCCGCCCTGATCCAGACTCCGGATGGCGCACATGTGCTCATCGACGGCGGGCGCTACCCGACCCGTCTGCTGACCCTGTTGGGCGATCGGCTGCCCTTCTACAAGCGAGACATTGATCTGTTGGCGATTTCGAACCCCGATCCGAACACCTACACGGCGCTGAGTGAAGTAGCACGCCGCTATACGATTGGGGCAGCGATCACGAATGGACAGCCGAACCTCAACCCGGTATATGCCGACCTGCTGAACGTTATCGGCGCGGAGCATGTGATTGCTGCACATAATGGCACTGCCTTCGACCTCAGCGATGGGGTACGGGTGGAGGTGCTGAATCCACTGGAAGCCCCTGCAATGGGCGATTCGTTCGGCAGCACTTCACTGGTGATCCGCATTCGTTTTGGCAGCACGGCAATCTTATTCCCGTCCGATCTGAGCGCGTCGGCGCAGCTCAATCTACTCGACGCAGGGATCGATGTTCGTGCGTCCATGATGGTGCTGCCGCAGCACGGACGGGAGCGATCGCTTGAGCCGGATTTTCTCACAGCGGTTAACCCGGCGGTGGTGCTGCTCCAATATGATCCGGCCAACCGCTCTGGAGATCCCGCGCCGGGTACACTCGATCAACTGGAGGGGCGTATTCTGTATCGTACCGATGAAGGTGGCACCATTCACCTGATGACGGATGGAGTGAACTTATGGCAGACCTACGAAACCGATGGGTAACCGCAGCGATCCGCTTGATCATCGGCGTAGGGCTGATGTTGGGCTTTGGATACGTTCGCGCGCAGAATGATGTTCAGCCGATCCACGTGGGCGAAAACCTGACGGGGGAGATCGGCGGGGCGTATTCGCAGTATGCCCTGAGTGTAGAAACGCCCATGAACAGCCTGATCGTGCAGGTGCTGGCGCTGAACGATGGCGTGACCGGGTTTCAGGTGATCGATGAGACCGGTGAACCTATCCTCAGCGCGCCGTTGGAAGATGGGGAAACCGTCGTCACCGCAACTGCCGCGCTGCCTACTGCCGGACTGTACCTGATTCAGATTGAGGGCGCGCCGGGTGGACAGTACGTCGTCAGCGTGCAGATGGGGAATGTACTGCCGCCGCCGATTGCGCTCGTCCTAGGGGAGCGAATCAGCGGGGTGGTGGATAGCAGCGCACCCGCCAAGGTCTATGCGCTGCATGCCGCCCCGGAACGGCTGCTGAGCCTATCGGTGCTGGCCGATTTCCCTGAAACCTCCCCGACGATTTGGCTGCGAGATGGTTCCGGGACGTTGATCGCATTGATCAATGGCGCATTGCAAGGAGTGGCGCTGCGTATCCCCCGCGGGGATGCAGGCTATACCCTGACGGTGACTCACAGCGGTTCAGCAGCCCCGAACCGCTACAGCCTGTGCCTTGAGACGGAAGACGAGACGACGCGGTGCGATCCGTATATCGCGCCGCCGATGCCGGAGATTACGGTTGAAGATACCCCTACGGCGGCACCGACACCCTTCCCTGATGGGGCATGTTTGGTCACGCCATCGGTGGGCGTGTACGTGAATATCCGCGAGACACCGAACCTTTCGGCGGGGATCGTTGGGGAACTAGCTGCGGAAGGGCGCGCGCTGGTGATCGGACGGTCGGCGGATGGGATTTGGTGGCAGATTCGCATGGAACCCCAAACGGGATGGGTGTCGAGCGCCGTCACGGGGACAGAGGGACTGTGCGAATCGATCCCAACCGTGGAACCATAGGCGAGCGAGCGTTTTCGCGCGTTATGCTTAAAGGGCTTGGCTTTGCTTCGGCATGCCAAGCCCTTATGGTGCAAGAACCTTATGCGCGGAACAGGCCAAGCGGGGAAGCGGTATAACCGGGAAAGATTTCGGTGACCGCTGTGCTGCCGAGCCGCTGAGTCAGAATTTCCGTCAGTACGTCACGGTAATCGATCGTGATCGGTAGGTCTTCACCGCGATCCAAGACTTCGGGAGCTAGACCCACCCAACGAGCTGTGACCGGTGTGCTGCTCAGGTGATGATTCATGAGCAGCATCGCGCCGCCGTGCCCGTGATCGGTGCCGCGCCCGCCGTTTTCTTGTACACGCCGCCCGAATTCGCTCATTACCACCACGGTAACCCCGGCCATTTGATCGCCCATATCGGCATGGAAGGCGGCTAACCCTTCGGCAAGCTGGCGCATGAGGCGTGCCTGCTGACCGTCTGCTCCACCCTGATTGATATGAGTATCCCACCCGCCAAGGTCGATGCAGGCCGCTTCTAGGCCGAGATCGGCGCGGATGAGGGCGGCGGTTTGCCGAAGGGCAAGCGCGAATTCGCTTTCGGGGTACTGCGCCCCATTTTGCGGACGGTAATCTTGATAGCCAACCTGTGCCAGCAGACCAATCGCGGCGCTGGTGGCTTCCGCGGAGGCGGTCAATGAGTCACTGTCTAAGGCATAGAGTGAACCGAGCGATTCAAGCATACGCGCGGCGGCAGCGGCATCCCCGGCAAGGTGATAATCGACGATCGATTGCAGCGCGACCGGGGAGATGGTGCCGCGCAGTGATGCTTGCAGGGACGATCCCCAGCCAACCGCACGCAGCGGGGAGTCGTTGCCATCGTTTAAGGTGAGCAGATGCCGCCCGATCCAGCCGGTTGAGAGACTGTAATCGCCGGGAGTTCCGCGCTCCATGAAGTCCATCGCTTCAAAGTGCGATCGCGTTTCGTTGGGCGATCCGGTGCTGTGGACGGCCATCATGCCGCTGCTCTGGAAAATGGGCAGGAGCGGGCCAAGTGCCGGGTGCAGCCCGAAAAAGCCGTCGAGATCGAGGACGCGTGCTTCTGCCGAAGTATCGTCGGGACGCGGAATGGCGAGCTGCGGGCGGGCTTGATAGTAGGCGTCTTCGCCGTGCGGCACGATCATGTTGAGCATATCCGCGCCGCCGCGCAGGAAAATTGAAATCAGCACATCCCCGCGCGCCGCCTGCTGCTGCGGCGCAAAGGCATAGCGTGGCATCCAGCGGGGAAGCGCGGCTTGCGCGGCCAATGCTCCGCTGACCACCGCCCCACTGCGGATAAACTCGCGCCGGGTCAGTCCTTTGGTACGTAAGATCGTCATGGTGTCCTCTTGAATCGCTTAACGATACTGGAAGGCGGGCGATGCCAGCATGAGCGCCAGCGCGGAACGAACCTGCGTGTCGGTATCGGTGCCGTTAGCCGTCGCAAAATCAACGACGATGGTGCGTTCTTGATCGGTCAGTCCGCGCCCGAACAGGTAGCCACCGAGAAAGTCGATCACCGGTTCGGTTTCGAAAGGAACTTCATTGGCGGCGAACAGCGCAAGCAGCCCATCGGCATCGGCGGTGGCGGCATTGTCGATTTGCCCGCTCACACCCACCATCGCCAGATTCCATCGCATGAGTAACCCATTGACCCACGTCCCCATCACATCCGGGAAGCCGTTCGGCGCAGGCCATGTGAAGGGGATATTCCCCATCGATTCGAGCGGCGGACGTAACTCACGAATCAAGCGCACGGGGTCTTGCACATGGTAATTGAGGGCACGCATCAAGCTGACGGTGTATTCGTAAGGCTGCTTGAATTTGGGCGGCGCATTCCAAAATTCATCATCATTGAACAAAGCGCGCAGTGTGGCGCGAATATCTCCACCATTGCGCATGAATTCGGCGGCGATCCGTTCCACGAGGGCGGCAGCGGGCTGATCGGCGACGAAACGGCGGGCTAACTTGGTAGCGATCAAGCGCGCGGTTGATGGATGGGATGCCAGTAAATCGAGCACCGTTTCCCCATCTTGCTCACCGCCATCCGCCGGGATAGTCGTGCCGAGAACGATTTTCTCGTCGTTGTCGTGAAACATGCGGCGGTAGCGGTATTCAATGCGCCCATCGGAGTTTTCTCGGCGTCCACTGACTGACCACCCCGTCAGGGCACGTGCGACTTCTTTCACATCATCTTCGGTATAGCCGCCATTCACACCCAGTGTGTGCAGTTCCAGCAGCTCACGGGCGTAGTTTTCATTGGGGTGGCTGCGTTCACTCTGCGCATTGTCAAGGTAGATGAGCATGGCGGGGCTGTGGGCCGATGCGCCGAGCAGTTCACGGAAACGCCCCAAGGCTTTAGGGCGGATCACATCGCGGTCATCATCGACTTTGAGGAACAAAACGGGGCCTTTGCCCGCGTATAGGCTGAAGTGGTTGCCCCAAAATTCGATCACACGCTCGTAGAGCTGGCGAGGTGATTCGACGGCGCGGGTAACCATCGCGCCGACTAACGCTCCGGCGACCTGTTCGCGGTGATTTTCGTAGGTCGAGAAAAGTACGCCCCCATTTTCATTGAGAATACCGTCCTGCGGCTGCAAAAGCGCATCGACCGCCGATGTATCGATCATCTCCGGCCAGAGCTGCTCATCGATAAACGCCTGCACGCCGATCTGACGAACATGGGTGACTAGATCGGGCGTGACGCCATAGGTGAGGCGGCGGATCACATGAATCACAGGGTCGCGATCGAGTCCCTGTGATCCCGGCGCAAATGCTCCAACGGGCAGCGCTGACAGCGCCGCCTGCAATACAGATGGTTCGAGCGTAAAAGCGCCCGCCCCGGCAAGCAAAGACTGCAAGAATTGTCGGCGGTTCATCTTCACCTCTCTTTCTCACTCCTATACGTAGGATGAAGCGCCGATGTTTTCGATTTGTGACGCAGGTGTAATAAAACGTGACCGAAGTACGGGGGCTAAAGCAAGACAAAATACAGGAAAAGAGTCAACGCAAAGAGGGGAAAATCTGCGAAAAGACGGGTACGCACTCATACAGCGTACCCGCTGGATGGGCTTAGGTGGGCTGTGGAGTGGTTTTGCGATTGGCGACGAGAGTCAGGATGAGGACAACGGCGATGATCACGACGATGAGACTGAACGCCCCTGAGATCGTGTATTGATCGGCGACTGCCCCAAGAAGCTGTGGCGCGATCAAGATGGCTAACCCGGCGGCGATAGCCAACCGCGAGGCGGCTTTATTCGCCTGTGCTTGATCGGTACCGGTGGCTAACGAGAGGGTGAGCGGGTACAGATTGGCAACCCCAAGCCCGGATACAAATAGGCCAGCCACACTGATCGCGGGGTTTGACCCAACCAGAAGATTGGAAAGCCAACGATGATCAGGGCGACCGTGATGAGCAGCAAACGGGAAGGGGCATAGCGATGGGTGAGGCCGCTGCCGACGACGCGCCCGACGACCATTGCAAAATAGTAAGCCGTCATCAACCCGGAGGCGGTCACCCGT
Source organism: Anaerolineae bacterium (assembly GCA_046328615.1). Classification (GTDB taxonomy): domain Bacteria; phylum Chloroflexota; class Anaerolineae; order Aggregatilineales; family Phototrophicaceae; genus Flexifilum. Next base: position 19,926 of record JAXLWG010000040.1, on the reverse strand, counting down.
TCAAAGCCGACGGAATTGTTGAGAAAATCGGCTCCCCAGAAGCCGATCGACCATTCGATGGCGACGCCGAACAGGATCATGAACCAGAACAACCAAAAACGCAGCGGCAGTGGGCGCGCTGTGTCGCCCTGTGTGTGACTCGCTGCAGTGGGTTCGGGGAATGAAAGCTGACGGTTGGTGAGGAAGAATGCTAACCAGACCGCACAGATCAACACGATGGCTGCGCGCCATCCTAAACCAATTCTCTCGCTGGCGCTGAGCAAAACGGCGCTCCCGTCACAAACAGGGCCGCCGACACATTCGCTTCGGTCAAGGCGATGGCGCGGTTAGCACCGTGATGCTCGGAGAGGGTGCCGTTGATCGTCACCAGCAAATACGATCCGAGTGTGCCCATGAACAGCGCCGAGGGAATCGTTAGAAAAGGGTGCGCGCCAATATTAAGCCCAGCGCACCGAGCGCCATCCCGCCGCCGCCCAACCAGAACAAACGCCGCCGTCCCATGCGATGAGCAAGACGTTCACCCGTCGCTCCTGCCACGATCATGCCAAGGGCAAAAGCACTGACATGCAGCGCGGCAGTGGTGTAATTCAGATCAAGTTCGGCGCGCAAAAATGGCATCAATGGGCCAAGCGCGGCCTGCATCACGGCGAAGTAGGCTAACAAAAAATACGCGAGCCATGTAAAACGGTCTCGCGTAAAGGACTGAGCAGCAGCGGGTTGGGTCATGCCTGTACTTTCAATGCACCTTCGGCAGCACGTCGTGCATGATCATATCGACGACATCGGGACTGCCGGAGTCGACGATTTCTACCATGAAATAATCGCAGCCGAGCGCGACAAAGCGGTTTAGTTCGTGTACCACTTGATCCGGGGTGCCGCAGAAGGCATTTTCCGGTGTCCAGTGTTTGCCCCGCGCACGGGCTTCCGCTTCGGTTCGGCCCACGACCAGCCGCCCGAACCACGTCAAGCGCAGGGTGGCGGGATCGCGTCCAACGGCGGCACAGGCACGCTGTACCTGCGCGACTCGATCAGCATATCGATCATACGGCGCATCGGAGACATTCCACCAGTCCGCGAAACGGGCGGCCAGCCCAATGGTCTTATCACCACCCCCGCCGACGATGAGCGTTGGCACCGGATCGGGCTTAGGTTCGCAGTAGGCGTTTTCGATGTGGTAGTGCTTGCCGTGATAGGTGACTTTGCCGGGTTCTGTCCACATACGTTTGAAGATTTCGAGCGTATCTTCAAGCTGTTCAAGGCGAATGCCCGCGCGGGGATAATCCCATCCGTAGGCGTGGTACTCGTCTTCTTTCCACCCTGCGCCAATGCCCATGATGAAATGCCCACCGCTGAGGGCTTGCAGGGTCGCCGCCATTTTCGCCAGCAGCGCCGGGTTGCGATAGCTTTGTCCTAATACCATGGGGCCCAAATTGACGTTGGGGAAACGCGCGGCTAAATAGCCCAAGACCGTCCACGCCTCATAGGTGGGGGCGTCTTCCCAAAAAAAGTGGTCTGTCATCCAAAGACTTTTGAAATAGGGCTGAAACTGCGCGAAATCACGGTCAATATCGGTCAGCCATTCAGCAATGCGGCCCTTTTGCGGCCCAGCAGGCAGCGCCAATCCCCACTCAACCATCCTGATTTCCCTTTCTTATGATTTTTTCGCGACGATTGGAAAAACATCCGCCGCGTCGTATGAGAATCAAGGCTGCACGTGAAAGTGCAGCCTTTTAACATCTAGGCGGCGCGCTGGTAAATCAACCAGTAGAGGAAGAAATAGACTCTCCGAACAGGCCACAAATGATTGAGGGCAGATTGGATTTGACACCCTGCTTCTGACGGGCTTTGCGAGTGACGCCGACCGTGATGAAGGGAAGGTAAACATGATTGCGTTAATGGCAAGCATCCCAATATCGGCGAGGGGGATGATTTCGTTGACACCACGAACGCGCGCGGCGGCAATGCTCAACTTGGCGATGAGCGCACCGATGAGCACAGCGGCAATCAGCAGTGTGGCGATCATGTTTTTATCGGGCAGGAGAAACAGGGTGATCAGGGCGAGGAAGAAAATGATGTACAGCAGAAAACTGATGAGCAGTTCCGGGCCGGAGCCTAACGACAGTAGTTGTCCGATTTGGTTGAAGGGGATGTTCATGAAGAGTCCTTTGTTTAAGGCACCGATTATGATGCACGCATCATAACACATTGGCTGTATGGCGTGCATAAATCCCCGTGTATACCATTGGGGTTTGCACAAATTCCGCGTGAAGGCCAAATTTTGGTACAATACGAGGACGAATTGAGAGCGTATGAAAGATCGTTCGGTGAAAATCACCCGTCCAAAATCCCTAGAACTCTATACTGACAGTGACGACGCGCCGATTCCGGTCAAGGATGACCGCACACTAGCCCGTCAGATTGCGTTACAGGCCCTCTACGAAATTGACTGCACCGCCCATGATCCACTGCAAGTGATCGACATTCACCAGCGAGCGCAAAATCCGAACAAACGCGCATCGCGGTATTTTCGGATGCTGGTGCTGGGCACACACAAACATCATGAAGCGTCGGATCATGCCATTCGTGTCTACGCGCCGGAATATCCGCTTGACCAGATCGCCATCATCGACCGGAATATCCTGCGGATGGCGATTTACGAATTCGCAGTATCCGGCATGACCCCGATGGGAGCCGCGATCGATGAAGCGGTTGAACTAGCGAAGCAGTTCGGTGCCGATGGCTCTCCTGCGTTCATCAATGGTGTGCTTGGCTCGTTGGCCGATGATGCGGACATGCTGAATACTTTGCGCCAGCCCGACGAAGCCGATCCCTCGGTGGATGAGGAGACCTCTCACGATGACACCCTCTAAGCCGCCTAAACTCAACCCGGTTCCGCCGCGCCCTGCGCCGCCGCCTCCTGCAATTGAGGAGGAGGAAGCAGGCGGCGCACGGATGACCTTTTTGGAACATTTGGATGAGCTGCGCAAACGGATCACCCGTGCGGCGTTCGCGCTGATTATTGGGACGGTGATCGGGTTTGTGCTGGCGCGCCCGCTGCTGTTGTATTTGCAAACTCCCTACGGCGAACGCTTTCAGGTGCTTGATCCGACCGGCTCGGTGGTGAGTTTCTTCCGCGTGTCGCTGTTGGTGGGCGGGGTGCTGTCCATCCCGATGATCACCTACCAACTGCTGATGTTCATTTTCCCGGCGCTGCTGCCCAAAGAAAAACGAATGCTGCTGATGGCGCTTCCGGCGATCACACTGCTGTTTCTGGTGGGGGCGGCGTTCGCATGGTTCGTGCTGGTTCCCCCAGCGCTGTCATTCTTGCAGCAGTTTCAAGGCGATATTTTCTTCGTTCAGTGGGAAGCGGACAGCTATCTCGGCTTTGTCACCGCGCTGATTTTTTGGATGGGCGTGGCATTTGAAACGCCGCTGGTGTTTTTCGTGCTGTCGCTGATAGGGTTGGTCGAGTCGAAAGTGCTGCTGAAGAACTGGCGTATTGCCGTTGTAGGCGCGGGTATCGCCGCCGCCGCGATCACGCCAACGGTTGACCCGGTCAATATGTTTTTGGTGATGGGGCCGCTGCTGGTGCTGTATTTCTTTAGCATTATCTTGACCGCGATTGGCGCACGCATCAACCAGAACCGACTGGTTTCCACAGAGTAAGAAAGGTATGCACGCGCGATGACGACGGAAAGTACACAGGCGATCCGCATTTACGGCGTTCCGATGGACTTGGGGCAAAACCGGCGCGGTGTCGATATGGGGCCGAGCGCGATTCGCTACGCGGAACTGCAAAAACGCCTCGAATCGCTGGGCTATGCGGTCGAAGACTGGGGAAACATCAACGCCCCGGTGATGGAAGAAGTGGAAGATGAGGACTGTGTGGATGGGGTGGCCCATAACCTACATACGGTAGGGCAGGTGTGCCGCGCCATTTACCAGAATGGCGTAGAAGCCGCCGCTGCCAATACGATGCCGATTTTCCTCGGTGGCGATCACAGCATTGCGATCGGCTCGATCGCGGCGATGCTGGAATCCCGGCAGAAAGTCGGCGTGATTTGGGTCGATGCGCACGGGGATTTCAACACCCCGCACACCACGCCGAGCGGCAACATTCATGGGATGGTGATCGCCGCCCTGATGGGACGCTGCCCCCCGGAGATCACGATTGGGAATACGCGTCTGAAGCCGGAGCAGATCGTCATGATCGGCATTCGCGACCTTGACGCGGAAGAACGGGTCAACCTCGCCAAGAGCGGGATTCAAGTGGCGACGATGCGCGTGGTCGATGAGCTTGGACTTTCAGCGGTCGCGCGCCATGCGCTGAAGCAGCTTGGCGACGTGGAGGCGATTCACGTCAGCCTCGATATGGATTCGCTCGATGCGCAGTTCGCGCCCGGTGTGGGAACCCCTGTCCCCGGCGGGCTGAGTTACCGCGAGGCGCATTTGCTGATGGAAATTTTGGCTGATGATGGCCGTGTGCGTTCGATGGATATTGTCGAAGTCAACCCAATCCTTGATCGCGGTAACCAAACTGCCGAAGTCGCCGTCGAGCTAGCGGCCAGCTTGTTCGGTAAGCGTATTTTGTAGTCGCAAAGATGCGGAATCATCCTTAAATATTGAGCTACGGACGAGGCTGCCTCTGCGGGGAGCCTCGTCCCTAAATCCCCTACAAATAGGATTTGTTTTTTTGTAGTCTCTCGGCATTCACCTAAAGCGGCTGTCCCCTATGCCTTTGTTTTCGCGTAAAGCTTCACGTGTCCTCGTGATCGGGCTGGATTGCGCCAGCCCGGATTTGATCTTCCGCCAATTCAACGATCAACTGCCTACGCTGCGTGGCCTAATGGCGCGCGGGACATGGGGCATCCTTGAGTCATCGATCCCGTGTATTACCGTTCCGGCATGGGCCAGCATGACCAGCAGTCGCGATCCCGGTGTGTTGGGGGTCTATGGGTTTCGCAACCGCGCCGATCACTCATATGGGCGCATGATCACCGCCGATGGCAGCGCCATCCACGAAAAACGGGTGTGGGATGTGTTGAGCGATGCCGGAAAAGCGGCGCTGATCGCCAATGTACCGCAGACTTACCCACCGCGCCCGCTGAACGGGAACTTGATCAGCGATTTTCTGACACCGGGACGGGAAAGTGTGTTCACTTACCCGGCGATGCTGAAATCAGAAGTGCTGGGGCTGGCACCGGATTACGACTTTGATGTACGGAATTTCCGCACCACCGAGCGCGGCGAACTGCTCGACAAGCTGATCGCACTGACGGATGTGCAGTACCGCGTGTTTGAGCTGCTCCTCAAGCGTAAGCCGTGGGATTTCGCCATGCAGGTGAATATCGCGCTGGATCGGATTCATCATGGGTTCTGGCGCTATCACGATCCCGAACACCGCCTGCACGAACCGGACAGCCGCTTCCGCCATGCGATCCGTGATTACTACCGGCATGTCGATGGGTGGATCAAACGACTGCTGGAAGCAGTCCCGGAGGATACGGTGACGCTGGTCGTGAGCGATCATGGCGTCAAGCGGATGGATGGCGGGATCTGCATCAACGAATGGCTGTGGCAAAACGGATGGCTGGTGCTCAACACACCGCCGAAGCCGGGTGAAATCCTCAAATTTGAAGAGGCCGATGTCGATTGGTCGCGGACGCGCGCATGGGCGAGCGGTGGCTACTATGGGCGAATGTTCTTCAATGTGCAGGGGCGCGAACCGCAGGGGGTGATCACACCAGCGGACTTGCCCCGTGTACGCGCAGAACTAATCACGCAGTTGAAGGCAATTCCCGATCACGAAGGGAAGCCCCTTCACCATACCATCCATATCGCAGAGCAGATTTACCAGCAGGTGAACGGGATCGCGCCGGATTTAATCGTCTATTTTGGCGATTTGCATTGGCGGGCAATCGGCTCGCTTGGCTACGGACGGCATTGGACGTTCGAGAATGACACGGGGCCGGACGACGCGAATCACGCGGTTGAGGGCATGTTCATCTGGCATGATCCGCGCCTAAAAGGACAGGGACAGATCGCCCCCCGCCAGTTGATGGACATTGCGCCGACACTGCTCCATCAACTTGGCGTAAAAATCCCGGCGGATATGCAGGGTACATCGATACTGCGATAGCCTGTATTTGAGTCGCTATTCAGGCGGATTCGGATCGGGGACGGCGACACGCTGTTTGTGAATCACGTCTGACTTCAACTGCCCGCAGCCCGCGGCGATGTCGATGCCGCGCCGGATGCGAACGGTCGCCGGAATACCGTACTCGGCAAGGGTGTGGACGAAGGTTTCGACCCGCCCTGCCGCTGACGGTGAACCGAGATAGCCCCCGGTCGGATTAAGCGGAATCACGTTGACATGACAGTGAACTCCATACAAGAGACGCCCAAGTAAATGTGCCTGCTGCGGCGTATCGTTTTCACCATTGATGAGCGTCCATTCAAACGACATGCGGCGGTTGGTTTTAGCGACGTAATACTTGCAGGCGTCGATCAGATCGTGGAGCGGATATTTCTTGTTGACGGGCAGCAGTGCCGAGCGTTCTTCGTCGGTGGCGGCATGCAAACTGACAGCTAATTTGACCTGTAAACCCTCATCAGCGAAGCGGCGGATCAGCGGGACTAAGCCCACGGTGCTCACGGTGATGTGACGCGCACCAATCCCTAAATCGTTCATCAAGCGGCGGATGGCGGCAAGTGCATTGTCGTAGTTATGGAAGGGTTCGCCCATCCCCATCAAGACAATATTGCTCAAACGCTCTCCGCGCGACTCCAAGAGTCGTGCGAAGTAGAGTGCCTGCTCGAAGATTTCATCCCCGGTGAGGTGACGAGCGAAGCCCATTTGCCCGGTCGCACAGAACACGCAGCCCATCGCACAGCCCGCCTGTGTAGAAATGCAGGCGGTGCGGCGGTCGTCGTCATATTCCATCAGTACCGATTCAATGAGCTGATCATCGGGCAGGCGGTACAACCGCTTGATGGTGCCATCACTGCTTTCCTGCTCGGCAGCGACTTCGAGAGTGCCCAGCACGGTTTCAGTAGCCAATCGATCGCGGAGCGGCTTGGATAGATTGGTCATCGCGTCGAACGTATCGACGCGCTTGTTATACAGCCATTCCCAAATTTGCTTGGCACGGAAGCGGGATTCTCCCCATGTTTCCATCAAACCGCTCAGTGCATCGAGCGATAGCGTATACAGATCGATCATGATTTGTTTCCTGTTCGAATAAACACAACAGCCAACACGGCGATCACAATGATCGCAATCGCGATCACCGCCACCTGAATCGTGGATATGCTTGGGCCGGTGGAGGATATCTGCGTGACCGGTGTTGGTACGGGCGTGGGATCGAGGCTTCCCGGAGGGCGCGGCGTTGCGGTCGGCGGAAGCGGTGACGGTGTCCGTGAGGGCGTGATGGTCGGAATTGGCGTCAACTGCGTGGGCGATGGCGTCAGCGTGAGCGTCGGCGTCAAGGTTAGGGTCGGCGTGGCGGTTGGCGTCACAAGCGTAGGAGTGAAAGTGGGCGGCAGGGTGGCCGTCGCGGCGGCATAGGGGTTGAGTACATAAACGGCCATCGGCGACGCACTGAATAACCAACGCTGCCAATTTTGTACTAAAACACTGAATGGTTCGCCAACAATCGCTTCATAGGCCGACGCGAAATCCTCATAAGACGAGAGATTGCGCGAAAGGCGGTACAAAGTATCAATCCCGCTGTGCTGGATGATGTAGGCGATCAGCCCATAGGATTCTGCTTCGAATACGCGCGCATCGGTGGTGCGCTGCGGGTGCATCATTTCTTGAATGGTATAAAGCCGCTGGGTACGTGCTGCGGTCAAGGCTTCGGAGTATAGAGGCGCATCGGTTCCCGGCTCAAAATAGCGTCGCAGCCCAATTTCGAACCAGCGCGGCACCTCGGCCTGCTCCCATCGGACGCCGTAAAACTGTTCGAAGAGATAATCGTATAAAAGCGCGCGGAAGTCGGTATTGTACGGGACGCGGAAGGCGTGGATACGACTTTGCGCGAGAAGACGGTAGGCAATTTGGTCGCTGCACGGAAGCGCAACATGGCTGATAGCCGAAAATGCGATCAATTGTCCATTAAAGCGCGTACAGTTTGGGCTTTCGACGCCGAGGTAGAAGATCCAGTCAAAGCTGAGGTCACGGCGGGTGGCGAGTTCCAGCGCCCGCCGCACCGAGGACATGGTTGGAAGCAGTGAATCGAGGATACGCACGCCGGTTGGAGTGCGGAAGCGCAGTTGGTCGTTGGTGTCATTGACCATGCTCCACACGAAACGCTGATCCTCGAAGGTGAGGGTGTGCTGCAAACGGACGATGCGACCATCGGCGAGCGTTACCGCCCACAGATAATCGAGCGGTTCGAACAGGCGAGGAAGGCGCTCCAGCTCCAACAAGTAATCGTAGCCGAGTACGGTTCGGTTTGGCGTCGGAGTGGGGGTCGGTGAATCAGCGGGCGGCGGCGGAAGCAGCGCGGCGGCATTCGCAACGGCAGTCTCAATGTCTACGTCAATGGGTTCGGTTATCTCTCCATTGATGGTCAAGGTCAGTGTCGCCGAAGCGATGTCGCCTGATTCTGCGGGAACCACAAGGGTGAAATGGATACCGGCGGGATAAATCACCTCAGCCTGCCCGGTGAGGCTCAACTGCTGCGGCGTTGTCTGTTGAGAAGGTTGAGCTTGGACGATCGACAAGCTGGAGAGGGTGAGAATCGTCAGAAAAAGAAGCTGCCATTTCCGCATCAGAATCGTCCCCCAATGAGACCAACCGTCAATACAGCTAAAGCGAGCTGCGAAAAATCATAGGTGAAGTGGGCCACAATGGCCGCTGAAGTCCCATACCGCTGCCTGACGACGCCAAGAATAAACGCTACTGCAAGGATCAACAGTGAAGCGGGTGTCAGGGTGTATTGCAAGTGGAGCAGCGTGAAGAAGATGCTGGTTGCCCCAAGGCCGAAAATTGGTTGGAGCGCCCCACGAAAGAAGATTTCTTCCCCTACGGCGACCAACAGAGAGACCAGCAGCGCGGCGGGCAGCGAATTCACAGCGGCGGCGATCTCCGACGAAGCGGCGTTTTGCTGTTCAAAGACTTCCGGTGATACCAAGCTTGCCCAGATAGTGCCAAAGGCATAGACCACAATCAACATGCCGATGCCTGCCGCGAAGCCGGATATGAGATTTCGGGTTTGGAGGTCGCGAAGCCCCAAGCGTTCAAGCGCCGCCTGTGGGGTGCGCCGCAGAAACAGCCCAATCCCCAAAAAGGCCGCCAACAGCCACAGCACTTCTTGAAACAGGGTGCTGCCGATGAAATTTGTCTCCTGCTCAACGCCGGTGGCCATCCCTTCAATGCCGCCATTCAGGACAAATTGGCCGAAATTGACGCAGATCAGCGTTAGGCACAGCACGAAGGCGGTGATATGCACGGTGGAGTCTGGATTAAAACTGCCACTACCAACGGTGAAACGGATGAGACGGCGTGAAGCGGGTCTGATAACCAATAAGCCGGTAAAAATGGCAACACCTACACTCAAAAGGGATGCGGCGAGCGCGGCTTCCGCATTGATACCGGAGACATCGATCCCTGAGTCTGGCGGGATCGTCATGTTAAGTCCTTTGATGACCCAGAACTGCGCGAGCATCAAGGCAAAGGAAAAAAGGATGAAAATGAGCGCGTACAAAAGGTATTTGGTCACTGCGAACGGCTGACCTTTCAAGTCATCCAGATTCGCTGTGTAAATCGCGAAGCAGAAGAAGGCGATGGTACCCGCCACAAGCAAGAACGAGATCGGATCCATGCAAATTCCGGTGGAGGTGGTTGATTGGACAGAATTGACCAATTATACCCTTTGCATGAACCTGTAGACCATTGTGTTCCCTAAGGCACAGTGAATCTCGTGTGGAAAAGCAATAATCGCACACGGAGAAGCCATTTATGAGTGAATGATGAGTAAGACCATCGGCCTGTCATTTTGGGCATTCCGGCTGCGACGTATCTATGAAAGACAAGAACATACCGTTAGGGAGAGGAATGCACTATGAATCACGGGATCACGACCGTCATCTACCCGGTGAAAGATCTGGAACAGGCAAAGGCGCTGTACGGCAAACTGCTGGGTACCGCCCCTTATGCCGATTCGCCGTATTATGTGGGGTGGAAAATCGGCGACATGGACATCGTGTTGGACCCCAACGGGCACAAGGTGGGGCTGACCGGCCCTGTCAGCTATTATGAAGTTGACGACATCAACGCCGTGCTGCAAACGCTTCTTGATGCTGGTGCACAGGTGGTGCAGTCCGTTCGGGATGTCGGCGGCGGTCGGCAGATCGCCTCGGTCAAAGATGCGGATGGCAACCTAATCGGCATCCTGCATAACGCTTAACCATCGCGTACAGTGGAGGGACAGTCCGTGAAATACTATCTTCTGATCTACCGTAACGAGTCTCAGCCGCCGCAATATACGCCTGAACAGCAGCGCGCACTCTACCAGTCTTGGCAGGATTACACGGCAGAGGCGAAAGCAGCCGGGGTGTACCTGTCGAGCGACGGCCTGCGCCCCGTCACTGACGCGACCACTGTGCGGCTGCGTAACGGCAAAACGCTGATCACCGATGGGCCGTTCGCGGAGACGCATGAGCAGCTTGCAGGGTATTTTCTCTTGAACTGCAAAGACCTTGATGAGGCGATTGCTTGGGCGGCCAAACTGCCCGGCATCGACACGGACTCGGTCGAAATACGCCCGAACTGGGCACAGGCCTAGAGGATGAGCGCAGCCGCGCAGATCGAGACGACCTTCCGCGAAGAGCACGGGCGAGTGCTAGCGGCGTTGATCAGCCAACTTGGTGATTTTGAGCTGGCTGAGGACGCCTTGCAGGATGCGCTGGTCGAGGCTTTGACCCATTGGTCAAAGGAGGGTGTCCCGCGCAATCCCGGTGCATGGTTGACGGCAGTCGCCCGCCGCCGCGCGATTGATCGACTGCGACGTGCTTCAACCCGGGAGCGTACCGCCGCTGTTCTCGCCGATGAATTCGACGAGAGCAGCGATGAGGAGGAAGCCGATATGGAGAGCATCCCGGATGACCGGCTGAAGTTGATGTTCACCTGCTGCCATCCGTCGCTGGCACTTGAAGCCCAGATCGCGCTGACACTGCATACGCTGGGCGGACTTTCTACACCCGAAATCGCGCGGGCGTTCCTCGTCACGGTGCCGACGATGGCGCAGCGCTTAGCACGAGCGCGGACGAAAATTCGCGATGCAGGCATTCCTTACCGGGTGCCGCCTGCTGACGTGCTGCCCGAACGACTCGACGCGCTGCTGGCGGTGATCTACCTAATCTTCAACGAGGGATACTGCGCCACGAGCGGCGATGCACTCACCCGGCATGATCTGTGTGGTGAGGCGATCCGGTTGGGGCGTGTGATGATCGCTCTCATGCCCCAAAGCGCCGAAGTATACGGGTTACTGGCGTTGATGCTGCTGCACGATTCGCGGCGCGAGACTCGATTGAATGCGGCGGGCGAGCTGGTGCTCCTTGACGAACAGGATCGCACACGCTGGGATCGGGTGAAAATAAAGGAGGGAATCGCCCTGTTGGATGAGGCTATGACACTCCTCGATCCCGGCCCATATCAAGTGCAGGCCGCGATCAGCGCTTTGCACGCCGAAGCCGCTGCACCCGAAGCGACCGACTGGCCGCAAATTGCGGCGCTTTACGGAACGCTGGCAATGATGATGCCCTCACCGGTCATCGAGGTCAACCGCGCGGTCGCGATCGCGATGGCGGAGGGGCCGCAGACCGGATTATCGCTGCTGCATCAGATTGAAGGCGTAGAAAACTTCTATCCCTATCACGCCGCCCGTGCCGATCTGCTGCGGCGGACGACACAGCGAGAGCCAGCCGCCGAGGCCTATGAGCGCGCATTAGCTCTCTGCCAGAACAGCGCCGAGCGTGCGTATCTTCAACGACGATTGGATGCATTGAGGGTGCCGAAGCGGTGATGCGCCTGCCATGGTTGGCAGAAAGCTACCCAGAGGCTGTGTACATTGAGGATTTCATCACGGGTTAACCCGGTGGTAATCCCACCGGGTTAACCGTCACGCGTAGTTTCCGAGCGCAAAGGGGTTTATTTTCGCCCGTTAAACCTAGCGGTTTCTTCTTAGACGAACGTCGGCATAAACCGCCAGAATCAAGACGGCAGACTTGATCACGTATTGCCACTCATTTGGGATATTCATCAACTGAAGGCCGTTCGTGAGTGTCGCCATGATCAAGGCACCAATCATCGCGCCTAGGATGGTTCCTTCACCGCCGAGGGTCGAAGTACCGCCTAGAATACAAGCCGCGATTACGTCTAGCTCCATACCGGTTCCGGCAGCAGGCGTACCACCGCCGACATAGGAAGCCAGAACGACCCCGCCGACACCGCATAAGAAACCCATCAGGACGAAGATCGCAAACAGGTTGTTGCGAATGTTGACGCCGGAGAGCCGGGCGGCTTCGCGGTTGCCGCCGATCGCATATGCATAACGACCAAAGCGGGTGTTCGTTGAAACGTAGTTGACCACCATCGCGACGATAGCGAGGATGAGAACCGGCGACTGTACGCCGTTATACTGATTCACCACATACACGTAGAGGATGAATAAGGCCGAAAAAAGCCCGGTCTTGAGTATGTCTAGGTATATGGAAGGCAGTTCAAAGCCATACTTCAGTTTTCTGCGCCGGCTGCGAACCATGTTGGCGAACAGGAAAACCGTTACCGCTGCTGCGAGAATGGCTCCTGCCCATGTGGGTAAGTATCCATTCGCTATGCTCAGGAACGCGTCCTGCCGAGCCGAGATGGTCTGACCACCCGTGACGATTAGAATGACCCCTTGAAGCGCCCATAGACCGCCGAGGGTGACGATAAACGCAGGGACGCGCAGTTGGGCAATAATGTAGCCTTGGTAAATACCAAACAAGGTACCTACCACTATCCCAACCACCACGGAAAGGATTGTGGTCACAACCGCGAAGTTCACTGGGTCTTGACCGGGAAAAAGCTGAGGAATGAGCCACGGCCACAATTCCATTTGACACATGGAGACAATAACAGACACAAAGCCCGCTAGTCGCCCCACGGATAGGTCAATGTTCCCCGTCACGATGACGAGAACCATCCCGACCGACATGATGCCGGTTACGCTCATCTGCCGGAATAGGAATGAAATATTTCGGGCACCCAGAAAAATGCCGTTGGTCAGAACTGCGAATAACAGCCAAATGAGGATAACAGCACCAATAAGTCCATAGGTTTGGAGATTGGCACCGAGACGCCTGACTAGACTTGGTCGCTCACTAGGGGCAGACGTTGTGACGGAGGACATAGGGATCACCTTTTCGTATTTCAGTAGACTAAGTGATACTGGGCACGGCCTTTTCGGCATCAGCATTCGCGCTGGCAATGCCAGTCGCGAGGGCCATAATCTTCTCTTCGGTAGCCTCAGTGATGTCGAGCGTGCCTGCCGAATGACCTTCGCACATGACCATAATCCGGTCGCTCATGCCCAGAATTTCTTCAAGTTCGCTCGAAATCATGATGATTGACATGCCCTGCTCGGCCAAATCATTCATCAATTTGTAGATTTCGTATTTGGCACCTACGTCGATGCCGCGTGTCGGGTCATCCATAATCAGCACTTTAGGCTTGGACATCAGCCATTTGGAAATGACCACTTTTTGTTGATTGCCGCCAGAGAGCGAATCGACTTTTGCCTGAAGTGTTGGCGTTTTAATAGCCAAGCTTTTGGCAAACTGCATACTCTCGGCAAGTTCCGCATCGGCGTTAATCCGCATCCAAGATGAAAATTGATCCAGATTCGCCAATGAAATATTCTTTAGGATGGTTTGAATCAGGATGAGACCGTGACGTTTCCGATCTTCAGGCACCAAGCTGAGACCATGCGTCATCGCTTGGCGCGAGTTATGGATCGTTAACTGCTGTCCTTCCAGTTTTATCGTACCCCGGGTGATCTTGCCATACTCGCCAAACAGGGTCGTTACCAACTCGGTACGACCAGACCCCATTAGCCCTGCGATCCCCAGAATTTCACCTTTACGCAGGTTAAAAGATACGCCCTTAAGGACTTCTCGTTCCGAGCTTTCAGGGGGTAGCGCGTGAAGATTTTCTACCTCAAAAATGACATCGCCCGGATGCCGATTCCCTTTGGGGAAGCGCTCCTTCATTTCGCGCCCGACCATCAAACTGACGAGTTGTTCGAGCTTCAATTCTTGAGTTGGCTTGGTTGTGATGATTTTGCCATCACGCATGACCGTGATCGAATCAGCGATTCTGAAGAACTCGCCGATTTTGTGCGTGATATAAATGCAGGTGACGCCATGTTCTTTCAGAACGGTGAGGATTTCCATCAGTTTGTCGATCTCAGCTTCGCTGAGGGCACTGGTTGGCTCATCCAAAATCAAGATTTTGGCGTTTTCGGAAAGTGCCTTCGCAATTTCCGTCATTTGCTGTTTGCCAACACCCATCTGCTTGACAAGCGCCTGAGGCTGAATCTCCAAATGATAGGTTTTCAGGATGTTTCGGGTCTCTGAATAGAGTTTGTCCCAGTTGATCATCCCGTTTTCGACCGGCTCTTTACCTAGAAAGATATTCTCACCCACGGTCATATTACCGACCAGAGTCAGTTCTTGGTAAACAATCGCGATTCCCTCTTTGATCGCCTGCCGGATTGGACTGCCTTCTAGCCGCAGCTCACGACCATCGTATAAGATGCTGCCTTGGTAAGATCCCCAAGGATAAACTCCCGACAGAATCTTCATCAGGGTGGATTTGCCTGCGCCGTTTTCACCGCACAATCCATGAATCTCGCCACGGCGGATCTGTAAAGAGACGTCATTTAGCGCCGTCACACTGGAAAAGCGTTTAGTGACGTTTTTTATATCAAGAATATAGTCGTTAGTGTTATCACTCATGTACTGTAGTCCTTGACTGGAACAAAAGGCTTCCTGTGTTTAGCGAGTCGCTGTTTTGACAGGAAGCCTTTTCCTTCAGAATTCGCCGTGATTAGCCGGAAGGCTTTGCCCGCCGGAGACTATATGTCATTGACCAAGCTTACGATGCTTGTGTAGGTTCAGGCGTAACTTCGGCTGGACGAGGAGGACGTTCGGCTTCAGGAATATCCTGATAGACGTCATCATAGCTCTGGAAGCCGCTCACGACGACTGCATCATACAGATTGTCAATGGTCACCTGCGTTACCGGCAGGTACTTGGCGAGAACGGAACCCGTCAGGGAGTCATTCCCGGTCAGGACGGACAGTTCGTAGGATTGCAGATCAGGATCGGTCTGGCCATTGAGGAACATGTCCACCAGATCGACAGCCTGCGGTGCCATCACGCGATAGTCCTTGAGGATGGTGACCGTCAACTGGCCGCGGGCAATGCTGTTGCAACCGGGAGCCGTGGCATCCTGGCCGGAGACCGGGACGGACAGACGCTGAGCCGTGAGAGCCTGGAGGGCGCCCAATCCCAGATTGTCGTTGGCGGCGATGACCGCGTCAACTTCGTTGTTCTGAGACGTGAGGATGTTTTCCATCGCCGTTACAGCATTGGTTTCGTCCCAGTTGGCAATGTTCTGGCGTGCAACCACCGTAACAATACCCGCGTCGACGTAGGGCTGGAGAACTTCATCTTGGCCGGCTTCGAAGAACTGGGCATTGTTATCGCCGGGGTCGCCTTCAAGCTTGACCAATTTAACGGGGTTATCAACCGACCAGTCACCCGTGGAATCGAGGCTGGTGATGCCCAATGCGCGGAGCACGCCATCGGCCTGCCCGTTACCAACTTCGGTCAAACCGAAGGTGATGTAAGCAGAAATGTTGGGCGAAGCAATAAGACGGTCATAAGCAATCACGACGACGCCTTCACGGACTGCATCATCGACCGCTGTCGCGACAGCAGATGCGTCTTGGGCAACGATAATGATCGCTTTTGCGCCCTGCGTAACCATGTTGGCGATCTGGTTGTTCTGGGTCACGGGATCGTGGCTGGCCTGTTGTGACACGACGCTGTAGCCCTTGGCTTCAAGAGCGGCAGTCATAATGTCATTTTCTTGGATCCAGCGGGGCGTCTCGAAATCGGAGAACGACAGACCAACAAGGATACTATCCTGCGCCCGTACGGAGACCTGAATAGGGGTCACCAACAGGCTTGCTAAAAACACTACCGACATGACGACAAGAACGAAGCGGGTGAATTTACCGAACATCTTTGACTCCTTGCTTTCTGATATTGCTAAAAAGCCTAGTTCAGTACGTGAAATTGCTGGGGGAGGCTCTTTCTTCGCATCTCCCTTATAACATCTTACCTTGTGAGATAAAAGATTTGAGTCACTGCCACCCTAGGATGAATATAAAGTACTAGTTGTAGCCCGGAAAGTGACGAACGTCACAATCGGTAAATGATTTCTCTTAAGAGGGGCAGATGGGAATTCATGACCGTTTTTCGGCCAATTCCAACCTGATCAACTGCCTGTGCTTCATGTTCGATGATTAGGTCGAGATTGGCGGTTGGTTCATCGAGGATGCGCCCATGATCGTATGGATTTGGATATGCGGAACACTCCACCAGCCGCCCCACATCATTGACTGGATGTGGAGCAACTGGCTGAGTGAGCTGTTTAGCTGATCATCTTTTTTACTGGATACTGTACCTCGGTCGCCGAGTCGCTGTAGTCCTCCGGATTGTGCTTGATGTAGACCTCACGATACGGCCCGACGATCTCGTAGCCATTGGCTTCGATCCATCGCAGAATCGCCGTGTGAAGCTGTGTGAAGTCCTCGAAGTTGCCATGATGAACCGCAGCGGCAACCTGCGTTTCCGGCAGCTCGTACCCTTTGATCCGATCACTGCCGGGTATCAGTCGGTCAACTGGAATTGAGGCTTCGGCGTCCTCGTTCATGAGGACTTCGGCGGGTTGATGCCAGATCGCGAAATGCGCGCCGGTCACCTTCACGCCTTGACTCTTCACGTAATCCCAGACCTCCCCAAAGGCCGGATTCAGGTACTGCGGCACCTGATCGTTGGTGGGAATGGTTACGCGACGCGAGACAATCATCGTGGATGGAATGGTTTTGAGCACTACATCATAGGTAGGCATGCTGTCCTCCAATTCTATTTGCCTCAGACGTGCTCCGATTCGGTCCAACCGCGCCTGTTCGGCGGCTAGATGCTGTTCCAACTCGGCGTGCTTCAAGGTGAGCATCCCGCGCAGTTGATCCAGCGTCAGCCCTCCGTTCAACACCTGCTCAATTTGCTCGAGGGTGAAGCCGAGGTCTTTGAGCGCCAAAATGCGATTGAGCCGGGGCAGTTGTGCCACCGAGTAGTAGCGGTAACCGGTGAAGCCGTCCACCCGGATGGGCTTGAGCAGCCCAATGTCGTCGTAGTGGCGCAGCGTCACGATGGATACCTGTCCGAGACGGGCAAAGTCACCAATTCTGATCATGAAAGCGTTTCTCCGCGCGAAGATGTCTTTACGATACCGTCTCAGGTGACCTGAGAGTCAAGCCACAGTGTGCAGATTGCGCTGCTATCCTCAGTGGAGGACTGCACGGCGAATCAGGCGCTCTACGCCGATCTGCTGCGCTACCCTGAAACCTATCAGTATTTCCTCTCGCCTGAGCTGCGGCACACGCTCTTCAGCGGTGATGTAGTGTTCAGTCTGATCGCCATCGGCTATCCGGACGGCTGGATCGAGACGATCGATTCTGAATACCATCGTGTCATTCTGCCCTTTGGGGCCGCCTATGCCCAGTCACCTGCCGTGCGTGTCTATCGGCCCTCTCAAGTGGACGATGGACAGACAGATGCGCTGTTTGGGGTATCCCTTGAGGACATCCCCACTCAAACGCCGATTGAATTTTCCAACCGCGGGCGTCATGGGTATTTGCGGCGGAGTTCAGGGGCTTACGGAAGTGTGATCGAGTACTCTGCGCCCAGCGATCAGTTCGCTGCCAACGCGGAGCTGCTTCACCGGATGGCGACAACCACTTGGAATGCCGACCCACCGGAGAACTAACCAGCGGCGAATCGAGTGGGACGCTGGTTGATAATTTGAAACCTCAGGGTAATCACCCTGCACGCCGCGCCTATCTGGTTTCAACGGTGTGCAGGGTTTTCTCTCCTCTACCCTACGATTGCCTGCCTCGTACGGCAATTCTGCTATTCTGAAACAATAATGCTCAACCCTAGGTCACGGTAAGGCATAAGTACAGCATCGGCTACCTCTGATTCCACAATCAGCCCCGCAATATCGCTCAATGGCGCGATGGGGTATTGGGAAGCCGCATCGAGCTTTTCGCTCGAAGCAAGGACGTAGGTTTCTGCGGCCCGTTGAATGATGGCTCGTTTGATATACGCTTCCTCAAAATCGCCCGTGCTTAGCCCTGATTCCAAATGAATACCCGTTACCCCCATAAAGTAAACATCGGCCCGAATATGTTGCAGCGCTTCCAATGCCGATGCTCCCACGGATACGATCGAGTGCTTGAACAACCTTCCACCAATCAGGATGACTTCGACGTTCGGATGGCTGACCAATTCGACGGCGGTACGGGCACTGTGGGTTACAATCGTCGCGTGCAGCGTGGTCGGTAGATGACGTGCGACTTGTACAGCGGTCGTTCCTCCGTCAAGAAAGATCACCTGATTGTCTCTGATCAGCATGGCTGCCGTTCGCCCAATCGCCTGTTTGCCGGTGACCGATAGTTTTTCGCGCCCCGCGAAATCGACGACGGCAGGTGAGGCAGGTAGGGCGCCTCCATGAACGCGCTGAAGCAGCCCTTCTTGCGCCATTTCACGCAGATCGCGACGAATCGTGTCTTCGGAAAGATGAAGCGCTTGACTAATTTCTTTAGCGACCACCTGTCCGTCACGGTTCAGCACATTCAGAATGTACTGCTTACGCTGACTGGTCAGCATTTGCTTCGCTCCTAACATTCCAATTTTCTAACACTGCACGTTTTTTCTTGACACTGCACGTTTTTACGTGATTTAATGCGGTTATGTGATATTTCGTGCAATATCGTGCGGTTTCGTGATTGTGCCCATTGTATCAGCTTCAAAAAGGACGAACCATGTACACCGACAAGCGCCTGCTCATTCTTATCGCCGGACCCTATCGCAGCGGAACGGGTGATGACCCGGTGAAAATGGCGGCGAATCTCCATGCATTAGAAATAGCCTCCTATCCCATTTTTCAGGCTGGGCATGTCCCGATGATTGGCGAATGGGTAGCCCTGCCGATTTGGCAAACGGCGGGTGGGCAAACCGTAGGTGATGCGCTGTATAACGAAATTCTCCATCCCACCGCCGGTCGCCTGATTGAACACTGCGATGCTATTCTCCGACTTCCGGGGGACTCAAAAGGTGCCGACAATGATGTTCTGCTCGCGCTGAAGCGTGGAATTCCGGTTTACTACCAGTTGGAAGATATTCCCGTTTACCATGCACCAGAGCAAGCATGACATGCAATTGTGACTTTCAGCCGCCTAACTGATGTCTAACGCCTGTTTAGGCGGCTTGAATACATTGGCACCGCATGGTTGGGATTTAGGTTGTGATCGGGAATCGATCCCCTGAAATCACGTGAAAGTGCAAGTGCTTTGAGTCTTGATAGCGGCCCATGTTGGTCACCACACGGCATGACCCCTGCTCCGCCACCACTTGTGCCGCACATTCACGCACAACGCTCAAAAGCTCCACGAGCAGTGGTGTGTCCTCAGCAGTGATGTCGAGTAACGACGAAATATGCCGCTTTGGGATCACCACAATATGCACGGGGTAAGCCGGGCGCGTGTGTCGAAACGCCAGCACGTTTGCCGTTTCATGAACTCGTTC
>JAXLWG010000004.1:0-249920 GCA_046328615.1 Anaerolineae bacterium | reverse complement strand
CCTTAATCGGAGCGTAAGTGCCGCAGTCGGGGAGATACACCAGACTTTCGCCCGCCAAACAGCCCGATTCGCGTAGGTCGCTCAACTGAGGGCGCTTGTCCTGACGACTTTCGACCGCACGCGAAAGCTGCGCCGCAGAGAACACCGGAACATTCAGTTCACGCGCCATCTCTTTGATGTTGCGGCTGATATAGGCAATTTCTTGCACGCGGTTATTCTCGTAACCAGCTCCGGCGGTCATCAACTGCAAATAGTCGATGATGACGAGATCCAACCCGAATTCATGGGCCACACGGCGCGATTTGGTGCGAATTTGAAGCGGTGTCATGGCCGGAGTGTCGTCGATGAATACCGGCAGGCTGCCCAGTCGTCCGCTGGCCTGCACAAAACGCGCC
This sequence comes from Anaerolineae bacterium, assembly GCA_046328615.1. Lineage (GTDB taxonomy): Bacteria > Chloroflexota > Anaerolineae > Aggregatilineales > Phototrophicaceae > Flexifilum. The sequence continues at coordinate 249,525 of JAXLWG010000004.1, read as the reverse complement.
CATTCCTGCTGCGAAAGCTGACCCAGCCGGAGTTTCTGCGTGTTAATGCCGGTTTCCATCGAGACAAAACGCTGAACGATCTGTTCCGCGCCCATTTCCATCGTGAAGATCATGATACGCCCGCCGAGTTTGGCAGCGTTCAGCGCCACACTGAGCAGGAAACTCGTTTTTCCCATCCCCGGGCGTCCCGCGAAGATCAGCAGGTCGGAGCGCTGCAAACCGCCGAGCAGTGTGTCCAAGTCTTTGAAACCGGTAGGCAAACCGAGCGGTTCGTCCGGGTGCTGCATCAAGTGTTCAAGGCGGTCGAAGTAATCGCTGATCGCCTCGCGCATCGGCACCATATCGCGGCGCATGTTGCGCTCGGTGACTTCGAACAATTTAGATTCGGCGTCGTTCGTGACTTTATCGAGCGACAGCGTTTCGTCCATCGCCAGCCCGCGAATCTCATCGGCGGCGCTGAGCAAGCGGCGGCGCACCGCTGCCCGTTCGACCAAATGCCCATACACTTCAGCGTGAACGGAGGTCGGCACATTGAGCGTCAGTTGAGTCAGATAGCCGGGGCCGCCAATATCGTTGAGGCGGTTTTGCTGGCGCAGTTCCTCGCGCACGGTGAGCAGATCGAGAATTTCATTCCGCTCGGTAATGCGCGCCATCGCTTCCCAGATGTACTGGTGACGGAGGATGAAGAAATCTTCGGCGCGCAGGAATGATGCAATCGCGAAATAGGTTTCGGGATTGATCAATACGGCACCGAGAACGGCTTCTTCGGCATCTTGGCTGTAAGGGGCAATACTCGACGGATCGTAGCTCATAGCGCTTTGCTGCTGCTCTTTCCAGAGAAAGAAAACGGCGTGCCGCCGCGAGACAGCATCGCCGTATCCAGTTTACCTTTTGTCCCGGTTGTGCCGGTGTCCTGCTGCCAGCGTGAGCTAATCCTCTTCGTCGTCCAGATCATCCAGATCGAGCGAATTGACGAAATCCTTGAAGGCGCTTAAGCGGTCTTCACCAACTTCGCCTTCCTGAGCGGTGACTTCGTTTTCCACATCATCTTCCGGCTCAATCGCGCCCTTTTCCATCACCGGTTCGTTGACGAAAATAGGAGCCTTAGTGCGTACGGCCAGCGCGATCGCATCGCTCGGGCGGGAATCGATTTCTACCTGTCGGGTACCGAGGTCGACGACGATCCGCGCGTAGTAGACATCGTTGCGCAGATCGTTGATCAAGATATGCACGACTTTTCCGCCCAATTCGCGGATGAGATTCTTCAGCAGGTCATGGGTCAGCGGGCGCTGGGGCGGCATTTCTTGCAGCTCAATGGTGATCGCGTCCGCCTCGCACGGGCCAATCCAGATAGGCAGGTAACGGTCACTGGTGATGTCTTTGAGGATGACAATGCGGTGTTGTGACATCAGGCTGACGCGGATGCTGTCTATGACGACTTCAATCATGGTGACTTAATTTCTACTCGATCCCAATTACACGGATTATACATCGATCGTTTGGAGCGGCAACCAGTAAAACGAGGAGTTCTAATCCGGTACAAATGACGAAAAAAGGGGAACGAAAGCCGATGAAACAAGACATTGTCCAGTGGAAACGGTGGCCGGTCAGAATGTTCATTCTGCTGTGGAGTGCGAGCATAGCGGCATGTACCGGGATACCCACTATAAACCCGACGGCCAGCCAACGTGTCAACCTCGGCGATATTCTGTCTGATGTGGCCTTCGATCAACCCTACGAATGGGAATTTTACCGCGATTCATCACGTGGAATCCTGTTCGGCATCGAAGAGGGCGCATACCGGGCACGGATTCCAGAGGGCGGATTCGCGTGGGCGATGAATGGAACGCCGCATACGGATGTCGCTATTCAAGCAGATATTTTGCCCTATTCGACCGAAACCGATAATGGGTTTGGTCTCGCCTGCCGTGCATCGGCGCAGGGAGATGGGGACGGGTATTATTTTCTGATCAGCAGTGACGGCGCTTTCACCATCCGGCGCGGGGTCAACAATGTGATCGAACCGCTGATCGCATGGACGCGAAACCCGTCCATCCACGAGGGGCTCAGCCCGAACCGGATGCGCATCGTGTGCGTGGGGGGTTATCTGGCGCTGTATGTGAACGGGGAGTTCGTCGGGGAAACGCACGACGATCGCTATCAAGAAGGGTTTGCCGGAATTGCCGCAGCCGTCCCGGAAGGGAAAGCCGTCGATGTCGCGTTCGACAATCTGACGATCTGGGCGGCCAGCACCGCGCCAGTTACACCTTAACCTCTACTCGGATTCAGGGGGTGCGCCGTCATCAGACGACACACCCTCATTTCATGTGTGGATGCTGCGATTAATTCCCACTGCTGGTCGGAATCACCAACTGCTGCCCAACTTGCAGCGAATCGGCATTGGCGAGATTATTCGCCTGCACAATCGCGTTAACGGTCGTCCCGAAGCGAAGCGCGATCGCATATAGCGTATCGCCCGACTGCACGGTATACAGGTCACCGGAGCCTTCAGGAGCACTGCTCGACGTGGTGGACTGCGCGGCGGGTGTGCGCGTGCCGGTCGGCGCGACATAATCCGGGCAGCCTTCACGCGGCATCCGAAGTTCTTGACCAATTTGCAGGATGGGATCAGTGCCTGTAAGCTGCGGGTTCACAGCGCGAATTTCTGCGCTCGTCACGTCTTGATCGATGGCAATCTGATACAGCGTATCGCCCCCCTGCACGACATAAACGCAGGCATCGAGCGGAGTCACCGTTGGGATCGCGGTGCCGCTTCCATCGTCGGTCTGTGTCGGCGTGATGGCGGCCAAGGTGTTCAATTGATCGAATGAAAGGGTTGCCGTCGGCGTGACCGGATCAGGCGTCACAAATCCCAGCGGACTGCCGGGGGTAATGAAAATGATCGTCGGTGTCCCGCTGAGCGCGAAACTTCCAGCAGCGGTTTCGGTCGGCTGGACTTGATCGGCAGAGAGGCTGGGAGTCAGCGTCGGTAAGCTCTGAAAGCCCTGTGTGACGGTCGGCAGTTCACTTGGGACACTGCTGGTATTGGTCGGCTGCGGCGTTACGATCTCAAAGACGATCGTGGCAGTCGCCGGAAGTCCGGGATCGGATACCGTTGGGGTATCGGTGGGCACGGTGACGGGTTGACCAGCAGGGGTTTCGGTTGGGATCACTTCCGACTGCGGTGCATCGCTAGCCGGGCGAAAACAGCCCGCTAACATGAAAAGAAGCCCTGCCGACAGCAGTCGCCACGCCCATACTACCGCTGATCGATGCTGAACATTCACACGCGCACTCCTTTTTTCTGCCTACTGCCATCCTGTGGCACAGACTGTCCCAAAAGCGCCGCCAGTTTACCACCCTTTCACGCAATTTGTATGTTTATCATCAGCACACTTTGGTCATGATCATACTAGACAACCAGACCAGTGTGGGTTAGAAATGTAGAACCTGAGGCTGTGCTTTAGGTAATGATATAGAAAGGGTGCTAGTGTGGCGGAAAATCGCAAGCGCGTCCTCGTCGTCGATGATGACTCTGAACTTCTCAACCTTGTGCGTGTGCTGCTGACGCGTTTGAACGTCGAATCGATCAACGCAGTGAACGCAGCCAGTGCAGCCCAAATTCTGAAAACTCCTCCGCTTCCCGACTTGATTATCCTCGATATGATGCTCCCGGATGTGAGCGGCATCGAGTTCCTCAAGCAGATCCGTTCGAAAAACATATTCGATGCGGTGCCGGTGCTGATCTTATCGGCGCTGATCGATCCGGAGCAGATTCGGGTAGCCTTGGATGCGGGCGCGGATCGGTATCTGACCAAGCCCTACATCGCCAACAACTTGATCAGCGTCGCAGGTGAACTGCTGAAAACCGGGCGGCGGGTCGCTAAATAAACACGCAAACCGATCGCGCAGGTCAGCCTAACGTGGAGTCAAACGGTAGACAACGCACCCTCCTGAAGCATACACCCGTTCTACTTCAAAACCTTCCGCTTCTAACGGCTCAAGCCACACTTCCATTGGACGATTAGAGGGAACCGGAAAATAACGAGGTTCCCTTTCAGGAAGGGCGGCAGCCGCCTGCGCGAGTGTGCTTGGCGTTGGATAGTACACCCGTCGCTTATCATTCCATGCGCCGAGATAATACGAGAGTCCCCACCCCAGCCAGTGATCGTATATCACCGTGGCCGTCGGCAGCGCATTCAAATAGTCCGCCAGCCCGATCATGTCGCAGACCGCGCGCCGTTCGGCATTGTAAATCGTGTTTCCCCCCGCCGCGTCAATCCCGCCGCTGATCAGTGAAAGCACGACTGCCCCGGCAGCGACCATCAATTCCGGTCGGCTGATCCGGCGGTGGAGCATTCCCCACAACCAGCCCCCCGCACGCGCCGCAAGGATCGCGAACACAGGCAGGATCGGCAGCAAATAGCGATCATATGTGTTGAAGGCGATCAGCCAGTGGACGAACGCATAACCGAGCAGAAAAATCAGCAGCAGCACATCGATCAGCGTGGAGCGGCGGCGCGGTTCGCGGAAAATGCGCCATCCAATCGACACAGGTATCATTCCTGCGAATAAAGCGGTCGGCGCGCCGATCATGAACTGCGCCCATGCTGCCCATGTGCCTAAGCGTGCACTCACTTCGGCAGAGCGGATCAACCTGCCGGGGTTGTTGCGCACCGCCGCCAGCGCAAACAGCGGCGGCGAAGGGCGGCGCAGGAAGTTCATCGAGCAGTAACACGACGATCGCGATCAGCGGTGCCGCGAACAGTGCCACACGACGCACCAGCGGCCCCGCCGTTCAATGAGCAGTGCGGCACACAGGGGCAGAAAATAGAGCGCCTGCTGTTTGGAGGCGAAGGCCAAGGCCAGCGCGATTCCGGCGGTCAGCGGACGATCGGCTGCACACAGCCACAGCGAAACGGTCGAAAACAGCAGCATCAGCCCATCGGTATAGGCCGATGCACCGTAGGCGATCGCCAGCGGCGACAGGGCCATGAACAGCGCCGCCCACCGCGCCACATCCTGTCGCTGATAGAGGCGTTTTGCCAGCGCATAGACCGCAGCGACTTGCAGCCAACTGGCAAAAACACCCGGTACCCGCGCGGCAAATTCCCCGACACGCGGATCAAAATCCGGCACGCCGCGATCATAGGTGGCAGCAACCAACGTCAGCGAAACGGCATTGGCATAGAGGCTGAGCGGCGTTTTATCGAGATCGCCATGCAGCAGCCAATCACCGTGAGCGACCGCATCGCGCGCAAACGCGGTGAACAGGGCTTCGTCAGGGTGAAAGCGCACATCGGATGCCAAGGGAGCCAAGCGCAGTGCGCCTGCAATTAGCAGGATCGCCAGCAGGATCGCCCGATGGCCGCTTATGGTGCCCCGGTATTGCACGGCTCAGCGATACCGTTCGCGCAGGTATTCGAGCGCGATCCGGTCGATCTTGTCGGGATCGTCCAAACGCCAGCGCTCTTCGAGGTTTTCGCTGCCCACCATCGCATCAAACGCTGCTTTGGAGGCTTCATCCCACACACCCGTTACATCGCCGCGCCAGTAGCCGCCGCTGTGCATCATGGTTTGCAGTTCGCGCGCCAATTCTTCCGTGATCGGCATGGAGTCTTGAGGGCGCGGGCGATCGAAGAACACATGAAAGGCGCGCAGCATCGTCGCAAGTTTGCCCACGGGGGCGGGATCGTCGTCCACACGGAGATCAATATAGCGATCGTTGTCGCCGCCGTATCCTGCATTCGCCTTAACGACGACCAACCCCGCGCCCTGCCGTCCCCGGCTGTCTCCACCCGCTTGATCGCCTGCCGCAAGTGCCGCCATCAAGCGTTCCGCCAGTGCGCCGGAGGTCGCGACGAACACATCCGCCATCGCCTCGACGACATCCACCCCAGTGAGGATATTTCCCTGACAGGCGAAACCTTCGCCCGTGCGTCCACCCGCCCAGTCGTAGCATTCCTTACCCGTGTAAGTGACGGCGTTTCCATTGGCATCGACGATCCCCACCTGACGCTTTTCGCGTCCGGGATCGGCGGCGAGCAGGGCGGCAAGCGTCTCGCTGGCCGATTTACCCGCACGCATCATCGCCAGCCCATCCGGGCCGAAACTGATCTTCGCGTAGGACTGTGTGGCAACCGCGCCCGCGCCTGCTTCTGCCCAAGGAACCCGCGATCCGACGGCGAGAAATTTGCTGGCAACGGCCACGCCCCATGCTTTTTCATGAGGATCGTATGCAACGATTGAGAACGTCATGAGTCTGTCACTCCTTCTGTCCCGATCCACGAATGGACACATCGATTAGACACGGTACCGAGTACAATTAGCGCGTTTTGGCAGGGATTGTAGCGTACTTTGCACGAGGAAACGGCATGATCGACTTCCGACAAATCGCGGGTGTGGTGATGGATATGGACGGGGTGCTGTGGCGTGGAAACGAAGCACTGCCGGGACTAACGGCGTTCTTCGACTTTCTGCGGGCGCGCGCACTGCCGTTCGCATTGGCGACCAACAACAGCCGCATGAGCCAGCGCGATTATGTGGAAAAACTCGCGCGGATGGGTGTACACGACATCCGCCTTGAGCAGATCGTCACCAGCGGCACCGCGACCGCCGCATATGTGCAGCGGCATTACCCGGCGGGCAGCACCATTCATGTGCTGGGCGGCGATGGGCTGCGCGAAGTCCTCACCAACGCCGGATACCGCGTCACAGGTGCGCTGGATTTGAGCGCCGTCGCGGTGACGGTGGGGCTGGATTTTGAACTCACCTATGAAAAGTTGAAGCATGCCACGCTGACGTTGCATGCGGGCGCGGATTTCATCGCGACCAATGGCGATCTCACGTTCCCATCGCCAGAAGGGTTGATCCCCGGCGCAGGAAGCATCGCCGCCGCGTTGATCGCGGCCAGCGGCAGACAGCCGATCAGCATGGGCAAACCCGCCGCGCCGATGTTCGAGGCAGCGATCGCCGTCATGGGAACTGATGCGCAGCACACACTGATGATCGGCGATCGGTTGGATACGGACATCGCCGGAGCCGCCGCGCTCGGCTTGCCAACGGCGTTGGTGCTGACCGGGGTCACGACACGCGAGGATGCCGCCACAGCACCGGTTCGGCCAGATGCGGTGTTCGAAGGATTGATCGACTTGATGAACACGTGGGAAAAGCATGGCAGGGCAGGATCGATCCCTGCCCTGTAGCGTTAATCTCTCCGCCTATGTGTAGGCAAGGTGGATGGTGATGACGACGGTTTTGGGCGCTAAATCCGCCACTTTTCGGGAGTCATGGTTGGGTAGTGCTTGTGCAGCGTGCGCGCCGTATGCTCGGCGTCGTAAAGATGCGCTCTTGCTTCCCTTTGACCTCTTTACCACGCAAGCGAAACACCGGCGTTTCGTGCGCTTCAGTTTTTCCACCATGTGGTGCTTTTGTGAAAAGGGTGATCGTCTGCTCATGCTGAAAATATTCAACGGGCAGTGAATACGCTTTGCCCATTTGCCCCGTATAGCTGAGCAGCAGCACATTCTTGCTGATCAGGCGGTGCGCAGGCGAGCGCAGCATCGGTTTCACGAACACGTTTCCCAAGCTATTCATATTCATGGTGTGTCCTTTCGTAAAAAGTCTCTTTGTTCAGGATACCCGGGCCAAGGGGGGCATCGTTACTGACGAATTTTACTGTTCGACAATGACGATGGGGTAAAGGTTGGGCACACGACTGCGACAAGCGACTGTTGGTTACAAAAGGCGCGGCTGCTGGGGATCGTCCGGCTCAACCTCTACCGGATGAGCGGGATCGAATTCCCCGGCGGCATGGTGCGCGGCACGGATCACTTCCGGCAGGCGATATTTCCCGGTACAGCGCATGATCAGATCGAGCGAAGTCGGCAGATCTGCCAGATGACCGACCGAGATAAAGACGGGTTTGGTATTCGGGCGCGTCCGCAGCACGGCACCGATCAGTTCGCCTTTATCCACCAGCGGCGACCATGCACCCCGTTCCTGCGGCGGATCGTCATAGCGACCGATCAGGTGCGTTTTGCCGCAGCCAATCGTCGGTTTGTTCAGCCACAAGCCCATATGCGCGGCAATTCCGATGCGGCGGGGATGCGCACGCCCCATTCCATCAAAGATATATACATCCGGTTCGATCTTCAGTGACTCAAGGGCTTTGAGAATCACCGGGCCTTCACGGTAGCTGAGCAAGCCGGGGATATAAGGAAAGGGCGTCGGCAGCACAGCACGCGCCGCTTCGACTAACCGCAGCGATGGGAATTCGAGGATCGCAATCGCCGCCTGTGACATCGCGATCCCGCTCGCATCGTCTTTAACCGAGACATCCACCCCGGCGACATAGCGGATACTATCAATCTCCAATGAACGATCGGCAATCAAGCGGGGGGCCAATGTTTTTTGCAGCGCGATCGCTTCGGGAGCAGAAATATTCCAGTCGTGCAGTGGTTGAATCGGCTTCATCCTTCAGGGTCTCCAAGCGGGCGCGGAATCGCGCGCGGGAACAAAACTCGTGCGTGTGATCGCGCGGGTGACAATATCGACCGCGTACACATCGACGTTCAAATCACGGTCACCCTGACAGGTGATAAGCAGTGTGCGGCCATCCAGCCCCCAATGCGGCTCAAAACACATCCCTTGATCCGGGGTGAGGTTGATCATCGATTCCGTTTCGATACTGCTCACCAAAATATTGCTGACCCCGCCGGAGAGGATCGAATAGGCGATCAACGTACTGTCGGGTGACCATGTCCACTGGCGCGCCTCACTGCGAACCGAAGTCGTCAGGTTGATCGCATTCTGTCCATCGGCATCGATGACCCATAAATCGGTCGCAGACCCAAACGCGATGTGGCGCATATCCGGTGACCATACCGGCTCTGTGATGGTACTGGCCGCTTGATAGACAAGTTGGCTGGTTCCATCGGCAATCTGTTCGCGCATCAACCGCCGCCCCTCGCCAATCGCATCGGCCACATACAGAAACGCAGTGCCATCGGGCGACAAGATCAACTGTGAATCCAGAAAGGTGGTCGTGCGGTGCGGCACTGTGGTGAGTTCCGTCCAACTGCTGTTCAGTTCGTACAGCGGTGCCGAGGTCATCTCGACCGCCTGATTATCGACAAACGTGAACGTCGCGCTGCCGGGGTTGCAGATGGGCCGCAGCGACCGGTTCTGCGAACCGGAGATCGCCCGACGCTGCCCGCTGATCGGATCGACGACCACCAGCCCATAATTGGTTTGAATGAGCAGGTGGTCGGTATCTAACCAGCAGGGAGTCATATCCCCACGCGCACCGCGCGATATGTTGAAATCTGCGCCGGTATCCATATCATGCAAAAAAACCCGTGTGCCACCTGCCCGCGCCGAAACAAAGGCGAATTGAGGGCTGCGAGGCAGTGTCCGCGAAAGACCGATAACGACTGCGAGGGCAAGGACACAAACATACCAAGTGGCAACGGCGTATTTTCTCATGGGGCAGGGCGCATTCCTAAGACGTTATCGACATCAATGGTAAACAAAAAGCCGTTGTTCGGCAGGGTCAGATCGCCTAACAAATCGGTGACACATTGGTACAGCTTAGGCGGCAGATCGTCGTTGACGACCGACAGCAGCATATGAGTGTTGACCTCGCGCTGCCGAAATAAGCTCGCCAACGAGGGCAGCAGCGGCAGATCATCTCGGAAAGGATAGTTCTCCTGCAAGCGGCGCAGTCCCAACCCTTCCAGAATGGTCACGCCGCTGGTTCCCGCCTTCTGCCATGCTTCAGCGATTTCGAGGGTACGTTCCGTTTGAGCGGTGATAAAAATAACGAGTTTCACGAGGACTCTTCTCCCTGTATCACAATCTCATCCGTACTAGGTTCTACCGTCTGCGGCGCAGATTTGGGCCCGTTCGGCTGGCGGAATGACCACCGCACGAGCAGCGGCGTCAAAATCGTGGTGACGAGGACAACCAGCACAACTTCCGCGAATACTTCTGCATTGATGATACCGCTGCGCACCCCTAACGCCGCAACGATCAAGCCTACTTCTCCACGGCTGATCATCCCAATACCCAACCGCAGCGCTCCCATGCGTGGAAAGCGCGTCAGCAAACCGCCCGCCCCCGCGCCAATCACCTTTGAAAGGATGGCGAAAAGTGTCAGCAGCAGGGCATACGGCAGCGCCGAGGCATTGATCAAGCGCAAATCGGCTTGCAAGCCGATGCTCACAAAGAAAACGGGTACCAGAAATCCATAGTTCAACCGTTGTACCCCGGATTCAATGTCATGAACAATACGCCGATCCGCTTGTCCTAGGCAAATTCCGGCAATAAATGCGCCCGTGATCGCCGCGACGCCGCCGAAATATTCAGCGGCAAACCCGTACAGAAGGGCGGACACCAGCGCGACGACCAACGCCCCTTCCGAAATGTTGAGGCGGTTGATATGGCGGACGATGCGCGGCAGCAGCACCCACCCCAATCCAATCGACAGGATCAGAAAGCCGACCAACCGAACCGTGACTTCGATAAAAGAGCGTGATTCGCCCGCTGTCACGACTCCACCGGGGTTGAGCGCAAGGAACAGCGAAATTCCTAGAATCACGAGTACGTCGTCTATCACTGCCGCGCCGAGCAGTGCCAAGCCTTCACGGGTACGCAGGACACCTAGTTCGCGCATCACCTGCGCGCTGATGCTGACACTCGTTGCTGCCAAAATCAACCCGATGAAAATGGCACCCTCAATGTGATGCCCATTCAGCATTTCCAGCGGTGTGATGAAAAGAATCGGCACAATCACGCCGAGCGCCCCAGCAACGAACGCTGTCCGTCCTACTTTCAGCATGCTCTGCAAATCGACTTCAAGGCCAGCAGAGAACATCAGCAAGAGCACGCCCAATTCAGCAATTTCGATGACGGTGTGCTCCACACTGGCACCATCAGGGAATAGCCCCGGCGTGTGCAGCAAGTTGAGGATGGAGGGGCCAATCAAAACCCCGGCGATCAATTCGCCTAGAACGGCAGGCTGCCCAAGCCGAGCCGTCAAATACCCAAATGCTTTGGCAACGGTGATGATGATTCCCAAGGCGAGAAAAAGCTGTACGATCTCGGTCACAGGCACCTCCTTTTTAAATGCTTAAACCAACCTCCTCTACAGATGAGCCGAGTGTATCAAAGGAAAAATCCCGCTAGAAGTGAAATCGCCCGCGTGAACGCCCCCCAATGGTTAGGGGGCGAGGGAATCAAAAAGGGACGCTCAAGGCGTCCCTTTCATCACACTTTTTCGGCTGACTAATCGCCGTCGCCGAGGCCAAGCATCGGCAGTTCGCTGGTGGCAGAGCGATCACGATCGCCTTTGCCCACCTTGCCGAGGATCTGTTTTTCATCTTCCTTGCCGAAGCGGATCACTTCGCCAGTATCGCTGATCGCTTCAACGGCGAGGCCGAGGCTTTGCAGTTCCTTGACCAACACGCGGAAGCTGGTGGGGATGCCGGGTTCTTCGATGGCTTCGCCCTTGATGATGGCTTCGTAGGTCTTAACACGCCCCTGCACATCGTCCGACTTGACGGTGAGCATTTCCTGAAGCGTGTAGGCCGCGCCGTAGGCTTCCAGCGCCCACACTTCCATTTCACCGAAGCGCTGACCGCCGAACTGGGCCTTACCGCCGAGCGGCTGCTGCGTCACGAGGCTGTAGGGGCCGGTGGAACGCGCGTGCACTTTGTCTTCGACCAAGTGCGCCAGCTTCAGCATGTGGATCATGCCGACCGTCACCGGCTGATCGAACGGATCGCCCGTGCGCCCATCAAACAGGGTGTGCTTGCCGTAATGCGGAATCGGTTTGCCGGTCTTGAACATCACTTTATCCGCGTAGTGAAGCAGGTCTTTGCCCACCACACCTTCGGGGATCTGTGCTTCAGGATCAGCCCACAGCATCCACTGCTGAATGGAGATCGTCATGGCGTTGACATCGCGACGTTTGCGTTCGGTCGAACTCAAAGTCGTGTTGTCCCAAATTAGCACGTCGTTCGGGTCGTGACCGAGTTCACGCAGCCATTCCGCCAAGACCGCGCGGCGCGTGTAGTCGGTATTGTGCAGCAGTTCATCGCTGTCATACCCGCGACCGTTCAGCCATTCGTGGACGTACAAGCGGCGCACTTCGTCGTCGTCTTCGTAGTCCATCGGATCGTAGTCTTCCTGCTGAATCCAGTCCCATGCACGCTGGGTAATCTGGTTCCATGCGAGGTCGATCAGGAAGGCGCGCCCAAGTTCGGCTTCGATTTCCTCACCCTTCGCGCCGTCGAACACCGGGGTCACGGCACGGAAGCCAAGGCGTTCCGCCGCCCACCCAAGGTGAATTTCCAGCACCTGACCGAGGTTCATACGACCGGGAACACCCGTCGGGTTGAGGATGATTTCCACCGGGCGACCGTCGCTGAGATAGGGCATGTCTTCGATCGGCACGATCTTGGAGATGACACCCTTATTCCCGTGGCGGCCTGCCATCTTATCGCCCACCGTCAGCTTACGCTTTTGGGCAACGGCGACGCGCACCATCTTTTCCACGCCCGCAGGCAGATCGGGATGTTCGTCACGCGTGAAGGTTTTCACATCGACGACTTTCCCGCGTTCACCGTGCGGCAGGCGCAGTGACGAGTCTTTCACTTCACGCGCCTTCTCACCGAAGATCGCACGGAGCAGTTTTTCTTCCGGGCTGAGTTCTTTTTCGCCCTTCGGCGTGATCTTGCCGACCAGAATGTCATTCGGGCCAACTTCCGCGCCGATGCGGACAATGCCGAACTCGTCGAGGTCTTTTAGCGCGTCTTCGCCGACGTTCGGAATATCGTAGGTGATTTCTTCCGGCCCCAGCTTGGTATCGCGCGCTTCAACTTCGTGCTTTTCGATGTGAATGCTGGTGAACTTGTCGTTACGCAGCATGTCTTCGCTGATCAGAATCGCGTCTTCGTAGTTGCCGCCGAACCAGCACACGAACGCGCCGAGCACGTCGTGACCGAGTGCCAAATTGCCCATGTAGGTCGAACTGCTGTCCGCCAGCACATCGCCCTTCTTGATCTGCTGACCCTTGCGGGCGATCGGGCGTTGATCGACACAGGTGGACTGGTTGCTGCGGTTATACTTACGCAGGCGATACACGCGCTCGTCACCACTCACGGTGTGAATGATGATTCGATCGCCCTGCACGCTGACCACTTCGCCTTCGACATCGCTGATCAGAAGTTGACCGCTGTCATAGGCGGCCTGCGTTTCCATACCCGTGCTGACGATCGGATAATCCGGCGCGAGCAGGGGAACAGCTTGGCGCTGCATGTTCGAACCCATGAGCGCGCGGTTGGCGTCGTCGTGTTCCAAGAACGGGATCAACGACGCGCTGATGCCGACGATCTGGCGGGCGGCAACGTCCATGTAGTCGATGCGCCGCGCCGGGACGAACAGGAACTTCTGATTGAAGCGCGCCGAAACGCGATCGGTCGAGAACTGGTTGAGATCGTCAAGCGGCGAATTCGCCTGCGCGATGACGTAGTTGTCTTCCATGTCTGCCGACAGGTATTCAATCTCGCCGCTGATGAACGGCAGCACCGCCACCTGTTCGATCCCGGCCTTCGTAAAGGCCTGAATCATCTGCGGGGTGATGACATCGCCATCACTGCCAATCGCGTTTTCCTTTGCATCCTGCACGTCTTCGCGGAGGATGCGACCGGGCAACCGTGGATCGTTCGGCGCGAGGAACTTCGTCACCTTGCGATAGGGCGTTTCGATGAAGCCGAATTCGTTGACGCGCGAATAGCTTGCCAGACGACCGATCAGACCAATGTTCGGGCCTTCCGGCGTTTCGATCGGGCAGATGCGTCCATAGTGGCTGTGGTGAACGTCACGGACATCGAAGCCCGCGCGCTCACGGCGAAGACCACCGGGGCCGAGTGCTGACAAGGTGCGTTTGTGCGTCAGTTCCGCCAGCGGGTTGGTCTGTTCCATGAACTGCGAAAGCTGCGACGAGCCAAAGAACTCGCGGATCGACGCGACGATCGGGCGGATGTTGACCAGCGCGACCGGCGTCAGATTGTCGCTCTCGCGAATCGACATGCGTTCCTTGACGACGCGCTCTGTACGGCGCAGACCGATGCGCAGTTTGTTCTGGATCAGCTCACCAACTGTCTTGACACGGCGGTTACCGAGGTGGTCGATGTCGTCCTTCGGAATCTTGCCATTGTTGATGTTGATCATGCGCTCCAGCAGCTTGACCACATCATTCTTGGTCACGGTGCGGGTCGTACGCGGGATCATACCGTCCAGATTCAGACGCTGATTCAGCTTGTAGCGCCCAACGCGTTCCAAGTCATACCGGCGCTGGTCGAACAACTGGCTTTCCAGATATTCGCGCGCGTTTTCGAGCGTGGGCGGATCGCCGGGGCGCATACGGCGGTAGAATTCAATCAACGCCGCCTGTGCGATCGTCTGTTCCTTCTTCAGTTCCCACACCGGTTCCATTTTCAAGGTCGCCGGAATGTAGTGGTGATCCGGGTTGTCATCCACAGCCTTGAACAGCTCGATAATTTCCTCGTCTGTTCCGGTCTGGATCAACGACTGACCCGCGGGCCGCCCATCATCGACAGCGGCGAGGGCACGCAGCAGAATCGTGACAGGAATGGTGCGCTTGCGGTTGAACTTGATCGTCAGATAGTCGCTCTTGCGAGTCTCGAATTCCATCCACGCCCCGCGATCCGGGATCAGTTTGGAATTGGAGAGCAGGCGACCCGTCGTGCGATCTTCTTCCGCGTCGAAATAAACACCGGGTGACCGGATCAACTGGCTGACGACGACGCGCTCAGTCCCGTTGATGATGAACGTCCCGGTTTCAGACATGATCGGGAAATCGCCGAGGAAGATGTCAGACGTGACCACTTCATCGCCGGCTTCGCGATTGACGAGCGCCACGCGGATATACAGCGGGGCAGCATAAGACATATCGCGTTCAAGGCAAACTTCTTCGCTGTACTTCGGTTCTTCGAACCAATAGCGCAGACCAAACTCCTGCGCCTCACGGCTCTTGCCGGGGAAGTACAGTTTCAGATTACCGTTGTAGCTTTCGATGGGGCTGATTTCATCGAACAGCTCGGCCAGCCCATGCTCCAGAAACCAATTGAACGAATCCAACTGGACTTCAATGAGGGAGGGCAGCTCCTGAACGCTGGGGATGCGGGCGTAATTCTTCGTGTACCGTAACCGTCGCAATTTGCGCTCCTGGGACCCACAACCTGCAAAGAATCAAAAAACGGAGACGACACGTCGAGGTGGTGTGTCGCTCCCATCGGCTAACGAGGGAAATCGCTTATTGCACGCATTACACCATTAAGCCACGTGAGCGATTCTTTATAGACAGTGAATGAGCAGTATACATGAGAAAACCACCTTATGTCAACCAGCGACTATAAGGTCGTTATGTGAGAGGAAGGTGTGGGTTGGTTGGGGATATATATCCCTACCGCTACAGTATATCGCAAGTGTCAAGGGGGTGCAATAAACCGGAGTCCTCCTCAAATACCCTTTCACAGGCGAAGAGAACGCATTGAACCCAAAAACGTAAAGAACTCGTAAAGGACTCTATATAGAGTGTAAGAAATGCTTTGTGCCCGCAAAAATGATTTGATAATCAAGTCAAGTCATTCACTTTGTAACCATACAGACTGTAATATTCAAGGCGCTTGCTGTAATAAATTGCAGTGAACGCGCCTTGTTTGTACAGTAAGCAGGGCGGCACTGACCGAACCACCGTCATTAAACGCCACATCACGACGACACATAGTCACGCAGGAGAAATGTCATGAACTTTGGCAATTTGTTTGGCGGTCTCACGTCATCCATTTCACTGATCGTCATCCTCCCGTTTGTTTTCATCGCACTGGCCTTCTTATATTTCGGCCTGCGCGGACGAGCGAAAGCTAATCTCGCCCGTCGTACATGGCAGACGACTCAGGGACAGGTACAGTTCTCACAGGTCGAAGCGCGGCGCAGCCGCAGTGGGCGCAGCGGTTATTCGACTTCATATTACCCGCGCGTGGTGTACGAATATGTGGTCAACGGGAACCGGTTTCAGGGCAGCCGTGTGGTATTAGGCAACGAAGTTGGGCTGGGGAATTACAACGCCGTTGAACGCAAAGTCAACGAACGCTACCCCACCGGCGCAACAGTTCAGGTCTATTACAACCCGAACGAACCGCGCGAAGCCGCCCTAGAAATGAACGCCCCCGCGAACAACATCTATATCATCGTCGCAGCGGTGATTCTCGTGATCTTGATTTTTACGTCGGTCATTACGTTTGGCGCGCAAGGTCTTGCGGGGAATTTCGTCAATCAAATGCTTAACGCAGTCCCCGGTTTAGCGACAAACGCCCCAGCCAATACCCAACCGACTTCCGTATCGACACCGAGCAGCACCGGCAAATAAGGAATTTTGGGACAAGCCTATTTTTCTCTTGTTGTCCTGTTGTCACTGCGATGCACGGGATGTATAACCCGTGCAGGATTCTCCTTCGCTTAGGAGCTATGACGTGGACAGTCTGTTTAACCTTGACGGTTTCGGCAGCATCATCGGCATTGTCGTCATTATCCCGTTCGTGGTGATTGCACTGATCTTCCTATTTGTGGGCATACGCGGACGCTCGAAGGCGGCAATCGCCCGCCGAACTTGGCAGAACACCCAAGGCCGTGTGCTCTTTTCGGATGTAGAGGGACGCCAGAGCAGTGACAGCGAAGGCGGCTGGTCGGTGAGCTATTATCCGCGTGTTGTCTACGAATACGCGGTGAACGGCGCCCGCTTTCAGGGCCGCCGCGTCGTACTTGGCAGCGAGATTGGGTTGGGCAATTACAACGCCGTTGAACGCAAAGTTCACGAGCGCTATCCCGTAGGTGCGACCGTTCAGGTCTATTACAACCCAAACGAACCGCGTGAAGCGGCGCTGGAACTGAGCGCTCCTGCGAACAATGTGTATCTCATCATCGCAGCGGTGATTCTCGTGATATTGATTTTTACGTCGGCCATTATGTTTGGCGCACAAGGCGTTGCAGGAAATGTAGTCAACCAGATCTTGAATGGTGCTGTTCCGGCTGAAGCGTCCAACGGAGGCAAATAAATCGACGATCAAACAAACGATTAGCAGCGGGCAGCGCTAAAAAGCGGCGCTAAAAAGCGGCGCTAAACGTACGCTGCGCGCAGAAACATTCCGGGGGGAACCAAATCATGAGCCAGCCAGTCACCACAACCAAGTCGTGGAACGACTATTTCAAAGCCACCTTGAACAATCCACCGCATCCGATGGTGGTCAAAGCGCTCGACGCGTTCGAACGTACGGGCCGCCCTACCGGACACGGACTCGATCTCGGCTGTGGGGCTGGCCGTGATACGCGTGAACTGCTGCGACGGGGATGGAATGTACTTGCCATTGACCGTGAGCCTGCTGCCCTGTACATGCTGCGCGGCACAGTGAGCGACGATGGTCAGACCCGCTTGACGACGCGAGTCAGCAGTTTTGAAACGCTTAAGTTGATGGAACGGGTAGATCTGGTGAATGCCAGCTACAGTCTGCCATTTTGCCAACCGGATCACTTTTACGAGCTGTGGGCCGAAATTGTGATGGCGATCCGGCCCGGTGGGCGGTTTTCCGGCAACTTTTTCGGCATCCGCGACGCATGGGCAGGAACACCCACCATGACGTTTTTCGACTCACCCAAAGTGCATGCGCTCCTTGCGCCCTTCGATGTGGAATTCTTCGAGGAAGTGGATCGCCAAGGGACAACCGCGCTGGAAGGCAACAAGCACTGGCATGTCTTCAACGTCGTCGCACGGAAACGATAATTGAACGAAGCGAGGAGCAGTCGATCCGCTCCTCGCCCCTTCTCAATAGAGCAGCGGGATCAAGCGCCAAGTGTGCGCTTGATAGTCGCGATACTCATCTCCCTGCGTAACGGCGAGCATACGCTCTTCGACACGGATGCGATACATATACGCAATCAGCATGCTGATCAGTGCAACGATAACGCTGATCACATTCAGCACGGCTAATCCCCCGCCCACCCACATTAGGATCACCCCCAAATACCCCGGATGCCGAACGACGCGATAGGGGCCGGACTGTACAACATGATGATCGTCGATAACGCGAAGTGTCCGCGTATAGAACATCCCTAAAGCTTTATTGGCCCATAGGCGCATCATGAGGCTCAAGGCCATAAGAACAAGCCCCAACCAGCCAATCAGGAGCACCTGAGTCAGCGATCCGATACCGAGTAAATTCAGAAAGGGAGCAGCGAGCAGCATCGCCGCCGCGATGACAAATGCAACGGTGAGCAGCCCTGTGCTTCCCCGATCGTAGATCCCGCGTTCGAGACTCTTCGCCTGCTTTCCTTGGCGGGCAAACCGGTCAATGGCGAAAAAGAATCCAATCATCACGTACGCCAGCAAAGTGGTGAACATAGCGACTTTCCTTATTCGGTGAGCAGCCGATGAAACGCTTTGAGGTTAGGGGCTATCGATAGGCCCGGGATTGATCGCTATCATCCGGAGTGCCGTTTGTGCATCTGGCAGATGTGTCCCTTCTTGACGACCCGATACCGACACGGTGAGCGCCAAACCCTGTAAACAGGCTGTGAAGGTCACCGCCAGTTGATCGGAGTCACCCGCGACAATATGCCCAGACGACTGCCCCTGTATGATCAGGTCACGTACCGCAGCGACGCTTGCCGTGGTGTATTCAACCGCTAGATCGCGCGCAGTTTGTGGTACTGCCTGCGATGTATATGCCTGCAAAATAATCGCAAACTCGTCCGGCGACTCTTTTGCGCGGGCCATCACTTCACTAGTCAGCCAAAACAGCCGTGCCCATGCCGAGTCAAGACGGGAAGCAGCTTCTTCCATCAGCGCCAACGCACCCTGCATGGTGCGCTGCACAAGCGCGACGAAAAGGTCTTCCTTGCCGGGAAAGTAATGATAGATCAGTCCCTTACTGATACCTGCTGCCGCCGCGATGTCATCGATGACGGTAGCGCCATAGCCCTTGCTGGCAAATACGATCCGCGCAGCAGTGAGAATCTGTTCGCGGCGATCGTCTCGAATCTGTTGGTTGGCAAGTTTGGTTCGCGGTGACATCTCAAGCATCTTTTTGACTGACTATTTAGTCAATAGAAGATTACCGTGATATGGGACTTCAGTCAAGAGGGGTATAAAGACAAGCAACAAAAAAGGGATGGCATCCCATCCCCTTCGTGTCATTCACTATGTAATTCCGCTGGCGCTGCATGGCTTAACGCGCGGTAGCCACTTCGGCAGCCGTATCGGTATCCACCTCTTCAACCAACGAGGCATAACGGCGGCGCGCCAAAATCCACAGCCCGGCTCCCAACGCAGCAACGGCGGCGATTTGCACGCGCGGCGGCAAATGAAACAGACGTTCGACCAGCGTCCGTTCCGGCTGCCCCATTAAGTCACGTTTCAATTGGGCAGAGAATTCCTTCGACGGCTTCACAGGGACCAGTGTCACTGCCAAACTGCGAATGACGGTGATGAACTGGTCGGCTTCTTCGCTGGACAGGGCGTACTTCTGCACCCAATAATCCAGATTCTGTTTACCCGCCGTCACAGCATCGGTCACGACGGAGACGAAATTCTCGATTGGCAGATCGCCTTGCCCCTTAGATGCGTACGTCATAATGCTTAGATCAGCCCTTCTTGCTCTTCAACGAGTCGTCGGATGTGGACGCCGCACTGCCGCCGGATGATAATGAGCCCGATAATTCATCGCGTAGTGCAATCAGCGTTCGGTGATACAACGATTTGATAGCGCCCTCGGTTCGGTTCATCATCTGCCCGATCTCTGCATTGGACAAATGCTCAACAAACTTGAGGGTGAGAAGCTGCTGGCGTTCTTCGGGCAGGCGTCGAATCGCATTAAGCAGCGCTTCGCGTTCCTCATTCTCTTCTGCCTGACGATCCGGCGCTTCCGACTTCAAACTGCTGGCGAGAAACTCATCAAGGGCGATGATCTTGCGCCGCCCGCGATCGCGGTGCCAATTGGCGATCAGGTTATGCGCAATGCGATACAGCCACGCCTGAAACGGCACGCCGCGTTCCGTATACGTCTCAATATGAGACATAGCACGGAAAAAGACGCGCGCTGTCAGGTCTTCCGCATCGTGATGATTGCCGGTGCGGTAATAAATGTAGCTGTAGATCTTCTCGACATAGCGCTCGTACAGTTCGCCGAAGGCTTCTTTACTGCCCGTTTTCGCAAGGTCGACCAGCTCAGAGTCGTCGAGCTTTTTCAGCGCCTTGGAGCGCTTAATGAGTAGGCGTTCACGCAGTTTGATGTTCTTCATATCGCTAAAAACCCTTGACTGTGAAAAACGTTGCGATCTCACTGACGAGGACTTGTAGGAGATCGCGCATGCCTGCTGAGGACTGTCCAATCAGGCCTCAGTCCCCTATAATACCGGCTGTTTTCTTACTCTCGCACGAAGAGCAATTGACGGGCAGGCGGATGACACACCCTCTCACCTTTCAGCAGATTATCATGAAGCTGCACGAGTTCTGGACGGCTCAGGGCTGCATGCTGTGGCAGCCTTACAACATTCAGGTTGGGGCGGGCACGGGCAATCCGGCCACCCTGCTTAAGGTTTTGGGGCCGGAACCTTGGCGCGTCGCCTATGTTGAACCGAGCGTACGCCCGGATGACGGTCGCTACGGCGAAAACCCTAACCGTATGCAGTACTATTACCAGTATCAGGTGATCCTGAAACCTGACCCCGGCAATCCGCAGGAACTTTACCTGCAATCGCTCGAAGCACTGGGAATCAGCCCGCGCGAACACGACATTCGCTTCGTTGAAGACAACTGGGAAAGCCCGGCGCTTGGCGCGTGGGGGCTGGGCTGGGAAGTCTGGCTGGACGGTCAGGAAATCACCCAGTTCACCTATTTCCAGCAGGCAGGCGGCATTGAACTTGACCCCGTCAGTGTGGAAATCACCTACGGTCTGGAGCGCATCGCCATTCCGCTGCAAAACAAGAACAGCGTTTGGCAGATCGAATGGATGCGCGGACTGAGCGCCGATGATGCGCTTAAGTACGGCGATATTTTCCTGCGCAGCGAGATCGAACACTGCAAATACTACTTCGAAGTTGCGGACGTGAACGGCCTGAAGCAGACGTACGATGTCTACGAGAGCGAAAGCAAACGCGCCCTCGAAGCCGGGTTGGTCATTCCATCGTATGACTATGTGCTGAAGTGCAGCCACCTGTTCAACGTGCTGGATGCACGCGGCGCGATCGGCGTCACCGAACGCGCGAGTTACTTCCGCCGCATGCGCGATATGACGCGCAAAGTCGCCCGCGCCTACGCCGATCAGCGGCGCGACATGGAATTCCCGTTGGAAAAACTCAACGCACTGTGGGGTGCGCCAACGCTCTCCAGTGGTAATGGTGCAGGCAGCGCCGCCGCTTCGGCGTCTGTCCCCGCTGTGCACGCCGACGATTCAAATGATGTGCTGATCGAAATCGGCATCGAAGAACTGCCGCCGGAAGATCTTGACGATGCACTGGCACAGCTCAACACTGCCGCGCCGAAGCTGTTCGATGATCTGCGCCTCTCGCATGAGGGGGTCAGTGTCTACGGCACACCGCGCCGCCTTGTCGTGATCGCGAAACATGTCACGCCGCGCCAGCCGGATCTGGAACGAATTGACAAAGGCCCCGCCGCCGACCGTGCTTTTGACGCGAACGGCAAGCCGACCAAAGCCGCCGAAGGATTTGCGCGGTCGCGCGGGTTAACGGTCGATCAACTGCGCGTGGAAGAAACGGACGGCGGCAAATACGTGCTGGCGACGGTTCATATCCCCGGTCGCCCTGCCGCCGAAGTGTTGGCCGAAAAACTGCCGGATTTCGTCGCCGCGATCAAGTTCGTCAAGTCGATGCGCTGGAACGCCAGCGGAATCGCCTTCTCACGCCCAATCCGCTGGTTCACAGCGCTGTTTGGCGATCAGATCATCCCGTTTGAGTATGCAGGCGTACGCAGCGGTAATGTGACACGGGGTCTGCGGCCTTACGGATCGCCGGAGGCGGTGGTCACCAGTGCAACCCACTATGTGGAAACGCTCAAGGGCCAAGGTATCCTGCTCGACCCGACGGAACGCCGCGCGGCGATCGTCAGCCAGATGAAAGCGCTGGCGGATAAGATTCACGGGCGCATCCCGGACGATCCGGCGCTGCTCGATGAAGTGACCCATCTGGTTGAAACACCAACGGCGCTGCTCGGCACATTCGAACAGGAATACTTGCGCCTGCCGCGTGAAGTGCTGGTCATGGTGATGCGCAAGAAACAGCGTTATTTCGCCGTGGAAGATAGCAAAGGCAATCTGCTGCCCTACTTCATCGCCGTGCGCAATGGCGATGCCGAACATCTCGACTTGGTGACGATCGGCAACGAACAGGTGCTCCGTGCCCGCTTTGCCGATGCGAATTTCTTCTTCTCGCAGGACACTGCCAAGAAAATCGACGAGTTCCTGCCGCGCTTGAATACGCTGACGTTCCAAGAAAAGCTCGGCTCGATGCTCGATAAGAACGAGCGCATCGTCAAAACCGTGCAATCGCTTGGTGAATTGATCGGCATCGACTCGACGGAGATCGCCACCGCCCAACGCGCCGCCAGCATTCTGAAAGCCGACCTCGCGACGCAGATGGTGGTCGAGATGACTTCGCTGCAAGGCACGATGGGGCGCGAATACGCGCGCCGCGCGGGCTATTCGCAGGCTGTCGCCGACGCGATCTTTGAGCACTGGCTGCCACGTGGCGCGGATGATATGCTGCCCACCAGCAAGGCCGGGACACTGCTTGCAATTGCCGATCGTCTTGACAGCCTCGTCGGATTGTTCGCAGTGGGGCTGGCTCCGCAAGCGACCGCCGACCCATACGGGCTGCGCCGCGCCGCGCTCGGCATCATTCAGATCGCGATCGCGCAGAACTTGGATGTTGACCTGACTCAAGCGGTGGAGATCGCCGCGCAGGTCGCCCCGGTAGAAGTCAGCGCGGCGGCGAAAACGCAGGTGCTCGACTTCATCGCCGGTCGCTTGAAGTCGTGGCTCGATGAGCAGGGCTATCCCTTCGACGTGAGCGCGGCGGTACTGGCGGCACAGGCCGCGAATCCCGCCCGCGCGTTGGCGAACATCCGCCAGCTTCAGGTGTGGGTCAGCCGTGAGGATTGGTCACCCATTCTCGACGGGTTCGCTCGCTGCGTGCGCATTACCCGTGATGATAAGGAAGCGTATCGCATCGATCCGAGTGCGTTCGTGCAAGCCGAAGAACGCGATCTGTATGCCGCGTACCAAGCGGCGGCGATCAAACTCACCCCGGCGGGCGATGTGGATGAATTCCTAAACGCCTTCGTGCCGATGATCCCGGCGATCACCGCATTCTTCGGCACCGGCAAAGGTGATGGGGTGCTCGTCAATGCGCCGGAACCAGCATTGCGCGCCAACCGTCACGCACTTCTGCAAGCTGTCAGCGCGATGCAGCGCGGGCGTGCTGATCTCAGCCATTTGAGCGGGTTCTAGAATAATTCGCGTATGGTAGGGGCGCACGGCTTGTGCGCCTCTGCTTTCGGTGAGACATAGTCAAACAGGGTGCCCAGATGCGTGTATGGAAATTCGACCAAAATGGTTGCAGCGTCGTTGATCAGCCGGACTGGGAAGCGCTGTTGGCGGATACCGCGCATGTCGTGTGGGTTGATCTCAAAAATGCGGATGCCGAAACCATCCCCCTTCTGCGCGACACCTTCAAGTTTCACCCACTGGCGATTGAAGACACCCTCAATGAGCGCCAGCGTCCTAAAGTCGAAGAATACGAGAATCATCTCTTTGGCATCCTGAATGGGGTCGATTTCGTGGAGAATGCGCTGCACTTCCGCGAGATCGACGTGTTCGTGGGCAGCAACTTCATCGTGACCATCCATGATACCGATGAACCGCTGGTTGATTCTGCTGTGAAGCGCGTCGATAAACATGGGCCGTATAAGCTGCCGATGACCTCCGGTTATCTGCTGTATCTGCTCGTCGATGTGATGGTGGACAGCTATTTCCCGGTGATGGATGCGATCGGCGACCATATCGAAGAGCTGAGCGAGAAGATTCTCGATCGACCCAAGCAGGCTTATCTCGCCGGGTTGTTCCGTCTCAAGCGCGCGCTTGGGGAAATGTGGCGTGTCGTTGGCCAGCAGCGTGATATGTTCCTGCTGCTCACGCGTGAAACAGCCCCATTCGTCAGCGGCGATTCTCTCCGTTACTACCTACGTGATGTCTACGACCATCTCTTGCGGATCGCGGATACCGTCAACACCTTCCGCGAAAACCTCTCCAACGTCATCGACCTGTATCTCTCCGCCGTGAGCAACCGCTTAAATGTGGTGGTGAAGCGCCTGACCGTCTACACCATTCTGTTTGGCGCACTGGCGGTGATCAGCGGGTTCTACGGCATGAACTTCACCCATACCTTCCCGCCGTTTGAAGCAGCTTGGGGCGTTCCTTTCGTGATCGCTTTAATGGCGATCGTGGCGGTGCTGCTCGTCCGGCTGCTGGATCGAAACGAAGAATAAACCACAGCGGTGGGAAAAATCACCGTGTGCGGATTGTCTCAAGCGCATGACGTGGACTATACTCATACATCCAATGAGGTGGGTTGTGCAGCGTTATGTCCGTTATTGAAGACATCAAGTCACGTCTGGATATTGTCGAATACATTGGCCGTTTTGTGCCGCTAAAGCGTGCAGGCAGATATTACAAAGCGCCCTGCCCTTGGCACAGCGAAAGAACGGCTTCATTTATTGTCGATCAAGATAAGCAGTATTGTCGCTGTTATGGCGCGTGCGGCGAAGGCGGCGACATCTTTTTCTTCGCACAAAAGCAGAACGGCTGGAGTTTTCAGGAAGCGCTGGAAGAACTCGCCAAGTTAGCGGGCGTGGAGCTGAAACCGCAGTCGCCAGAGCAGAAAGAAAAAGACGCGGCCCGCGATCGTCTCCGCGCCATGCTCGGAGTCGCCGCCGATTATTTCCACGAACGCTTATTTGATTCCCGCGACCCCAACGCGCAGATGGCGCTGCAATATGCCCGCGAAAAGCGCAAGCTGACCGACGAAACGATCGAGCGGTTCAAGATCGGCTATGCGCCCGCCGGATGGCGTGCCGCGCTCGACGCGCTTGGCGGACTTGGCTACAGCGAAGAGGATTTGCTGAACGCTGGGCTGATTTCGCGCAACGACAAGGGCAAGGTTTACGATAAATTCCGCCATCGCCTGATGATCCCGATTCACGATGAGCGCGGGCGTACGGTTGGCTTTGGCGCGCGTGCCCTTAACCCGGACGACAATCCCAAATACCTAAACAGCCCGCAAACGCTCGTCTTCGACAAGAGTCACCTGCTGTTCGGCCTCGACTTTGCGCAGAAAACCATCCGCGATACTGAAACCGCCGTGATCGTGGAAGGCTACATGGATGCGATCTCGCTGCATCAGGCGGGTTATCCCAATGTGGTCGCGCAGATGGGCACCGCGCTCACCGATGCGCAGCTAAATTTGATCGCGCCGAAATGGGCCAAGCGAATCGTCATGGCGCTCGATAGTGATGCGGCGGGCCAAAACGCCATGCGCCGCAGCCTTGATGTTGCGGTCAATGCAATCGAAATGACAAAAAAGCAGAAATTAGCCGTAGAATTTCGCATTTTCCTCAATGTCCCCGGCGCGAAAGACCCCGACGAACTGGTGCAGGAAGATCCCGCGTCGTGGGGGCAGTTGGTCGATAACGCCATCCCGGTCGCGGATTTCGTGATCGATATGGAAGCGAAAACGCTCCCATCCAATGCCAGCGTGATTGAGCGGGAAAATGCGGCGCGTCGACTGCTGCCCATCCTCTTGATGAGCGAGAACGATCTCTATAAACGGGACAGCCTGCAAAAGCTGGCCCTGAAACTGCACATCCCCGAACGCGATCTGCTGGCATGGGCAGGCGAACAGCAGCGGATTCAGCAAGCCGCGCCGCCGCGTCCCCGCCGCACCGATGCCCCACCGCGCGGTGACAGCGCTCCGCCTGAACCACCGCCGCTGCCGGATTGGGAACCAGAAAATCCTTATGCCGATGTCCCCAATTTTGATGCGCCGATTCCGCCCGCACCGCCGCAGGCCGCCGCGAAAAACCCCCGTGAATTGGCGGTACTGGAGCGCTACTGCTTACGCATCCTGTACCAACAGCCCAATTTGATTTATCATGTCAACCGTAAATTCCGCGAAATTGCGGGCGAGAACTCGGCGCTGGTGCAGGGGCCGCTGGGGGAAATCGGGGCGGATGACTTCAGCCGAAGTGATATGCGGGCGCTGATGGTTATTTTGATGAATGCATTGGCGCAAGACGAGCTAGAGGTTTACGATTACGTACAGCGCAACGTTGAAGCCGAACTGCTGGAGGAACTCTACGCTTTAATGGATGATCCTTGGGAGGATTTGCGCCCACGCCTATCCTTCGGCCTTTCCGCCGATTTACCCATCATCATTCACCAGAATGAACGCTCGAACGGTGCAGTCAACGCACAAGCGGAAATTCTGGAACACGCGCTGCGGCTGCGTTTGCAGCGTCTGGAGCGCACGGTTCAGGAGATCGCCTTTATCCAGATGGAACAACCGCAGGGGGAACCCCCCGAATCGCTCGATGCCGTCATCGCCATCACCACGCACGCACGGCGGCGCATTCAGGAAGCGTTAAGTAGGGGTCAGCACAACGGCAGGAACAAGTATGGTAAAAAAGCGTAGCAAACGGGCAGAAGGGCGCTCCGACGCGCGTGCGGAAGCGGAAGAACTGAAAAATCAGGCACAGGGGGATGATGCCGCCGACGACGACGCCGAGATGGATTTCGACGACGACATGATGGGGGATGATGCCGGCGATGATCTGGGCGATGACGAGGGCCTTTATGATATTGCCCTGAAAGAAGATGATGCGTTCGAACTCAGCGATGAAGAGTTCGACGAGTCGGACGACGAACGCATGTTGGAAAGCGCCCGTATGGATACATTCGCGCTGGCCGACGATCCCGTTCGCATGTATCTAAAAGAGATCGGTCAGGTGCCGCTGCTTGATACCAACCGCGAAACGTGGTTGAGCGCGCAGATCGCCGCCGAGCGGTTGTACCAGCAGCTTTTGGATAACCTGAGCACCCTCGAAAACCCGGAACACGACAAAGGGCTTCCAGAACCACGCGAAATCGCGGAAGCGTCGTATGACTTCGTGAAAAAGAACTGGGACGATGTTCAGGCGCGTGTCAGCACGTTCAAGAATGTCAACCGGCCTGAACTTCCACCGCTGATCGCGGAAGTGCAGTTCATGGCGGAAAACCCGGATTCGAGCGGATCGTCCTATATCCGCGACTTTTTGCGCCAACGCGAATGGGGCCGCGATGAGGCTTGGGACGAATTGGCGCGGCGGCTGTTCAATGTATTCCACGGCCTCGTACTGCTGCCGCCGATCCTCCAAAGCCAAATTCGGCGCTACGTCATACAGCACAGCGCGATGCCCAGTCAGGATCAGTTCAATACGTGGCTGCGCGGCGATGCGAATTCGCTCGACTACCTGCCCGACTTGTACGAGATGATCGAAGACCGGGCGGACTTGGCTGCCGAAGCGCTGACGCGCGCGAATTTGCGCCTCGTCGTTAGTGTCGCCAAGCGCTATATGGGGCGCGGCATCAACTTTCTTGACCTGATTCAGGAAGGCAACATCGGGCTGCTGCGCGCTGTCGCCAAGTTCGAACATACGAAGGGCTTCAAGTTCAGCACTTATGCGACTTGGTGGATTCGTCAGGCGATCAGCCGTGCCATTGCCGACCAAGCCCGCACGATCCGCATTCCGGTGCATATGGTGGAAACCATCAACCGTCTCATGCGCGTGCAGCGGACGCTGACACAGGAACTGGGCGCGGAACCGAGCGCGGAACAAATCGCGCTAGAAATGGATTTCCTGACCGCCGACGAAACGGAGGCGATCAAGCTCATCCGCCGCGACGGCGCGAAGATGGATCCCGGTCTGATGCGCAAACTGCGCCGCGCCGCCCAAAAAGTCCGTAAGATCATGCGCTTGAGCCAAGAGCCTATGAGTCTGGAGACGCCCATCGGTCAGGAAGACAACAGCCTGCTGGGTGACTTCATCGAAGACGATAAGGTTCCCGGCCCGGTTGATGCGGCAACACGGCAGCTCTTGAAAGATCAGATCCGGCAGGCGCTCGGCATTCTCAGCGAACGCGAGCGCGAAGTGCTGGAACTCCGTTTCGGCCTGCTCGACGGGCAGGATCACACGCTGGAAGAAGTCGGCAAGCACTTCGGCGTCACACGTGAACGTATCCGCCAGATCGAAGCGAAGGCGCTGCGCAAACTGCGGCATCCCACCCGCAGTCGCCAACTGCGCGACTACCTCGAAATGTGACAAAAAACGAGGCGATCCCGGTTGGGATCGCCTCGTTTTTTTAACCTGCCTTCGCGTTTACTGAGGCGTAACCGTCCACGTCACATCGCCCGTGATGTCGATGCCCATGTTGGTGACGGTCTGCCCGTTTTGCCCGTTACAGGTGCCATCAGCACTCTGTAAAACGGCCATCAAGTCGTAAGTGCCTGCCTGCTCAAAGCGGACGGTGAATTCACCGTTGTTTTCCAGCACGCTCGACTGTCCCAGCAGGTCTTCGCCCCAGCTTTGGGAGGTAGACGACGATGCCAGCAAGAAGCAGATACGCGTGCCGGTGTTATTGATCACCCGTACTGAGTTCGCGCCCGTCCCAGATGAACCCCCAGAAGCATTCGAGAAACCACCACACGCTGCCAGCAAGCTGACCAACAAAACAGCGAGCAAAACGGTGAGTGAAGAACGCAGGATCGATCGTTTCATGGTACCTTCCATCTTCCTTTGTGTTGAGCTAAAAATTTCACACTTTCCCCGTCGTCAAGCATACGCGAAAACCATTAAATGTGCACTGGCACATCTATAAATTTAAGGAGAAAACCCAAGAATTGTGGGGGATCACGGTCGTACAACGCCTAGCAGAGTACAATAAAGAGAGGCATAGACGTGGATGATTTGAGTACCTATGAGTTTAACCGTCAATAAACGCCAACTGACCTACTGCCCGGTGTGCGGGCATGAACTGGGGCAGCGCGAGGAAGGCGGGCGGGTGCGTCAGGCCTGCCCTAACTGCGGCTACGTCCACTACGTCAATCCGGTTCCGGCGGTGGGTATGCTGATCGAGATGGACGGTGGCGTTGTTCTCATCCGGCGGATGCACCCACCGCATCAGGGCCGCTGGACATTACCAAGCGGATTCATCGAAGCCGATGAAAGCGCCGAGGAAGCTGCGATCCGCGAGGCCGAAGAAGAAACCGGACTGAAGACCGAAATCATCGAACTGGCGGGGATCAATTCGTTTCCTGAAGGCCCACCCGTCAGCGGTATCATGATTTTCTACCGCATGCGTCCCATCGGCGGTGAGCTGAAAGGCGGCGATGACGCGATTGAGGCTAAAGTCTTTAAGGCCGAGGATCTTCCGCTGCTGCCCTTCCGTACCCACCGCGAGGTGATCTCGACATGGCTGGAACAGCGCGCCCGCGATGGCGAAGCCGCTCCGCCCGTCCGCCACACCGATGAACCCGTTGAGCGGCAGGATTTCATCATTCGTCCCGCCGAAGCCGCGGATAGCAACGAGTTGATCGCGCTGCTGGCCTTAATTCCGGTGAACCGTGCACTAACGCGCGATGAGATGCGCGAAGCCTATCAACGCTTTCGTGAAAGTGACAGCATTCATGTGTTCGTCGCTGAAGCGCGCCAAACACCGAAGATCATCATCGGCTTTATCGCCTTGAGTGTGGTACGCACGCTGACGGAAGGACGCGGATTCATCAATGATATGGCGGTGCTGCCCACCTATCAGCGGCGCGGTGTTGGGGCGGCGCTGCTGGAAGCGGCAATCCGATCTGCGGCGGCCCATAATTTGCGTCATGTCATGGTGAATGCCGAACGTGCAAATGATCGGGTCAGCGCCTTTTATGCGGCGGCAGGCTTCTCGCAGGGGAGCATTCTGCACTTGAAGCTG
Organism: Anaerolineae bacterium; assembly: GCA_046328615.1. GTDB lineage: Bacteria > Chloroflexota > Anaerolineae > Aggregatilineales > Phototrophicaceae > Flexifilum. The sequence goes on along the minus strand of JAXLWG010000004.1, from coordinate 219,364 downwards.
AAATAGAAGGAAAAAAGTCAACGCAAAGACGCAAAGTATGGAAGGCGCAAAGGAAAGAATACCTTCTTTGCGTCTTTGCGTTCAGTTTTTGGCTTTAGGTGTTGTTGTCGCGGCGGACTTCTCCGCGCCATGCGCCGGTCTCTACCCCGCGCGATTCGATGAATTCTTTGAAGCGCTTCATATCCCCGGCCATGCGCGCTTTGACGATGCCGAGCGCCGCGCCGACATTTTCGACCACCCCTTCCGGCTCATAGTCAATTTGCAGCATGACACGGGTATGGGTGTCGTCAAGCGCGTGGAACGTCACCACACCGGCATGAGTCGCGCCGCCAATACTCGTCCACGCGATTCGCTGATCCGGCGTTTGCTCGGTGATTTTGGTATCGAATTCTTCGGTACGCCCAGCGATCTCGACTTTCCAACGCATCAGCGTGTCGGTCACCTGCCGGATTTCTTCAACCCCTTCCATGAAGACGGGAAATTGTTCAAACTGTGTCCACTGGTTATAGGCTGTGCGCACGGGCACATTGACATCAATGGAATGTTCAAACCGCGCCATTCGCGGCTCCTTTCAGACAAAGATCTGTCTCATCGGTCAAAACATGTCCAGCATAGAATCAGCCCCTCGATCAACGATGATGTGAGTGGCCCGTTTGACCATAGGCGGGGTGTCTGGTTTTCATTCAGCCCGGATGTGTGACCCTTTCCCACGAATTGCACAGGAAATAGACGGGTGTTTTCTCGGAAATCGTTCATATTTTGACGGGAACGAGTTTGGTATACTCCCTCAAAACGCACCGAATGGACGATAGACCGTTATGTTCACCAATCGAACCCGACTGCTGCTGCATAACCCCATCCAATACAACTATGGTGTCGCCGTAGCCGATGTGGACGGAGACGGAGAATTTGAACTGATCGTCGCCGGGTTCGGTTTTGCGAATCTGGTCTTGAAATGGAATGGAAGCGCGCTCGTCAACGTCGCCGATGCGGCATTGGCGGATTCCGAGCGTCAGGCCATCGGGATCGCGGCCTGTGACATCGATGCGGATGGGCAGGAAGAACTGTACATCCTCAACAGCGATACGTTTGCCGGACAAAAACGCTTCGCCGATCGCCTGTTTGACTGTGCGGATGGTGAGTGGACGGATCTGTTTTCGCTGCCCATCCACCGGCGCATCCTGAACCTGACTTCAGGCCGATCGGTCGCGGCGGTCGACCGGTTGGGTAATGGTCGTTACGGCTTCTTTGTCGCCAATTACGGCGGGCCAATGCGCTTGTATGAGTTGGACGACGATGGCCACCTGCGCGATGTCGCGCCGGAAGCCCACCTCAACCATGTGACCGGCGGGCGCAGCGTCCTCCCGGTGCCGTTGATGAGCGATGCGCTCGATATTTTCGTCGGCAACGAAAACGGCCCCAATTACCTCTATCGCAACAATGGCGATGGGACGTTCATGAACATGGCCGACACGCTCAAATTGAGCGATAACGCCGAAAATGCGCGCGGCGCTGCCGTACTCGACGCCAATCAGGATGGGCTGCTCGACATTGTGTGCGGCAACTGGGAAGGCCCGCATCGTTTGTTCGTGCAGTTATTCGACGGCACCTTTCAAGACATGGCCCCGCCGGAAATGGCCGCGCCGTCGCGTGTGCGCACCGTCATCGCCGCCGATTTCGACAATGACGGCTTCGACGAAATTTTCTTCAACAATTTGGGGCAGCCCAACCGTCTATTCGGCTGGCGCGATCACGAATGGGTGCCAATTCCGATGGGCGATGCGATGGAGCCGTTCGGCTTGGGAACCGGTGCAGCGTGTGGTGATTTTGATCACGATGGGCGGTTGGAACTGCTGATTTCGCACGGTGAAGCCGGGATGCAGCCGCTCACCTACTACCATACACCGGATAACGGTCATCACTGGCTGCGCGTTCTCCCTTTGACGCGCTACGGTGCACCTGCGCGCGGCACGATGGTCACGCTCAAAGCCGGGGGACGCACCCGCCAACGCGTCATCGACGCAGGCAGCGGTTATTTATGTCAGATGGAACCGGTGGCACATTTCGGCTTAGGCGAAGATACCGAAATCGAATGGGTAGAAATTCGCTGGTTGGATGGCGAAATCATCCATATCGACCATCCGCAACCGGATCAACTGCTCAAGATTAGCCATCCGTCAAGCGAATAGACGGGCTAGTTCGCACATTCGGGCGTATCAGACGGGCACAGCCATCGTTCCTCGGTTGTGCCTTCGGCGGCCCACCCGCGAACCCCTGCGAATTCTACATACCAGTACCATGTGGGCAATCCGCCCCAATCCCCGCACACCGGCCCCGCGAGGATCGACAATCGATCATTGTCATAGGCCTGCACCAGCGTATCACTCGCGCCTTGTCGAATCCATGACATGATGCGCAGCGCCCCCGTATCATTGAAATCGACGACCGCTGTTTGTCCCGGTGCCAGCAGGCTTTGCAGTACGCCACTACAAGCGCTTGATCCGCCAATCGCGGCGGCAGTTTGCGTCGCACCTTCAGCGGCAGTTTCGGGCAAGACGGCGGCCCCGGTAACCGTCGGCAGACTGGCGAGCGTTTGCGTCAGCGCCGCCGACACCGTAAGTTCAAGCGCGGGGGTTTCAGTTGGCAGCGGCACTGGCTGTACGGTATCCGTCGAAGCTGGTGTGAACGTCGGGGTTGCCGTAGCTGTAGTTGTCGGCGTCACCGTTGGCGTCACCGTTGGCGTTTCGGTGGGTGTGCGCGTTGGGAACGGCGTCATGCTTGGTTCAAGCGTAGGCACAACCAACCATGAGGGATCGAAGGCCGATCCGGAGGCGTAGGCGGACTGATAGGTGTATAACGTCATGCTCAACGTCGCCTCAGAGTCATCGCCTTGAATATTCATGTTGACGATTGAGACAGAGGGCACCTGCGCCCAACGAAACAGCGCGACAAACGTCATCAGGTTGCGGAATGGCCCCTGCACCTGCACCGCGTAATTGTTCGCTTCGATAACCGCCGCATTACTCGCATCATTGATGGCTTGCGCCTGCACCCGCACGACTACAACGCCAATTTGATCCGCCGTGTCATACAAATAATTGAGCATCGCTTCTTGCTGGGGTTGTGTCAGATAAAGCGAAGCGGACTGTGCCCGCTCTGCCTCTGCCATGCTAAGCTGTTCGCGCGCGATCGTTATCTCATCATCCGGGTGCTGGTCTGCTGCTACTGCCGTGAGGGTGCCTTCCGACTCAGCGACATCCTGCTCCATGGTCGAAAAAGCAGTCCATTGGGGAGCGACTGAAACAATACAGTACATCGCATTTCCGGCCACCAACGAAAGCAGCAGCAGCAGCCGGATGAGCGTAAAAAAGCGTGGGCTCAAGCTCATGAGGCGCCCTGCTGTGCGGTCAGCGGCCACTCCAGCGTCACCACGAAGGAGACTGAGCCCGGAATTGAAACATATTGGAATGCCTCCAGTGTGGGCGGCGGTGGACTGGCGGGCAGTTGGCCCTCAGCACTCGAAGGGGCTGTGGTGGGTGCGGAAGTCGGTTCAGGCTGCGCAGTGAGCGTGAGAGACTGAATCGTCACGCGCTCGAACAGATCCGAAGCGCGCAGCATGGTCACATAATCCATCAGAATCGTTTGATCATGCGCTTCACCGCTCAAGGTGAGGAGTGTATCGGCCTGTGCGATCTGTGTCAGCGTCATGGATGTGGGGGTGTATTGCAGCAGAATCCCCATCACAACCGGCAGGTTTCGATGGCGTTCGGCCAGCCCATCAGCGGTGTCTTGAAGGGAGCGTGCTTGCGACAGCACCTCTAAGCGGCCTTGAGTCAGTGCATTCAGGTCTGCCGGAACCGGGCGGGTGGCGACGACGAGTTCTTGGACTGCCGTCGCTTGCTCTGCAATCTGGACTTTCGCCTGTCGAATAGCGCTGGCAAGAAAAAACAGCGGCACAAACATTAGCGCCAGCCCGGCAATGAGAATCCACACCGCGATGCCCGAGCGCGACGGGTTAGGGGGTGCAGACGGGGAAGCTGGCATCAACGATCACCTGCTGAATAGGTTATGCGAACTGTACCACCAACAGCACAAACCCACCCAAACACAAAAACGGTGCATAGGCCATCGCCGACTGCTGCGGTTTTGCCCGCATCAGGATCACGGCTGCAACTGCACCCATCCCCACGCCAATCAAGAGGACTACCATGATCATCGGAAGCCAAAGATCGCGCCCAGTAGGGTGGCGAGTTTGATGTCCCCACCGCCTACTTCACCGCGCCGCAGAGCGGCGGTCAGCGCGAAAATGCCAAAGGCCATCCCAATCCCAAGCAGCAGCGTGCGTGGATCGGTATGCAGAACCACCACATGCACCCCTAACACAACGATAAACGCCGGGTAGGTGAGCAGATTTGGTACCAGCCGATATTTTACATCAATTAGGGCGATCAAAACGAAAAATAAGAATAGAGCGCTTGTACTAGCGAAAGATAGCGTCCACCCTACGCGAAGGAAGAGCAGCCCAAATCCGATTGTACATGCAGCGATCACCAGCCAATGAAGGCGAATTCGGGCTTCTGTCTTCAATGCGCGCGGCTTAAACAGGTCAAGCAGCGCCGGGGGGGGTGGAAGTTCGCCCTCCAACCCACCAGACCAGCGCGGCACAATCTCGGACGCGTAACAAACCAATACGCCACACAAAAACCCGGCAAAGGCTGCGATCCAGATCATGTTGCCGCCTCTGCCGCGGCACGTAGGCGCTCGGAGACTTCTTGCGTCAGCGCAGCCAAAGCCTGCATATCGACGGGTTTGCTCGCTTCGACGAGGCTGGCGCGGCGCGATGCAACTTCTTCGTCGGTGAACACACTCTCGATCAGCTTCTGCATATCGCTGGCGGCTTCTGGTGTTTCTTCCGGGGTAGAAGCGGCAGCGGCGGGAGTTGGCGGCGCGGGTGCGGGAGCGTGTGCCACCACTGGCACAGCAATTGGCAGTGCATCTGCGTCCGCTTCATCACCGGTGTCTACGCCGTTCAGAATATCGATCGCTTCGTCTTGCATGGCACGCATGCGGAACAACAGTGCCCGAATTTGCGCGACGGTGAACAGGATCACGGCCAATAGGATGACCGCGCCCGCCGCGACGATCGTCAGCAGGACGGTTTTATCTTGGAGAATGAAGTCTACGATGGACATCGGCGTACTCCTTAGACTTTCAAGATGCTCGCCACAAGCGGCGGGACGATCAGGAAGCTGATTCCGGAAATGAACACCGTCAGCGCCAGATACATCATGATCTTCAGGCGAAATCCACCGTTAGCGGCGATGATCGCGCCCGATGCGACAAGTGCCATCATCAACACCATCATTACCGTGATGGTGGACAGGAATTGTAAGTCGCCCGGTGAAAATTCCGCGATTCCGAGTGACATACGCGGGGCATTTGCCATCGCGTCGGTGCTGGTGGGCAGCAGGGTCGCCACTTTGGCGGCAAAGTTCTGCACGATCGACAAGACGAATACCATCAGCACCGCGACCACCGTATGCATCACCGTCGTCATGCCGGTGAATGTCCCGGCGATCAAGCGGCGTTTGGCGCGAAGCTGCACCGTTCGGCTGGTGAACAATGAACAGAGATAGCCAACGCGCTCCGGGTCACCGCCAATACGTACGCCGTGATAGAAGATCGCAATCACATCGCTGATCAAGCGGCTGCCGGATTCCATGCCAAATTTGCGCCAGCAAATTTCCGGCTCAACCAGTGCTTGCAACCGTGTGCTTAGGCGCTGAATATCGCCCGCCAACATCGGAAATGAATCCAGTTCCAGTTTCGTGATCGCCTGTTTGAGCGTAGTGCCACTGGCGCTCGCCATCCCGCCGATTGACCGTAAGAAGGTGCTGAATTCCTCATCCTTCTTGGTGACTTCCTTGTCGCTGCGCCCACTGAGTATCCCAATCGGCAGAACGACGACGGCAAAGGCGATCATGAGCCACCCCATCGGGATCCCGATCAGCCACAGCAGCATGACGGCCATCCCGGATAAGGGCGTGAGCAGACGGAAAAAGCGCAGTGTGCGCAGTTGTCCGGCAGAACCGCGCGAGGTAGGGACGATCAACACTTCGCGCGGAGCAGAGCGGAGAATGATCCACGCGCCAAGCCCATTCATCATCAGACCGGCGACGGCCATTCCGCTCATCACTTTCAGGTCAGACGAATACACCATCGACGTGATCACCTGAATGATGATGATTAGCGCGACCGAAATCACGATCGACGAAAAGGCGTTCGTCCACTGTTTCAGCGATTCCAAATCGCGCTCGTACTTGTTCTGGTAGTCAAGCGCCTGCACTTCCGCCTCACGGGTCAAGAAGTCGGCCATCGGTTCACCGGAACGGAGCGCATCTGACCAGCGCAGCAAAAAGCTGCGCAGATTTTCGCTTTTCGACTGCACGCCAATCGCGCGGCAGGCTTCCGCGTAGTCATAGCGGAATTCCACCACCAGCGTATTGATCGCCGCGAAGTACACCGCCGTCGGGGATTCGACTTCGGCGGCCAGCTCGAACAATTTGCTGCGCGAAACCCCCGCCGACGACATCGCTGACAGGTAGGTAAGTTGGTAGAACAGCTCGAATGGGCTGATCCGCTTAAATAAGTTTTTGTCGCCGCGCTTCGGCGAGGACTTGGAAGAAGGTGTCAAAGTCCAGAATGCCTTTCTCTCGACGCAGCTTTTCGAAGATGCGCGCCCGTCGCTTGAGTTCGGTGTAGATTTCCTTACGGCGCAGCGGAGAAATCCCCCGCTTGATCGCGATCACTTCTTCTAGCAAATAGCTGTTCATGTAGCCGGGGAATTCGAAGCGGTCATCGTTCGGATTCCAGCGGAAGGCTTCCAGATACGAAAAGGTATCGCTCGGCGGGTCATAGCCGATGATCTCGTTGATGCTCAAAATGCGGCGCGCCGAACGCCCATCTTGCAAGCGCACTGCCGCTTGGATCACGGCCAGATTCAGGTTATCGATGTAGGTTTTCGGGATGCTGATCGGATCGCCGGTCAAACGCTGAATCAGCTTCTCGACCGATGCGGCGTGGAAAGTGGACATGACTCCGTGACCGGTCTGCATGGCTTGGAAGGCAACCACCGCTTCAATCGCGCGGATTTCACCGACGATGATCCGGTCAGGGCGCTGGCGCAGAGCCGCTTTCAGCAGCTCAAACATGCCCACTTCACCGCCCTTGTGCGAAGCGTTGTTCTGGCGGGTCGTCTCCTGCACCCAGTTTTTCTGCGGCACATACACTTCGGGCGTGTCTTCGATGGTGACGATCTTGGCATCGGGCAGGATGAACGTCGTGATCGCGTTGAGCGTGGTCGTCTTCCCGGAAGCCGTTGCCCCGACCACGAACAAATTCATGCCTTCTTCCAGCATCAGCGAAAGATACGCCGCCATCATGTAATCGAGCGTACCGTATTCGATCAGCTCCATAACGCTGGTCGGCGTGCCGCTGAAACGCCGGATGGTAAAGTTGCTGCCGCGCTTAGAGATTTCGCGCCCATAGACGATATTGATACGTGAGCCATCGGGCAGCACCGCGTCCACCAGCGGGTTGCGCACGGTGACCGGGCTTTTCACCCATTCGCCCAACCATACGGCGAAATCATCCACTTCGTCGAGGGTGGCAAACATGATCGACGACTGCACACTGCTGAAAATCTTGTGCTCAATGAAAATGTGCCCCACGCCAGAGCAGCTAATGTCTTCAATATACGGGTCAAGCAGCAGCGGCTGAAGCACCCCCAGCCCGATCTTGTCGCGCAGGACGCGATAATTCACCGCGTTAAGCTGCTGCTGGGTCAAATACATCATGCCGGGTTTCGGCTTGGTGGTGGTCGGCATCGGTTCGGCGGTGCAAATGCGCTCAATCAATTGGAGGATGAACGCCTTCTTTTCTTCTTTATCTTCCGTGCGTCCAATGTCTTCCGCCCATGCCACCAACCGCGAATCGATCTGCGGCATCAGGTCATCGATATTGCAAACGGTCGTCGGCTCAATCGAGATATAGTGATCGCGTGCACCTGCGGGGTCAGGGAAAATGTGGACGTACAAATTTTCCTTGATCGGATAGATCAGGTTGCGCTCTGGCAGATCGGCCAAATTGCGCGTCAGCTTCGGGTAAAACGCCGGAACGCCGATCACGCCGATCGGGATCTGCTGCACATAGTCGGAGAGATAGGAACATTGGGCGCACGCCTGTTGAAGTCCCTGCGGCAGCAGCGCGCGCAGGGTTTCCGGCATACGAGAACCGACTTTGGCCGTTGAGTCGAACGGCAGAATGGTTTGCGCCATCGCTTAGCCTCGCGCTTTGCTGATGGGGATCAAGCGCATACCCCAACCCGGTTCTACTTCAAACCCTACAATCGATCCTGTCACGCCAGAAGCACCGCGAATTTTGGTCACTTCCAATGTCTTGATCAACCGCTGTGCATCCTGCTGCGTGCGAAGCTGTAAGTGAGCATCGCACATCGAGCGGATCGGGCTGACCAATTCCTGCTTCACCGAAGCGCTGTGCAGCGTGATGATGATGGTGATGTTCTGGGTACAAAGCTTTTTACACTGCTCAAAGAAATGCAAAATATTCTGCGGCGTGCTGTTTTCGGATATCGCCGAGGTGAACGAGTCGATCACGATCATCTGACGATGCGATTCCTTGCGGATCGCGTCGATCAGGACGGTCGGTGCCTCGGTTCCCAATTGGGTGAGCGCCATCGGGTACACGCGGAACCGCCCCAGCAGCAGAAAATCAAGAATGTCGAGATCGATACTCTGCATCTGCGAAACCAAGCTGCGCACCGAGTTTTCGCTCGTGAACAGCGCGGCGGTGTACTGGTGAAACAGCGCGCCATGCAAAATCTGCTGCGCCAGCACCGATTTTCCGGCGGCGGAACTGCCTTCGATCAGCACCAGTGAGCCAAGCGGCAGGCCGCCGCCCATTTTGCTATCCAGTTCCGGGTTACCGGTCGAGATAATCGCTTTGCTCGTCATGGCAGCACCCCGATGGGAAACGTGAAAATACCGATAGTCGATTTGCCATCGGTCACCGTGAATTGAAAACTGTCCGAGGCGCTTCCGGTATACGTCAGCAGCCCGTCGTCAATCTGCGCTTGCGTAAAACTCGTCCCCAAACTGAGGATACCCTGCGAAGGCGGTACGACCACCGTGAAACGCAGTCCCAGCGCGGCATCATCTTCATCTTGCGCGGCGAGCAAACTGTTGGTGATGACGATCGGTGTGTTCGCCATGCCGCTGGCACCCAGATTCGCCGCCAGCGTCGGCGATGGGCTTAGGCGAACCTGCGTCGTGAATGGTCCGATCGTGTCCTGCCCATCGGACACTATGAATTCGAACTGATCATCCCCGCTGCCTGAATGAATATAGGTGAGCAGCCCTGCGTCCACATCCGCTTGCGTGAACGAGTCGGGGAAGGACAGTGCACCCTGCGCAGGTGCTTGGGTGATCGTATACACCAGCGATTCCGCTGGGTCTTCGCTGTCTTCGGCCTTGAGGCGCGTATTCGTGATCATGATCCCGCCACCCGCCGCGACCGTCAAATCACTGTGGGTAGGGAGAGTGGGCGGGGTATTGCTCATCGCCTGACCGGATGCCGTGATTCCATCTATAGAGGAAACGTGAATGCCCACCAGCGTACCGGGCAGGATTGGGTGTGATAGCTGCACATCGAACTGCGCTTGCTCGCCCGGATCGAGCAGGCCAAGGTCATAGCCTTCAGGTTCACCCGTCGAAAGCGTGATGCCGGTGAGACTCCATTGATCGGCGGTGACGGCACCGGAGGCAAACGGAATCCACTGGATGAGATGATTGTTGAGCGTATCGGGATACTGGACGATGACGTCCCACAGCGGAAAATCGGTGAGCGGGGCTGCGCCGGTATTCACGACAGCGAACCGAAGCCTGCTGCCATGCTCAAAGGTTTGAGCGTCAATGATTTCGAAATGAATTTGAGCGCGTTCCAATTCGCGCGCTTCCATTGCTTGCCAGCTCATCGCGAGTGCATCTTGGGAAGTAACCGATGCTTCCATCAGCGTCAGCGATCCGCTGAGGAGCAGAATGACGATGATGACTGCCGCGATGACCGTTTCCATGACTCACATCCCAAAGGTGAGGTCGCTGGTAATTCCGTTCGGGAGGGTGACACGCACGAAGTAACGCCCTGCTGCGGGCGGGATTCCCCCGTAATGAACGGTGATCTTCAAAGTAGAACTGGGTATCCAGCGATCGGCATTTTCGACCTGCCATGTCCAGTTTGGGCGGGGATCGGTGCCAGTTGCGCCCAACGGAATGCGGAAGAAGTTCCCTTCCGGGCCGAAAAATAGATCGAGTCGATCGATGGCGACGACCGGAGTATCCCCGATATTCTTCACCCACAGGAACGCCTCGAAATCGCCGTTGCCATTCCCATCCTGCCAATCGCCCGTACTGGTGCGTTCTGCTGCCGCATGGATGATCGCAATTTGGCTGCGCATGCGATCTTCAGCACGGTTGGCGATGTTCGTGATCGATTCGGCACCGCTGCTCACTGCCGGGTACGCGGCATTGAACAGGAGCAGCGCCAGCAAACTGCTGATCACGATCAAGAGGGAGGTGGTAATTGCCTTATCCACGCTTCTTCCTCTCTGACGAAATGCCGATATTCTGAACACCGGCAATCAGTTTCAGGATGGTGCGGTGTTTCTCGAAATCTTCATCCGGCCCTGCTGCCTCAACGGAGTGATCAATGAAAGGCGCGGCGCTGGCAGCGGGAACCGTTTTCGCGCTCGAAGATTTCGCACGGGGTATTTCACCTGTGCTGCGCGCCGGGTGTGCGGGGGCATCTCCCGATTCATAAATGGCGATGAACTTCAGGAGTTCGCTTTCAAGCTGTGGGGTGATGCGGCCCTGCTGCCCGTACAAACGGATCATGTCACGGGTACGCTTCAAACCGATCTTTTCGATTTTCTGGCTTGCCCATGATTCCATGCGGGTGAGGAGCTGCCAATCTTTGCTCGGCTGCGTTTCTTCCACCGTGCGCTCACCGGATAGGCCGGTGCTGGGGTTCAGGGAAACGCGCTTGACGGTAGCAGGCGGTGCCTCGGTCGTTTCCGTCTCCATCCCACTAAACACGGGGGTTGGTTTGGAAGCAGCAGGGGTTTCGCCGCGCAAGGCTGGGTAGGATTGGCTTAACAGTTGTTCTTGAATGGTGAGCAAAGTCGCCTGGATCTGATTTTTGAGGATTTCGAGTTCTTGTTCCAGTGCGGCGATGCGTTGCTCGGCGTCCATCGATCAATCTCCTCAAAAGGGAAAGCAAGGCATAAAAGGCGGGCAGCGCCTCTCAGCGCTGCCCATTGCAAGGAGTGTTGACGAACTAACGGAGTTCCATCACCGCTTCGATGGCGGCGGGCGTCGTACGGGTGAAGGTGAGCACTGCACCGCTCGGCGGCTTCACTTCAATCGTGAACTGCGTGCTGGGGGCGAGCACGGAGACGGAGCCGCTGTCAATCGGCACGGTGACTTCGAGCTGCGCCAGTTCACCATCTTCAAGGAGTGCGTCACCGTCGTTGTTGCCAATGAAAGTCACTGTCCAGTCAAGGTTGTTCTCTAGGTTCGTACCATCACGGTAGCCAATCAGAACCGTGCGGGCGTCAGCGTCGGAGGTCAGGTCAACCGGGTCGTTACCAGCGGCCAGCGCGACGGTGAAAGTAAGGGTCGTGACACTGCCGGCATTCGGCGTTGCACCACTGGTCGTCACGTCGGAGGATTCGGCTACGACAGCACCGCGAATTTGCATCGAGGACTGAACGCCTTCCAGACCGCTGTAGATGGCCTGTTCACCGCGTTCCGTCGAGGCGGTACCAGCAGACAAAATGGCGAATGCGAAGATGGAAGCAACCACAACAAACGCGATGAGGATGATGGCGGCTTCGAGGGCGGTCTGACCACGCTGATTCTGATTAAACTTCCGAAGGTGCAACATTGTCTTGGTCTCCTGCGATGTCTATTAGTTGATACTTGATGCTCTAAACTTCAATGCTTTAATCGTAGACTCATGATCCGATTTAAATAATTGATATTTCGTTGATTCACGGGTTTTTCACAAAACAAAAACTACTATATGACAATTATCAGTGCTGCACATGACGAATATCATGTATATCGCCAAACCCTATTGACAATTTTCAAATTTGAGATGGGTTCAGCAGCACACCTCACCCTACGCTTCTTAAGCAGGTTTGAACGCAGTGCAGCGCTTCTCGCTATAATGGAAGCGATTGGCATAACACACTTAGGATCAATGCAGCGATGAGCGTCGAGCGCACACCGAATGCTTGGGTACGAGGTTACGTCTCTCGCGGCGAGGGAGACGTCCCCGGCACATATTTTGCCGTGTACCGGATGAGCGACCTCGTCAATCGAGGATTTATCAGCGCCGCTGAAGGGCGCGGCTTATTGATGAATGCAAATCTGATCGATATGGTGTGGGAAGTCTTGTGGGCGGACGATCATGACACGCCCGATGAGGAACTTGAAGACAAAATTTCCCATGTCGATGGCTATGCAATCTTTATGCATGGTTGGACGGGCAATCACACCATCTTCGAAAGTATTCCGGGGTTGGTGGTCGCCAACAACCGCCGATTGGTTGCCATTTCGGTCGATCACAATGGTTTCGGGGACACGCGTTTCGTCCATGATACGCCCAGTTTGGACGAGTGCTGTCCGCCTGCCACCATGAAGAACATTGAAGAACTTATTGATGTCCTTAAGATACGCCGCCAACCCGGTCAGAGGGAACCCAAAGTGATCAACTTTGTCGGTCACAGCATGGGCGGCGCGGCGCTGTTCTACTTGAATCCGCTGCGTTGGCGTGTTGGCGAAGAAACCCGGCTCGCACTGACCCCTGCCCTGCTGTTAGACGACGAAATGAAGCGGATGTTTTATACAGCGCTTGGAATCGGGATCAGCCTCGTCAACGCGATCCGCGTTTTTGAGCTGGTCGAGCGCATCCTCAAGCCGCAGATTTTGGAAACCGTGTGCGCGGGCAGCAGCTATTTTGTCCGCCGTGCCCACCTTTACCAGTACCAGAACACCCCGCGCGGTACCACCGCAGCCACCTTCACGGCGATGGGGCTGCTCGCCGATCGTGAAATTGCCCGCCGCTGGGATTTGATGCGGGTAACACTGGGGCATCGCGATTCGCTGGTGGGCTTAGTGCCAATGCTTGATATGCTGAGCGGCATGGAATTCCCGTCTTCGAATATCCGCGTAGTGGCCGGGTCGCATTATTTGTTCAGCGTGGGGCCAGATAACGTGTACCAGCACGCCCAGAACCGCGAACTCGTCGTTGCCGATATTCTCGATCTACACCAGCGAGCTTATACGCTGCAAAAGACCGGACTCAAAGTTGGCTAGTTTTTCATCCATCCGACGGGGCACACGTTATGTGCTGCCGCGCTGGATTGCCTTATGCATCCTATGTATAGTGGCCGGGGCGACCATGCAGGTACTCCCCGGCCTCAGCGAACGCGGGGTACTCTACATCGACTCATGGAGTCACAATCTCGCGTTCGCTGATGCTTTCTCCAATCTAAACACCGCTGAACAGGGTTTCGGCACTGCCGATCGTTTTGTGCAGCCCGCCGCCCGTTTTCCACTCATGCCCCTGTTAACCCGTTGGGGAATCGCGCTGTTTGGTGAAGCCAGCCTCAGCGCGTTTTGGGTCAGCAAAGCCGCGCTGCTGGTGGGGTTGATCGGCCTCTGGTGCCTCGTCGATCATCTGCATGGCAGCATTCAAGCCAACCGCTCCATCCAGTATTTATTGTTCCCCATTCTGGGCACTGCCTACAGTTGGATCTACAGTTTCCCCGAAGCGCTGCATTTGACGACATGGACATGGGGCTTTTATCTCCTCTTCAAAGGCGATTACTACTTGTGTGGGATGATCACGATTCTGGGAGTCTGGTCGCGCCCGCAGGCCATTCTGATCGTGATCCCCTATGCGATCCTCTTGTTGATGGAAGCGCGGCGTAATCATCGTTCCTTGTGGGATGCTCCGCTGTGGCGCGCGGGGCTGCTGACCTGTGCGCTGCCTATCGCCGCGTATGCGCTTTGGATCGCCCGCATCAGCGCCATCAGCGAACTTCCTTTCGCGCCCATCACCGCGCAAGCCGCACACGGGCGCGCCGATCTGCTGTGGCCTTGGGAATTGATCGCGCGGCGCATCGACTTCATGGAAACGCGCGGCATATTCGCTTATCAATGGAGCCGACTGTTTGAGAACGGTCAGCTTCTCATCATCGGCGCGAGTCTGATCGTCCTCACGGTGATGGTGATTCGCGGACGGCTGCATCCCGCGTTATTGATCTTCTCGCTGCTGGGTGTGCTTCCCGGCTTGACGACCGCTATTTTCGCCATTGGCCGCTACGCTACATTGACGTGGATTCCGCTGGCAGCCCTCTATGTGATTCCGCGCCGCTATGACTCTGTTGTGCTGCCGCTCTTGATCGCGTTGAGCCTTTTAGCGCTGCTGGTCGCGGGCTTTTCCAATGCGGCAGGTTTCATCTTATGAATACGCTTCTTTCGAACCGAGTTTCGCCCAAATCGCTGCTGTCGATCGGGTTCACCGTGCTGGTGCTGCTCATTGGCATCGGCATTTTCCTATCGGCAGGTGAGTCGATCAGCGGTGAAGGACAGGTCGCCCGTACATGGCTCGACGCCCTGTGCAGCGGCGATATGGACACGCTTTATGCCACATCACTGACACTCACCAGTTCGACGGAAGGGTTGAATCAGGAGGCGTTCACCGAACGCGTGCGCAGCTACTTTGAGAGCGAACACCTTGAGCTGCCCTGTGTGGGCGTCCTCGATCTCAATCAAGTCCGCTCGATTCCCGTTCCGCTCGATCTAAACCGCGAAATCAACGACATTCGCATTTTCCCTGAAGCCTCCTTAACGCTGCCCAACGGCGATTCGCATCCGATCGCGCTCTGGGCTTACCAACTCGCCAGCGGCGACTGGCGCATCGTACCGGAGTTTATCGCCCCCACGCTCGAAAGTCCGGCAGCGATGGGCACCGCACAGGTCATCAACGATTCGGCGGGCTTACTGATCGGCTACCTCACTGTGACGGGGGAGGCGTCGGTCTATACCGACGGTGGCGATCTGCTCATCGGGGTACCGCTGCGCATGCAAACCCTCAGCCGCCAATGGGAATGGATTCAATCCTCGCTGCTGATGGGCAGCACGTTCGGCGGCGTCATCGAACATGCCGATCAACTGCCGCAGGCGCTCCGCAGCGATTTTTTGAATGGCAACGGCGTGAACTTCGGCCAAAATTTGCAGGTGGAAGGGCGCCTATGGTTTCGCTTCGAAGCCCGCACCACCATCACCGGCGATCTCACCCTCACCTTGCTTGTGAAAGCGGCGCGCTCCGGCGTCTCACTCAACACCTATATGGAAGTGATCCCCGCCGCCGCCGAACCGATCATTTGGTTTCCAAACCCGGTGCGTTCTGTCACATTGATCGGTCGCATCGGCTCCGATCTCATCTTTGAAGCGGCGTTGGCAAACGATACCGATCGCACCCTGTTGATCAACTGCAATGCGTTCGTTGCCGTGCTGAACAGCGATGAATGGATCGTCCCCAATTACTGCGCGTTCGCGCCGGACACCTTCCGGCTGACACTGGCACCCGGTGAATCGATGCGCGCGCAGATCAAATACAACGGACTCGAAGAGGGTCAAATCACCCGGTTGGTATACCGCGTTAGTGATGGCGAAAGGCTGTCTAATTACCCTATCTGGCCGCAGCCTTGAGGGGATAAAATACGGGTGAAGCACTCGGCACACGGGACAAACTTTCTTGACGAACGCGGGCCATTATGTTAATCTTGGTCTGGTTTATTTGTTCCATTTTGAACAATCCAAATTAACCACGAGCCACCATCGGATTAACCCATATGGCGATTTACCAGTTTTCGCCCATCGCGACGATGCTGATCTTGGCGACGGTCGTTGCGATTATCGTCTTGATCATTTCGCGCTTGTTTGGCCCCTTCCGCCCAACACAGCGCAAGACCGACCCGTATGAAAGCGGGATGAAGCCGCTTGGCCCTGCCAACCGCCGCTACCCCGTACGCTTCTATCTCATCGCCGTTTTGTTCATTCTGTTCGACATCGAAGTCGTCTTTTTCCTGCCGTGGGCGGTCGTGTTCCGCGATATCGGCGTGTATGGGCTGATTACGATGGGGGTGTTCGTCCTCATCCTAACAATCGGTCTCATCTATGAATGGAAAGTGGGAGCGCTGGAATGGGAATAGTAAGCTCGAAACTCGGTAATCTCGGTGTGGTCACCACCACACTGGAAACCGCTGTCAACTGGGGACGCACGGGCGCAATGTGGCCGCTGCTGTTCGGGTTGGCATGCTGTGCGATCGAAATGATGGCGACACAGGCCTCCAACTACGACCTGTCGCGCTTTGGGATGGAACTCAACCGTGCTTCACCACGCCAGTCTGACTTGATCATTGTGGCAGGGCGGGTGACGCGTAAAATGGCGCCGGTCGTGCGTCAGCTTTACGATCAAATGGCTTCACCGCGCTATGTGATCGCGATGGGCGACTGCGCATCATGCGGCGGCGTGTACAACAACTACGCCGTCGTGCAGGGCGTTGACGAAATTATCCCGGTCGATGTATATGTAGCGGGGTGCCCGCCTCGTCCTGAACAACTGATTCACGGCATCCTGACGCTGCATGAACGCCTAAAGGGCGAACACTTCAGCGACTGGATCACCGGGCAAGAGAGATAACCGATCATGCAAATTGCCAACGCTGCCGATCCTGTAGCTCTGCTCAACCAAAGCCTGCCCGGTGCGGTGAAATACGTCAAGCAGTTCGCGGGCGAAACCACGATTGTCGTCGATAAAGCGCGCCTCATCGAGGCACTGAAGTTTCTGCGCGATACCAAGGGGCTGGTTTTCAACTTCCTGTCGGACATCAGCGCGGTCGATTACTTCCCCGATCCAGCAACGGAACAACGCCCGGAACGGTTCGCCGTCAGCTATCACCTGATCTCGTTGATGTACAACCGCCGTCTGCGCGTCAAAGTCTTCGTACCGGAAGAAGAGCCCACGCTGCCCACTTCAACCACGGTTTGGCCCGCCGCCAATTGGCTGGAGCGCGAAATCTGGGACATGATGGGCATCTACTTTGAGGGCCACCCTGACCCGCGCCGCCTGCTGATGCCCGCCGATTGGGATGGACATCCGCACCGCCGCGATACGCCGCTCGGCTACGAAACGATTATGTTCTCGTTCAATCAGGACGAGATCCTCAAGCATAAGCCATCTGCCGCCGAAGGCAGGACGACCGAATAGCATCGAGCAACAACGCCAGAAAAGGTACCGGGGCGCGCTGAATAGGCTGCGCCCCAACTGGATGGAGAGTGAGAGAAATGGCGTTATCTGTAAAGCCGAATGAAAAAGAAGGACAGCAGATCGAATCGTGGCAGGGCGCGGTAGAAGAACTGCGCGGCCTCGTCTCTGACCGTGCGCTGACCGGCGAAACGCTGCTGCTGAACATGGGCCCGCACCATCCCAGTACGCATGGCGTGCTCCGGCTGCTGCTGGAACTTGACGGCGAAACGATTGTGACCTGCCTGCCGGACATTGGCTTCTTGCACACCGGCATTGAAAAGAATATTGAGAGCAAGCAGTACGAAAAAGCCGTCACACTCACCGACCGCATGGATTACCTCTCGCCCATGTCGAACAACACCGTGTTCAGCATGGCGGTCGAAAAGCTGACCGGCCTTGATGTGCCGGAACGTGCGCAGGTCATCCGCGTGATTTGCTTGGAACTTGCGCGTATTTCCAGCCACCTCGTATGGCTGGGTACGCACGCGCTCGACATGGGCGCGATGAGTGCGTTCCTCTACTGCTTCCGCGAACGTGAACTGATCCTCGACATGTTCGAAATGCTCGGCGGTCAGCGCTTGATGACCAGCTACATCCGCCCCGGCGGCGTGTGGCGTGATCTCCCGGCTGAATTCCTGCCCGCACTGCAAAGCTTTGTCGAGCTTTTCCCGCGCCGCGTGGACGATTACGAAGCACTGCTGACCAACAATCCGATTTGGATTGACCGTACGCAGGGTGTCGGCGTGGTGGAACCGGAAGAAGCGCTGGCGATGGGTCTGACCGGCCCCAGCCTGCGCGGCAGCGGCGTCAACTGGGATCTGCGCAAATCGCAGCCGTACATGGGCTACGAAAAATACGATTTCAATGTGCCGCTGGGCGAACACGGCGACGTGTACGACCGGTTCTATGTGCGCATTCAGGAATTCCGCGAAAGCATCAGAATCATCAAGCAGGCGATGAAGAATATTCCGGGCGGGCCGTTCCGCTCGCAGAACCGGAAGTATGTGCCGCCGCCGCGTGCGGAGCTTGGTCGCAGCATGGAAGCGGTGATCCACCACTTCAAGCTGTGGACGGAAGGCTTCAGTGCCCCGGACGAAGAAGTCTATGTCGCCATCGAAAGCCCGCGCGGCGAAATTGGCTGCTATCTGCATGGCACGGGTGGCACCAAGCCGCGCCGCGTCCACTTCAAAACGCCGTCATTCATGCACATCAGCGCGTTGGGTAAAATGTCGGAAGGCTATATGATCGCCGACCTCGTCGGGATCATCGGCAGTGTGGATATCGTGCTGGGTGACAGCGACAGATAAACAAACGAATGCCTGTAGGAGTGTGCGCCTGTACACTCCTACAAACACAGAGGACTATTCGGAATGCTCAAAGAAAAATATGCAGATCGCATTCAAGCCATTTTCGCCAAGTATCCGGCTGACCGTAAGCGTTCGGCGGTAATGCCGCTGCTGTACATCGCTCAAGAAGAATACGGGTGGGTGAACCAGCAGGGAATCGACGAAGTTGCGGACATCTGCGGTCTTGACCCCACACAGGTCAAATCGATCGCCGGTTTCTATACCATGTACAGCGAGAAGACGAAGGGCAAGTACTGGCTTCAGGTGTGCACCGACCTCGCGTGCGCGCTGAACGGTGCGGACAAGTTCTTCGAAGACCTGAACGCGTATTTGGAAACCGACGACGACGGCCATTCGAAAGATGGGCTGTTCACGGTGGAACATGTGATGTGCCTCGGTGCGTGCGACCGTGCCCCGATGATGCAGTGCAACTTCCACTTCCATGAAAATCTCGACCTCGAAAAAGCGAAAACGCTGATCGAGGATTGGCGCAATCACAAATAGACATGGACGAGCGGGCGCGATGAACATTATCTATCGTGAAAAGGACATCCCGAATATCCACGACCTCGACGTATACGTCAAGAATGGTGGCTATTCGGCACTCCAGAAGGCGCTCGGCATGTCGCGTGCCGACGTAATCAATGAAGTGAAAGCCGCGAATCTGCGCGGGCGTGGTGGTGCAGGCTTCCCGGCGGGCGTCAAGTGGAGTTTCATTCCGCAGGACAACCCGCTCAACTACCTGACCGTCAACGCCGACGAAAGCGAAACCGGCACCTTCAAAGATCGCCAAATCATGGAGCGGAACCCCCACCAGTTGATCGAAGGGGCGCTGATCTGCGCCTACGCGATCAAAGCGGCGGCGGTGTACATCTACATTCGCGGCGAATATTGGGATGTGGCGGCAGGACTTGAAAAAGCGATTGCCGATGCGGAAAAAGCTGGTTACTTTGGCCTGAACAACAAGACCAAGGTGCCGCGTGATCCGAAGGGCAACCTCGTCAAGTATGTTGGCTTGAACGATCAAGGTACAGGCGAAATCGTCGAAAGTGAAAACTTCGCCTGCCGCGTATTCGTGCATCTCGGCGCAGGGGCTTACATCTGCGGTGAGGAAAGCGCGCTCCTCGAAAGCTTGGAAGGCAAGATGGGACAGCCTCGTGTGCGCCCGCCCTTCCCGGCGAATAAGGGCGGCGGCCTCTACGGTGAGCCGACCGTCGTCAACAACGTCGAAACCTTGGCGAATGTCCCCTTCATCCTCGACAAGGGCGCGGCGGAATACAAGAAGCTGGGCACCGAACAGAGCACCGGCACCAAAGTATTCTGCTTGAGCGGCCATGTCGAAAAACCCGGCAACTATGAACTGGAATTCGGGAAATTCACGCTGCGCGACCTGATTTACAACTTCGGCGGCGGCATCAAGGGTGGCAAGCAGATTAAGGGTGTGCTGCCGTCAGGCGGTTCGGGCCCGGTCATCCGCATCAATGGCAATGATGACCCTGTGCTGGATACCAAGCTGACCTACGAAGACTTCACTAAGCTCGGCTCGATCCTCGGTTCGGCGTCGGTGATCGTGATGGATGAAACCGTCGATATGACGTGGGTCGCCTCCAAAGTGACCAAGTTCTTCCACCATGAAAGCTGTGGCAAATGCACGCCGTGCCGTGAAGGGACGTATTGGTTGGATAAGGTGATCGACCGGATCATGGCGAACGAAGCCAAACCGAGCGACATCGACCTGATCAACAACGTGGCGACCAATATGAAGGGTGTCACGCTGTGCGCGCTCGGTGAATTTGCCGCCAACCCAATTCTCTACACGATCAAGCACTTCCCAGAAGACTTCAAAGCGCACACGTCAGGCGCGGCGAAACCCGCTGTACGCACCGCTGCGGCGGCTGGTGGAGACTAACCCGGCATGACCGACGAGCGTGTGCCAGAGTCGGCGGAGAGCGGACAGGATGAGCAGGGAACCGGATGGGAACCTGCTCCCGAAATGCCTGAAACCGCCGCCTCAACCGGTGAGGTTTTGAGTGAGCATACGTCCAGCATGGACGCGGATTCCCCCGCGTCCGCTGCATTTGAAGCCGAGGAACGTGAATTCACGTCAGCGGTCGATCACCCGGAGTTAACCATTCCGCCGATCCCGGAGGTTGTTCAAACCGATGGGGAAGTCGCAGATGCGCTGCCTTCAGCGCCCAGTTTGGGCGACCGGATCAAAGCGTTTCTGGGGATTGGGACGGATAGCAGCGCGCGGATGTATTCGCTCACTCATGCGATCAACATTGCGCCGGAAGCCGCGGTGAATTATGTCCTGCGCGGTGAGCTGTACCTTGAACGCGGGCAGTACTCTTTAGCCGCAGAAGATTTCCACGCGGCGGTGAGCTTGGCAGAAGCAGACCTCCAGCGCGATGACAAATCGTTGGGGCTGTTGGCACAAAGTATTCAGGATCGTGCGCTGACGGGTTATGAAGAAGCGATCCGCCGGGGCGAAAACGGTTACAATAAGCGCAAAAGTAAGGTGGAATAAATGGCGAACACAGTCACCATTTACGTTGACGAAAAACCCTATGTCGTCCCCGCCGGGATGAATTTGGTACAGGCAGTCAAGGAATACGCCGATACCGATATTCCGGTTTTTTGCTATCACCCCAAGATGAAGCCCGTCGGCATGTGCCGTATGTGCCTCGTGGAAATGGGTACGCCGATGCGCGACCGCGCGACCGGTGAACTGGTGATGGAAAACGGCCAACCGAAGATCGGTTGGAATCCCAAGCTGCAAACCGCCTGCACACAGGTTGTGTCGGACGGGCTGCACATTCGCTCACAGGGCACGGTCGTCGAAGAAGGCCGTCGCAATATCGTTGAATTCCTGCTGACCAGCCACCCGCTCGACTGCCCCATCTGCGACAAGGGCGGTGAATGCCCGCTGCAAAACCTGACGATGGCGCACGGGCCGGGCGATACGCGCATGCAGTTCGAAGACAAGATGCACCTCGACAAGCATGTGCCGCTTGGTGACTTGATTTATCTGGACGAGGAACGCTGCATCCAGTGCGGGCGCTGTGTCCGCTTCCAAGATGAAGTCGTCGGCGATCCGGTCTTGGGCTTCCACGAACGTGGGCGTACGCTCCAGATCGTCACCGTCAGCGATCCGCCGTTCGATACCTATTTCAGCGGCAATACCACCGATATTTGCCCGGTCGGCGCGCTCACAACCAGCGATTTCCGCTTCGGTGCGCGCCCGTGGGAACTGACGAATGTCCCGTCGATCTGCCCACACTGCCCGGTTGGATGCAATATCAGCGCCTCCACCCGTTTGGATCGTGAAGCGGGCGGCAAGACGGTGATCAAGCGCGTGATGCCGCGCCAAAACGAGCAGGTCAACGAAATTTGGCTGTGCGATAAGGGCCGCTTTGGTCATCACTTCACACGCGCCGAAGATCGCCTGACGCAGCCCATGATCCGCCGCGCGGGTGGTGCCCAATCGGTGAGCAATTGGGGTGAAGTCCTCACTGCTGCTGCTCAGGCCGTCAAGGGTGCCGAAGGCAGCGTCGCCGCGATCGCCGGTTCCAGCATCAGCAACGAAGACGCCTACGTCCTCCGTCAGGTCGTGACGGCGGCGGGCGGCACACGCCTTGGCACCTGGAAACCGACCCACGCGGGCGCGGAATTCGTGGCGCAGGTAGGCGTAGGCGCGGGCACGAACCTCGGCACGCTCGGCAAGGGTGATGCGATCGTCGTCATCGCCAGCGACCTCGAAGAAGAAGCCCCGGTGTGGCGTCTGCGCGTCAAGCAGGCTCACGATCGCGGCGCGGTGGTGATCGTCGCCAATGCGCGCCCCACCCGCATGGATGATTTCGCAACTGCCGTCGTCCGCTACGGCTTTGGCGATGCAGCGCGTATTTTCGCAGATGCGCGCGTGCGCGACACGCTGAGCGACA
Organism: Anaerolineae bacterium; assembly: GCA_046328615.1. Lineage (GTDB taxonomy): Bacteria > Chloroflexota > Anaerolineae > Aggregatilineales > Phototrophicaceae > Flexifilum. The sequence goes on along the minus strand of JAXLWG010000004.1, from coordinate 196,620 downwards.
AGACGAATGTGGTCGTGATCGCGGGCGCGGAAGGCCTGACGCTCGACGGGAGCCGCGCGCTCATGCAAGCCGCCGCCAACTACCTCAGCGAAACCGGACACGTCGGCAAGCCGAACAACGGTCTGATGGCGACCTTCCCCGGTGCGAACTACATGGGCTTGAGCTATGTCGGTTTCTCGCCCGAAGCGACGCTCGACATCGCCGCTAACCCGCCGAAGGTCTTGATCGTCGTTGGCGCGGACATCCTCTATGACGACCCGACGGCGGCAGCATGGCTGAACCAGATCGAAACGGTCATCAGCCTCAGCCTGTTCCCCGATGAACTGACTCAGAAATCGGCGGTCGCCCTGCCGATCCAGAGCTTCGCCGAACGCGATGGCTCGTTCACCAATGGCGAACGCCGCGTGCAGCGCTTCTACACCGCGCACAGCCCGATGGGTGAAGCCCTCCCGGCATGGACGGCGCTGTCTCGCATTCTCGAACGCATCAACGACAGCCGCTCAAAGCTCTCGGCGGCGGCGGTCATGCTCGAAATGACGCAGGCCATTCCGGCCTTCGCAGGTGCGCGCTACACCGAACTGTCCAAGGTCGCAAAGCAGACCCCGGATGTTGGCGGCGCGGATTTGTACTATGGCGGCACTGCCTACAAGAACACGGGCGGCCTCGGTGTGCAAATCCCCACGTCAGCGGATCAGGGTAACGCGCTTGCGTCCGGCGAAACCGTGAACGCGGCAGCCTCGGCGATCAATGTCGAGCGCGGTCAGCTTTTGGTGGTTCCGACGACGGTTTTGTACAATCGTGAACAAACTTTCCGCGCCAGCGAAACCGAGCTGATGGAAACGCATGTCCCGGCGGCCTTCGTGGAACTCAACGAAGCCGACGCGCGCACGCTGAACATCAACGAAGGCGACTGGGTGAGTGTGACAGCGGGCAGTGTCACGGTGCGCGTACAAGCGCACATCAACGGCAGTGCGCCGCATGGCGTCGTGCTGCTGCCGCGTAATCTGACAGAAACCGCATCGCCGTTGATGATCACGGCGGGGACGGTATCGAAAGTGGCGGAACCCGCGGCAGTCTAGGCCGTAGGCCGCTGCGCTAGTGTAAGACAGGACATCCTCTGTACGGGCGGCCCTTTAGACCGCCCGTATAGTGCAAGTTTAGGGGTAACTATGGCGACTGTTTCGACAACCAATCCTGAGCGCCGCATTCCACGTTGGCTGATCATTGCAGCGGTTGTGGTGCTGGTGGTGATCGCGCTGCTGCTACTGCTGCTCGCCAACATCGACTCGGCGGTAGAGGCGCTCAATAATTTCTTGGGCAATGTGCTGTTCAATGCGAACCGCATCAACCCGAATACGGCGATTGACTGCCGCACCAATTCGGGGTGCAGCATTGTTCATTCGATCATTTACTCGCTCCTGTTTATTTTTGCCATCCTCACCGGCTTCGCGTATACGACCCTGCTTGAACGCAAGTTCATCGCGTGGTTCCAACAGCGTTCCGGCCCCAACCGCGTCGGCCCCGCCGGTCTGCTTCAACCGCTTGCCGATGCCATTAAGCTGATCTTCAAAGAAGACATCATGCCCAGTGGTGCCGATCCGTGGGTCTATCGCGTCGCGCCGATTTTGAAATCGGTTCCGGCGTTGGTTTTGCTGGCGGTTGTGCCGCTTGGCCCTGATCTGCTCATCCCGTGGTTCGACGGCAACGTCTACCGCGTGCCGATGGGTTTGGTGGACATCAATGTTGGCGTGTTGTGGCTGCTGGCTGTGACGAGCGTCGGCACGTACGGCGTCGTGCTGGCTGGTTGGGCAAGCAATAACAAGTACGCCATGCTCGGTGGTCTGCGTGCCTCGGCGCAAATGCTTAGCTACGAACTCAGCCTTGGCTTGACCATGGCCGTCCCAATCTTGATCGTCGGCAGCATGAGCTTGGGTGACATCATCCGCTCACAGCAGTATTTCTTCCAGTGGTTCGTGTTCCAGAACCCGCTGGCTGCCGGAATTTTGTTCATCGCGCTGATGGCCGAAATCAACCGTTCTCCGTTTGACCTGCCGGAAGCCGAACAGGAACTCACGCAGGGCTTCATGACCGAATACAGCGGTATGAAGTTCGCCCAGTTCATGATGGCGGAATATCTCGGCATGATCGGCGTGAGCGTGGTCGTCGTGACGCTGTTCTTCGGCGGCTATCAAGACGGCTTCGGCATTGTCGATTACCTGCCCGTCCTCGCCCCGCTCGTGATCATCGGTAAGGTCATCCTATTCTTGATCGGGATGGTCTGGATCCGCGCGACGCTGCCACGTATCCGCTACGACCGCTTGATGGCGCTTGGCTGGAAGATCCTTCTGCCGCTGGCGTTGATCGCGGTGGCGTGGTCGGCTATCGCCGTCTTGATCGCGGACTCGCTCGGCGGTTCGACCGCCTACGCCATCGCCGCCGGGGTGGTTTTCCTGCTCATCCTGCTGCTTGGTTTTGGGCTGCTGCGCGGCACCCGCGCCGATGTCGAGCCGGAACGCCTCGAAAACGATCCGATTGTCACAGGCGAACGGCGCGGCTTGGGCTGGATGCTGCTGCAAATTCTGGGCGGGATCATCGCCATCCCATTTGGGCTGTTCACTGGCACCATCGCGCTGCTGGAACGCCTCGCGAATGCGATCCCCGAAACAACCAAAGCGGAGCCTGCCAAGTCGGATGAAACGGCCATCACCGTATCTGAGACCAGTGGAGAATAACGGATGAACATCCTACGCGGTTTTGCGACCACGTTTAAGCATTTGCTCGAAGAACCGGTGACGCTGCAATACCCCGAGCAGCAGAAACCCTTCCGTGAGCGCTACAAGGGGCGGCATCACCTGCGCCGCTACGACAACGGCATGGAAAAGTGCATCGGCTGTGCGCTGTGCGCGGCAGCCTGCCCTGCGGACGCAATCTGGGTGGAAGCGGCGGAAAATACCGACGAACAGCGCTTCAGCCCCGGCGAACGCTATGCCAAGACCTACGAAATCAACATGCTGCGCTGTATTTTCTGCGGCTACTGTGAAGATGCCTGCCCCACACAGGCGATTGAGTTGGGGCACGAGCACGAACTGAGCTTCACCAACCGCCGTGACAGCATCTTCGTCAAATCGATGCTGATTGACCCCGTCCCCGAAGGCGGAAAAGACACGCCGCAGCAGGTTCCGGCGGGCCAATACAACCGGCCCATTCCGGACATGCCAAACCCGCTCTAAACCGGTGGGAAACTTTATGCGTGAGAAGGGGCGTTCAGCAGTCTTGAACGCCCCTTTTTCACGCGAACTTGATTTTGATAGCGCGGGTCACTTGTGTTAAACTGCACAAGGTTTTTCAGACCCAACAAACTTTTCAACGGATGCAGCCATGACAGAGTTATTTCTCGTGGTCGGCGCTATTGCCGTTCTTTCGGCGATGTTCATGCTTTTCAGCCGGAACGCTGTACACAGTGCCCTCTTCCTCGTGGTGACGATGGTCGCCATCGCGTTCATGTTCCTGATGCTGAACGCACCGTTCCTCGCCATGATCCAGATCACGGTCTACGCAGGCGCGATCATGGTCTTGTTCATCTTTGTGATCATGCTGCTTGGCGCGGAGCGCGAAGAATTTAGCGCGCTGATCGGGCAGGATCGGAAGAAATTCCGCTGGTACTATCCAGCCGTCACCATCGCGGTGGCCGTGTTCCTCATCGCGGTGATCCCGGCGCTGCTGAACAGCCACATCACCGAACGCGAAATTCCGGCAGCGCAGCCGCAGGTGCGCGTGATGAACGCCGCTTCTGCCGTGGGCACGGTCGATGTCTACGCAGGCGATACCCTCATCGCATCCGATGTGATATTTGGCACGACGAGCGATTTCGTCAGCCTACCCGCAGGCGAATCGACGGTTCGGCTGGTTTCGGATGACGGCAGCGAAGTCAACACCACGGTCACACTTGAAGCCGGTACGGCCTCGACCGTCGTCGCCTATGGCAGCGCATCGCCGTCCTTCGCCGTGGTACCGATCGATTTGTCGAACATCAGCGATGGCCGCAGCGGGCGCTATGTCGTCTTCAACGGCTATGCAGGCGCACCTGTTCGCCTCACCGATACCGGTGCCGAACACGACCCCAACGACGATAACATCCTTGTGAACGAACTTCCCACCGGGCAGTACAGCGATGCGTTCATCGTGCAGGAACGCAGCAGCGCGAACTGGTGGTTCGTCAATGCGTTGACGCCCGAAAATGTCGTCACCCGTTTGGAAGACTACCAGCTTCAGCGGGATGTCTCGCAGCTCATCGTTGTGGCGGAAAGCCCCGCGACGACCGGCGCAGCACAACCGACGGCGATTGTCGCGTCGGTCGAAAGCGCCCCGGCGTTCGGCGGCCCGCGTGCCATCGGTTACAGCCTGTTCACCTCGTTTGTGCTGCCGTTCCAACTGCTGGCGCTGCTGCTGTTGGCGGCGATGGTCGGCGCGATCGTGCTGACGCACCGCGAAGTCGGCAAAGTGCGCGAGAAGGTCGGCGGTCGCCGTCGTGTCAGCCGTCCGCTGGCGCAGGTGATCAGCGCGCAGGTGGGAACGGATGTCGAATCCGAAACGCCCCAGCTTCCAACGGGCGACGGACAAGCCAGCTCACAAGCGGCAGGCGACTAGGAGACAGAAAACACCATGATCCCTACCGATATGGCCGTATTTTTTAGTCTGATTTTGTTCGTGCTGGGTACGTTGGGCGTGCTGTTGAAGCGCAACGCTATCCTTGTGTTTATGTCGGTTGAATTGATGCTGAATGCGACGAACCTCGCGCTCGTCGCATTCGCACAGCAGTGGGGGCAGGAGACGGGACATCTGTTCGTCTTCTTCATCATCACGGTAGCGGCTGCTGAAGTCGCGGTTGGCCTCGCGCTGATCGTGGCGATCTTCCGCTCCAAGAAGAGCATCAACATCGACGAACTGCATCAAATGGAAGGGTAATGCATCAGGACTTGGCGCAGTCGGGCGCAGCCGCACCCGGTCAAGTCCTCAACACTAGGGGCAAGACATGGAAAATTACCCACAACTAGTTCCACTCCTCATTTTGATCCCGGCGGTCGGGGCGTTCTTCAACTTGGTGTTTGGAGCGCGTCTCCGCGAGCAGGCGGTCGCCACCATCGGCATCATCGCGGCGGCCCTGACGTTCGTGATCGCCGTGCTGCTGTACAGCTATTTGCGCGGCAGCGGCTTCGCGTCCGCCATCGTCAATCCCCCCTTCTTCGATGGGTGGATTCGACTGGTCGGCGTCGAAATTCCTTGGCAAATGCGCGTCGATACGCTCAGCGTAACGATGATGCTGTTCGTGACCGGGGTCGGTACGCTGATCCACGTGTACGCGATGGGCTACATGCACGGCGACGAGCGGTTCAGCCGCTTCTTCGCCTACCTGAACATGTTCATGGCGTTCATGTTGATCCTGATCACCGGCAACAACTTCCTGATGCTGTTCGTCGGCTGGGAAGGCGTCGGTTTGTGCTCGTTCTTGTTGATCGGCTTCTGGTTCGATAAGAAGAACGGTGTTGGCTGGCGCAACAGCAACGCCGCCCGCAAAGCCATGATCGCCAACCGCGTTGGCGACTTTGGCTTGATGATGGGCATCTTCTTGATCTTCTGGACGTTCAACACGCTCGACTTCTACCGCCCCGGCGAAATCGCTGTTCCGGCGGGCGCGCATGCCGAAGCCGTGTCTGAAGGCGATGCACACGCGCAGGATGCGGGCGTCACGCTAGCAGGTGAAGCCGCCACCACTGAGGGCACCACGACCGAAGCAGCAGCGGCAGAAGGCGCACATGCCGCCGATACCGCAACCGATGGCGTCACCGTGTTCACCGATAACGAACACATCCCGACGGAACAACTCGGCGTGTTTGGGCAGGCGCAGCGCTTCATTGAAGAAGAGCGTCAGGTCGATTTCGGCCCGTTCTCGCTGCCGATTGGCACCGTGATCACCCTGATTACCCTGTTCATGCTCATCGGCGTGACCGGTAAATCGGCGCAAATCCCGTTGTTCGTTTGGCTACCGGACGCGATGGCTGGCCCCACACCGGTGTCCGCGCTCATCCACGCGGCTACGATGGTGACGGCGGGCGTTTACCTGATGGTGCGCTCCAACGTCTTCTTCCACGAAGCCGAACTGACCTCCTTCATCGTCACCGTGATTGGCGCGACAACCGCGCTGGTCGCCGGGTTGATCGCGATGGGGCAGTGGGACATCAAGCGTGTCCTCGCCTACTCCACCGTCAGCCAGCTTGGGTTCATGGTGGCGGCTGTGGGCATTGGCGCGTATGGCGCGGCGATGTTCCACCTCGTGACACACGCTTTCTTCAAAGCGCTGTTGTTCCTCGGCAGCGGATCGGTCATTCACGGTGTCGAACATGGGCAGCACATCGCCCATGAAGCGCACGGACATGGCGATCACGGCCACGATGAGCATCACGACGCGCACGAAGACGATCACCATGAAGAAGCCTTCGACCCGCAGGACATGCGCAATATGGGCGGCCTGCGTACCAAGATGCCCGTGACCTACATCACGTACGTGATCGGCACGCTGGCGCTGGCCGGGATCATCCCGTTCGCCGGTTTCTGGTCGAAGGACGAAATTCTGGCCGACTCGTGGGTCGCCGGTCTGTATGAAGGCAACCTCGGCGGGTTCATCGCCCTCGGCTTCCTGCTGGTGGCGGCGGGCTTCACCGCGTTCTATATGTGGCGTCAGATCGTGCTGGTTTTCCACGGCGCACCCCGCACCGAAGCGGCTGAACGCGCTCCCGAAAGCGCCCCGTCGATGATCATTCCGTTGATGGTGCTGGCCTTCTTCAGCGTCTTCATCGGTTTCATGAACACCCCGGCGGGCATCGGTCTGGACAGCATTTTCGGCGCGCACGAATTCACCAGTTGGCTCGGCCACACGGTTTACCATGCGCATGCGGGCGCATTTAACCCGCTCGTCGCCGTGATGGCACTCGGCCTTGCGCTCGCCGCCATTTGGCTGGCGAACAGCATTTACAGCGTCGCTGGCGAAACGGTCAAGGGCGGGCACGATCCGCTTGAAAGCCGCGAAGGCGTCGCCGGACTGTGGCGCTTGGCAAATGCGCGCATGTACTGGGATCAAATTTACGGCATGCTGTTCGAGCAGCCGTTTAACCGGGCATCGAAATTCTTGGCCGATACGCTGGATTGGGCGTTCTGGCACGATTACTTCCATGATACGGTGCTGGCGAAGGGCTTCCGTACGATCGGCAATTTGCTGGCCCGTCCGGTAGACTTGGGCATTATCGACGGCATCGTGAATGGCATCGGGCGGCTGGCACGCTGGTTCAGCGGTTTGCTTAGCCCGATTGAGACAGGTTATGTACGGACGTATGCGGTCACGCTGTTGATCGGCGTGGTCGTGGTAGTTGTGCTGCTGCTGCTGCCGCTTATCCAGCGCGGCTAAGTGAGGGGTTGAATCGTTATGGAGAACACAGGACTTTCGCTCATCACCGTCGTGCTGTTCCTGCCGATGGTGGGCTTCGCGATTTTGCTGTTCCTGCGTGAGAGCGAACAGATTAAGTGGACGGCGTTCGGCACGAGTATCGTCACGTTCGTGGCCTCGCTGCTGCTCTGGGTGGGTTTTGACGGCAATCAAGCCGGGCTGCAAATGGTGCAGCGCTGGGACTTCCTGCCGCAGGTAGGCTCCAGCTTCTACGTCGGCATCGACGGTATGAGCCTGCTGCTCGTCATCCTCACCACCTTCATCATGCCGCTGGGCATCCTGTCCAGCTTCCGCGCCCACGTCATTCACGAACGGGGTCGCGAAAAGCTGTACTATCTGCTTATGCTGCTCTTGGAAACGGCGATGATCGGCGCGTTTGTGGCGCAGGACTTGATCATCTTCTTCATCTTCTTTGAATTCACGCTGGTGCCGATGTTCTTCCTGATCGGCATTTGGGGCGCGGAAAACCGCATGTACGCGGCGGTCAAGTTCTACCTGTACACGCTGGCAGGCTCCATTCTGATGCTGCTCGCCCTGCTGTACGTCGGCAATGCCGCTGGCACGTTCTCCGTCCCGGACATCATGGCGCAGATTCAGAGCGGGGCGCTCGTCTTCCCGTTCGACGGGCTGTTCAGCCCGCAGTCGTTCCTGTTCCTCGGCTTCTTCATCGGCTTCGCCGTGAAAGTCCCGATTTGGCCGCTGCACTCGTGGCTGCCCGATGCTCACGTGCAGGCGCCGACCGCCGGTTCGGTCATCCTCGCAGGCGTGCTGCTGAAACTTGGTACGTACGGTCTCGCCCGGTTTGCCATTCCGCTGTTCCCTGAAGCCGCCGTCGCATGGGCACCGTTTGTCGGCGTCCTCGCGGTGATCGGCATCATCTACGGCGCGTGGGTCAGCTATGCGCAGACCGACGTTAAGAAACTCGTGGCCTATTCCTCCATCAGCCACCTCGGTTTCGTCGTCCTCGGCCTGTTCTCGATGACGACGCAGGGGATGCAGGGCGCTATCCTTCAGATGGTCAATCACGGCATCAGCACGGGCGGCTTGTTCTTGCTCGTCGGGATGCTCTATGAACGCCGTCACACCAAGGCGCTTGACGCCTTCGGCGGGATTTGGAAGGTACTGCCCATCTTCGGCGGTCTCAGCCTGATCATCACCCTCAGCAGCATGGGTCTGCCCGGTTTGAACGGCTTCGTCGGTGAATTCACCATCCTGATGGGCACGTTCGGCAGTCAGGTGCTCGGCTTCTTCTTCGCGCTGTTCGCGACCCTCGGCATCATTCTGGCGGCGATCTACATGCTGTACATGTTCCAGAAGGTGTTCATGGGCGACGTGACCCACGAAGAGAACAATCACCTTGAGCCAATTCACTGGCAGGAATACGCGGTGTTGATCCCGGTGGTGGTCATGACGATCATTATCGGCCTTCAGCCGGGGCCGTTCTTCGCGACGATGGGCGCGACGATCAGCGATGTGGTGGCGAAACTTCAGCCGTTCGTGACCACGGTGGCGCAGCTTCCGCGATAATTTGCGATGTCTGGTGGGGTTGGTAACGCACAACCCCACAGAGATTGATCGCAAGGAGACTAAAGGCGCATGTTGCAAATTCCTTCGTTAGAGCAGCTCAATCTCGGGATTTCGATCCCAGCCATGAGCGTCGCCGTGTGGGCGTGTCTCCTGCTGCTGATCGACCTGTGGATTCCAAAAGAGAAAAAATCGCGCACCGCATGGCTGGCGGCGGGCGGACTGGTCTTCGCCTTCGTGGCGAACCTGTTCACCTACAACAGCAGCGGTGAGGCGTTCCTTGGCCTGTTTGTGGCCGATCGCTTCAGCGGCTTTATGAACATCATTATCCTTGTGACCGGCTTCATCAGCATCTTGATGAGCGTCGATTACCTGAAACGTACCGGCATCGAACGCGGTGAGTTCTACTCGCTGATGCTGTTCACGATCAGCGGCATGATGTTCATGGCCAGCGCCAACGACTTGATCGTCGTGTTTGTGGCGCTCGAACTGCTGAGCATCCCCTTGTACGTACTGTCCGCCTTCCGCGCACCTGATCTCAAGAGCGAAGAGAGCGGCATGAAGTATTTCATCCTTGGCGCGTTCGCCAGCGCGTTCTTCGTGTACGGTGCGGCGCTCGTCTACGGCGCGACCGGCACGACCAACCTGCCGCAGATTTTCCAGACGATCAGCGCGCTTGACCTGAGCCAGAACAGTAATGTGCTGATGCTCCTGCTCGGCAGCGGGCTGGTACTGGTGGGCTTGGGCTTCAAAGTCGCCGTCGTGCCGTTCCACGCATGGACACCAGACGTTTATGAAGGCGCTCCCAGCCCGGTGACGGCGTTCATGAGCGTGGGCGCGAAAGCGGGCGGTTTCGGTGCGCTGCTGCGCATCATGATCGTCGGTCTGCCGTCGTTTGTGCTGGTCGAAGGCGCGAATGCCGCATGGCAGCAAACCGTGTGGATTATCGCGGCGGCGACCGTGATCCTCGGAAACTTCGTCGCCATCAGCCAGAAGAACATCAAGCGCATGCTGGCGTATTCGTCCATCGCGCACGCGGGTTATGTGCTGATGGCGGTTGCGGCGGCAGGTACAGCGGGCGTCGCTGAAACGGCGGCGCGCGCGGCGTTGGTGTATTTGCTGGCCTATGCCTTCACCAACCTTGGCGCGTTCGCGGTTGCGATGGCGATTGAGAAAGATGATGGCAGCGGCACCAGCCTCGACGATTTCAATGGGTTGGCGAAGTCGCGCCCCATCCTCGCGCTGATGATGTCCGCCTTCATGCTCAGTTTGACCGGAATTCCGCTCACCAGCGGGTTCATGGGGAAACTGCTCGTCTTCCAAGCGACGTTGGATGCCGGTTTGGTTCCGCTGGCCGTCATCGGCGTACTGACGAGCATTGTGAGCGCGTTCTACTATGTGCGCATCGTCCTCAACATGTACTTCAAGGACGCCCCCGGCGACGAAGCCAAGGGCGCGACCCCGTACCTGCGCTGGGCGATCTACGCCGCCTTTGCCGGAACACTGCTGCTGGGCATTCTCCCCGCACTGGCGACCAACCTCACGGCGGGTGGATTGTTCGCGCTGATTCCGTAATTCCGCGCACCATCCCGGTGGGTGACTGAGCGCTTAAATCGCGTCGGTTCCTGAAAAGGCGATCTCCTAGGGGATCGCCTTTTTTGTTCTGTTCATAAAGTAGCAGCCTGCATGTGACATTCGGGAGACCATTATGCGGCGTGACCGCCTTGGTTTGCTCTACATTCTGATCTCGGTGACGGGCTATTCGTTCGTCGCCGTGTTTGCCGACGGACTGCGCAATGCAGGTCTGCCACCCATCGAAATCGCGTTTTGGCGCTATCTCCTCACCGCGCCGATCTTCATCGGTTTGGCGCTGTCTTCACCCTCCCCGTTGGAAGGGCAGCGGTTGCCGCGAAAAGGACTGCTGCTGCTCGGCTGTGGGTTGGCGATCGAAGGGCTGTGCGCGTTTATCGGCCTGCAATATCTGTCCGCCGGGATATATCTGGTGCTGTTCTACACCTACCCTGCAATCACGGCCATCATCGCGACGATTTTGGGGGAACGCTTGAGCAATATCGGTTGGGCGGCGCTCGGCGTCACCTTGATCGGCGTGATACTGACGATCGCTGATTTCAGCCTCGACAGCGGCTCAACCGCGTGGATCGGCGTCGTGTGCGCGTTGGTGAATGCCGCGCTCGCCGCCGTGTATTTCATCGCCATGGATCGCATGCTGCGCGGTCACACCGCCATCACACGGGCAGGTGCTTATACAGTGTCCGGCGCACTGCTCTTCTTGACGGCGATTTCCGGGGTCAAAGCGCTGACCAGCACGTTTGTCGTCCCCAGTGGGCTAAGCACGTGGGCCACTTTGATCGGCATGGTGGTGATCAGCACTTTGATCCCGGTGCTCACCATGAATCGCGGCATTCGCGAAGTCGGCCCCACCCGCGCCGCCATTTTCGGCACCATGGAGCCGCTGCTCACTGCGGTGTGGGCGCAGATGCTCCTCCATCAAACCATGCTGCCGATTCAGTGGTTGGGCGGTCTGCTGGTGATTGCCAGTGTGATTGTGCTCCAACTGCGCGGTGCAGAAACGGCACCTGAATCCGTAGAGGACATGCCAGTGGAACCAGAAACCGCCGCCATCGAAGGTACAGTATGATGGAATCAGCGCAGCACCCCTAGTGAAAAGGACATGCGATGATTACTTCGACGGCAAATTTGGTGCTGAACCCCGTTGCAAAAATCGATCTTCAGCTTCATACCATCCTCAGCGACGGCAAATGGACGCCGGAAACCCTCATCGATCACCTGATCAGTGAGGACTTTGCCTTAGCCGCCATCACCGATCATGATCGCGTCGATACCGCCGCACACCTTCAGGCGATCGCGCTTGAAAAGCACTTCCCCCTGCTGGTCGCCGCCGAAATGACGACGCGCTGGCATGACAGCATCGTTGATGTGCTGTGTTTCGGTTTCGATCCCGATTATTCCGGGCTGCAAGCGCTCACCGCCGATCTGCTGCGCCGCCAGCGGGAGAATATCCGCGCTGCTTACGATCAGCTTTTGCGCACCGGCTGTCCCCTTCCTGAAGCCACAGCCGCGCTTGATGCGCTTTTGGCTCTGCCCAGCGCAGCTCAGCCCCCCGCCTTGTTCGATTTGGTGATGCGATCCGAAGGGTTAACCGACGATCAAGCTTTCGACCGAGTCGTCAAGGCGGGCAGCCGTTTCGTGACGACCGACATCGCCCTCGTTGTGGAAACCGTTCATCAGGCAGGCGGTGTGGTGCTGATCGCGCATCCCGGTCGCGGGGATGGCTATATTCCCTTCACAGTGGAGCGTCTCGATCAACTGCGCGCCGAAGTTCCAATCGATGGCTTTGAAGTCTACTATCCCGTGCATTCGCCCGAACAAACCACCCTGTTCCGCGAATACGCATCACAACACCATCTGCTCACCAGTTCCGGCTCCGATTCGCACAGTGACGCCAAACTGCCGATCGCGTATCCCGCTTACCTCAGCAAACCGCTGCTGGAACGTCTCGGCATCACCATCGCAGGGTATCGGTAGGGCAACTTTGGTTCATATGCATCTCCTACACACCTCCGACGTATTTCTGATCCGACCATCCTAGATTCAAGATGATCGTGTTTTAGAGACGATTTGTGGAGGACATATGGCGAACATTGTACGGTGGAACCCGATGCGCGAAATGGCAGCGATGCAGAGCGCGATGGATCGGATCTTCGATCAGTGGCGTCCGATGTTTGACGACTCGTTGAGCACCGAATTCAACCGGCTGGCGATTGACCTGCATGAAGACGACAAGAATTATGTCGTCACGACCGAGCTTCCCGGCGTGAAAGCGGATAACATTCACGTGCGTCACGAGAACGACATGCTTGTGATCGACGCGGAAATCCCCGAAGTCACCGAGGAGCGCAAGGAGCAGCGTGCGCTGATCAAAGAGCGCCGCTACGGCCACTATATGCGCCGTATTCAGCTCCCCACCAACGTGAATTATGACGCGGTGGACGCGACCTATGAAAACGGCGTGCTCACCCTGACCCTGCCGAAGTCGCCGGAAACCCAGCCGCGCACCATCACGGTGAAGGCGGGTGGCAACGGCCACAAGCAGATGCAGTCGTAACAAGCCGCCCCTTCTGAAGGGCACGGGACAAGCTCCCGTGTCCTTTTTGATTCCCTTGTGAAACAGGCAGGGCTGCGCTAGGATGCAGGCTATGCGCACCCCATCGTCGTACAGCCGCGTGTTCATCCCGCTGGCCACTGTGATTCTGCTGATCGCTGCTTTTCTGCGATTTTGGATGCTGCACGTCTATCCACCGGGGCCGCACTACGATGAAGCCGTCTACCTGCTCGTATCGCGCACGGTGGCCTTCAATGGCGCGCGCCCGTTCCCCATTCTGGAAGCCTATCAGGGCCGTGAAGTCCTCTACTTCTATCTGAACTGGCTGCCGCTCGCCCTCATTCAGAACAGCCTTTTCGCGCTGCACCTCACCAACGCCTTCAGCGGCATGGTGATCGTCGCGTCATCGATGGCGCTGGGGCGGTTGATGTTTCCCGCTGAAAGCGGCAGATGGCGAGGGGTAATTATTGGGCTGGCGATGGGCGCGGTGGCGGCGATCTCGTTTCCGCAGATTTGGCTGGCGCGGCAGACGTTCCGCGCGGTGACGCTGCCGCTCATGCAGTCGCTCGCGCTCGTGATTCTCTGGCATGGGCTGCGGCTTAAAACGCGCCGCCGCTGGCTGTGGCTGATCGTCGGTGGCATCGTCGCCGGGGGAGCCGTTTACACCTACAATTCCTCGCGTTTATTTCCATTTTGGCTTGCGTTGGGTGCGCTCGTCCTGCTGATTGCCGATCGCCGCCAGTGGCGGTTGCGGTTGGCACAGGGCGCGGCCTTTTTTATTCCGCTGTTTTTTACCGCGCTGCCCATGGCGATCTACGCCGTGCGCCGCCCGGATATTTTCTTCAACCGCCTTGAGGAAGTCACGCAGACAGGGCAGTCGGTGACGCTGTGGGAAAGCATTCTGCTCCATGTGCGCATGTTCTTCATCGAAGGCGATCCGTACCTGCGGTACAACATTCCCGGCAGACCCTATTTTACGCTCCCGGAAGGGCTTTTCCTGCTGATTGGCATAGGCGCGGCGGTGATTGGGTTAGTGCGGGCGAAACGACCGCTGGAAAAGGCCGCTTACGCGCTCGCGCTGCTGTCACCGCTGATGGTGATCCCCAGCGTGATCAGCGTCGGCGGGCTGCCGCCCAGCCATATGCGTTCACTCGGCATGATCCCGCTGATTTTCGTGCTCGTCGGCATCGGCTTCGAGCGCTCTGCCGCGTGGCTGATGCGCGTTTTGCGGGCAAAACCAAGTGCGATTTACGCGGTGCCGATCAGCGCGCTGATGGTATTGACGGGGATCGGCGCGCTGCATGTCGGCTCCGAGTATTTCGCGTGGGCCAGTCGTGCCGATGTCTACTACGAAACCGACGCCGACTTAGCCGCGGCGGGTAATTGGGTGCGCGATCACCGTCAAACGGACGATATTGTCTATGTGGCGGCGAAGGATCGCGGGCACCCGACGTTCATGGTCGCTGAAATCCCCGATGTGACATGGTTGGGCACCGAGAGTCTGTTCCGGCCTCCGGTGGGGCATACCGCGCTGATTATTTTCCCGCGCAGCGCACCGCCATCGCCTGAATGGTCGGCGTGGCTGGAACCGGGACGGATCAGCGATCTCCCGCTTGGCCCGGATGGCCGCACCGCGTTTGAGGCGTTTCGCATCTCGTCGGACTTCGCGCTGCCCACCGTGCAAGCGCCGCCGCAAACTCCCGTCCATAACGGCGTACTCACCTTGCTAGGGCTTGCGGAAAGTGGCACTTCCGCCGCATCGGGCGAAAACATCGCCCTTGATATGCTGTGGCAGGTGGACGCGCCCGCCCCGGCAGGGGATTTCACGCCGCTGGTGCAGATCGAAGACGCGAATGGTTTTCAACTGGCACGTGTCGATCCGTATATGACCGAAACCGACCGCTGGCGTGCGGGGGAAGTCTTATTTCAGCAAGTGACACTGCCCATTCCGCCTGCAACACCACAGGGAGAGTATCTTGTTCGTGTGGCATGGGTCGCCCGCGCCGCCGATCACTATCAAACCTACCTTAACGCTGATGGATCGGCGGGAGGGATTTGGGCCGAAATCGGGCATATCACCGTGACTCGACCCCTTATGCAGCCCGATCCCGCCACCCTTCCGATCGATGTGCGTCTTAATATCGATCCCGTAGTGGGCGTTCGCCTCTTAGGGCTTTCCACACTAGCTAGTGAATATCGCGCTGGCGAAATCATACCACTTACGGTATATTGGCAGGCAAATCCTTTGGTGGAAGGTATGCGCCCTTCTAATTGGCGCGTACGTGCCGGAAACACACTGCTCTTTACAACTTCCTTCAATCCTCCGGCACCAACATGGCAAAATGGAGACGTTTTCGCGCAGCGGGTGCATATTCGCATCCCGCGCGAATTGGCCGCTGGAACACTGCCGCTTTCGATTGGAATTGGGGATCAGTGGATCGATCTCTCGCGTAGTATCACCGTTACCCAACGCCCGCGCGTGATGGAAGCCCCTCCGGTCGATCACCCGATGGATGTGCAGTTTGGCGGCGTGATCCGCCTAGCAGGGTACTCGGTTCACAGTGATGCCACGACGCTCCATGTCGATCTGTTGTGGCAAGCGCTGCAAACGATGGATGCCGATTACACAGTGTTTGTGCATGTGCTAAATGCCAACGGGGATATTATCGCTCAACGGGATGCGATGCCCGGTGCCAACACCTATCCCACCTCTTTATGGACGGAGGGTGAATTTGTAATGGATTCGTACGAATTTCCCGTGATTGACTTTGTTTCCCTCAGGTGGGGCTTGTATTTGTCGGCAACAAATGTTAGATTGCGCGTCACATCGGGCAATTTTGGTAATTCATCAGATAGTATCACCATAATCAATAACTCCCTCGGATAACTCTAGTGTATTTCTAGCAATGCTCTAAATGGGAGATTACAAAAAAATTACAAAATGTAGCCTTGAAAAACTTGAAATAATCGCTTATGATTTAGTAAACTTGGGGAGTAGGTTGTGAGTCAAGTTGTTAGCTATGTGATTCAAACCCTCCAATCGAATGATGCGGGTGTAACTATTACTGCACCGGGTGCAGAAGGTTACGTGTTGGGGCGCATCGACGAAGCCACTGATTATGCCCCAGACATTGACTTATCACCCTTCGAAGCCCGTGAACGTGGGGTTTCACGCCGCCATTGTGCTTTAGTGCAGTACAAGGGCGACCTACATCTAGTCGATCTCGGGTCTATCAACGGCACTTTCATCAACGGTAAACGCATTCCTCCTGATAGTGCTTTCCGCGTAGGTCCCGGTGACGAAATTCGGTTGGGCATGCTCAATCTCGTCCTGCTTTCGCAGAAAACGTGATGTTAGCAATCTGCCCAAGTTAGGGGTAATCGCACTACAGTAAACTAAAGTACTGTGGTCACTCCTTATATCTTTGCTCTATGCTGGTTTATCAACACTCGGGTAAATGACAAAATGAGTGAATACGTGCCAAATCAGTTGCGTTTCAATGGGTCAGTGTGGTGCAATCTCGATATTGCACTCCGGAATCTTGACCAGCTTTTCGGGCGTGCTGTGCAGCCGCTCGGCCTGACGATCATCGAATGGTACATTCTTCGTGCTTTATATGAACGAGATGGTCAGCATGCCAGTGAACTTGCGCGCGCGGTTGGCCGTGCAGCAACCAGCTTCACGCCGAACCTCGACAAGCTTCAAGATAAGGGCTTGATTGAACGTCGTCCCGATCCGTCGGATCGCCGCGCCGTTCACATTTACTTGACCAAGGCCGCCGAACAGCACCGCGAAAACGTGGTCAAGAGTGCCGAGCAGATCGACGCGCACATTCGCCGCATGTTCTCCAACGAGGACTTCGAAACCTTCCAGCATGTGCTGGCGATGCTGCAAAACGTCGAACCGGACTACACCGAGAGCTATAGCCAACGCTCCTCGCGTTAAAACCGGTTGCTCCCACCATGTCTTCAATGCAGCCTTCTCAAGCGCCGCTGACATCAACCGATGTTCAAGCGGCGCTTGACCATTTCAGATACGGCATCCGCATCCGCTTCTTCGAAACCCTCACGGCAACTTCTCAACAAGCCGCTGATAATATTGGCTGCGAACTAGGGCAAATCGTCAAAAGCATCTGTTTCATTGTCAGCGACCAGCCGGTGATCATCCTCACCAGCGGCGATCAGCGTGTGGACGATCGTAAACTGGCGGATTTGCGCGGCGTTGGACGCAAACAGGTCAAAATCGCGTCTGCCGAAGATTGCGTCGCCATCTACGGCTATCCTCCCGGCAGCGTGCCGCCGTTGGGACACCGTACCCCCAACATTCCCACCTACATTGATGATTCGCTTCAGCGCTATGAGCAGATTTACGGGGCAGGCGGTGCCAACAATGCCATCTTCCCAATCACGCTGGCCCAGTTGATCGCCATGACCAGCGGGCAAATCGTGGACATCGTCAAGAAAACCCCACCGCAAGAACCCGGTTTGGGCTAACGCAAGTTTCCCACCAACAGTCTTTCACAGCTTCGTACAGTCGATCACACGCCACCCCATCCCTTGTGCCTCAAAATACGGTCGGCTGTCATGAATCCGCATTTGATCCCCCTCATGGCACGTCAGCCGAAAAAACTGCTCATACAGGCGGTGCTCCGGCGGCAGCGGAACATTCAGCGTCGTCCATGTGATATTCGGGGAAACCGGCGCGTCCGCATCCGGCGTATTCGAAGAATACAGGTTGAACGACAAATAGGCATCGACCGCACCCACATAAACCCTACGGGTGCAATCAGCATCACAGCCGCCGCCAATCGTACGATCCAACCGTTCGCCCTCAGCATCGCCACTGAATTTTCATGCCACGGCCACACCAAGGCGAAGCCCGCGAATGCCAGCGCGACATTCCACGCCCACACCGACGAATTCCATTCCATACGGATCAACGTGAGCAGAATGCCCACATGCAGCCCAAACGCCACCACCGCCGCAACTTTGCGGGTACGCGGCACAAACGTCATCACGCCGATCGAGAGTTCGGTCAGCGCGATCGCATAACCGCTGAATTGCAGAATCACGTCTGGCAAAAAAGGAAACAGGATGCTCGTCATCATACGCCCGGTGGCGATGATGAACACCGGGCTAAGCAGCTTGTTGAGTCCCGCCCATGTCCACAGGGCCACCAAATACATCCGCGCCGTCGATTGTGCCGCTTTCTGCGGGATCGTGCCGAGCATCAGCACCGCCAGCGAGATCATTTGCGGCTGAATGCGCGTTTGATCCATCAGCATCGCGTAGAGCAGCAGTCCCGCGTGGGTTATCCACCCAACCCGAGGGCGAACCAGAAAGATCGCCAGCGACAGCAGCAGCAGCGCGCCCATATCGAAGCTGGGGAGCGGAATCGCCGGGAGCAGCGGCGGTAGGCTGCGCACCTGCCACAGCCGCCACGTCACCACGATCGTTGCCGCTTGGCAGCCAACCGCCAGCCAGCGAAACGCCAACCGCCCATTGAACCGTTTTCCCCATGCTTCGATCATCTCAGTTCACAATCCTGCGGTTTCGCGGATGTTATAGGCGAAGTGCTGAAGAATCTCGATCAGCCGCGCGCGCCAATTTGAAGCGCCTTTCGACATCAGCAGTTCTACTGCCGTCCGCGTCACGCGGACATCGCTCCCTAGCTGGTGCGCCAGATACTCGCGGTTCATCTCCACCAAATACGGCAGGCGAATTTCCAACTTGCCGTCCCGCTGCAAAATCGCTGACGCGTTGGCGCTCTGGGCCAGCAGTTTCACGCGAATCTGGTACAGCAGCCCTTCGACGGCGGCAGGCAGCACTCCGAACCGGTCGGTCAGCTCGTCGCGCATCGCATCGACTTCACCCAGCGTCGAAAGGCCACCGATGCGCCGGTACACCTGCAAGCGCAGCGAGATTTCCGGTATCCAGTCCGTCGGCAGGTAAGCAGGCATCGGCAGATCAAGCAGCACAGTGCTGTCACTAATGTTCGGTGCCGTCGCGCTGCTGTGAACAGCCTGAGCAGCCCCATCACCCTTGAGTTTCGCCACCGTCTGCGCGAGCATTTGCGTGTACAAGTGCAGCCCAATCGCCGCCACATGCCCCGTCTGCCGCGTCGAAAGAATATCGCCCGCCCCGCGCAGTTCGAGGTCACGCATGGCGATCTGATACCCGGCACCCAGATCCGTGTATTCGGTCAGCGTTTCCAGTCGGGCGCGTGCATCTTCCGTCAAGCGGTTGCCCGCTGGGTGAAAGAAATACGCGTAGGCCTGCTGCGCGCTTCGCCCCACCCGCCCGCGCAGTTGATACAACTGTGCCAGCCCAAACCAGTCCGCGCGATCGACAATCAGCGTATTCGCGTTCGGGATATCCAGCCCGCTTTCGATGATCGCCGTCGCCAGCAAAATGTCGTATTCCCCGTTGCCGAACGCCGTCATCACTTTTTCGAGCAGATGCTCATCCATTTGCCCATGCCCGACGACGACGCGCGCTTCGGGTACGATTTCCTCTAAGCGATCTTGCAGTGTCTCAATCGAGTTCACGCGGTTGTGGACGACGAATACCTGCCCGCCGCGCTCCATCTCGCGCAGCACCGCCTGCCGTACCAACCGTTCCTCGAACGTGCCCACATGCGTGATCACCGGCACCCGGTCTTCCGGCGGCGTTTGGATCATGCTGATGTCGCGCACGCCCGTTAAGCCCATGTACAGCGTGCGTGGGATCGGCGTTGCCGTCAGCGTCAGCACATCGACTTGCGCGCGCAGTGTCTTGAAGAATTCCTTGTGTTTGACGCCAAACCGCTGTTCCTCGTCGATGATGACCAGCCCCAAGTCCTTGAACGTCACATCATCTTGTATCAGCCGGTGCGTGCCAATCATCACATCGACTTCACCGCGTGCCAGCATCTCCAGCGCTCGCTTTTGCTGTTCCTTGGTGCGGAAGCGCGACAGCATATCCACTTTGATGGGAAACGGCGCTAACCGCCGCGTGAATGTCTCATAATGCTGCTGTGCGAGGATCGTCGTCGGCACCAAAATCGCCACCTGCTTGCTGTCCATCACCGCCTTGAAAGCCGCGCGAATAGCGACTTCCGTTTTCCCGTAGCCCACATCCCCGCAGATCAGCCGATCCATCGGGATCGAGCGTTCCATATCTTCCTTAACGGCCCGCACCGCCTTCAACTGATCGTCCGTTTCCACATACGGGAATCCCGCTTCCATTTCGTGCTGCCAGTGCGAATCGAGGCTGAAGGCATGGCCATGCGCCGCCGCGCGCCGCGCATACAGCTCCAGCAGTTCGTTCGCCTCTTCCTCAACCGCTTTCTTCGCCTTCGTCTTGACGCGTGACCAGTCCGGCTGTCCCAGCTTGCTGAGTGACGGCGGCTTGTCGTCCGGCCCCACATAGCGTGTCAAGCGGTCGGCTTGGTGGATCGGCACGAACAGGGTATCGGTGCCGCCGTACTCGATCACCAGATACTCGCGTTCCAATCCTTCCAGCGTGCGGCGGCGCAGCCCGGCGAACTTGCCCACGCCGTAATCGACATGTACGACATAATCGCCATCGCGCAGGTCGGCATAGCTTTGTTCCGGTGTGCGCGCCCGTCGGGCCGTCTTACGACGGCGCGGTTCGGGGCGGCTCCACCCGAAAATCTCCGCGTCGCTGAACAGATGCGCCTCGCCCGTGCCGGTGCGCAGCCGCCAGCCTTCTTGCAGCGTGCCATCGACAAACACGATGCTGCGTGGTGGGGGCGGCGCGTCGATCGTCTCGGTGCGCTCCACATACGACGATTCCTGCTCCGTCCAGATGTCGGTCAGGCGGGCGGCTTGTGCCGTCACCGCAACGACGCGATCCCCGCCGTTGCGCAGCCCGCGAAAATGCGTCAGCAGATTCTTCAACTGACCGCCAAACCGCTGTTCCGGGCTGATGAGTGAGCGCAGCAGTCCCCCTTCGCCAGCAGCATCATCGTCCGGCAGGGCACCATGCCCTAGAAATACGATCCGTCCTGTTCCGCGCCCCGCCAGCCGATCGGCGAGCGTTTCCCATGTCGAAAATGGGGGCGGATAGTCCTCCGGGATCAAATTCGATTCGCGCCGCTCGTCGCGCGCCTTGATCGAACTCATTTCGATTTCGCTGATCGTATCGCGCAGTTCCGCGCCATCTTCGATCACGATCAGGGCATCCTCAGGCAGGTAATCGAGCAAGTTTCCCGGCTGCGGATACAGATACGGCAGATAGAACTCAAGGAAGGGGAAGGCCGATCCATTCGTCAGCGGTGTTTGATCGGCGGCGGCGCTGGTCATGTCGCCCGTTTGCGCGCCCGCCAGCGACTTGAACCACCCATCGAGCGCCCCGGCGAATCCCGGTGTCCGTTCCGGCAGTGCTTCGCGTGCAGGCGGCACCGCCGCCCGTTCAATCTTCTCGATCGATCGTTGGGTAGACGGATCGAACGTGCGCAGGCTGTCGATCTCATCCCCGAAGAACTCGATGCGAATAGGTCGATCGGCGGCCAGCGGGAAGATGTCGAGGATGCCTCCCCGCCGGCTAAACGTCCCCGGCTCCACCACCAGCGTCGCCGGTTCATAGCCAATCTTAACCCACCCGTCAATCAGTTTGTCTACACCCACACGCTGCCCGGTCTGCAACGGATGATATGCGGCGGCGAAGTCATGAACCGGGATGGTATGCGCCATCAAGCCGCGTGCCGAGGCGATCACGATAGGGGGCGTATCCCCTTGTTGGGTGCTGTGCAGCGTGGAAAGTGTTTCGACGCGGCTGCGAATCGCGGAATCTCCCCATGGCGACCGTTCGTAGAACAGCGGCGCAGGTTCGCTGAAGCGGCTGATACGTGCGCCCGCACCCATCCATACCGGGAGCTGTTCCGCGACATTGTAAGCGCGGTCAACGCGCGCCGTGATATACAGGATCGGGTGCTGCCAATCGCGTGCCAGTGCCGCCAGCACATACGGGCGGGCTGATCGGATCACGCCCAACACCGCCGCTTGGTCCCTGTCCGGCTGTTTCAGCCGCGCCAACAGATCGCGGTAGGGGCCGGTTTCGCGCAGCAGATCGATCATTCCGGAGAGCAGCATAGAGAGTGCCGCCTTTCGTAGTCAAATAGTGAATCAGCGACGCCGTTCTGACCAACGGGTCACAACGGCAGACAAACGAACGTTTCCTTATTGTAGTCCGGTTTGTCGCACGAGGAGGGTGCGGCTTGACTATATGCGCATCCACCGGTCGATTGTGATGCGCGTCGCCTTCTGTCTGTGTGAAGAATACGAGCGGCTAGCTGGGGTAAAAGTTGAGGGATTCAATCGTTAATGGGGCCCCCCGGTCAATTTCGTAGACCGTGAATTCAATCCCCTGCGGCGGCGACGGCAGGGTAATCACCGCGCACGACCGCGACATCGAATAGCGGTTGCCTTCGACCGATCCGGGGTTGAAGACATGCAAACTGTGGTAGCGTATCCACATCGGCACATGCGTATGGCCGAGGATGACTGCTTTGACATCCGGCGCGATCGACTCTTGCAGCCGTTTCAGCTTGGGCAGTGAACTGGACGACGGGAAGATATAGGTCTGGTAGTCCCACGTATTCGCGTGCGCCAGCACAATCTTCACCCCATCATAGACGAGTTCGCGCGCGTGCGGGAGCGTACCAAGATAGGCATAGCTATCATCGGAAAGCAGATCGCGCACATATCCCTGCGCGATCCGCTGGTTCCGCTGCGCTTCACGCATAGCTGCCTGTTCGCCGATCCGCGCATATAGGTAATCGTGATTGCCCATCACCACCGGAATGTTGAGCGCCTTCACCCGCTGAGCGGCTTCTTCGCCTTCGGTTTCGCCATCCACCAAGTCGCCCGCGCAAATCAAGTGATCGACACCCTTCCGTTCCAGCAGCTTGAGTGCCTTATCGAGCGACTGCGCGTCGGCATGAATGTCTGACAAGACGCCGAGCTTCATGAAGGCTCCTGATCCGCCGCCGATTGTGGTGCAGGAGCGGCAGCAGTCGCTTTCTTCGGTTTTTCGTCACCCGTGCCGTTGAACTGGTTCATCGCCTTGTCGATGCCATCGCGCAGCCATGTATCCGCCGCTTTCATCGCACGATCAAGCAGTTCCATCGAGGCGATCACATCATCGCCTTTGAAGACCGACAGCACCCAGTCTGCCGGATTCATCTTGCCCGGTGGTCGCCCAATGCCGATGCGAATCCGGTTGATGTGCGGCGTGCCCAAGCGTTCGATGATGCTTTTCATGCCATTTTGCCCGCCGCTGCTGCCCGTCTTACGGATGCGCAGCGTTCCGAATGGAATATCCATGTCATCGCAGGCGATTAGGATGTTTTCGACCGGGACTTTATAGAAGTGTGCCAGCGGCTGCACCGATTCGCCACTCAGGTTCATGTACGTCAGCGGTTTGGCGAGGATAACCTTTTTGCCGTGAATCGTACCGCTTGCGGTTTGGGCTTTGTGTTCCGTTTTGTTGAACGTCAGGCCATATTGATCGGCAAGGCGTTCCACGGTTTTGTAGCCCACGTTGTGACGGGTATTGTCATAGCGCGCGCCGGGATTGCCCAGCCCCACGATTAGATAAATATCGCCCATGCTCAGTTCAACCCAACCAGTGATCTCAAAGTCGCTGGCATTATAGCAGACGCGAAAAGTCCGTCACCCTCTGATTCCTGTGGGGATGGGTGCTGTGCCATGAATACGGCTGCGATCCAGCTCATAAAAGCCCGTTTTCTCTTATAGGTTATGACAATGTGCCTTATCAGCACTGACTTCGCGCCATCTTATATGTCAAAGGGCGGGTTTTTAGACCCGCCCCCACAACGCAGCTCATCGATTTTTGCCCGACTTCGCAAAACCTCGTTTTGCTACAATCGATTCTAGCAACGACCCATCACCTCAAACTTCGGAATCGCGCTGCTGGCTGAACTGGGTTTCATACAGCGATGCATACAGCCCATTCTGCGCCAGCAGTTCACCATGCGTCCCGCGCTCCACAATCCGCCCCCGGTCGATCACGAGGATCAGATCCGCCGCAAGAATCGTACTCAACCGGTGTGCGATCACGATGCTCGTGCGGTTCGCCATGATCTTTTCCAGCGCATCCTGAATCAGGGCTTCGCTCTGGCTGTCAAGGTGACTGGTCGCCTCATCCAGCACAAGGATACGGGGATTCTTCAGAATCACACGCGCCAGTGCGATGCGCTGCTTTTCGCCGCCGCTCAACCGGTAACCGCGTTCCCCAACGATCGTGTCATACCCGTCCGGCATGCCCATGATAAACTCATGGATGTTCGCTGCGCGGCACGCCGCTTCCAGTTCCGCCTGTGTCGCATCCAGCTTGGCATAGAGCAGGTTCATGCGAATGGTGTCGTGGAACAAATACGTTTCCTGCGTCACCATGCCAATCTGCGCCATCAGCGATTCCAGTGTCACATCGCGCAGATCGATCCCATCGATCAAGATGCGTCCTTCGCTCGGATCGTACAGGCGAGGGATCAGATAAGTGAGGGTCGTTTTGCCCGCGCCGCTTGGCCCCACCAGCGCCACCAACTGCCCCGGCTGAATATCGAAGTTCAAGTTTTCCAGCGCTATTTCGCGTGCCTGATGTCCAGCCGTTTCTCCGGTACCGTTGCTAGGTTTCGCCGCCGCCTTTGCCCCATTGGCAGGGGTGCCGCTGAATACCGCGACGACATTATCAATGCGACCGGGGCGGTTGACGGGCGTCAGTCCACCTTCGCCCATCGCCGGGTAGCGGAACGTCACCTGATCGAACGTAAGCTGACCGCGAATATCCGTCAGGGCGATCGCATTCGGGCGTTCGTCAATTTCCAGCGGCTGATCGATAATCTCGAACACCCGCTCAAAGCTCACCATCGACGTCGCAAACTCGATCGGCACATCGACGAGGTACTGCATCGGCCCATACATCTGTCCCAAGTAGGCCGCGAAGGCGACGATCGTCCCGATCGTGAAAACACCGCTCAAGACAAGGTGTCCGCCGACCCAGTACACCAGCATGGTGCTGATGATGCTCACCGCGCCCAACAGCGTCCAGAAAAAACTTCCCCATACCGCGCGGCGAATTCCGTTATCGCGTACCTGTCCGGCGCGCTCGATGAAGCGTTCGGTTTCCAAATTCACGCGCCCGAACAGCTTGACCAGCAGCGCCCCGCTTACATTGAGCGTTTCACCCACCATCGCATTCATCTGCGCGTTGATTTCCATTTGCGCGCGGGCGATTTTGCGCAGTCGCTTGCCAATCACCCGCGCCGCACCGATCACGACCGGGAAAATCGCCAAGCCGATAATCGTCAGCCGCCATTCCAAAGTGAGCATCACCACCAGCGTCGCCACCAACTGAATCGACTGGGTGACCGTGCCCACGATCGTATCGCTGATCGCCGATTGAGCGCCGACCACATCGTTGTTCAAACGGCTCATCAATTCGCCAGAGCGTGTGTTGGTGAAAAACCGGAGCGACATCCGCTGAAGATGCGAATAAAGCTGGCGGCGCAGATCGAAGATCACGCCTTCGCCAACCGTTGCATTGAACCGCCGGATGATCAACCCCAGCACCGAACTGATCATCGGAATGGCGACCAGCCCAAACGCCAAGAAGTCCAACCGCTGCACATCGCCGTTCCGCAGCGTGTTGTCGATCAAATCGCGGAAGATGAGCGGCGTGAGCAGCCCAACCCCGGACTGAATGAGGATCAAAACCAGCAGCACTAAGATCAGCGTGCGGTAAGGCCGCCCATAATCGAGTACACGGCGCACCAGCGCCCAAGAAACTTTTGTGTTTTTGCGTTCTTCATCGTCGGGGTATGCATAACGCCACATTCGACCACCGCCCATTCCTCTCATGTCAAGCTCGCCTTCACTCTATGTAACTTCAGGTCGTTCGTATACCGCCAAAATGAGCAGGGTGTGCGCGAGCTGCACGATGGAGAAGAACGGGGCATCCACAACACTACTGAATCGTGAAATCAACCGATCCGGCAATCGTGCCGTTGAGGCTGAGATCGACACTCCAGTTACCCGCCGTGTAGGCTACCGCGGAGGCAGGCATGTAGAACCAAATACACGCCCCGTTCACATCGAAGGTCGGCGACCAGTCATAAGAGACGACTTCGGCACCATCGCGCCAGAACTGCGCCCGAATGGTCGAACCGGCGGCCACTTGCGCACGCGCCGAGACGTAAATCTCGGTATCGGTCGTCAAGAATTGGGTCGTAGACTGGGTAGCACAGTCATCCGGGCCAACCGATCGAGACAGCATAATGTCGGTCAGCGGCGCATTTGTATTTCCGGCAGGAGTTTGATTTTCCACCACGGGATCGCCCGCGCTGGGCAGCGGGGTTGGCGTTGTCGCCGAGTTCACTTGTGCGGGCAGCGGTGTGAGCGCGGTGTTCCCCTGTGCGCCACCGCTCGGCGTAATTACCGGCGCGATCGATGAAGCGATACTGCCGGGATTCACATTTTGACTTCCCCCATTGAGTCCCGCAGGCGTAGGCGGCAGCGGCGTTAGCATGCTGGTATCGACAAACGGGGTTCCCCGTTCGACCAGCGTCGCCGCGATTCGCGTGCTTTGCACATCGACTGCGCGAACCGCCGTGTTAACGGCATCCATCGTCATCATGAGCCGATCCGTCACAAACGTCGCCGTCACACGCAGTTCTCCAATTTGGGTGGAGGCAGGATCGCTGTCCAGCAGCTCGATCGGTTGGGCAGGGGGAGCAAAGAAGTTGCAGGCGCTTAAGGCTGCCGCCATCATCGGGAGCAAAAGAACGATGCAGCGGCGATACATACGATTCATACGCGACTGTCTCGGGTTCGTTAACCATCACCAAAGTTGATCAGTGTACCAGAGAACCGCCGCATGACAACCGATGGTCACCCAACGTTTAGCTGCACACGGCAAATGAACGCTGCGTGGCTAGTTTTCGCTCACATCCGTAAACCTATTACAGTATCGTTATAACATCGACATCATATCACTCAATGCTATAATTTCTGCACTTTATAATAGTGCTAAATCCTCAAGAAGCGCAGCAAACGCCGTGACCAACACCATCACCCTTGATTGGATCCTCCGCTTCACTCGCAGTCTGCAAACGGATGGACGACTGTACGCTGTTGTGGCCATCGCCCTGATGACTTCCTATGCTGTATTTATTGCCGCAACAATCAAAAAACCTGCGAAACGTCCATTTGCACTTCTGCTTGCTGGGGTCGCGGTGTACTTCCTCGCACGAAGCGATCCCAACTTTGAAGAAGTTACCATGAATCTCTGCACCGAACTTCTCAGTGGATTTGTCATCGTGCTACTGGCACAGTCCTTAAGGATGGGTGATGTTGTACTCTCCTTTGTACAGATGTTTGTGCTGTTAGGCCTGCTCTTTACAATTAACATGGAGATGATTAGAGGGCCACTGATTGTTAACCTCGGTACCGATTTTTTTGAGAATGCGCGTGTTGAGCTGCTAACGGGTGTGATGGCGACCGCATTGTTCGCGGCCATATCATTTCTTATCTCACCCCTCAACAGGCGGAACGGCACAACCAAAGACGAACCCAATCCTTTTTTGTGGCTCATCGCGTTGTTGTTCTGTTTCGCGCTGATCTTTGCGCTTTTTTCAGACCCCCTGCTGAAGCAGATGACTGATCGGACGTTTGTGAGCTTGATCGGGTGTATCCTTACGACGTTCTTGTTGACAAGCGCTGTTACAGCAGACACTCTCATGTATCGTGTCGTCACCATGATACTGGTTGTATCGATTGTGCTCATCCTCTTTGGCGTCGTACATATGCCTGTGAGCGCGGCGCAAAACCTAAGTGCTGAGTTTTCCGGGGCGATTATCGCAGCGATTATTGCTGAAGGTGACCCGGTGACCCATAAACATGAGATCACCTGAAAGCAACACAAAACAAAACCCCTAGGAGGGAGTACCCTAGGGGTTTGTCATGTGGAGGTGGAGGACATCGCAATCCTCGTCCAAACGAATCGGCGACGCACTTCTACAGGTTTAGTCGACTATTTAGATCTCGCAGACGATAGCCCGGTCAACGCGGTTCGCCGCCTGCCAGCCGACAGGTCTTTGGTGCCATTTATCGGCGTGATGGACACCGCACGCCTCGTTTAGTGACGCCCGCCGGTCACCCCGCGAGACGACGGAGTGGGCGAACGGCTGAAGACTGTGCTTCAGCACGCTGTGACTATGCCTTAGGCGGCGAAAGCCAGAGCGCGATTGTTGTTGTTGGCATTTATAGCCGTGCCTATTTTAACGTGGGTAGACTCCACGACCTGCCACGCGGAACCAGCCTCGCCTGTCGAAACTAATTCACCCCCGTGTACATTCTGTATATTAACACAAAAGGAAAGAAATTTGAAGTGAGGAGTGGTAAAGCCGCCGGGCATCGATATACTTGCCCCCGAAATCCTCTCAGGAAAGCACCATGAAAAACGTCAAATGGCTCGTCTCTGTGGGTCTTATCGTTTATCTCATGCTGCTCGTTCGGGTGATCATTCTTAAATACCCGGACGAGATGATGAGCGAAATACTGCGCACATGGTCACCTGCGGGCATGATGCAGCAGGCAGCGCGTGTCAACCTCATCCCCTTCAAAACCATCGGGGAAAGTCTGTTTAATCCATCGGTGCCTGTCCAACTGCCCACCCTGATCTATAACATTGCCGCCTTTGTGCCGCTGGGTTTTCTCATTCCGCTTGTAACCGACCGCGCCCGCCGGCTTGTCATCGTGCTGTTGGTGGCACTTGGCGTTTCGCTCTTCCTTGAAGTGGTACAGGTGTTGACACGACTTGGGGATGGAGATATTGACGACATCCTTTTAAACGTGGTTGGAGCAGCGGTTGGGTATGGAATCCTCGTATTCGTGCTTTGGTTGAGTCGCAGTGCTGCCCGGTTTTCGCAGCCTCAATCGAAATAACCACGGAGATTACATCCCTCAAATCTCTGTAATCTCCGTGGTTGAAATGGCTTATTACTTCCCCAACTGCTTCTTCAGTTCCGCCGTTAAGGCCGGGACGATCTGGTACAGATCGCCAACCAAGCCGTAACGGGCCATCTTGAAGATCGGCGCTTCGCCATCCTTATTGATGGCGACGATGACCTTGCTGGTGCGCATCCCGGCTTGATGCTGAATCGCCCCGCTGATACCGCAGGCGATATACAGATCAGGCGCGACCGTCCGCCCTGTCTGCCCAACCTGATGGGCATAGGGGATATACCCCGCATCGACCGCCGCGCGGCTGGCACCAACCGCCGCGCCGAGCACATCCGCCAACGGCTGAATCACATTGGCAAAGCCATCTTGAGCCTTCCATATGGCTGCATCGCCTGAATACCCAGCAGGTGGATTAGCGGGATTGTTCGCAATCCCACGCCCGCCGCTGACGATCACGGCAGCGTCGGTCAGGTTGACGGTGCCTACTTCTTCTTCAAAACTCTCGATCTTGCTGGCGATCTGGTCTTCGCTCAAGGCCGGGACTGCCGTTTCCACCGGAATCGATTTCGGAGCCGGATCAGCCGCTTTGAACGCGCGCGACCGCAGCGTGACGAACAGCGTTGCGCTGCCACTGGCAACGGCATCGCTGAGGACTTTCCCGGCATAGACGGCGCGGGTCGCCGCAAACCCGTCGCCGCTGGCGCTCAGCGAAAGCGCATCGCTCAACATCGCGCTGTCGGTATCGGCGGCACTGGCGGCGAGCAGTTCACGAGCACGGCTGCTGGCAACGGCGATCACGGATTTCGGCGCGTTCGCTTTGACGAGCTGCGTCAGCAGTGCGGCGTACGGCTCCAGCCGAAAATCCTTGAGCGTCGCATCTTCGCAGACAATCGCGTTATCTGCGCCATAAGCCCCGGCTTCCTGCGCGACCGCCGCTGCATTTTCCCCGAATACCAGTGCCGTAACCGAATCGCCCAACGAGCGCGCGGCAGCGATCGCTTCCCAACTTGCAGGGCTCGCCGCCCCTTTGAAGGTTTCAATCCAAACGTAAATCGCGCTCATCGCTACAGCACCTTTTCTTCTAACAGTTTCTTGACCAGCGCGGCGGCTTGTTCTTCCGGCGTCCCGGTGATGAGTTCGCTCTTGGTATCACGCGGCGGCAGGTTTTTGAACGCCGACACTTTAGCACTGCTGGCGGGCAGTGTCACGCCGAGATCAGCCAGCGACCATTCGGGAATGACGGCCTTACTCGCCTTGCGAATGCCAATGAACGAGGGATAGCGCGGCGCATTGATGTCCTTCAACACGCTGATCACGGCGGGCAGTTTGCTGGTGACGATCTGTTTGCCCTGTTCGAGCATTTTCTCAACCTTGATCGTCTTGGCAGCGTAATCGACCGCGAGGATCTTGGAGACATACGCCAGCGTCGTCCAGCCGAGCTTGCGCGCTGTCTGGTAAATGTGCTGATCTGTCCCCACATCGACGCTTTCACGCCCGAAGATGACCAGATCGACATCGCCCAATTTTTGGACGGCTGCCGCTGCCGCCGTCGCATACGCCAGCCCGTCCGCATTTTCGAGCGCGGGATCGGACACGCGGTAGGCTTCGTCGAGGCCCATCGCCAAACTGTGCTTGAGCGCTTCTTCATGCATGGCCGGGCCAATCGCAATCACGGCAGCTTTTCCGCCAGCAGCTTTGGCCTGCAAAATCGCTTCTTCCAGCGCGTATTCATCCCACGGGTTGACGACCGTAGCCGCGTCACCCCATGTGACTTTTCCGCTGGCATCGACTTCCACCTTGGCGGCGGTGTCGGGTGTACTGCGGGTAAAAACGACGACTCGCAAGGGAATTCCTCCAGTAAACAGTTTAAGTCAAGACACACCCTCTAGGCTTCGCATTGTAGCGCAACCACACCCGATTAATCAAATCATGATTCGATTAATGAGTCAGATCCACACAATTGCAAATGGGTTATCATTTCCCCCATGCTGGCCGCTGCGCAGCACGAAGAGGATGCAGACGATGAAGATTGTGACCTTGAATCTGCGGCATGATGCCGATCGTTGGAGCGAACGTTATCCGCTGGTGGTGAAAGCATTGGCGCGGCAAAACGCCGATGTGATCGCCTTTCAAGAAGTCGCCATTCCGATACGACAAGCTCATATGATCGCCGCCGAGCTGAATGGCGAGCAGCCCTATGCCGTGCATGTGCAGCCGAAATGGGGGAATCAGGGCCACGAGGGAATTGCTG
Source organism: Anaerolineae bacterium (assembly GCA_046328615.1). Classification (GTDB taxonomy): domain Bacteria; phylum Chloroflexota; class Anaerolineae; order Aggregatilineales; family Phototrophicaceae; genus Flexifilum. The sequence continues at coordinate 165,217 of JAXLWG010000004.1, read as the reverse complement.
TGCTTACCCGATTGGCTGCAACTGTCGTTGAGGGACTCAATCTGCCGCATGGCAGCCGGGTCGCGCAGCGAGTTCGGGTCATCATCGATGGGCAAGCGGTGAATATCATCAACACCCATCTGCATCACGAACCTGAAAACGACGAGTCGATCCGTGCACCGCAGGCACGCGCCATTCTTCAGTGGATCAACCGGTGCGCGGAACAAGCCGATAACCAGCGATGGGTTTTGCTGGGTGACTTTAATGCTCAGCCGCACAGCGAAACTATTCAGCACATCGCGGAGTCGTTCCAATCGGCATACGCGATGTGCCACAGCATGGAACCGCTGACCTTTCCAACACCGCTCGTGGCGGATGAAACCTATCCCCCGATGGCGATTGATTACATTTTCTTCAATCCCAGCGGTTTCGAAGTGTTGAATGCTCACATGATTGGGACAAAAGCCGCCGACCATGATCCGACCCTGTATCCATCGGATCACTTTGGGCTTGCGGCTGAGCTGCGTTTGAAATGAGGGAGGACTAAAACAGTCCCATTTGAGTCGGTGGGCGCTTCCCATCGAGCAGCACATACGGTGCGGCATTTTCCGGCGCGGCGATGCCGATTTTCCGCAGGTCAGATAGATCCGTGATCTTCCCGCCTGCCCGTGCTTTCAAGATCGCATCGGCCCCTTTCGGGCCGATGTTCGGCACGCGCAGCAGTTGAGCGCGATCCGCCGTGCGCAGATCGACCGGATTTTCGCGTAAATGCGCGTCAGCATACGCTTTTTTGGGATCAACCGAGGTCGGCAGGTTTCCGCCATCGGCGAACGGCAGGTCTTCGACTTCCCACCCGTAATCGCGGATCAGAAAACTCGACTGGTACAGCCGGAACTGGCGCAGCGGATCAGTCGAGGGCACATTTTCGAGCGGCGTTTGCAGCACCGGGTGAAAGGCCGAGAAATACGCCCGCGTCAAGCCAAGGTTGCGGTGCAGCCCGGTCGTCAGCGAGAGCAGTTCAACATCCGTATCGCCCACCGCGCCGACGACGAATTGAGTCACCGTGCGCGCGAGTCGTTCTTCCGGGTGCGCCCGCCGAATCTGATCAGCCATGCGCAGCATATTCAGCAGTTCAGCGTCGAAATTCTTCTTCGGGGCCAGCGCATCCAATCGTTCCTGCGTCGGCGCTTCCAAATTCACAGATACGCGATCGGCAAGCTGCATGGCCCGGTATAGCTGATCCGTTTCCACCCCCGGCATGATTTTCAGGTGAATATAGCCGCGATACCCGTGCTTGCGCCGGATGATCTCGGCGGCGTCGATCAGCTTGTCTTGGGTGGGAATACTTCCTTTGATGATCCCCGATGACAAAAACAGCCCATCGACGGCACCCCCTTCTACCAGCGTCATGAACGCCCGCGCCAAATCATCCGGCGTGATCGTCATGCGCTGCGTTTTAGCGCGCCCCGCCCGAAACGGACAGTAGAAGCAGTTGCGCTCACACGCGGTCGTGAGCATGGTCTTGAGGATTGGCTTCTTACCGGTCGGCGTGCTCACATTGCTGATGCACTCGGCCAGACTGTGCGACTGATAACGGCCCGTGGGAGCCGTCGTCTTCTCGCCCATCGGTTGATCCCCGGCAGGCTCAAACAGCGTCACGTCGCCCATCTGCGTGATCTTTTGAATTGGATCAGGGGTAATTCGAATGCTTGGCATATAAGTATTATACCGAACATGCGTGCTAAAGTCAATCATTCACTGTGCGACTGCCCGCACGCTTGGATCGAGATGGTAAACGATAAACAAGGGGTATCCATGCTAAAATGGGCGCTGCTCAGGCATCACATCTCAGCAGAAAACGAGGCGACAGGCGATATGAAGACCCACCCTATAACGAGCGAAGCTAGGGTTGCCCGTTTGTTTTGGCCTGTCCTTCTACTGCTCACCGGCTGGGCACTGCTTACGATCAACATAGGGGGTGCGTGGGTCGGTCATCAAGATGCCAACGGCGCATGGATCAGCACAGCCGTTCGTAATTACAGCCTCTATGGGCTGCAAACCGCCGCCATTCCGCTCTTAAACACGGCACCGGCAGCGCCCGCTGAGTTCCACTACTACACGGCGCATCCCCCGCTTGCGGTGTGGATGGCCGCCCTTCCCGCACTGCTGATCGGTCAAGCGGAAGTGGTGTTTCGCTTCACCTTTGCCTCGATGACGTTGTTAAGCGCGGCGCTCCTGTATCGGCTTTCAAAACGCCTCTATTCTCACGAAGAAGCCGTGCTGGGACTCGCTTGTTTCGTGACCATCCCCATGATCGCGTACTTCGGAAGGATGCCCGATCACGAAGCACCTGCGATACTTTGGCTGCTGCTCCAGTGTTTAGCCATCGCCAACTATCTCCAGCGCCCCAGTCGAAAGCACGGAGTCGTGCTCACGCTCCTCGTGGTGCTCCAATCATGGACAGCATGGGGAGGCTTAATTGTCACCTTCACGCTTCTAGCACTGGCATTCGCCATCTCTGCGCCGCGCCAACGGCTATCGTTCGTCGTGATCGGCTTGATCGGGGCGGCGGCGGCGGCCAGCGTGATTCTTTACTATCAATCTCAGTGGTCAGGGGCAGTAGCAGATTTGATTAACCGCTTTTTATGGCGCACCAGCAATCAAAGTTTGCTCGTCGGCTCTCCCACCTTTACGCCGATCGATTATGTACTCGTCATTGGGCGGCGGCTCATCACCCTTTTTGAGCCAACCCTGCTGTTCGCGGCTGTGCTCGGTGGGGTGGCCCTGATCAAGGGTCGCGCGCCCCGCCCGGAAACGTCTGTAAATCGCTTTGCGCGGATGCTGCCCTTTGCGTTCATCATGGGGGGCGTACTGTACTTATCGTGCTGTTTCGCAGCATCCTACATCCACGATTACTATTTGATCTACATCACTCCCGGTGTTGCCCTGCTTGGCGCAAAAGGTATCGCCTATTGCTGGAATGCGCAGCGTGCAAGGCGCTATCTGCGTCCGCTCATGGTGGCGCTGATCGTCTATACCCCGGTGATCTTGATGATGTACCTTGGGCAGTTGTATAACAATAGTGACAGCACACGCTCGCTGGTGATCGCTCAGGGGCTTGCGCATTACACCACCGCCGACGACTGGATCGGAAGCAATGTGCCGGATTTCGGGCTGGCGGTCGAGTTCTATTCAGCGCGCAGTGTCCACTGGAACTCAACGCCGGATGAAATCCCCTCAACGCTTGAAACACGAGCCTTTTTCCTCTCTTGCGGCGATGTAGGTGAACTTCCTGCTGCCCTCGAACAGTATCAGCTTTTGCCAAGCTGTGTTCTGCTTCGCTTGCAATAAATGATCCGATGATGGATAAAACACGTCTATAGATCCCACCCAGACCGGCTACGGCCTCGTTATTCTCGCCATCTACGCGGCCATCACGCTCAGCAGCGCTTGTCCTGCGACGCGCATCAGGCTCCCATCGCGACATCGCGCCAGTAAGCGCCCGGCGCGCGGTGCGCTCAACGCGCTACCGAACAGCGACGATCGGTTTCAGTCGACATAGGCTTTATCTTCGCGGTACGACGATGGTCATCAGCGTAATTTTTCTCCAGGCTTTTTCCGCTTTGGTAACGGCACGTTACGGATGACCTGCATGCTTTCGCGGCACTGGTGATCAGGCTGCAGGCCTGCCATCGTTGCTGTTCCTGAACGGCTGCTCCAGCAGGTATTCCCCGCTGATCGTCAAAATCCGCCCATGCTGAAACTCAACCTCTCCCTGTGATCGCGCTTGTGCGGCAGCGGCGAAGCCATCGGCTCAACGGCGACTATCGCAGCAATCACGAAAGACGCATCAGCATCATTGACGGTGCATCCCAATCCCTAATAATGAGATTCCGATCCAGCGCTGCCCGGTCGCCGCCGATCAGGGATGATTAATCTGTTGGTTGTGCTGGTGCTGCTGCGCATATCCACGAAGGTGTACCCAGCTCATGCCTGCCCCAGACGCCTGCCTGAACAGGCTATCCGCTGCTGCTCCAGCCGTGGCGGCGGTCGTCATCAGCAGATCGGCTTGCTGATCGCGCCACTATGCGGGCTTCCGGGTGTGACTTCCGCCTGCGTGACGGCGTCGTTTATCGCGGTTTCGCGGCTGCGTCCAGGTCAAACTGCTTGAACTCGATTGGAATCTGCTGACGCTTTTCTGGGTTTTATTCATCATTCACCGATGCACCTGATAACGGGCTGGCACCGCTTTTCAGTCTCGTCCGCCCGCGATCAGCGGCAGCGTGATGGTATTCGCGGACGTTTGGCGAGCTGCTGGCCGCCAGCAATGTGATCCTCGACATCACAACGCGATACTGCTGTTCGCCGTTAATGTCGCGATGTGATCCCGGCGACATGGCTCCATTGGCGATGGCGTCCACGCGGCGAGCAATCTCTTTGTTGAACGGTGTCCAGCGGTGATCGTGGCGGAAATGGCGCGGGATCGCGTGCTCCAGCTCGGTCGGGGAATACCGAAGCCGAGGGTGCCGTCACCTCATTACCTCGCGATCGGCGTCTGCGGCTCCAGTGTGATCTAAAGCACGGTCAGGTTGACGACATTTCGGGCCGCATCGTCAGGCTGCGGACTCAAAAGGAGGGGTGATCCGGGTTGGTGAAACGCCCGATGTCGCAGCCCGGTTCCCAGAAGCTGCCATCCGGTAAGGTGACAGACTTGTCGCCGGGGCGCACGGTATCGACAAAAATCGCGTCGGTAAAGTTCGCCCCTTTTAGGTTCGCGTCCTTGAAAATCGCGCCGTCAAGGTTTGCGCGGGTGAAGTTCGCTTCGCTGAGGTCTGCGCCTGTGAGATCGGCACGGAACAGCATCGCACTCTCGAAGTTTATGCCGCGCATATCCGCCTTGTAGCATTTTGAACCCCATGCCTTCGTGTTACTCAAGTTCGCGCCGACAAAATTGGACTTTTTCAGCGAGGCTTTGATTAAGCTCGCCCACTGCAAATTCACGCCCTGCAAATCGGCCATATACAAGTCGGCCTCGTCAAGGTTGGCCGCCCGCAGATCGCTTTCTTGCAGCGTGCCATCCAACAGCCAGCCCTTCGCCCGCAGGTCTTCGGCGGCCTGCCGTGCGACTTCGTTCACTTTGCTGCCAATTTTGCGGCTGAGTTCTTCGCGTTCACGCCGTTCTTCTTGGGCTTCATCGCGGCGGCGGTTCAGTGCATCGATGATCAGGACGGCGGTAGCGATACTCACCAGTTCGGTCGAAATATTGGTATAGTACTCGTGGAGAAACGTACGAAGGTCAAACCCTTCAGGATGATCATTGCTGTAGCCGATGACGCCAACGATCACCGCGAACGTGAGCAGCATCACACCGAGATGCTGCACAGTGAAAACAAGTTTGCCGGATCGTCCTTGTCGGTTACGCGATTTCATAAAAGCCGCCGCCCTATGGAGCCGTAAATACAAAGGCACGGATTTTACACCGTGCCTTTCTAAGATACGCTGAGTTGCAGCCCATCGAACCACCTGATTTTCGGGGGGCGGCTTTTCAATTAGGTCGTGGGGCGATCCTGTACCGCGACGAAATTCAGGATGAGCGCGGCAATCGCACCCGGTACCCAACCCGCCAGCGTCAGCGCCAATACGATCACGACCGTACCGCAGCCGCGATCCATGACCGCCAGCGGCGGGAAGACGATACAAAGCAGTGCCCGTAAACAGCCCATCGTGTTGACTCCTTCGATCCTGTGATGTGCTTTGTTGTACTACCTATACGTTAGATTTCGCGCGATGTTGCGCAGAAAGTCATCCAATGAGCGGAATTGATAAACGCGGCGTGCTGCAAGACGACATTTTCAGCTTTCAAGCCACCAAAGATGGCCGTGTACTGTTGTACTGGCATGGTAAACACATCAAAACATTAGCGGGTAAAGAAGCGGAAAAGTTCCTCACCCGCATTGAGGGGCTTGAAGGCGTCGATGCACAGCTCGTGATGGCTAAAGCGACCGGCCATTTCAAACACGGCAACGAGCGCTAACACGCACTATTCATCATCCAGATAGCCGGACAAATCGACCCCGGGTAACCAGTGTTTTCCATCCGGCAGGATCGTTTTGTTATCGAAAACCGCCCCCTCCAGAATGGCGCGGCGCAGGATCGCCCCGCGCAGATTCACCCCTTCAAGGCGCGCGTCGGTCAAATCCGCTTCGGTGAGGTTCGCTTCTTGCAGCACAGCGCCTGTCAGCCGCGCTTCCCGCAGGTTTGCGCGCTTGAAATTGACTTCGCGCAGATCCGATTCATCGAATTTCGTTTCGTTGGCTTCGGCATTTTCAAGGTTTGCCCGCCGCAGATCGGCATTTTGCACGCGCGCCTGCCACAGGTTCGCCCCTTCAAGGTTCGTATCCCACAGGCGAGCGCCTTGCAGCCACGCGCCGCCTAAATCGGCTTCCGCGAGGTTGGTACGCCACAGGTCGGCGTTATTCAAGCGCGTGCGGTGCATATTCGCGCCGCGCAAATCAGCATTGGCGAGGTTTACGCCCTCGAGGTTCGCCCGCCGCAGCATCGCGTCCGCCATCGATCCGTCGATCAGCCAGTTGTGCCGCCGCAGTTCGTCTGCCGCCGGAACCGCGATCTCGCGCACTTCACTGCTCATTTTGGCGATCAGATCCGTTTTGATTTGCTGTTCGGCATGCGCCATTTCTTCGGCACGCTCACGCCGCGCCAACAGTTGATCCAAAAGCAGGAACGTCACCGCCGCGCCGCCCAATTCCGCGCCAAGGTTGAGAAAGAAGCCATCCCAATCCTGCGATCCGATCAATCCGATGCTGGAAAAGAGAACCGCCAGCCCTAACAACCCGGCAGTAATCACAATCCGCAACCGCGCCGAGCCGGACTGCTGCGTCCACCATTGTTGCAGCCGTTTCACCCCGCCACCTCAACTTCCATGTGCAATGCTGGTTCAAAAATTGAATTGTACGCGCGAAAGGGGATGTAAAACGCCGCCCGTTTTTTAGGGGTTATGAACTCGGCGTCTGCTGGCGAATGAACTCGGCGATCAAAGTGGCGACCTGCTGCGCGCTCGATGGTGTAAGATGCATTCCGTCGAATGTATAGGTGTAGCCATCGCGCTGGCGGGCGGTTTCATAGTCGTTCCAACCGCGTTTCTCGCGCTGGCCAATCGTCAAAATGAAATCCATCGTAACTGGCGGGCGTTCGCGCAGTTTTTCCGGCTGCACCAGCGATTCCATTAAATCCAGCACCGGGATATTGAACGCGCGCGCGGCATTCGCCGCCCGCTCATTATAGGCACTCAGCGCTTCAACCGCCTCACGCGAATACTCTGTCGGTTCCAGCCCCACCCATGTGATCAAGTGCGCCAGCCGAAGTTGAGTCAGCAGTTCGCGGAACGTGGTCTCAAAAGTCTCCGGGGAAACCATCCCCTCGTCAATTTTGTGGACTTTCGCGTAATACGATCGGGTGGCCGGGTTGTGATACGATACCGCGTCGTTGCCGCCCACCATGACGAACACGGCGTCCGGCTCATGCGGCAGCACATCGCGTTCCCATCGGCGCAGCAGGTTGATCACCGTGTTACCGCCTTCACCGGCATTGATCAGCGTGTGTTCCGGCATCAGTGCGGCCAATGCCTCGACGAAATTACCGCCGTAACCGCCCCATGTCAGGCTGTCACCCAGAAAGACGATCTTCATACCGGGGATTCTCCACCAAACCCAAGGGCACAGATAACAAGGGGCAGAGAACTGCACCTCCACCCCTATGCGTGTGGTTAGTTCTGCCAGAACTCGGCATCATACGCCGGAAGCTCACAGCGCAGCGGCTTGTCATCGCGGAAACCGAAGGCATAATCCGCCTGCATGAGCTGGTGAATCTCGCTCGTGCCTTCGTAGATCACCGCGCCCTTGCTGTTGCGCAGATACCGCTCCACCGAATACTCATCGCTGAAGCCATACGCCCCGTGAATCTGCACTGCTTCCAGCGCCGCCTGCACGCTGTGATCGGTGGCGTACCATTTGGCGACGCTCGTCTCACGGGTATTGCGAATGCCCTGATTCTTCAGCCAACCGACGCGCTGAATGAGCAGGCTGCCCGCATCGTACCACTGCTGCATGAAGGCGATCTTCTGCTTGACCAACTGGTGCTCGGCGATCGGTTTGCCGAAGGTGCGGCGTTCCATCGCGTACTTGATGCTGTCTTCCAAGCACGCACGGATCAAGCCCACCGCGCCCGCGCCGACCGTGTAGCGCCCATTATCAAGGCACGACATGGCGATCTTGAAGCCTTCGCCTTCTTCACCGAGGCGGTTTTCCACCGGCACTTCGACATCTTGGAAGGCCACCCACCCGGTTGATCCGGCGCGCACGCCAAGCTTGCCGTGAATATCGCCGCTTGTGACACCCGGCATATCGCTGGTCACGATGAAGGCGCTCATGCCTTTATGCCCTGCATCCGGGTCGGTCTTGGCGACGACGAGGAAGTGATGCGCCTTGGTCGCAAGGCTGATCCACATCTTCTCGCCGTTCAGGATGTACTTATCGCCCACCCGCTTAGCAGTGGTGCTCATATTCACCACATCACTGCCGACTCCGGGTTCGGTCAAACAGAAAGCGGCGTATTTTTCACCGCGCGCCTGCGGGATAAGGAAGCGCTGCTTCTGCTCTTCCGTCCCCCACTGGAGGATCGCCATGCTGTTCAAGCCCATATGAACGGACATGACCACGCGCAGGGTGGTATCGCCGCGTTCCAGTTCTTCACAAACCAAACCGAGCGTAATATAGTCAAAGCCTTGGCCGCCGTAGCGCACCGGCAGATTGATTCCGAGGATACCGAGTTCTGCCATACGCGGCAGAATGGCGGGGTTCATTTCCTGCTTGCGATCCCACTCTCCAATCGTCGGAATGATTTCTTTGGCGACAAAGTCGCGCACCATCTTCTGCGCTTGAAGATGTTCTTCGGTGAGGCTGAAATCCATGAAATATCCCTATTTGTTGAAATGGTTCAATCGAACACACCTCGAAACAGGCGCAAACTGCCCTTGAGGTGCGGTTCATTCTTTCGGACAATAGTCAGAATTATAGCCGAATTGCTTGGGTAACGTGAGGTGAGGTATGACCGCTGCGCCGCGTATGATCCCCGATACACTGGTTACATGGTATCTCGCCATGACTGACCGCGCTCAGTTTGTCCCCGCATGGGCGGATGAAACAGAGGCCATCTCAATCCTCGAAATGCGTGAACCGGATGTGGCTTACTATCGCTTTCTATACGACGGCGTAGGGGAAGTGTTTGGGTGGCGTGACCGCCGCTTGATGAGCGATAAGGAGCTCTTCAGCGCCATCAGCGCATCGCATATTCGCATTTTTGTGATGTATGTAAACGGCGTCCCCGGCGGCTATTTCGAATTGGGGCGCTATCCGGATCACACGCAGATCGAGTATTTCGGGCTGCGCCCCCACTTACATGGGCGTGGACTAGGGAAACATCTGTTGAGCGAAACGATTGCGAAGGCGTGGGAGATGGGAGGCGATCAGGTATGGGTGCACACCTGCAATTTAGACAGCGAATCGGCCCTGCCGAATTACCTCAAGCGGGGGTTTCAGATCATCCGCACGGAAGAAGAACCGATGCCGGATCGATACAGGGTATAAATGGGCTAGCCATCTACTTGTAGACGAAAAACCCCGTCATCGAGGGCCGGATTTAAAATCACCTCGGTCGGTGAGACTTCGTAAGACGGCTCATCATCCCACATGCGAACGATTTTGCGCGGCAGGATCAGATCATTCACCGTCTGATACCCCTCGCTGCACTGCACCCTGAAGACAGCCTCGCGGCTTCGGTCAACATCGAACGTGTGTGTTTCAATCTGTCGCAGGGTGTAATCGTCGTTCAGGTACAGGGTCGCACAGGCATGCGTATACAGGTTCGTTGCCCGCAGTGTATGCGTACTGAGCGCCACAACTTCGACGTTGGGTTCAGTTAATGGGGTAAGCATCACCAATGCTGACGCCCAAACCAGTTCGCGCATCCCTTTAAGGGCATTCGGTGTCGTCAGTACCTCGGTGTTTTCGCCCTGACGCCGGTAGTAGGCGGTATTATCGAAAGCGCGGCTTTCGCTGCGCATCGGCAATCCTGCCGGACGAACACTGAAATCCCAGCGGGCATGGGCTGGAAAGCGGTACAAGGTGGTCGCTTCTAACGGAATCCAAGTCACGACCGGCCCGACTTTCACACGAAGCCGCCCCTTGAATGTGATTTTCGCTCCATCCATCGCCGGAGCGCCGTAGCCGTAGCGTGCCGCTAATACGCGGCGCAGCAGGTCTTTGCTTTTCGCATCGCCTCGCGATAATAATAGAATCTGCATTGGCTGGTCGTTCCACAATCCAAGACTATACGCTTTTAGTTTAACATCCTTTTAATTCCACCCATCTAGGACGTTTCCCCTAAGTTGTAAATTCTAGACAAGGCGAAAAGTATGCAAACCGTTACATCCTCAATCCAAAATCAAATGGTGCCGCTTGTAAAAGATGATCAGGTAACATGGATTTGGTGGGGGGATAGTGCTCCGGCCTTAATTGGGGACTTCAATGGCTGGGATGATGAGCATTCGATCCCACTTGTGGAGACTGAACCGGGCAAATGGACATACACACGAACCTTTGAACGCAACGCCTATATGGAATACACATTCGTATTGGATGGGCTGCGTCTCCCTGATCCTCATAATCCACGTTTGATCTGGAACGGCATCGATGCGCACTTCAACTGGTTTCGCATGCCCGAAAGCGTACCCAGCCCCTATTTACAAGCAATACCGGGGATTCCACACGGAAAAATCATCCGTGAAGAAGTGCCGCTGGAGGGTTTTGTCGTCGGTGGCATCCGTGAAGTGTTCTTCTACAAGCCGCCGACCGATGAACCTGTGCCTTTTATCGGCGTGCTCGACGGGCCGGATTACCTGCGTCGCGCATTCCTCGTCAACGTGGTCGATCATCTGATTGCGCAAAAGAAAATCCGCCCTATCGCCCTGATCATGGTACAAAATGGGCATCAGGCGCGCTTCATGGAGTATTTCGCCAACGATGTCACCGCGTTTTTATTCGCCGAACCGCTTTATCAATACGCGCAAAAACACCTCAACTTGATCGATCCCAAGACCGAACCGGGCGTGCATGGGATACTTGGCGCATCGATGGGCGGACTTCAAGCGCTGCATATGGGCTTGCGAGTGCCGGAGTTTTTCGGCCATGTGATCGCCCAGTCGAGCGCGGTGCAGTTCCAGCTCAACGGGCACAAACTCATGTTGTGGGATTGGGTGCGCTGGCAGGAAAAACTGCCGCTCAAGATTTGGATGGACGTTGGAAAATACGAGTGGCTGCTCGAGTCAAATCGAGAGTTCTACGCGCTGCTGCACTCCAAGGGCTATGAGGTGCACTATCGCGAGGTTCCTGCCGGTCACAATTATTCCGCATGGGCCGATCAACTAGCCGACGCGCTCATGTATCAATACGGACTATAATGTAAAAGTAAGGGGAATGACGGTGACGCATTCCCCTTTTTATTTGTAATGGAGCAAAAAACATGTTTTCTCCTCGGCTTTACACGATAGAGCGACATATTTTGGAACAGCAGCGTCAGTTTCCGCATGCAACCGGCGAATTCACCAGCATGCTTTACGATATGGCGCTGGCGGGCAAAATGATCGCGCGGGAGATACGGCGTGCTGGACTTACCGATTTGCTTGGCGCGGCAGGCTCCGAAAACAGTTATGGGGAGCACCAGCAAAAACTGGATTTGTATGCCGATTCGCTGATCTTCAAGCTCAACGATCATACCAAGCGCCTGTGTGCGATGGCGAGCGAAGAACATGAGGATATCCTCGACATTCCGCCCCATTTTGGCACCGGGAAATACGTGCTGCTCTTTGACCCGCTCGACGGTTCCAGCAATATCGATGTAAACGTCAGCGTCGGGACGATCTTCGCCATTCACCGGAAGGTCTCACACGGCGAAAAAGGTACCCTTGAGGACATTTTGCAACCGGGAAGAACGCTCGCCGGGGCGGGGTACATGATTTACGGCAGCAGCACCATGATGGTGTATTCGACCGGTCAGGGAGTTCATGGCTTTACGCTCGATCCTACCATCGGTGAATTTCTGCTCAGTCACCCGAATATCCGCGTACCGGAACAACCCAAGTTCTACAGTGTGAATCAAGGCCACGAAAAATATTGGACGCATGGCGTTCGGCGCTATACCCGATGGTTGCAGGGAATCGATGGTGAGGGTGGGCAGCCGCTCAGCCAGCGCTATATCGGCTCGCTCATCGCGGATTTCCACCGCAATTTGATTCAGGGCGGCGTGTTTTACTATCCCGGTGATATGCGTAATCCCGCCAAGCCCTACGGCAAGCTGCGCCTCATGTTTGAAGCACAAGCCATGGCCTTTATCGCAGAACAGGCGGGGGCGTATGCGTCCGATGGCATTGGCAGCGTGCTGGATATTCAACCGCACACCCTGCACCAGTGCACTCCTCTGTTTGTGGGGAACCGACTGCTGGTCGAACAGGCCGAAAAGTTCATCGCCATGCACGATAAGGACTGGATCGATGTCTTCAAGCCTTATCGGGACGGGCAGAACACGACGGCCTAGGGGGACGCAGACGAATGTTAAGCGTGTTCGCAATTCCTGCTTTCGCGTCTATACTTAGCCGAATATCAAGCTTCCGGCGCACGGGTATCCAGCCCATGTGCTTCGGATAACAGCGAACGAGGCGCAAATGAGCGGGGACACGCAAGATCGCCCGATCGTGTTGGAAGTGCGCGGGTTGACCAAGCGCTTCCCCGGCGTGCTGGCAAACGATCACATCGATCTCAAACTCCATAAAGGAGAGGTTCTAGGGCTGCTGGGCGAAAACGGCGCTGGCAAAAGCACACTTATGAACCTCATTTACGGTTTATACCAACCGGATGAAGGTGAAATCTTCATCAACGGGGAACCGGTGAAAATTCACGATCCCAACGACGCTATTCGGCGCGGGATCGGTATGGTTCACCAGCATTTCCAACTGGTTCCCGTTTTGACTGTGACCGAAAACATCATGCTCGGCAACGAGTCGGTCATGGGGCCATTCCTCAATCGCCGTGCGGCGAAAGCGCGCATTCTCGAAATCGCGGAGCAGTACGGCCTGCATGTCGATCCTGATGCGCTGGTGCAGGACTTACCCGTGGGCGTTCAGCAGCGCGTAGAAATCATCAAAGCGCTCTACCGCCGGGCCGACATCCTCATCCTTGACGAACCGACCGCTGTGCTGACGCCACAGGAAACCGAAGGTCTGTTCGGGATCATGCGCAGCTTAATTGCACGCGGCGTGAGCATCATTTTCATCAGCCACAAGCTGAAAGAAGTCCTCACCATTTGCGACCGGATCATGGTGCTGCGCGGTGGCAAAGTTACCGGCACTGCCGATCCCCGGTCTTCGACCGAAGAAATGCTCGCCGCCTCCATGGTCGGTCGTGAAGTGCTGCTGCGGGTCGAAAAAATCGCCTGTACCCCCGGCGAAGCCTCGCTAATTGTCCGCGATCTGGTCGTCAAAGATGACCGGCACTTAGAAGCAGTACGCGGCGTCTCGCTCGAAATCTGCGCGGGTGAAATTCTCGGAATTGCTGGCGTGCAGGGCAATGGACAAACCGAGTTGATCGAAGCGATTACCGGGCTGCGCCAAGTCGTAAGCGGCACCGTATTGATCAGCGGGTTAGATGTGACGGGCGCATCTCCGCGTAAAGTCACACAGGCAGGCGTCAGCCACGTCCCGGAAGATCGGCAGAAGAACGGAATGGTCTCGTCGTTCCCGATCAAGGATAACATGACGCTTCAGCAGTATTATCTGCGCCCGTATGCGACCGGCATTCTTTTGAATGAAGCCGCCTCCGCAGACATGGCCGATAAACTGGTCAAGAAATTCGATGTGCGCACGCCCAACATTCTGACCCGCATCGGAGCGTTGAGCGGCGGTAACCAGCAAAAAGCGATCATCGCCCGTGAACTCTCCCGCGATTGCAAGCTGCTCATCGCTGCACAGCCGACGCGCGGCCTAGATGTCGGCTCGATTGAGTTCATTCACAAGCAAATTATCCGTATGCGAGATAACGGGACGGCGGTTCTGCTGGTCAGTGCGGAACTGGACGAAATTCTTTCTTTGAGCGACCGCGTTGCGGTAATGTTTGCGGGCCGAATCATTGATACCCTACCGATTGCCGAAGCCGAACGTAACCGCGTCGGCTTGCTGATGGCCGGGATCAAGCATGGTGAGGCCGCAAACGTTCAGGAATTGACGCGGGTACAGGAATAACGAACCGACATGGCAGAATCGACATTCAAAATTCCAGATCGCGGCAGTGCGCCGCCAGCCCTAGCCGGAATCGGGCGGTTGTGGGGGCGCATTTCGCCCTCGCTTGTGCCGGTGTTGGCGGTGGTCACCGCCCTTCTGATCACCGTCCCCTTCATGATTTTGACGGGTGGCAAAGGCGACATCGGACGCGGCTTACGTATCGCCGGTTCCGCCTATGGAGCGCTGCTGGAAGGCTCGCTTGGGTTGACCATTAACGATCAAATTAGCGCGGACGATCTCCGGCAGATCACGGCACTCGCGAATACCGCATCCCTGCAATCCGGCGATTTGCGCACTTTGGTGCGCGCTGTCAACGATACGGTGACGGCAGGCCTAGACAATGCACAGGGCTATGCCGATCTGTTCGCTGCCTTCCCCGATGTTGAACGGGATACGCTGAGTGAACTTGGCGGCGATCTCACGTCGATGCGTGCAATCGGTGAGGCGCAGATTGACCGCATTCAGCCGCTCGTTGCGGAACTGTCTGAAGATCGCACGGCGGCCCGTGACCTTGCGGCACACAGATCCACCGCCGAGCTTCTCACGCCGGAAATGCAAACGGCGATCACGGCGCTCGCGCCTTCGGCTGCCACGATGAGCAGCGATGATCTGTACAATGCGATGGTGCTGGTCGATACCTACAACCTATCACCGCTCAGTCGCTTCGCCGAACGACTCGATTTGATCCGCCAATATAACTTGGCGCTGGATGCCTACCTATCCTGACGACGGCAAGAGCGCTGACCGTCGAAAATGCAGCGGTCGATGTCAATGCTGCCGCACGCGTGGCCGAGATCATCGATCAACTTCGAAGCGCTGGAGTCACCGATGTTGCCGAACTCGCCAGCGAAATCGCGACGGTACGCGGTCTCTATGACGATGGACTGCTCACGAACGCCGATGTTTCAACCGCCCTAGCGGAAGAGCTTCCGGTGGCGGAACAAAACAATTTGATCGTTCGCCGCCCCGGTGATCGCTTGGTGATCGACCATCAAAACCAAGTCTTTGGCAGCATCTTGGGCAACAATAACACGCCTGATGACACCAGTGACGACCGAACTGAAGTGGTCTATCTGCGCGTGGCAGGTTCGGCCCTGCTGTTCTTCCCCGCAAACCTTGAAACCATGCTCGTCCGCGCCATTCCGTTCATCATCGCGGGGTTGGCGGTCTCGCTCGGTTTCAAAGCAGGGCTGTTTAACATCGGTGCCGAGGGACAGCTTTATGCAGGTGCCATCTGCGCTGTTTGGGTCGGTTTTCACCCTTGTTCGCAGCTATTCCCGCACTCATTCACATCCCACTGGTGATCATCGCCGGGATTTTCGGCGGTGCCTTATGGGGAGCGATCCCCGGCGCGCTGAAGGCGTTCACCGGCGCGCACGAAGTCATCGTCACCATCATGCTGAATTACATCGCCGTGCTGATCGTCGATTGGTTGATCAAATCGACCAACCCGGTGCTCCTGCTCGATACGACCGCATCAACACCGCGCACCCCGTTCGTGCTTGAAAGCGCACAGCTTCCCCGTTTCATCGACTTGCCTTCGTGGATTTTCATTGCGGCGGGTGTGCTGATGGCGGCTGTCTGGTTGTACGGGGCACGAAGTGCCATTCAACGCGACATCCGCGCCGTGATCCGTCCGATCGTGTACGGCGTGTTGGTCGTGGTGGGCGGCTATTTCCTTCAGTGGATCAGCGTGCGCGGCGCGCTGCATATCGGCTTTGTGATCATGCTCGTCACCGTCTGGTTTGTCGATTGGTTTCCTCACAAAACCACGCTCGGCTTTGAGCTGCGCACCGTCGGCGCGAACCCGGACGCCGCCCGCTATTCCGGCATGAGTGTTCCCCGTAACATCATTCTGGCGATGGCCCTGAGCGGCGCACTGGCAGGGCTGGCCGGGACGATTGAAGTAAGCGGTGTGCAGTTAAACATGCAGCCCAACTTCTTCAGCGGCCTCGGCTTCGACGCAATCGCCGTCGCGCTGCTGGCGCGCAATAACATCCGCAGCATGATCGCGGCAGGTATTCTGTGGGGATCGCTGCTCACGGGGGCAGGCTTGATGCAGCTCCGCGCCGATATTTCCATCGACCTCGTAAAAGTCATTCAAGCTTTGATCATCATGTTCATCGCCGCCGACGCGATCATCCGCTACCTGTGGGCAATCCCCAAGACGAGCGACAAAACGGCTGTATCCATGTTCTCCAAGGGTTGGGGAGGATAGACCGATGTATGTTCAGCGCAAAGCGAACGCGCCGAAACGAGAGCGCAGCGGCTTAAAGCCAGATTATATTCTCCTTGAAGAAGGCAGTGTCTCCGGCGAAATCTCATGGCCGTGACATGGGTCGATGTTACCCCCAATATGAAACAGGTGGTGCACCAGCACCCCGAAACGCAGGTCTACGTGATCATCAGCGGTACTGGAATCATGCAGGTGGGGAGCCAGCACGAATTTGTGAGCCCCGGTGATTGTGTATTCATCCCATCGAACGAACCGCATGGGATCGAAAATACAGGCAAGGTGACGCTTACGTATGTTTCGGCATCAACCCCGGCAATCAATCTATCTGCCCTGTATGATCAAGGGTCGCTTATCCCCGACAGCTACGAGAAATCTCAGGACTAAGGCTTAGATGGCAACCGCAGCCCCTGTTTTCACCACGACTACTCACCCTGCCCGCCGGATTCGTTTGACCCGTTTGGGTTTTTATGGCGCGTTTTTCCTGCTGATGACGGTGATCAGCCTCCTCGGCGGGATCGGAAATGCGGGGCAAATCACCCGCCTCACATTCGGCGATGGTTTGCCGGAAATTCCCATGCCCACCGATCTCTGGGCCTATGGCGCCGTCCTTGTGTACGGCATCAGCACAATTCTTTGCTTCGTCCCCCTATCGGAAGCGCAGGCGAAGCGCCGCACATGGGTGCATTTGCTGGCAGGCCTATGGATTATTCCCACCATCCTGTTCCTCGCGGCAGCAGGCAGCAGCACCAACGTTACCGTGATGCTTCAAGTCAGTGTGCGACTGTCTACACCGGTTGTGCTCGGCGCACTGGCGGGGATTTGGTCAGAGCGCTCCGGCGTAGCGAACATCGCCATCGAAGGCATGATGCTTACGGGCGCGTGCTTTGGCTTTGTGACTTATACGCTTCTGCTGCAAGCGGGCGTCGTGGCGGGCGTCGGGCAGATCGCCGGGGTGCTAATCGCCGTCGTTAGCGGCGGCTTAATGGCAACCTTGCACGCATGGCTCTCGCTGACCTTCCGCACCGATCAGATCGTCAGCGGCACCGTAATCAACATCCTCGCCATCGGTGTAACCAGCTTCCTCCGCCGTGAAGTGCTGATCAGCAACGAAGCGGGGCGCGGGACGCTGCCGAACATCCCCATCCCCGGCCTATCGCAAATCCCCGTGCTGGGCGATGTGTTTTTCAATGGCAAACCGATCTTCTACAGCATGTTCATCCTGCTGTTTGTAACACACGTCATCCTGTTTTATACACGTTGGGGACTGCGCACCCGTGCCGTGGGCGAAAACCCGAAAGCCGCCGACACGCTCGGCATCCGCGTGCTGCGCAACCGCTGGATCAATGTGATCATCAGCGGACTGATTGCCGGGTTGGGTGGCGCATGGTTCTCGCTGGAAACGACCGGCAGCTTTGATGACGCCATGACGAGCGGGCGCGGATTCATAGGCTTGGCGGCGATGATTTTCGGCAAGTGGATGCCGTTTGGGGCCTTCGGCGGCGGATTGTTATTCGGCTTCTCGGATGCGCTTGGGCAGCGGTTCCAACTGCTCGGCGTGCCGATTCCGCCGCAGTTCTTGCAGATGGTGCCGTACGTGGTGACGATCATCGTGCTGGCGGGATTGGTCGGGCGGGCCGTCGCACCGAAAGCGGACGGCGTGCCGTACGACAAAGAGGGAAAGTAGCGGGGGAATTGCCCTTGCTCATCGAACAGGGTATTGGTCAGGGGCGGCGCACACCGCCCCTTTTGCTGCCTCGCTTATACGACGATAATGCTGGAGTCCGAACGGAGACTGGCCGATGTACAGCATTCATCCTTTTCCGCAAACACACCGCGAATGGCTGGCCGAATTCCTCACAGATCACTGGGGATCACGCATGATCGTATCAAAGGGACGACTCTTCGATGCATCCCTAAACCCGGCTTTCGCCGCCGTGCGCGATGCCGATATGTTCGGGGATGCGCCGGTGATCGGGCTGGTGACGTATGAAATTCACGGGAAAGCCTGCGAGATCACATCGCTGGACAGCTTGCAGGAAGGCATCGGCATCGGGTCGGCACTCATCGACGCGGTGAAAAACGCGGCACGGGCGGCTAAATGCAAAAAACTTTGGCTGATCACGACCAACGACAACACGCACGCCTTACGCTTTTATCAAAAGCGCGGTTTTCGCCTCTGTGCGGTTCATGTGAACGCGCTCGAAGCGTCACGGAAGCTCAAACCTCAAATCCCGCTGACCGGCATCGACGGCATTCCGCTGCGCGATGAGATCGAATTGGAGATGGATTTATAGATGAAAATTTACCATGTAATCCCAAGTGGGCAGTGGAAAGACGCGCAGGATGACGGCGTCTATCGGGGCGATACGCTCGACGCTGAGGGCTTTATCCATTTTTCCACGCGCGACCAAGTGCTGTGGGTGGCGAATGGACGTTTCAAGGGACACACCGGTCTGCTGCTGCTGGAAGTGGACACCGACAAACTGACCCACGAACTGCGCTTCGAACCGCCCTTCGAAGGTGCGACCGGGGATGTTGCCCAGTGGAAGTTCCCGCATTTGTACGGCGTGATGAACCTCGACGCTGTCATCGCCGTCTATCCATTTGAGCCCAACGCAGACGGGAATTTCTCACTGCCGGAAGCGGTCGCCGTTTGAGAAGGCGAGGGCTAGCTCGCCTCGGAAAATAAACGAAGCAGTTTTAAGGCGATCTGCAAATTGGTACGCAGCAGCGGATCGCCCAGTTCTATCCCGCAAATCTTCTCAATCTGCTGCAAACGGTAGTTCAACGTGCTGCGGTGAATGCACAATGTATCCGCGGTTTGCACGCCGTTCGCCCCCAAGTCCAGATACACTTCCAACGTGTGACACAAGTCGGCTTCGCCATCTTCGAACAGCGGTCGCAGCCGCTCGACGTATACGTTACCGATCAGGCTGGCATCTCCGGCTTTGTAAAGCGCATGCAGATACCCAAGCTGATCGAACAAGATGGTACGATCGTTCATGCCCAAGCGCCGCGCGATGTCGAGCGCATCCCGGCACTGGTGATGCGCGACGCCAACGCCGTAGGCGCCGCGCCCTACCGCGCTGATCGCGATGCGCACAGAGGCGCGTTCTGCATCCCCATCGAGGCCCACATGGATCGCGTCGGCAATCGCATCGATTTTCTGCCCGGTGCGCCCGCTCTCCTGCTGCGCCAATACCACCACCTGCCCTGCAAACTGACCGACGACCGCGCGCCATTCCCCCAACCGCGCCAGCCGATCGACACGGCGGTAAAGCTGTAGTAGGCGATGCGATCCGGTGCGCCCATTCACTGCGGTATTCTGGGCACCGCTGGCGGATGGCTCCACTGTGTCGATCAGCAGCATCGCAAATGGCGAATTGAGGTCGAACCCGTAGCGCAGCGCTTGATCGGTCAGCACGGCTTCGCGTCCGCTGCCGCCCTGCGTTGGTAAATCGATCAACTGGGAGAGCAGGCCGCCCTTCAGCGATGCCTCCGCGCTGACGACCGCTTCCTGATAGAACAGCATGAGCGCGGCGATCGTCGCGCCGCTTTCAATCGCCATGCGGTCGAGATCGTTGAGCGGGCGGTCATCGGCGATGATCCACAGATAGCCGTATATATCCCCATGCACGACGATCGGCGCGAGGATGCGCTCCATCTCCAGCCCCACTTCAGGGATGCGCGGAAGCTGTACCGGGCGAAGCTGTGAGCGAATCTGGCGTAGATAGCTGCGTTCCTCTAAGGCCTGAATCAAGCGCGGGTTGGTGCGCCCTTCGCTGAGCGTATAGCGCCGTGCTTCGTCTACATCGGCGATATTGTGGCTGGCGAGCGCTTCAAAGCGCTCATTTTCGATGCTGATCGACTGCCCGACCAAATCAGCCATTGTGCGCGCCAAATCTTTAAGGTCGCCGCCATCCAGTACGAGCTGCGTCAGCACCCTATGAATATGTGCCGATCGCTCGATCATGGCATAGTTTTCGTCCATCACGCGCTGGTTCACCGCGCGGGCAATATCGACAAAGCGCGCTTGGTACGGGATTTCGATCAGCGGGAAGTTGTGTGCATCCGCTTCGGCACGCCACTCATCAGGCGTGCGATCGATATAACGACCGATCGCAATCACCAACCCGGCGACACCTTTTTCCGCCATCGCCGCGATATAAGCGCGCTGTGCATCACTGCCATCCGGCATGTTGATCGCGGTTGTCAAGACGAGTTCGCCGCCGTTCAGCCAGTTTGGAGCATCGGGCACCCCGGTAATGTGTACCCAGTGAACACGATTCGATGCGCCACCCCGCCCGGCAGCAATCGTTGCACCCGCCAATTCCGGCAGGCTGAGGACTTCGAGGACAGTGAGCAAGATAGTTTCGGTGCGACCTATTCGAGCAAGTTTTGTTTCAATCGTTCAATATCGTTCGGGCTAATGCCCGTCGCTTGAAAGAATGCCTCCAGCGAACCAAATTTCGTTCGCACGAAGTCCAAAGCACCTTTCAAGACCGCAGGGCTGGCCGTCAACAGCGGGCGCAGATCCTCCACGGTGATGCCGAACCGCTTGATCGGCGTGATGGCCTTATCCATGACCTCGCGGAAAAAGCTGTAATACAGGTTCGACAAGCTGTAGTCTTGCAGCACAATGTTCTCCGGCACACCCAGCGCTAAGAGCAGCAGCGCGCTGGCGATCCCGGCGCGATCTTTTCCAGCCGTACAGTGAATGATGGCCGGAAGATTAGCCGGATCATCAAGGTGGTGGAAAATGCTCGTGAACGCGCCCGCGTTCTCTTCCAGAACGACCTGCGCATACCCTTTCAGCAAAATCTGATCGACATGACTCCAATTGGCGAAGATACGCGCCAATCGCAGAAACGGGTTACTCGGATCAAGAATGGGCAGCATAAGCACATTCGGCGCGGGCGAGGGCAGGCGATCCGGTCGATCAGCGACTTCATCGGTGCTGCGCAAATCGCAAACCAGTTTGATCCCTAATTCCGCGACATAAGCGACATCTTCGTCCGTCAGGCCGCCGAGGTTTGCTGAACGGAAGACCTTGCCCCATTTGACGGTTTTTCCGTCTGCGGTTGGGTAGCCGCCTAGATCACGGAAATTGAACGCACCTTTGAGGTGAATCACCCGTTCCGCGCTGACGGCGGTTTCGATCACCGCCCCCTCTTTGCGCGCCACGAGTTGATAATACGTGCGGTGATTTTTGATTGGATCATCGAACGTGATTTCGCGTGCCCCGGTGACGACGGCCACCGGAATCGGAAATTCCGTCGTATTTGTCCCAGCGCGAATTTCGACTTCATCGGCGTCGATTGTCCACACAATGCGGATGCGCTCATCTTGCATCCGCTCTACGACAATATCCAGTTGTGGAGTCGTGATAAAGGTCTCTGCCGCTGGATAAGATTTCTGCCAGTTGCGCATCCCTCGGCGCAGACGCCAAATCCCAATTGCGCCCAAAAATGCTATCACGCCGCCCACTTGAGCGGCTCGTTTCACCCATTGATTTGCCAACCGTTATCCCCTTTATGCCGGTTCATAGGTGGTAATGGTGGTCATGAGATTTTGCACCCACAACAGTCGATAGCGCCCCGACTCTCTCAACTTATCGTAAACAGTCTGTGCGTCCAGCGGGTCGAGATCGATGCAGTAGCGATAAGGGCTAAGGAAAAGGCCCGCCGTATCTTCATAATCGTGTAGTTCTACACGCATCCGCACCGCTTCCCCCACCATCACCGCGATGACAGGCGAGTGAGCGCGCGAGCCCATATGGACTTCCATGTGCAGCAAGCTGCCGAGCGAAGCCGTAAACGCGACGGGAGATTCAGTGCTGGCGGCGAAAATCGTTGCCACTTCTCCCGCGCCCGCTTGCACAAGCGACCCTAACAGCGCAAACGGTGGTGGAAAGCCGGGTTGTGCGGGCTGTGAGAGTCCCGATAGGCTGTCTTCGAAAATCATGGGGTAATGTGCAGACAGCTTTTCGAAGATAGACCACGCAAAATTGATGCGCAGCCGATCGCCCACATCGTGGTGACCACGCCCAACGTACAGTTGATACCCATACTCTGGATGGCGATCCAACAGCCCCGCGCATACATCAAACCACTTGTACGGCCCGCTGTACAAATAGAGTACATCCTCGCCCCGATCCGTGACGCGCTCCAGCTTCCGGTTCAGAATCGCTTCTAACCGCTGCGCAAACAGGGCCTCTGATTCATTCGAGCGTACAAAAAGGTCGATATAGCGGCTCAATAGCGGCTCAACATCCCATCAGTGAAAATACTAGGTCTAATTCTAACAGTGGTTTGCAAAAAGGACGTCCCTCATTTTGAAGGTTATTCTGATCTGTGCGGCTCAAAGCGAAAATGGAAATCCGCACCGTGTAAGGGTGAACTTTAGGTCACCTTACGGCTGAGTTTTGCTCCTATCAGACCGCTGTTCTTTATTCCCGCACCAAAATGAGGAGGCCGACGCAGCAAATAACCTCCCTGATCTGCAACACTGAAGTCAAGGTTTTCCACGGTGTGTGAGCCCGGTGAAAACTGGCAGCAACTTTTCAAGTAAGATGGAGCAAGAAGAAATGTCGAAGCAGGGAAATAACAAAGGCGGCAAGGAAGAACGCGGTTTCGCTGCCATGGACGACGAAAAGCAGCGTGAAATTGCCAGCAAGGGCGGTCAAGCCGCACACGAAAAGGGTACTGCCCACGAATTCAACTCCGAAGAAGCGCGTGAAGCCGGTCGTAAGGGCGGGCAGTCGCGCGGCAGCGAGAGCGGAAATCAGGGTGGTAACCAGCGCGGTGGCAATCAGCGCTAACGAAGCCTAACGGCAGCAGCCCAACCTCTGATGAGCTGCCCGCTCAGACATTGACCTATCCACTCCAATAAACCCCCATCCCCAGCGGTTGGGGGTTTATGTTTTAGGCTATACTGTGTAAAAATCCGATAAAGCGTTCTAGAAATTGATATACACCCCAAGTCCCTCGCTGAGAAGTAGGGTATAGTACATGCAGGAGCCGTGAGCTGCATTCAGGGTACCGAGATGAACCGTTTACCAGTCTTAGCGAAAATCAGTTGGAACGATCCCCAATCCGGTGCTGTGCAGGAATTTTTCCTGACGGAAGGCGCAACCGCGAGTATTGGGCGTCTGGAGACCAACGACATTTGCATTAAAGAACAGCATGTTTCGCGGCAGCATGCCGTCATCAACTACCGCGATGGGATATTCCTCGTCACCGATTTGGGCAGCGCGAACGGGGTTTGGGTGAATGATACCCGTGTGATTGAACCCTATCCACTGGCGTCGGGCGACGAGATTCGCCTGTACGTTCCAACGATGCAGTTCACCGCTGTGATGGAAGATGAAGCGACGGATGGTGGAACGGTCATCTCTGCCATCGATGCGGGCGGGAGTGGTCGGTTGGTCATCACCAATGGGCCGCAAGAAGGCACCAGTATCCCATTACTCACCAGTGAAGTACGGGTTGGCCGTGCGACCAGCAAGGCGGACTGGGAAGTTTGTCTACAAGATCCGTCGGTATCGCGCCCGCATGCACGACTCGAACATCAACAAGATGTGTGGATCGTCTACGATCTGGGCAGCGCGAACGGGACACTGGTGAACGGAACGCCCGTCACCGAAAAAGGCCGTGTGCTGCGTGATGGCGATGTGATCACCTTCGGCGCGACGACGCTGTTCAGGGAACTAAGCGGCAAGGCTTATCGCCAGAGCCCCGCCTACATTTCTTCGGTTGGGGCAGCGAATCACTGATGCGTTTTTGGCGTTCGGTATCCCCCATGCCGGGATACCATTCATCGGGAAGAACACCGGTCGGCTGCGTGATCGTCAGGCCACCCAAGTCGCGGGCGATAATTTCCGGCATCTTCGGCTGTCCATGTCTGAATCGACCTGCACAGCGACCGCGCCAGCTTCCAGATAATCACGCGCATCCTGCGGGTTGGCGAATGCCAGCAATCACCGGAGCATGGACACGCCGCGCGTTGCCCCGCAAACGCAGCACCATCGGCTTGACGACTGGACTGTACACACGCCCGCTGATCAAGCGTCCGGTTGAATCGCGAGCGGTGCCGCGCGGCGGAGCGCACACCACGACCGCTCCTGCACCGGCATCGACCAATGCATTGGCAAAATCCGCATTGATCCCGAACGGAACGCGCGCGATCAGCGGTTTTTCGCTGATTTCCGTAAATACTTGTACCTGTCGTGCAGCTTCAGCCGCCTCGATGTCATCGGCAAGCCCAAGTTCCACCGCCGCAATGCATTCCTCTTCTTCGATCCGTTCGCCAGAACGCCGGATTTCGTCATTGCTGCCGACGACAAGATGGAGAATCAGCGGCACTGGCAGGCGCGTCCACAGGTTGCGGTGTGCATTGATCACCTTATTGAGGCCGGGGTTTGGCAGTCCGGTATGCACGAGCACGCCTCCTGCCAGCGGAACCACTCGCGTTCCCGAGGCTGGACTCCAAGGCGCATAGGTGACCGGATTCGTGACGATGGCGCCCAACTTTTCTGACTGGATCAACTCGCGGTATTCGTCCCCAAAGCCGAAGATCCCGGCGGCGGGCATCACAGGCGTGTTGATGGTCAGAGAGCCTTTAGCCGAGCGCGTCAAATGAATCGTCATGATAAATGCAGCTCCGTCATGTCGAACGATGGGCCGGAGACGCACGTCAGCGATTGACCATTCTTCGTACTCACCATACACGCCGATACACCCACCCCGCAAGGCAGCAGCGGCTGAAAGACGGCGAATAGATACGATTTCGGAATGTCAGCGCGCACTTCATGAAACACAGCCCATACGCGGCGAAAATGGGTCATTTCATCAGCCGGATCGACCACCACAAACACTTGATCCGCCCACCCCACCGTCGTGACGCGGTTCGCCCAATTGAAATCCGTATCCCCAATGATGACTTCGACTTCGGGCGGCAGATGTTCTGTCCTGTATTGAGCGGCGGTGCCCAATAACACCAATGTCACGTTCACATGATTAGCGATCAGGGCAGGAATCGACATCAGAAGTGCTGTCGGAGGCGTGTTATGCGCAATGAGCAGAATGCCGCGCAGGGTTCGCCGGTAGCGAAAGGGTTGGCCTACCATCGCCAGCACTTGAACCGTCGTACCGGGCATGTAGGGGGTCGATACCGGTCGCTCGACCACGACTTCTGTGCGGCTGATGCTCACCGGATACCACTGTTCGCGCAGATACCCATCGGGTTGTTCACCGACGCGCGCCAATAGAGACTGCCCCGCTTTCAAATTGAGCAGCATGGCGTCTGACGACAGGTGGATATGTTGGTGCGTCTCGTTGATTCGACGCACCCGTTCAATGTTGAGGAGTAGTTCTTTCATAGTGAGGTCGAGTGTACCATACTCGCCTCAGCAATGCCGATGTTAATCCCCACCCTCGTGACCGGTCAGTACGGTTTCGAAAGTTTGAATCAGCGTTTGCTGCTGCGCCTCGGTCAGGTTCGCATCCGGGTGCATGGTAAGGTAGATCGGCAGGGGCATACGGCCTTCTTCGACTTGTTCCGCAAGTTCGCGCCCGTCGATCTGGTTGGCGGCTTGTTCCGAGAAATTCAGCTCACGGCGGCCTTCGTTGATGTCTTTGTTGAGCAGCCACGAAATCGGCGCGATTGATGCATACCAAGGATAGGTCGGCTCGTTGCTGTGGCAGTCATAGCAAACAGTGCGGACTAGCTGCTCAGCCTCCGGGGATCCCCAGTCAATTTGCGAAAGGACAGGCCGCTCCTGACGGGCGAGTTTGGTGCTAATGGCGCTGATCGGGAATATTTGCAGTACAAGAAAGCCCACGATGACGATGCCGAGGAGCGCTAACAGGGTATTGCGTTTCATTTCGTTCCTTTACGTCCGGATACGCTTCAATGGGCCGTGACCCACAGCCCATTTTTCAGCATAACCCCGTTTAGAGAGGTTCAAAAGTTCCGCCAGACGCGCGAAGTTGTGATTTATGCCACTTGATCCAAGGAATCGTTACGCGTGCCAATTAACCAGCATTCCACCATGTTTCTACGATGCTGTCGTACTGCACAGTGACCGTCTCTTCGACAAGTGCGCTGCTGCCGCTGTCAAAATCTGAATACTGTATCGCGCTGATCCATGCCCCATTCACTGCCCAACGGCGGATTTCAACGCCATCATCCAGCGCAATCAATGTAAGCGTGCGTTTTGGGCGAACAATATCGTCTTTGGCTTTCACGGTATCTTGTATCCAGCGGTTAAAAGGCAGTCCCGGATCGCGCTGTACCATCCGGCTGACGGTGAATGGCGGACGTTCAAACTTAATCTGGGTCGGTTTCACATCAAGCTGAAAAGAAACGAATTTTCCCACCTTGAAAACCCCGGTGGCGCGCTGCCCATCGATCTCGACGGCGAACTCGTTCGCGGATAGACTGTCGGTTATCCCACTGTGCGGCACAATTGCGTCAGACATGGTCATTGGCTCCTTTTGCTGCATGCTTATCTTGAGTATAGCGCAGCAGCGGGCCAACGATCGCCACCGTCCGTGACTCATCGATCGGATGCGTTTGGCGGGGTTGTGCTGTACACTGAAGGGGTCAAAAGGGCTGCGCAACCCTTCAAGATTGTGCAGCACTCGTCGCAAATAGAGAGTTTCGGGCGTGGGCGTCTACAGCCCGCACCCGTTCAGGTTGGCTGCATGAGAAGAATTTCCTTCGTGGTGCTTTTGTTGATCGCACTGACCGCGTGCGCGCCGCAGCGGCAGGCGGCTGTCGTGATTCCAACGCTCGCCCGTTTGCCTTCGGAATACCGGTTGGAAGATGCTGAGCGCGTCGCTCGTGATTTTCTGGATCGCTGGCAAAGTGGCAGCCTTGACGGCATGTACGATTTGCTCAGTTTTAATGTTCAGGAAGCGACGCCGCGACAAGAATTTGACGATCTGTATGCACAAGACCAGCGCACAATGTCGCTGGCGGCTTAACCTACACGGCGGTGACCATCACGCGCGATCCCCAGCAGGATGAGATCGCCATCTTCAACTACGATGTGACCTTCGACTCGACACTGCTCGGAGAATTCACCGATCCGAATCGCAATTTGCATCTTGTGGTCGATCAAGAAGCGCGACTTGGCAGGTCGCATGGTCGCCCGCCGATATTTTCACGGCGATGGGCAGCGGTGGGATTCTGCGCTTTGATCCCGTCATTCCAAACCGCGCCAACATTTACGATGCAAATGGGCTGGTACTAGCCGATCAGAATGCGCGGGTCGTTACGATCAGTGTCGTCCCTCAGTCGATGGTCGATCCCGATGCGTGCCTTGCGACGTTGGCAACCGCGCTCAACCGCCCCGAAGATGAAGTGCGCCAAACTATCGAATCACGCCCATCGAACTGGCTTATCGAGGTGGGCATCATCGACGCGCAAACCTACATCGACCAATCGCCCGCGCTGGACGCTCAGTGCGATGCTTCATTTACCGATCACCCTGCCCGCCGTTATGCCGACGGAACGCTTATGCCGAACATCATCGGCTATGTCGGCTATCCTGATGCCTCTCAGGTGCCGGATCTCGAAGCACAGGGATTCTCGCAGGAGACGATCCTTGGGCGTGCCGGGGTCGAGCTTTCGTGGGATTCAACCCTGCGTGGTCAGCCGGGCGGCAGGCTGGTGATCGTCTCGCCCACAGGGGCTATCGTGCAGGAAATCGCGCGCGTGAGCGCACAGCCCGGTCAAAGTCTTTGGCTGACGATCGACAGCAGTTTACAGGCGGGGGTCGCGCGTATTCTCGCCAATGCTTATACACAAGCCGCAGGGAGTTGGGCACCGGAGTCGAAGGGTGCATCTGCTATCCTGATGGATGTACATACCGGGGCCATTCTGGCGATGGTGAGTTACCCAACCTTCGACAACAATGCCTATACGGTTTACCCGTCGATGGGACGCGAAGCCGCGCAGGCGATGATTCAGGGTTTTCAGGATGATCCGCGTAACCCAGAACTCAACCGCCCAACACAGGGCGCTTACCCGCTGGGATCGGTCATGAAAACAATCAGCGCCGCCGCTGTCGCCGATAGTGGGGTCTATGCGCTCGATCAGCGCTACACCTGCACCGGCATTTGGACGCGCGACATCACACGTTACGACTGGTATGGCCCCGGTCATGGGACGCTGACACTCGCGGGCGCGCTGACGAATTCGTGCAACCCCTACTTTTATGAAGTCGGTTACCAACTCAGCCAAGTCGATCCGATGATTCTGCCGACTTATGCGCACCAGCTTGGTTTTGGGGAGCCTACCGGGTTTGCCGATCTGCCTGAAAATCCCGGCCTCATCGGTGATCCCGATTGGCTGCAATCGACCTATGGTGTGCCTTGGACATACAGCGACGAAGTCAACATGGCGATTGGGCAGGGGTATGTGCAGGTGAACCCGCTTCAGGTCGTGCGCTGGTTCTCGGCTATCGCCAACGGCGGGCAGCTTCCGCGCCCCTACTTAGTCTCGCAGGTTGGCTTGCTGGGCGATCCGATGCGTGATGCCTATGAACCGCTCATGACCGATACCAACTTGCGCCCTGAAGTCCTCGCGACTATCCGCGAGGGGTTGTGCGGTGTGACGATCGTGAGCAGCCTTGGCATCGGTACGGCATCGTTCGTCTTTGAAGACTCACCGCTTCAGTCGTTTGGGGTGTGCGGCAAAACCGGCACCGCGCAGGACGAGCCGCGCAATTCTCATGCGTGGTTTGCCGCTTATGCACCGCGCAGCAACCCGGAAGTGGCGGTCGTGGTGATGGTCGAAAATTCGGGCCAAGGTTCTGAAGTGGCGGCACCAATCGCGCGAGACATCCTAGAGCTGTATTTTGGGATGACGCCGTAAAGTCTATGTCAGTGTTGGGGGAGGATTCGCCCCAACACTGCAACGTTCTAAACGACTGCCGCCGTCTGTGCCGGTTTCGATGCAGGGGGCGGCGCTGGCGAATTCGTGGGCGGTGTTGGGGCCATAGGAGCCGCTTCAGTATCAGCCGCCCATCCTTCGCATGGGCTGGTTGAATAGCGAACATAGACCTTCGAGGGCAAGGGCATCACCGAAGATGCGGCAAGCTGCGGGGCAGAAGGCAGCGAAAAGTGAAAGATCGATCCCTGTCCGGGGGTGCTGTCTACGCCAACCGTTCCCCCCAAGCGCTGAACAATCCGGCGCGTGATCGCCAATCCTAAACCAGCTCCGGCAGCGCGCGAAGGCTCCAAGCGCACGAACTGCTGAAACAGTTTTGACTGTGCCTCCGGCGTCAGCCCTTTCCCATTATCGTGCACACTAAACCGCACCTGATCGCTCATCACGGTGGCAGTAATGCGAATGATGGGAGGTGTTCCCCCATACTTCAGCGCATTCGACAGATAATTCGTCCACACTTCCTCGATCCAAGAATCGAAGCCGTAAACGGCGGGCAGTGTTTCGGGGATTTCGATGCAGGCAGCGGTTTGGCTGATCAGCCCTTCCAGTGCGTTCAGCGCCCATTTTAATGTTTCAGAAACGTTGACTGGACTCAAGTCCAACGCTTGTTCGCTGCGGATCTGCGCAAGCTTGAGCAAGTCCTCGATGATTTTCAGCATATGGCGCGACGTATCCGACTGCAATTGCAGCCAGCGCGTGATCTGCGGCGATACATTAGCCAGATCGTAGGCCAGCAGTTGATTCAACCCCATGATCACATTGAGCGGGTTCTTCAAGTCGTGCGCTACCGTGTGGGAATACGCCTCAAGGTCTTTGATCATCTGTTCACGTTCGGCGTCGGCATCACGGCGTTCCGTAATATCCTGCCAGACGATTGAACGCCCGATGTAGCGCTCCCCACGCTGATAGAGGGGGAGTGACCGCACCTCATATACCCGATCATTCGGGGGCTCGCCAAAGCTTACGGTTGTTTTCATAGGCTGTTTGGTGCGGAATCGCTCTTGAAGCGGATCAAGCCAAGAAACCGCCGTGAAAATATGGTGCCCCAGTGATTTCGCACGGGTGATCTCCAAGTCCCGTGCAGCAGCGTCATTGAGATCCAAGATGTGATCCTCAGGGTCGAGAATCATGACCGACTCATCGAGTTGATTGAGAACGAGCGGGTAGGCAAACGGAATCACACGCAGAAAGTTGTAGCGGTGAAGCGCTATCCCATAGACGGTCATCGGGAAAACATAGACGACGGGCGCAATATTGAGCCCGCCCGGATTCAGAATATCGATGGTCACGACTATCGACAAGAGACCGGCGCCGAGCAACCCGAACACAAATAGGAGTGCTTGCGATCGGTATGGAGGCACGCTGATAATCGCCTGCTGTATGAAGCCCACCAACGTGATCAGGTAGAGGATATAGGAATAGAGGGTATGGACGTAATACCAACCACCGAATTGGATCGTTTCAGCGTACAAAAAGCTGTAGGGTGTCGTGTGCCAGCTCACCCAGAATGAGCCCGGTGGCCCAACCAACGCGAAAATCATGGTCAGCACAGGAATCACAAACAGCAGCAGCATGCCCCGGTTCCCCAACCAACGCTCACGCCCCGTGTAAGCGAGGAAAAAGTAGAACCACATCACCGGGATTAAAGAGAGGAAAATAAACCGTGCCCGCGCTAAGAATTCGCCTATAGGGGCGGGGAAAACGGCGGTACCTATATACATGAGGGCAAGGGCGCTGCTCGCCAGTGCATGATAATAGAAGCGGCCCGTGATGGGTTTCGCAAGCTGGCGCTGCGTTAAGCGGGTAACCCACAAACCAATGATGACACCCGAAATCAAGACAGAAAGATAAACAATGCAATGGATAATGGGAAAAATGTTGGTGTAGAACGTGTCCATGGCCCCTATTTCATAAACTAAATGGGACTGCAACCACAAGCAATGCTTGATAGCGCAGCGACCGATTGATTATACCTTTGCGCTTGATCGAGCATCTAGGTTGGTCTACATACCGCAGAAATTACCTCCAAAATTGTCTTTGAGATAGGACTAAAGCATATATTCTACCCACAAGAAATAGGTCTTGATGGATGACCATACTCCTATAGGGGTATAATTGCATACCATGAATGTGGTCATCTGTCTTCGCGGGCAGCATCACCGTTGACCTTCCGGCAGGAGTCCGCTAGAATCAACCCTTAAGATGAAAAAGGAAGTTGTTGGTTGGCTGCTCGAACCGGGCTTTGCGCGGCGGAGCCTTCGAACCGTGTCAGGTCCTAGCGGAAGCAGCACTAAGGAGTCACTCCGGGTGCCGCAGACTCCCCGGTTTGAGCAGCGAGCCAACAACTTTTTTGATTCCATCGGGATTTTATGAGCCGGAACTCGCTCCCTCTGTTCGACGAATCAATGCCCGCTGGCCCAACGCGCCCTCATCCTCCGAACCCATCCCAACGGACATCACGCTGGGTAATTCCGCTGGCAGCGTTGTTCGGCAGTGTGACGCTTGCCCTACTTGGGGTCTTGATCGTCACACTGGCCGCCGTGATGAACACCAACACCATCACCCTTGTCATTGATGGTGAAGCCTACCCAGCGACCACCCATGCCCAAACCGTCGCCGAATTCCTACAGGAAATCAATTTTGATACCAACAGCGGCGACCAAATTGCGCCCCGGTTGGATACTCCTATTCAGGCCAATCTGGTGATCGAAGTACGGCGTGCGCGCAGTGTATCGGTCGTCGTCAATGGAAACTCTCAACTTTTATGGACACCGCTGACCAACCCGGCGGAATTGTTGGCCAGTGCCGGGGTGCTGCTTGCACCCGGCGATCGGGTCACTTTGGATGGCACCTATGCCGATCCGATGGATTTGGCATCATGGCCTGTCCCGGTCAGCCAAATCGTCGTGCAGCATATGCAATCCTTCACCGTGACGATCGATGATGATCCGCCGCGTACCCTTTCAACCGCACGCGACACCATCGGCGAGGCGCTTTACGAAGCAGGCATCAGCATCTATCTGGCGGACAGTGTATCGGTCGATTTGAATACGCCTGTGCAGGCGAACTTGAACGTGGTCATTCGGCGTGCCAGCCCGGTCACCGTGATCGCCGATGGGCAGGTTTTCCACCCACGTGCACGCGGCGAAACCACCGCCGAAGCACTGGCTGAAGCCGGGATCACATTGGCAGGACTGGATTATTCGATCCCAGCGCCCGATTCACCCCTGATTCCCGGTATGTCGATCCGTGTGATCCGCGTGCGCGAAGAACTCGAAACGCAGGATCAGGATATTCCGTACGAGTCGGTGTATCAGGCCGATCCAACATTGGAACTCGATCAGCGCCGGGTGATCACCGCAGGGCAAAATGGCATTCACCGCACGCAAATTCGCGTTCGCTATGAAAACAATATTGCGATCTCACGAGATGTTGAATCGGAAGGGGTTGCGGTCGAACCGGTCAACGAAGTGATCGGCTACGGCACGAATATCGTCCTGCGCAGTGTCGATACCCCCAACGGCCCGATGCAGTATTACCGGCATTTCCGCATGTACGCGACCAGCTATCATCCGGTCAACGGTGACAACATCACGGCGACGGGAGCGGTGCTTCAGCGCGGGATCGTCGGGGCAAACCCGAATATTCTGCCTTATGGAACGCAAATCTATGTACCGGATTACGGTGTCGGCTCGGTACAAGATACGGGTGGGCCGCGCAGCAGTCCTTACTGGATCGATCTCGGCTACACGGAAGCCGATTATCAAAGCTGGCACTGGTATGTCGATGTGTACATCCTCGCGCCGCCGCCCGCCGACATCACCTATATGCTGCCCGCATGGCGACCGTTAAGCGGCAGGCCGGACAATTAGCCTGCCGCCCTTCTTGACGGTCTAGAGCTGTTTTTCCAGTTCATCAATTTGCTGCATGAGCAAATCGATTGCCGCGCCGACGGTTTCGGGGGTGAATTCGAAACGTGCCCCGGCTGCCGCATACAGATCCGGCAGTCCTTTGGTGCCGCCCAGCGCCAGCGATCGCTTGTAAGCCGCCAACGCCGCCGGTTGATCCTTCAGCATGTTGGCGAACACCTGCACCGCGCCGATCTGCGCCATGCCGTATTCGACATAGTAGAACGGATAGGTGAAGATGTGCAGTTTGCGGTGCCATCCGGTGACTTTGTAATCGTCCAACCCTGACCAGTCTTCGGCAGACATAAAGCGATCCCACAGCGCGCCCCACTGGGCATCACACGCCTCAGGATGGACGGCTTCTTCCGCATGGGTATAGACCCATAGTTGGAAGGCATCGACGACCGCCATGTAGGGCATGAAGGTGATGATCTTTTCCATGTGGGCAATTTTGGCACGCGCCGCATCTGCCGCCGTGTAATAGCCGCCTTTGTCGCGCTCCCAAAATGGCATCGTGAGCAGTTCCATCGCCATCGATGCGACTTCGTTGAACTCCGCCGTGTTGCTGCGCTGCTGACCATAGGGCAGCATAAACTTTTCGAAGGCGTGGAAGGCGTGGCCCGCTTCATGGACAAGGGTGCGCACATTGTCGTTGACACCGACGGCATTCATGAAAATGAAGGGGAGTTTGCTCGTTGGGAAAGTCGCACAGTAACCGCCCGGTCGCTTGTTGGCGCGGCTCATCAGATCGAGCACGCCGCCATCGCGCATTTGCCGGAAATACCCGGCAAGCTGCGGATCGAGCTGATCGAAAATCGTCTGCGTGCGTTCGATAAAATCCTGCTCATTCGCAAACGGCGTCAGCGGCGTTTCGCTGTAGGGATCGATCGCGAGATCCCACGGACGCACGCTGTCGATTTTCATGCGCTGGCGCTGGCGTTCGGCAAGGATGCGTGCCGCCGGAACCGCCGTCTGTTCGATCGCCTCGTGAAAACGCAGACAATCTTCCGGCGTGTAATCAAACCGCAGGCGCTGAAGCCATGCATAATCGCGATAGTTGTCGAACCCCGCGTTGTGCGCCATTTGCACACGCAGCGGCAGAAATTTCGTCCATAGATCGTTCAGCGCATCGCGATCGGCAAGCTGACGCTGAAACGCGGCTTTCCACGCTCCTTCGCGTTTCGAGCGTGCCGAGTCTTGCAGCAGTTTCGCTAAACCGGGGATCGTCGTTTCGACGCCTTCCCATAGAAAAGTCTGCGCCCCGGTGACTTTTTCGTACTGCGTGCGCAGTTTTTCTTCCTCGGTCATCAGCGGCAGGTTGGCTTCGCGGAACAGTGACGCTTCGGTACGTATATTCCGCAGCGGGATCTCAAACCCCGGCACATCAAGTCCGCTGGAGAGGAGTTTCTCTTTCAAGGCGTTGCCCGCTTTGCGTGCCTGCGGCATCACATCGGTGATGTAGGCGTTATAGCGTGCTTCAGCGGCGGCATCGGCGGTGTTGCGCGACAGGGTGACGTTCAAACGCACCGCGATTTCCATCACCATGTCTTGCAGTCGTGTCCACGCCGCCAACCATTCCGCGACATTGGCGGCGGTCAGTGGAACGGCTTGCAGGGTCTCAAAATAGGGGGCAAACGCGCTGTAGGGTTGATCGAGCAGCGCTGTGTAATCACGCGGAAGGGTTTCCAGCATTGAGCAGTTCCTTTCAAGCAACGCTAAGACGCTGCGGCCACGACCGGTGGGCGTGGCGCAGACTGGAGGGGATTAAAATCTTAATATACCGTAAACGGCCCTACTTCGGCGCTGGTATACTCGATCTGGCGCGCAGCAAGTTCACCTTCCAACCACGCGCGGATCGGCTCGACGTTGGGCGTGGTGTTCGCAAGGATGTAGGCAAAGGTGTCGGCAGAATCGGCGGCTTGGCGATAGGCGGGGATGCGATCGTCGAGCGGGGTGTAATGGAGGCTGGGAAGATAGGGCAGCGATGCGCTGTACTGCATTCGCTCGCCGCTCAGGAAAGCTAAGCGAAAGGCGATCCAGTATTGGGTATAGCCACGATATAACTCATGTTCATCGAGAAAGGCGATCAGCGCATCATCATCCGTGTTGGGGATGTGCGTATCCAAGTTGAATTGGGTCGTGAAACCGGGATAGGTCGTCGCCGTGACGATCTGCCCGATGGCTTGATAGCCGATCACAACGCCGATCAGGAGCAGAGCGAAGATCCGCCGCCGCGCCCACAGCCGACCGATGAGCGAACCAACCATCACGGCGACCGGCATCACCAGCGGCAGAAAATACCGTCCGGTCGGGTCAAAGCTGAAGCGCGAGGCCAAATACACGACCGAAAACCCGATGATCAATACACCGATCAGCAGTCGTCCGTTGTTTTCGACGCGCCGAGCGAAAAATCGATAGCCCGCCAGCAGGACAATTCCCCCAACCAGCAGCCCCACAGGCGCTAAGAAGTAGCTCGAAAACCACGGGAATCGCGCGCCGAATACGGTCGGTAAACCCAGCAAGAAAAAACCGATCAAGCGCTGATCGAGCGGGAGGCTAAAAACATCGGTGCCCGCGAATCCGCTGCCGGTGCCGCCGCCCGTCAAAAAGGCCAGCGGGGCGAAGTTGTTTTGCAGCGCAAACACCCACCACGGCGCAGCCCCGATCAACAGGCCCACCAGCGCGATCAGCCCGCCGCCGAGAACTGGAACGAGCGCGCTTAGGTTGCGTGCCGCTGATCGGAGCGGATTTGCCAGCAAAACCACTAATGCAGGCAGGGCATAAACCGCAATCAAGGCGTTTGTCCACCAGCCCACCCCGGCGATTAAGCCGAGCGCGAACCAACGCATCATCCACGCTGGACGCGATGGCTGGCTGCCCGCAAGATCAAGTGCGAGGATCAGCAGCAGATTACCGAGCAGCAGTGTTTCGCCATAGCCGCCAAGCGTCGCTGATGTGTAAGTGGCAAACAGCACCGAAGGGATCGCCAGAAGCAGCCCCGCGCTAAACGCGGCGGCGGTACTGCGCGTGATCTTCCACGCCAAGACGTACCCACTGGCGACAATACCCAGATAAATCACCGCCTGCACGATGCGGATGGCCGTCACGGTTTGACCGAACAACGCAAAGCCGATCGCCACCAGCCACGCATCGAGCGATCCCATGTATGCCTGCCCGTAGAAAAAGACGGGGCGCTCACCCTGCAAAATGTGCCGCGCCATCAGCGCGACCACGGCTTCGTCGGAATGAAATGAAACGGTCTGCGAGACGATCAGCAGAACTCTGCCAAGGAGGGCAATGATCACCACAAAAATGAACCCATTAACGGGTAAATGCTCAAACTTCTTCATAGGCTGGTGACGATGACAGGTGATTTAGGCGCTTTTATCAAGCATACGAACCGATGGCAAGTGATCAGAGCGAAGTGCCTCTATTGCACTAAGTGGAACGGTTGCAATCCCTACCTCTTCTCCCAGCGCGTTAAAGATTTCCAGAATCGCACCGTCTTCAACACCGGGAGCCGTCAAACGCTCGATATACATGGCCGTGTCACCACGTTTTAATCCTTGTTCAGGGACATCACGATTTAGCACTATACGCGTATAGAGTTCAGGTATCACTCTCATCACCTCTTTGGCTTTAGTGTCACAAAACGAAAGCCATCGTCTCCGGTTCGCATAATCCACACCGTGACGACTCCAAGATCGACGGCGTTGATGCCTTGTAGTGTTCCTTCAACTCGATAATAATCCCCCAAATTCATTGGAGAGATCCTGTACTGCTTCATTTTCCGCGATCAAAGCGCGAATCGCATCTTCCAGATCGGCGGGGTTTTCCAGCGTAAAGCCGCCCTTTGCCAAAAATCGAGACTTGTCACTTTCGGGTCGAAAGATGAGTAAATAGCCCGTCAATTTCTCACGCGGGATGATGGCTTTTTCCGAAGGGATCTTCATAGTATGCCCAGTGACGCTTTAATGATCGTGAGCGCAGATTGCAGCGCATTCGCATCGCTGGAAGCAGACGAAACATAGAGTGTCGTCCCGTCGATCGTCCTCGTGTCCTGTTCTGTGGTAACAGGTATTGCACAGGAGTCAGGCAGCGTGGGCATTGAATCCGGCATTACCGTCGATACCGTTACGACCGTACAGTTATCCGGCGCAGCCATCGTCACGAACGGCGGTTGATCGGCAGGGCCAAGGATCACCCGCCAGCCCTGCGGATAAGCGGCGCTGAACGCCGTGGTCGTCACACGATCGCCGGTCACCTGCACCGGCGATCCCGCCGTCGCATCGAGCACCGCCGGAGTACGCGCGGGAATACACCCCGCCGCGCACCCGGCGATCAAAAGCACGGCACCCCATCGCTGAATCAGCGACGCACTACGGCGCACGGTTCGGCGTATCCGGGTTGTTCGCCATATCTTGCGCACGCGGATCGGCGCAGGAAATCCAGCCCGCCCAGCGGCTCACACGCCAATCGCCCTCCGGCATCTGCTCAATGCGCGCATAAATGCAGACGCCGCTGGCCCCATCTCCCCGTTCATAGGTTGCGATCATATCGACATCCCACGAGGTGTAGTAGGGAGTGGCCTGCCGAAACACTACACTCACAAACTGTCCCCAATCCGGCGGGACAAAGGCACGCAAACAGGACGCGATTTGCCCGTAGCTGCACAGTTCCGAAACCCACAAACGCATGCCCGGCGTGAGCAGCGACAGCGCAGTGCGGTTGTCATTCAGACCCACCGCGCGAACAAAATCGACCGCCGCTTGATACTGCGGCTCATTCGACGGCGTGAAACGAGTCGATGCGATTACGATGCCCGCGATGACGACAATCAACAGCACCACCGCAGCAATAATGATCAGTAAAGTTCGTCTTGAGCGCATAGCTATCCTTAGGGTTTCCCGTGTTTCGCCGTTTCTTTGAGGAGGCTGTCCCGCGCATCCCGCAGCGCATCCCGCATGCGCGCGCTTTCACGCAGTGTATCGACTTTCTGCATCCCGTGTTTGCCGGGAATATTCATCATTTCCACACACACAACTTGATCGTAGCCATGCTCGATCAGGTCACGGACGACCCGCGCCACGTCGATCTTGCCTTTATCCCATACCGTCTGAAGCTGATTGCGTGCGGCCTGCCGAATTTGCACATGACGGGTATAGGGGAGCAGCTCCAAAATGTCGTCATGGGCGATATTCTGACAGACAAGCTGCGCCCAATCCAGCGTGATTCCCAGTCCGGGCACCGCCTCTAACAACTTGATCGCCGCCGTTGGAACCGGAGCCATCGAATCGAGGTGCGGTTCAATACTCAGTTTCAGATCGACCGCTGCCGCCGCCTCGACCATCTGGCGCAGGGCATCCGCCGTGCGCTCGAACGCGCTTTCATCGCTCTGGTAAGCTCCCGGCGATACAGTGATCCCCGGCGGGCGCAGTTCGGCCACAAAGGGCATCAGCGCCTTGAAGATTTCTAGTTCTTTGTCACGGCGTTCCGCATCATCGACCGAAATACGCGGGAGCATCAAGTAAAAATCAGCGATCTTCAGATTGTAGATCACCAGTTCGTCCCGCAGATCGGCGGCAGCCCGCCCCGGTTGACGGATCGCCCGGTTGACGTTGAATCCCGTTCCCGTGCCAATATCGGCAAAACGGAACCCCAACCGCGCCATCGTCCCCAGTGCTTCGGTCAGCGTCAGATCGTGGAACGCCCACGTATGGCAGGAAAAATCCATTTAGCGCAAGTCCAACAGCAGCAGCACCCCCGCCGCCACTGCGAGGATATTGACGAAGATCCCCAACGAAATGTTGAGCAGCGGCGATACCCCCACCACAATCAGATAAATCGCGAGCAGCAAGGTGCCCAGCGACCGGTAAACTCGACGGCGTGCCATAGCCTGCTCCTTTTGGGATTTTGCGTTACGGTTTCACTGTGCCTAGTGTAGAACCAAATGCAGAGCCTTCAAAGTACAACCGCGTTAATGCATCACGGAGATCAGGATTTTCGATCAAATCCGTATTGTCCGTATACTGATCGATGCCGCCGATCCGGGTGCGCCGCGCGATTGTCCGCATCTCCCCCTCAGGCAGAGTCTTGAGGATCGACTCGGCGAAGTGATCGCCGTGAATCACTTGAAACGGGCGCCCCCAAAAGGGCGAAACATCTGCCGTCACGGGCTCACTTATGGCGAGCGCGTTCTGCATTTCCGCGACATGGTGATAGGCTTCGCTGAGAGGCTGTTCGCGTTCCTGCCATGTCGTCGCATTCAGTACGCGTTGAAAAATGGGCGTCAGCAGCGGCCCGCACGCTAACCGGCTAAAGGCTGTGCCAAACCATTTCGAATACGGTGCATAGCGGCGTTCGATCAAAAAGCACAGGCGCATCAAATCGCGCACGAGCCGCGCCCCGATCACCGCCGAGCCAAGATTGTCGCCTACCTCACCCGTTCGTCCGACAAACGGCTCTTCCTGCGAAATGCGCATCCAAGCGCACGCTAACAGGTACTTCCACACCTCGTCCGGGTAGTAAGCGAATTGTTGGCGGATGCGAGGCAAATCGCCCAGCGTTGATTGGTAAACCTCGCCTGATGTCATTTCTAACAAATGCTGCTGCGGGATAGTCAGCCAATCCACGATGCGCATAGGTGTATCGGGCTTCAGGCGCATGTGATCCCACAGAATGCCGCGCATCGTCTCGACGGTGACGAGGTGCTGAATATTGCCGAGTTCGCCGGAAGCCGGATGACTTGAGCCATCGGTATCGGCGCGGCTGTAATCGGTGGAATAGCCCCGATATTCGACCGGGAGCTGGCGGCGCAGCAGGTCTTTGATCGCATCGGCAGTTTGGGGATAGTCCGCCTCACTGACGATCAAGCGGACACGCAGCCCCCAATTGTGATCCATCGATCGCGGTGTATCGTAGCCTAACACTTCTGATCCGTAGCCAAATAACCCGGCGTCATACCGCAAATCCGGAAAGCCTGCGTCTACGATTGGCTTGACAACTTCGCGAAAAAACAGGCCGCATAGGGTAATCCCCGGAATAAATTCAGTCAATTTGCCCTCCTTCGTCCCTGTTGATGGGCGCGCGTTGAATCTTCGTGACAAGCAGACTTATAATTACCAGCGACTCATGCATTGTAATGCCACAGGAACAGACAATCCCATGTCCAACTCACCGCAAGATCGGCGTGCTGAACTGCGCGCCGAAGTCGACAAGATTAACCTGCAAATCCTCGAACTCCTCAGCCAGCGTGGCCGTATCGTGCAGGAGATCGATAAACTGCACCAGACCATGAATCAGGACTTTTACGACCCGCAGCGCGAAGCGCAAATGCTCACCTCGCTGGAGATGGCCAACAAAGGGCCGTTCAGCAACGAGCAGGTGAAGGCGCTGTTTCGCGAAATCTTCCGCGCGTCACTGGCGATGACCGAACAGGCAGGGCGCGCCAAGATCCTTGTGCACCGCAAATCTGCCGATCACCGCACCATTATCACGCTGCCGGACGGCGTCACCAAGATCGGTGACGGATCGTTCCAGTTAGTCGCGGGGCCGTGCGCGGTGGAAAGTTTTGAGCAAATGGATGAAGCGGCGACAGCGCTGGCACAGCGCGGCGTCAAAGTGCTGCGCGGCATGGCTTACAAACCGCGCACATCGCCCTATGAATTTCAGGGGTTGGGCGAACCGGGCCTGAAAATTGCCCGACAGGTCGCCGATAAGCACCACATGTTCATCACCAGCGAAATCATGGATCAGAGCCAGATTCCGCTGTTCCTCGATTATGTCGATATTTTCTGGGTTGGCGCGCGCAATATGCAGAACAGCTTCTTGCTGAAGGCGCTCGGCAAAATTGACAAGCCCATCATCCTTAAGCGTGGGTTGGCGGCGACGCTCGAAGAGTTCCTGTATTCGGCGGAATACATCGTCAGCAGCGGCAACCCGAACGTGATCCTGATCGAGCGCGGCATTCGCACCTTTGAGAAGTGGACGCGTAACACGCTCGACATCGGCGGCGTGGCGGTGCTGAAATTGGAAAGCCACCTGCCCGTGATCGTGGACATCAGCCACTCGGCAGGACGGCGCGACATTGCCAAGCCGCTGGCACGGGTGGCGAAAGCCAGCGGTGCGGATGGCCTGATGGTTGAAGTGCATCCGAATCCGCCGGTCGCGCTCAGCGATGCCAAGCAGCAGTTGAGCATCCCCGAATTCCACACGCTGATGGACGAAATCGGTGATGTGATAGAGACGGTCTAAATACACACTTCGAGACGTAGGGCGCACGGCTGTGCGCCCCAACGACCTATTCCATTGATGGGTTAGTGATTCACATTCCACACCTGCTGACCGAGCCAGCTCAGATTGGTGGGGTTACTGCACGAATTGATCTCCCAACCGCCGCCCCATGTGGTGTTGGCGGTTAAATCGTTGTAGTCGTGCCCGTCCCAGTGCCAGACGACGAGTCCCACATTACGTGATGCCGCCTCGCTGAAGACATACCGCGCTGCGCGCTGCACGTCTTGATCGGTCAGGACGCCGTATTCCCCGATGAGCAGGGCCAACCGCTGCCCGCGCACTTGATCGATGAAACTGCCCAAACCGCCGTTGTTCCACAGATCATAGGTATGGATGCTGAATACGATATTCCCGTAACTGTGGCCGTTGTAGCTTAGAAGCTGCTGCCCATAGCGGAGAATTGCGCTGTCACTGCGCGTATCTTGCCCGCCGTAGGCACCGTCTACGACGATAATGTTGTTCGCGCCCGTCCCCCGGATCGCTTCAATCACACGCCCATGCATCCCCACCCACTGTGTCGAGTCGATACCGCTGCGCCCACCCGGTTCGTTGGCGATGTTGAACCACACATACGGATTGTTCCGGTAGCGCGTCGCCAGATCGGTAAACCAGCGGACGAGCGTATCCAAGTCGCTGCCCGAATAGTACGAGCCAATGCGATCGTGCGCCTCGAACATCACGACGACGCCCCGGTTGGTGAAGGTTCTGACGATCGAGTCAAGGTTGTTATTGGCGGTGTACTGCGGCCACGGAATTTGCCCATTGAACAGGAACGAATTGACGCGGATCAGGTTGAAGTTCCAACAGTCATCGATGAGCGATGCATCGCCGGTTGTG
The DNA here is from genome assembly GCA_046328615.1 of Anaerolineae bacterium. Lineage (GTDB taxonomy): Bacteria > Chloroflexota > Anaerolineae > Aggregatilineales > Phototrophicaceae > Flexifilum. Next base: position 122,604 of record JAXLWG010000004.1, on the reverse strand, counting down.
GAACGGTTCCAGACCCAGTTATAGCCGTTGACGTTGGTGCCGCGTGCCACAAACACATTCCCATTCGGGTCGTAAATTGTGGAACCCGATACGCGGAATCCACCCGACGCAGGCGTTGAAGTAGGGATGGACGTTGGGGGGCGCTGTGTGGGCTGGAGCGGGGTTGCCGTCGTTACAGGCGGACGCGAGCTAGGGGTGTTGGTCGCCGCCGGAAGGGGGCGTCGCCGTTCTCACAGCGGCGGCCGTGCGCACAGTGGTCGGCGTGATGGCTGACGTACCGGTTCGGCGAAGGTGAGCTCACCGAATACGCTTGGGTTGTAATAGGACACATCGGATGTCTGATCTTGGGCTGACCAGCTCAATTTGTAGTCGCGATCGCGCGAGCTCGCGCTGTTCACCTGTACCTGAAACCCGATTGAACTGCCTTCATTGGTATTGATATTCCAATACACGTTGCGCAGCGGAACCGAAAGCTCCACCGCGTAGCCCGATGACGTACGTGTCACAACAGCGCGTGCCCCAATGAGCTCCACGTTTTGTCCTGCGATGATGGTGTGAGCAATCGGAGTCCCGATATTGACCGCCGGAACGGTAATTTGTACGACGGCAGGGGTATAGCGGGTCATTTGATGATTCTGGTTGGTGTTCAGATAGACTTCGACGGAGTCTTCGTTCCAATAGTCGTCTCCATGTCGTCCAGTGATGATCGATGAGTCGCTCACCAGAACAGATACATAGAGAGTGGACGAATCCGCAGCAGCGGCGAAGCGGGCCGAAATAGGCTGCCCTGTCGTCAGCGGTCCCCGGTTCATAGATGCATAAGGAACACCGGCCCAGTCGGACGTGTTCCCATCCAATGTGATCGACATCGGAGCAGCAGCGAAATAGGTTTCCCCCGGAATTTCCGGAGGGGCAATGGTTGTTTGCCCTGAAATAGCATGAGGAAGGGTGAAAAGCACGATGGCCACGCCAAGAGCGGACAACAGGTTACGTAAACGCACGATCCAAACCTCATTGAACTGTGAACAGGCAGATACCCAAGCAAACACATGCCTATCCAGTCCAGAGAAGCTCTGCTGGTGTGGGTATCTGAACATCGTTTTCGATTACAACATGGGCTGTGCCGTTCGCCGCTGGGTAAGACATGGGCGAACAGGCTGTAATCGATGTGCTGCCTCGCTCCCCGGTGTTATGGGAGCGCAAGCACGGTACCGGCATTCGTGAAATTTGTAAAGGATTTTCGGTACCTTTTCGCAGTGTAACCCGTTTACGTCTTTCAAACATTAAGATTTCTTTGTGAAAGATGCCGTAAGTGAGGGCAGCAGGGGCTATCAAGCTCAAAATATTAATCTTTTAATCGCACTTAAATTCATCCGTAACCATGCCGATCATTTCTCAATAGATGGTTAAATCTGTTCTTCAAATCCAACAAAAGTTCCAGAAACCCCGGTGTATTTGGTTTACACTTCCCATCAACTTTGAGAAAGAGGAGTTTTTCAAATGACCCACATTATCACCAGCCTGTGCCTTCGTGACGGCGCCTGCGTCGAAGTTTGCCCCGTAGAATGCATCGTCCCCGGCCAGCCTGAAAGTGAATGGCCTTGGTATTTCATTGACCCTGATACGTGCATCGACTGCGGCGCTTGCGTCCCGGAATGCCCGTTTGAAGCGATCTTCATTCAAGAAGAAGTCCCGGCGAGCTACACCATGGCCGCTGGTCAGAAGCGTCGTCCGTTTGACACCAAGGCCGAAGTGGAATCGGCAGGCGGCGATGTGGTTGACCTGACGGTTGACATCCAGCCGAACTACGACTTTTTCGCCAAAGGCCCCGGCTACGACGCCCTGTCGTAAGCAGTATCCTTTTCGAAACGAACAAGGGCGATCCCGACGGATCGCCCTTCTGTTTTTGTGATGGAGATCGCTCGTAGCACCGACATGGGCATTCTTTATATCGTCCCCACACCGATCGGCAATCTGGAAGACATTACCCTGCGGGCGCTGCGCATCCTGCGCGAAGTCCGTTTGATCGCCGCCGAGGACACACGTACCACCCGCGTGCTGCTCAATCATTACCAAATCACCACCCCGCTGACCAGCTATCACGAACACAACAAGCTGACCAAACTGGATGTGATCTTTGAGGCGCTGGCACAGGGTGATGTCGCGCTCGTCAGTGACGCAGGCACGCCGGGAATTAGCGATCCGGGTTATGAGCTGATCCGTGAGGCGATAGCGCGCGGCGTGACCGTGACCCCGCTGCCGGGGGCGTGTGCCGCGATCACCGGGTTGGTGGCGTCCGGTTTGCCGACTGAGGAATTCACTTTTCTCGGTTTCCTACCCAAGAAAGACAAGGCACGCCGCGAACTGCTCGACCGGTATGCCCAGTCTCTACAAACGCTGATAGTGTATGAAAGCCCGAACCGCTTGACCGATACGCTGGAAGCGATCCAGTCCGCTTATGGGGCGGATCGGGATGTGGTGGTTGCCCGCGAACTGACCAAACTCTACGAGGAGTTTCAGCGCGGACGCGCTGCCGATGTACTCGCTCATTATCTGGCCGTTCCGCCGCGCGGTGAAATCGTGATCTATATCGCGCCCGCCCCACCCATCGAGGTGGCGGTATGGGACGAAGATCAAGTACGCGCCTCCCTACGAGAGCGTTTACAGGCAGGCGAGTCGGTCAAGGACGCGGCGAAAGCGGTCAGTACCCAATCGGGATGGGATCGACGGGAAGTGTATTCACTGGCGGTTGAGGAAAAAGACCGAGCGTAAACAAACGTACCCTAGAAATGCCCTCGTAAATGTGTAAAATGAACCGAATTCTGTACGAAACAAACGGGTTGATCCCCGCGTAATCGCAACCAAGAGGCATGTATGGCATCGTATCACGGACCGAAGGCGAAGGTTCAGCGCCGCTTTGGACAGGTGCTGGCTCCCCGCCCTAAATATCAGCGGATTTTGGAAAAGCGTGCTTATCCGCCCGGGGCACACGGAAAAGAAAAATCATTCCGCTCTGGCCGCCGCAGCGACTTCGGCAATCAGTTGAACGAAAAACAAAAACTGTCGTTCATTTTCAATATTCGTGAACGTCAGATGCGCCGTTACTTCCTGCGTGCGCGTCGTCTGGCGGGCAACACCGGCGAAAACCTGCTCATTTTGCTGGAACGCCGTTTGGACAACATGGTCTATCGTGCGGGCTTCGCCGCGACGATCTGGGCGGCCCGTCAGTTGGTCGCACATGGTCACGTCATGGTGAACGATGCGGTCATCGACCTGCCGTCGTACTCGGTCAAGCCGGGTCAGACCATTCGTATGGTCGATAAGATGCGCCAGAACGTCCATGTCGTCGAATCGCTGGAAAGCAGTGCCTACACGCTGTCTTACCTGTCGGTCGACCGCACCGCCGTTTCTGCGACCCTGACCAAGCTGCCGACACGCGATGAACTGCCGATCCCGGTGACCGAACAGCTCATCGTCGAGTTCTATACACGCTTGACGTAATCTAGGTCAGCACGTCGGGGATCAAATCAATCGCACTTTGAGGGCGACCGTTCAGGCCGCCCTTTTTTGTTTTCCCGCTATCCAGCGGCAGGCTCCGGCGGTTCACTTTGATGCTTCGGCTCGACCATCACAAAGGCGATCAGAGCGCTCAACCACGCCAGCACCGCCGAAATCACCGACACCAAACGATTCACCTCCAAGAAAGACTCATCTATCGCCTGCTTCACCTGCGTTTGCTGATCGGCGGATAAACCGTTTGGAAGCTCCGTCGCCCCAAGCGCGGCACTGTTCGCGCTCAGTTCAACACGTGCTTCCTCACTCAGACCCAGTGTTTCGGCACGTGCGGCTAACCCACCCTGAAAATTCGCCAGCGCGATGCCGCCAACGATCGTCAGCGCCAATACCGCCGCCACCCGCGAGATCGCGTTGTTGATCCCGCTGGCCGCGCCGGAATTTTCACGCGGCGCGGCGCTCATCACCGCCGTGGTCAAGGGCGCAACGGTAAGCCCCATCCCGACCCCCAACACGAGTGTTCCGGGGAAAAACGTCGTCCAGTAATCGCTTACACCTCCCGTCTGCCCCGGCAGGCCAAGCAAAAGAAATCCCACGCCTGTCAGTGCGGGGCCAAGAGTGAGAAACAGTCGCGGCCCTAAACGGCTGGCCAAGCCGCCCGACAATCGTGATAAGGCGATGAGGCAGAGCGCGAATGGGAGAAAGGCGAAACCTGCTACATCGGCGGGATACCCTTGTATTTGCTGCAAATTGAGTCCAAGAAAGAAGGGGGCAACCCGCAGTGCGCCATACAGCAGCAGCGTGAGGGCGTTCGTGCCGCTGAAGGTGCGGTTGCGAAACAACTTGAGCGGCACCATCGGGTGTTCAATTCGGCTTTCGATCACAAGGAAGCCGATTAGTGCCCCTATTCCCCCGACAATCATCAGCAAAGACAGTGGGCCGCTATCCGCGTTTTGCAGGAGGGTGAAGCCAATGGTGAACAGGGCGAGGCTGAGCGTAATCGTCACCGCGCCCGCCCAGTCAAGCCTGCGTGTTGGCGTCTCGCTTCGGCTTTCCGGCACACGCGAGGCCAGCAAATATAAGGCGATCAAGCCCAGCGGCACATTGATCAGGAAGACAGCGCGCCAGAGTCCGCGTTCTGCCAGCCATCCGCCGACCAGCGGGCCGAGTAGGGTCGTCAGGGTGCTGAAGGTTGACCATGTGCCGATTGCTGCTCCACGCCGTTCATCGGAAAAATTAGCGCTGATCATCGCCAAACTGCCGGGAATCATCAACGCCCCGCCGATTCCTTGTACTGCTCGTGACAAAATCAACAATTCCGCTGTGGGTGCCAGCCCACACGCGATCGATGAGGCACCGAAAATGCCGATCCCGATCATGAAGATGCGCTTGCGACCATACAAATCGCCAAGCGCCCCGCCGACCAGCAGCAGCGAAGCCAGAAACAGTGCGTAAGCGGTCGAAACCCAGAAAAGCTGCGTCCCGGTCATCTGCAAATCGGCTTGCAGGCGCGGCGCAGCCACATCGAGCGCGCTTTGATCGATGAATGCCATCGACGACGCCAAGATGGCGCTGATCAGCACCCAACGCGCCGCTTGATTCCCTCCGGTTCCTGTCGTCATTCCCCATCCTTTCATGCGACTCCTGTCAGGATAGACGAGGATGGATGGGGAAATAGCACGAGATCTCCTCCTAGCTCTTCGATCAGGGTCTACGAATCGGATGAGGGATGCATCTGCTGATAGGTTTCCATCACCTCATCCCAAATGACTTGGTAGCTCCGATAGCCTTCCGCGCTGAGGGCAAGGATGCGTTCCGAATGCTGAAGCGAATCAAGGTTCGGGAACAGAAGGGGATTGTTGCGCAGCGAGTCCGCGAGGAGGGCACGCGCTTCGCGGTTGGGTGTCGTTTGCAGATTGTACTGTGCGAGCCTAGCGCCAATATCCGGGCGCAGCAGATAATTCAAGAGCACATGCGCCGTATAGACATTCTCGCTCGTGGTAGGGATCATGAAGTTGTCCCCCCATAAGATCGCCCCATCGCTCGGCAGGATATAGCGCGTTTGCACATTCGATCCGGCGGCTTCCAGCGCTTCGCGTGAGGTCGTCGTCGCTACCGGATACCCACCGCCGACAATATACCCGGTTAGGGAAGCTTCAGCGGTAGAGGCGAAGTCCATTTGCGGCAGCAGTGCCAGCAAGCGCTGGCGGGCGGCTTCCAGTTGATCCGGATCTTCCGTATTGATCGAATAGCCAAGCGATTTGAGCGTAAAGCCGATCACATAGCGGAGCAGTGGATAGGTGATGATCCGGTCGTTTTCGGGCAGCGTCCACAGATCGCGCCATGCGGTGAAATACTGCGCATCTGTGCCATCCACCAGCAGCAGACCAAACGTCCCCCACTTGAACGGTACCGAATAAGTATTGTCGGGATCAAACGATGCATTGAGCGTCCGCGCTTCCAAATGATCGATATTCGGCAGCAGCGAACGATCCAGCGGTGCGGCGAGCTGTGCTTCGATGACAACCGACATCAATTCGTTTGACATCACGACCAGATCATAGTGCTCGCCGTTTTGCAGTTCGATAATCGCGGTTTCTTGATTCGGGTAGCTGGCATCGTTGACCAGTACCCCGGTTTCCGAGGTGAAATCCTCCAAAATGGAGCGATCGAGGTCATCGGGCCAGCCGTAAATGGTCAGCGAATCAGCAAGGGGTGGCGTGGTCGCCTGTGAAGAGGAATTTGTGCCTTGGCTGCCGCATCCCGACAAAAGCCCAATCAACAGCAGTGAGCATACCCATGTATGTTTCAAACGAATCATCTTTTTCCTCAAGAAGTGGCCGTTTTGTATCATTATAAGAGACACGATGATCCAAAACGTCATAAAGAGATTCAAAAAAGGCACGCTTCTTTGTGTGAGGCGTGCCTTTTAACGATCGATCGGATTTAGGCGGCAGCTATGCGCCCACATCGCGGCGCTTGAAGCCGAACATCCCAACGAGGATCAAGATCACAGCGACCACCAGAAGCACTGCGAAGTTGCCCCACATTATGCCATTTTGCAGGATGCCTTGATAGTCATACCACGCGTTGTACGAGAGCGGGCGGATCGTATGCAGAATAGAGCCCTCGGCGGCGCTTTTTCCCAATGTATCCAGAAAGTAGCTGCCGATCAGCACCACGCTAACCACCGTGATCGCCATGCCGCGATTGCGCAGCAGCCCGGTCAGCATCACTGTGAAACCGTAGGCAGCCAGTACCGCCGGGATCATCGCCAGCGTGGTCACCAGCATTGCCCCCTGATCCACCTCGGCGGCGATTTCCGGGGCCATCAGCAACCCGATCCACAGTCCGACGAACATCGACGCGACGACGCCAATTATGAAGATCACATAGACCAACGTTTTCGAGACGATCACGCTCACCCGGTTGACAGGCGTGCTGAGAAACATATCCAGAATGCCGCGATCTTCATCACCGCTGATCACGTTCAGTCCGCAGACCACCCCATAGATGGCGATCACGAGCGGGATATAGGCGAACGTCTGCGCCGCTACATAGCCGTTCATCGTCGCCATGAACTGCATATCGGACAGGCCGAACATTTGCAGCATCGCGGGCGGCATCGATTGCAGCAGAGTGGTGATTTGGCGTACTGAATCGGCATTAGGAACAGCGACGATCTGCATCCATACCAGCGAGGCGATACCGATGCTCCACCACATGGCGGTCATCCAACCGCGCCGCAGCGTCTCATTGAAGATCACCGGGTTGAACAATCCACCGCTCACAGGGCGGGTCGTGAGGGTATTGGTTTGAGCGGTCATTTCGACTTCTCCTTGGTGGCATGGGGCTTGCTCTTGCCATTGACGGCGGGTTCCTCGCCGTAAAAAGTCAGGAAGACTTCTTCCAGACTGGGTTCCTGCACGCTCAAATCTTCGACATAGTAGGGGACGAGCGCGCGCAGCAGCGGATCGAAATCGCCTTTCCACTGCAAGCGGGCATTCCGTCCGTCAACATTGACATTCGATGCGCCTTGCAAGCCTGCAAAGACACTGGCAGGAACCGTTTCGCGGAAGCGCAGCGCGATATAGGCGAAATCGGCATGGGTGAGCTTATCGACCCGATCGACTTCCTGAAGCTGACCGCCGCGCAGAATCGCCACGCGATCACAGATGGCCTGCACTTCACCCAGCACATGCGAGGACAAAAACACGGTTTGACCGTTAGCCTTCGCTTCCAGCATGAGCTGGTTAAACGTCTGCTGCATGAGCGGATCGAGGCCGCTCGATGGCTCGTCGAGGATCAACAAGTCCGGTTTGTGCATCAGCGCGAGGATCAAGCCGAGCTTGCGCTTGTTTCCCGTCGAGAAGCTCTTGATGCGCAAGCTGAAGTTGAATTCCAGCCGTTCGCCCAGTTCAGCAATGTAGCGCTTATCGGTCATCCCGCGCAGGGCGGCCATGTAATCAACCACGTGGCGGGCGGTCAGGTTATTCCACAGGTTGAGTTCGGCAGGCAGATAGCCAAGACGGGCGCGAATCGCTTGGCTGTCACGCGTCGTATCCAGACCGAAGAGTTGGGCGTGCCCGCTTGTGGGTCGGATGAAATCCAGCAGCAGCCGGATCGTCGTCGTCTTCCCGGCCCCATTCGGGCCTAGATAACCGAAGATTTCACCCTGTTCTACGGCAAGATCGAGCGCATCGAGCGCCTTTTTGCCCTTGGAATAGACTTTCGTCAGCTTCTCCGTCGTGATGATGGTCTTGGTTTTAGATAGGGTCACGATGATTCTCCCTTTGTCCTTTGTTGGCGATCAGCGCGCTGCTGACGGACGAGTTCCCGACCCATTTCCAGCAGACTAACCAGCGCCGCGCGCCCCTTTTCCCTATCAGCATCGTCGATGTTTTCGGGTGACAATGCCCGTGTGAGCATTTCACTCATGGTGTCCCCAACTCGGTCTAGCGTCGGCGCTTGATCCGGAGGAATAAAGTCGTCGGCAAACAGCAGTCCCACCCGCAGTGTGAGTAAGAGGTACGCCACCGTGTCTGCCGGGAGTTCTTTACGAATCAATCCGGCATTCTGAAACTGGCGAACGAAGTCGACACTGAAAGCAGACGCTTGGTTATAGATGGGCAGACGCCTCAACCGCCGTGAAAAATCCCCGTATAGATGACGCTCATTCGCATACATCGCTTTAAGCAGCGGACGGCTCAGAAGGGTCACCACTGCATAGCGATACACATTGAAGATCGTCACCCCTTGCGGGTCCGCGTCGAGGCGTGCCATCAAGTCATCCAGCATGAGTTCCGCTTCACGCAGGATGAGCGTTTCGACCAGTTCGTCTTTGCCGCGAAAATGCAGATAGACCGCGCCTTTGGAGATCCCGGCGGCACGGGCGATGTCATCAATCGTCGTCTTGTCGTAGCCGTACCGGGCAATCAATTCGCCAGCGGCGATCAATATTCGAGTTTCGCGGTCTGGGTTACCGGATGTATCTGACATTATCCTCGTTTAATTTTGACTGATTGACCAGAATCGCTCACACAGTCAAAAAGATACACCTAATCAAAAGTTTCGTGCCCCCTAAATTTTAGGAGGGTGTGCACGATGGTGCTTTAGGGGGTAGCGGAACACCTCAAGACTGGCGACACTACAGAGAGTGTTATTCAGCGGCTGGCTGACAAAGCTGTGCCAGAAGGAAAGTTCATGAATCGTATGGAGCGTTTTTCACCAGCAGCGCGGGATATTCTGTCGCGTGCTGCCGAACAAGCCGTACAGTTGAAAGACGGAGTCATCCGCCTGCCTCATATGCTGCTCGCCATGCTGAACGCTGATCACTCCACTAAAGCCCTTGAAGCGCTGACGGCTGCCGGTATCCAATACGCCTCGGCTCTCGATCTGATAGCCAAACTGCCGCCGCTCAGCCCGTCTGCTGATAAGCCAGCGCCTGATCTTTCCGAGCAGGTGAAACGCATGATTGAGGAATCGGTGCGGATTACACGAGAGCAGAATGCGCATGTGGTCGGAGATGATCATTTGCTGCGCGGCTTGCTCGCCGTACAGGACAAATTCCTCTTCGACACACTTACCGGATTGGGTTCAACACCGGAAAAGATCCTTGAACACCTGAACCGGATCACGCAGACCAGCGGCGATTTCCCAACTGAAACCCCCTCGGTCAGTGTGATCGAAGAACAGGTCGCCAAAGTAGACCGTTTGAACCCGCTCGAAGATCGCACCGTCAAGATCAGCATTAAAGCGACCGCGCCAATCGAACCGGGGGACTGGGTGGCGCGCTTCCCCTTCCAAACCCTGCTCGATCAGTTCGCCTACGGCGCAGATGGCCGAATCCGGTTAGTGATGGATGATTTTCAGATCGAAATTTCATTCGAGTAGCCGTGTGGCAGCCTGCACGGCAGCCGCCCACCAACGAACGCCCCCTAGAACGCGCTCATCGCCTGTGTTCTAATTGCAGCGTATCGAAAGGCAGGTGTCTTGATGACCCCACTTCCTCCTATCGAGCGTTTCCAATCGAACACAGGCGCACGCATTTATCGCATCCCGGTGCTGGCCTTTCCGGGTTTGATCGCCTTTTGCTATATTTTGCTGGAAGCAGGCGTCCCCACCCTGATCGACACCGGATCGGGCATTGCCGATAGCAATGATCAACTGCTGGAAGGGATCGCTTCGCTTAAATCACTCTTCAACGAACCGATCGGCCTGCACGATCTCAAGCGCATCATCATCACACACGGGCACATCGATCATTTCGGCGGGCTGGGCTTCATGCAGGAGCAGACCGGCGCAGAAGTCGCCGTTCACCGGCTCGATCGGCGGGTGCTGACCAACTATGAAGAGCGGGTGCTGGTCGCGTCGAAAGATGTGAGCGTTTATCTGGAGCGCGCGGGCGTGAAACCGGAACTGCGCGCCAACCTCATGATGATGTACGGCTTTGCCAAAAAGCAGTTTCGCTCGGTCAATGTCGATATTTCACTTGAAGATGGGATGGAACTGGACGGGATGAAGTTCGTTCACACCCCCGGCCATTGCTCCGGTCAGGTGTGTATCATCCTCGGTGATGTGCTCATCAGTGCCGATCACGTCTTGGCGCGGATCACGCCGCACCAATCGCCGGAGAGCATCACCCGCTATACCGGGCTAGGGCACTATCTTGAATCGCTAAAGACAGTTTCGCGCATTGACGGGCTGCGGCTGGCATTAGGTGGGCATGAAGAGCCCATTCACGAGGTTTACGATCGGATTGATGCCATCCGGGAAAGCCATCAGCGTAAACTGGAACGGGTCACCGAAGCCATCCGCAGTGCGGAAGCCCCCTGCACGGTCAGTGAAATTTCGAAAGCCATTTATCCAGATCGCTACGGTTATGACGTGCTGCTGGCCTTAGAAGAGATTGGCGCTCATGTCGAATACCTGTATGAGCATGGCATGCTGGCGGTTGCCAATTTGGACGACTTAGAGCGCGAAGACAACCCAGCATTACGCTATACATTAGCATGAAGAGGCGCACGTCACGTAAATTTGTCAGAAGTCCGAGATGTGCTTAATATATGGATAATACAGGCATGTCCGGCCCTTAATGTGCCTCTATTAGAGTTCCCTTTTGGGTATACACCACATATCTTTAGGAGAAAACCCGCATGCGTAAGAGTTTACTGTTTGTTATCCTGTCGCTGATGCTGTTTGCCATTCCGGTATTCGCGCAAGACCCTGCTGAAATCAAGGTTTGGATTGCTTTCACCGATGCTGGCCGTTTAGGGTGGGCACAGGATCGTGCTGCCGAGTTCAATGCACAGTTCCCGCAGTACAACGTGACCATCGAAGGTTATGCGAACTACGAAGAACTGTTCAGTGCAACGGCGCTCGCCGCTGAACAGGGAAGCCTTCCCGCGGTTGTGCAGTATTTTGAAGTTGCGACTCAGGTTGCGCGTGACAGCGGCTACTTTAAGCCGATCGAAGAAGCGATTGCCGGTCGCACCGAAATCAATGGTATTCCGGTGAACTTCGACGACTTCGTTGGCCCGGTACGCGCTTACTACACCCTCGACGGTCAGTTCACCTCGATGCCGTGGAACACCTCCTCGGCGGTCTTCTTCAGCAACGTCGAAATGCTGGCAGCCGCGGGTATCGACACCCCGCCGACCACGTGGGCGGAAATCGATGCCGACTGCGCGCTGATCATGGCGATGGATAACGCCCCCGAATACTGCTGGACGTGGCCGAATCACGGCTGGTTCTTCGAACAGTGGCTCGCACAGCAGAACGCCGATTTCGCCAATAACGGCAATGGCCGCGATGCCCGCGCCACCGAGGTCACCTTCAACAGCGATGCCGGTTTGGCCATCATGAACTTCCTCAACGAACAGCACGACAAGGGCTATCTGTATTACAGCGGCGCTCAGGGCGGTGACTCGTGGGCAACGGCTGAACAGGCCTTCGCCAGCCAGCAGGTCGCGATGACGGTTGAAAGCAGCAGCGACATCTCCAGCTATGAAACCGATGCGACCAATGGCGGTTTCACGATGCTGACCAGCTTCATGCCCTACAATCAGGAAACCGGCTGGACGGGCAACCTCATCGGCGGCGGAAGCCTGTGGCTGACCAATGGCCTGCCGACCGAAGTCGAAGACGGCGCACTGTCGTTCCTCCTGTTCCTGAACAACACAGAAAATGCCGCGTCGTGGCACCAGACGACCGGTTACATCGCCGTCACCACGTCGGCTGCCGAAGCGCTGCGCGCTGAAGGCTGGTTCGACGAACACCCGAATTTCGCCGTTCCTGCAGATCAGCTCGCAGCCAGCACCGTGACCTCTGCCACCAGCGGCGCACTGCTCGGCGCGTTCCCGGACATCCGCAATGTGGTGACGCAGGCGATCGATACCGTGCTCCTGACCGATCAAGACCCGGCGGCAGTGTTGGCGGATGCGACGACGCAGGCCAACCAGATCCTCTCGGACTACAACGCCCTCAACGGCCAGTAGTCGTCATCCGCACGATCAAGTCGTAGAGTTTCCAGTAGGGGCGGGTCTAAGATCCGCCCCTATGCTATCCTATGGCCGCTATACTTCACATCGGAAGGGGGGTTCCCGCTGATGTCTCCCACACTCCCATTGATCATCCACGTGATTGCCGCTGGGATCGGTGCGATCTTTTTCGCGTGGCGCTTCCAGCGGTTACGGTTCTCTCCCTTTGCGGGCGCAGGGATCGGCGCGGCAGCGGGTGCGATCGGATCGCTCATTTTCATGCTTCCGCTCAACTACTGCACGTTTGAGCCGGAACGCGCCGTCATCGATTTCGCATTTGGTGTCCTATTGATCGGCATTGGCATGGCGATCACCTTGCTCCCGCTGAATTGGTTGATCAGCAGCGTGGTATTTCGCCGCCGAAATCCCGGCATGACCGGAGCAACCCAAGGGGGTTTGTTTCGGGGATCGCTGCTGCCGTTCGCCTTCCTCGCGCCTACCCTGATCGTACTGGCGCTGTTTTTGTACTACCCATCGCTCGACACGTTTCGCCTTTCAACCCTGCTGGCACGTCTCGGCATTCCGCGCACGGCCTTTGTGTGTGTCGATAACTTCACGCGGCTGGCATCCGATGCCAACTACCTCAAGTTTCTAGGCACCACGATTTTGCTCAGTACCGCCATTGTGGTGATCGGGCTGTCGCTGGCGCTGGCGATTGCACTGCTCGCTTACCAGCCGATCAAAGGTGCCAGCATTTACCGCACACTGCTGATTTGGCCGTACGCGATTTCGCCTGTGGTCGCGGGCGTGATCTTCCTACTGCTGTTCAACCCCACAGGCGGAATCGTCAATTATGGACTTAACAACCTATTCGGGATTTCGATCGGGTGGTTGAACGATCCGAATGCCGGGCCATGGGCGGTGATCATCGCCAGCGTGTGGAAAAGTTTGGGCTATAACATCCTGTTTTACATCGCGGGGTTGCAGAATGTCCCCAAAGACATTCAGGAGGCGGCCAGCATCGACGGGGCAAACGCGGTGCGGCGGTTCTTTACAGTGGTCGTACCTCTGCTGTCACCGATCACGTTCTTTCTCGTCATTACCAACATGACCTATGCCTTCTTCGAAACCTTCGGCACCATCGACTACCTGACCGGCGGTGGGCCGCTTCGCTCCACCACGACGCTGATGTACAACATTTACGACATCGGCATCCGCAACAACGACCTCGGCAAAGGCGCAGCACAGTCGATCGTCCTGTTTGTCCTCGTGATCGGGCTGACCGTGCTCCAGTTCCGCACGCAGCGCGTAGAATACGGAGCGTAATCCATGACGACGATTTCTGCTGATCGCGCCGTCGATCAAGCTGTGAAGCCCGTTCGCCGCTCATGGCTGCCGGAACGCTGGTATGTCCATCTGCTGCTGTGGATCGCCTGTTTAATCATTGGGTTCCCCCTTTTCTATGCGATTCTCGTCTCGACTCAGAACAACGGTGAGCTGTTCAGCTACCGTTTTCTGCCGGGATCATCGCTCGAAAATAACTGGAACATCGTCATGAACATTGCCCACCTTGGCAATTACATGGTGAACAGCATTGTGATTGCGCTGGCGATCACGGCGGGCAAAACGATCCTTTCGCTGTTGGCAGGGCTGGCCTTCGTGTATTTCCGTTTCCCCGGCAAATGGATTGTGTTCGGCTTCGTGCTGATCACGCTGATGATGCCAACGGAAATCCTTGTCATCGCGTTGTTCCGCTTCGTCAACCTGCTGGGTTGGGGTAACACCTACCTCGCGTTGATTGTGCCCTTCATCGCCAGTGCGACCGGGTCTTTCCTGTTTCGCCAGCATTTCGCCAATATTCCGGCGGAACTCAGCGAGGCCGCACAGCTTGACGGGGCAACCCCGCTGCAATTCCTGTTCCGCGTGCTGGTGCCGATGAGCTGGAATACGATCGGCGCGCTGGTGGTCATTCAGTTTGTGTATGCGTGGAATATGTATCTGTGGCCAGCCATGATCATTCAGGGGCAGGAACGGCAGGTGGTGCAGGTCGGTCTGCGCACCTTGATTTCCGCCGACACGGGGATCAGCTTTGGGCCGTTGATGATGGGGGCGGTGATCGCCAGCATTCCCCCGATCGTGGTGTTCATCATCCTGCAAAAGCAGTTTATGAGCGGGTTCGCCCTCTCGCGGGACAAATAACCCTTCACCGCAGAGAATGCGGAGAGCGCAGAGAATCACATGTGTGACACGCTCTGCGAACTTTGCGCTCTCTGCGGTGAATATTCTCCGCTAGGCCTTCCGGATCACCTCAAGGCCACCCATATACGGACGCAGCGCTTCGGGCACAACGACACTTCCGTCCGCCTGCTGGTAATTCTCCATGATGGCGATCATGACGCGCGGGGTAGCTAATCCGCTGCCGTTGAGGGTGTGAACATAGCGCGTACGCTTGCCCTCTTCCGGGCGGTACTTGATGTTGGAGCGGCGCGCCTGAAAATCCTCGGTATTGGAACAGCTTGAGACTTCCAGCCATTCGCCGCTGCCCGCCGCGAAAATCTCCAGATCGTACTTTTTCGCTGCGCTGAACCCAAGATCGCCGGAGACGATTTCCAACCGGCGGAACGGCAGCTTGAGCTTGCGCGGGATGTCGCTGGCCGCTTCGATCAAGCTTTCGAGTTCGGCGTAGCTGGTTTCCGGGCTGGTGAACTTGTACAGTTCAACCTTCTCGAACTGGTGGACGCGCTTGATTCCGCGTACATCACGACCCGCGCTCAACCGTTCACGGCGCAAACAGGGTGTATGCGCGGCGTAGTAGAGCGGAAGCTGCGCTTCTTCAAGGATTTCATCGCGGTGCATCCCGGTGATCGCGACTTCGGCGGTCGGCAGCATAAACACGTCCGCATCTTCGTCGTAGTAGACGGCATCACGGAACTTGGGGAACTGCCCCGCGCCGATCATCGCCTCTTCTTTGACGAAATTGGGCACATACAATTCAGTGAAGCCGTGTTCGCGCGCATTGTCGAGGAACAGATCGATCAACGCCCGCTGAAGCCGTGCGCCCAATCCCTTGAGCACATACCCGCGTGATCCCGCCAGTTTCACACCGCGATCGAAGTCGATAATGTCGAGCGCCGCCGCCAGTTCCCAATGCGGCTTCGGGGTGAAGTCGAATTCCGGCATCGCGCCTTCGGGCTGCGTGGGAATGTTGAAGCTGTCATTCTCGAATACCGGCACGCTGTCATGCGGCAGATTGGGAATCCACAGCAGCGTTTCTTCCAGCTTGGTTTCCACGCCGCGCAGTTCCTCGTTGATGGCTTCCACGCGCGCGCCGATCCCGCCCATCGCCTTGAGCAGTTCATCAAAGGCGGTCGGGGTCGCTGCCGCAGCCGGAGTGGGCGCGGAACCGCTGAGGAAGTTCGCCGCCCCTTCGTAATCATTTGCTTCAATGGCAGCTTTGGCGGCCAGCGCGATGGCAACTTTGCCCTCATCGCTGATCTGCTTGTTGCCGCGCAGCGCCCCAAATGCCTTGTTCAGCTTGTTGCGCGCCGCCTGTGTCGCTTCACCGTCGCCAATGAGGGCGCGGCGCTGCTTGTCGAGTTCCAGAATAGTGTCGATACGTTCCATCGCCACCGGGTCATACAGTTTGGCGATCTGGGCTTTCACCCAGTCGGGTTTTTCGCGGATCAACGCGATGTCGATCATGGTATTACGGCTCCGTCAAAGTGAGATTTGCAAACGCGACTAAATGAGCAAGCTGCATGAGGAAAGCACCCCTCATGACACGGGTTTTACCGGTTCTGTGTCCTCTGTATAGGTGGTGTCCGCCGCGCGCGGCGGCGATGGCGGGACTCCCGCATAACCCTGCGGAAGTGTTTCTTCGCGCAGATCACGGGTGAAATCGCGGTACAGGCGCACCGCCGCCAACGCCAGCCCGATCACGATGACGACGACGATCAATACATCGAAGAAATGAGGCGTAAACATAGCCATTCGACCAAACCATCCTATCCGACAAACTGCGGACGATTCCGGGACGCTGCCGGTATGCGCAGCTAGGTGCAAATAAAAACGCCATCCCTGAACACGGAATGGCGTTAGAGCGAACGCGAACCAGTCAGTTCAGGGAATGACGTTATGCGTTTGGCGACGAACTAGAGCGCGGCGCATCGTCGCGCCACATAGGAAGCTTGATGGAGACGGTTGTCCCCACACCTTCTTCACTTTGAAACCAAATGCGCCCGTTCATTGCTTCGATCTCGTGTTTGCACAAAAACAGACTTAAGCCGTACCCGAATTCGCCCATAATCTGCGGCTGGCGCGCACGCTGAAACGGTTGAAATACCCGTTCGCTTTCACTGGCCCGGATGCCGTACCCTTCGTCCGCGACATCGATTTGCACAGTGTGATCACGGCGGTTGGCATGGGCGCGCACCTGAATCGGTGAGGCTTTCATACTGTACATGATAGCATTACGCAGAATGTCCCGCAAGACACGCGACAGAAAGCCCGGTGCCGCTTGAATGGCGAGATCCGGCGAGATGCTGATGTTGAGGCGGGCGCGGTGACTTTCGGACGTGAGATCGCTTTCTGGGTCGATGAATTCTTGCTCATCCAATTCCTGCACAAAACCGCCGACGAATTCCAGCAAATCGATTTTGCGCACCGCGTTCCCGACCTGATCCTTCACACGCCCGGTGCGGATCATCTCCAAGCGGCTGATCATGGTCGTCAGGTAGCCAAGCCGGTGCATGTGAATATGGATGAGATGCGTGAATCCGCTGATGCGGTGGATCAGCTTATCGAGACTTTCGCCCGGTTTTTGCAGCGTCAACCCGCGCTCGATCAACTGTACATGGCCCTGCGTCGAATCCACGCCGCTGACGATCTCGCCGAGGTAAAACTGCACCAGATCGCTCAAGGCTGTCCAGTCCGGCTGTTCGACCGTCACCACAGTGAGCATCTCCCCATCGCGGGCGCGGGCAGCCGAAATATAACAAGGGAGGTATTCTCCCAGCCGGTACATCTGAAAACGCAGCGTTTTGCCGGTATCGGCGGCTTCCTGCCGTACGACCTGCGCGGTGCGTTCCGGGTCCATGATGCGTGTATCCATCAAAGCGGCGGCGGCATTCCAGCCTTCACTGCGGATCAACTTGAAATCCGCGCCCAGCAAATTGCGCGCCGTTGGGTTGAAGTGGGCCAGCCTGCCGCCGCTGTCGAAAATGAGGACAGCCTGCCCCATCGCATCCAGCAAATTTTGGGTTTCAATTGTGGTGGTCATGCGGTACTCCCGCCGTGCATGAGTGCAAATAATCGATGTTTCGGGTGGAGTGGGAGCGGAGCATAAAGATAAAGTTGCGCAGACCCATCCACGACATGTTCCTATGACCGATATTCTATCCAAAAAGAACGCCGCGCGTTATGTGATTTAGGATTGTCATCAACGCACGGCGCTCCAATACTTCATTTTAGGGCGGGCTACGGCGCAGGTTGGGCTGCATGAACCATCGAATAGAAGCGCGGCACATCCCGGGCGATCACATCGCTCTCGCTGCGCCACCCAAACGGCGCGCCAATCCCACCATATTCAAATGAGACAAAACGCGGTTCGCGAGCTTCCCCTGTTTGGATACGCTCCAGTGTCCATGCGAACACTTCCCAATCGCGTTCGCTTTCCATCCCGAAATGATCCATCCACATGCCAATCGGGTTTTGGCCTTCATATTTCTGGAAGTAGGCCATGAACCCCTCAAACTGGCGGGCGCGCTCCAGAATAGCCGGGGAGAAGGCGCAAACCCCCGCTTGGTGTACTTCCATCAGACGGTCAAGCGGCAGCGCGCGCATAAAGTCATAAACGTCCACGCCCAGTGAATGCGCGGTGATCTGGGCATGCCCGGTATCGAGCAGCAGCCCACACCCTGTCGCACGGATCACCGCTGCCACCCCTTCAGCCGTCACCGCTGCCTTGAGCTTATCGGCATGTTCGTTCCGATATGGGACGTTTTCCAACACTACATCGTCGCCGCCAAACCGATCGACCACACTCTGCACTTCGCGGATGCATACTTCCATCGCCGCGTCGTCATCCAATCCCTTCAGCGCGGAATGGCGCGGTTCTAGGTGCAAATTGACGTGCGGCGTGTTCGTGTCGCGCATCATCGCTTCCACACGCGCCCAGTCGGTTTTAGCAAGCGTGCCGTTTCCGATCACGAGCGGAAAATGCACGTAGATAGGCGCATCGACGCGCGCATCCGCGATCATGCTGTCCCAATCCGCGCACTTGAACCGATCGATGCGAATTTTACCGGCGTGCAGCAGATCGCGTGCTTCGGGCGACCAGTTAATGGTAAATTCCATGCAAACCAACTCCTTGGATGATGCATTCACTTTCCATTATCGCATACAGGGACACAAGAGAGCGTTGTGAAGTTGCATGGCAGGTGCCGCCGCCGCATGGCTATAATCCGCATGTTGGTGTTGCAGGATTGGAACCTATGACGATGCTTGATGATACGCTCCAAAAAGCCGCCGCGATCGTGCGAGGGGTGCGAAAGCTCACCGTCCTCACCGGGGCCGGGGTGAGCCGTGAATCCGGCATTCCTACCTTTCGTGACGCGCTCGAAGGTCTGTGGGCACAATTCGATCCGCGTGACTTAGCGACCCGCGATGCTTTCCGCACCAACCCGGCGTTGGTGTGGCAGTTTTATGCACAGCGTTTGCGCGGCGTACACCAAACGCAGCCGAATCCCGGCCATTACGCATTGGCCGCGCTCGAAAAGCGCTTCGGATCGATTCCCATCATCACACAAAATGTCGATAACCTACACGAAATCGCCGGAAGCACACAGGTTATTCATCTACATGGGCAAATCAACCGCCATAAATGCTTCAATGCGTGCAAAGGCGAGCCTACGCTGATCGATATTGCCACGCTGCCAGATAAAGAGGCGTCACCGCCGCGCTGTCCCCACTGCGGATCGTATGTACGTCCGGATGTCGTCTGGTTTGGTGAAATGCTGCCGCCCGATGCAGTGCAGGCCGCAAACGATGCCCTTAATTGCGATGTGCTGCTGGTGATCGGCACGTCGGGGGCAGTTTACCCTGCCGCCGAAATGCCGCTGATCGCCATGCGTCACGGCGCAAAAGTCATCGACGTGAACCCAAATGAAAGCGATGCGCCTTGGGTGCCAGATGTCTGGATCGCCGCTCCGTCGGGCGAAGCGCTGCCCCGTTTGGTTGAGATGCTGGAAAATCCTACATGAACCGCGCTGCACTCCTTCGAATTTTCATAGGTGCCGCAGTTGTCCTTGGACTGTCCATTTCGACTGTGAGCGCACAAAATGTCCCGGATCGCGCGCATCCCCGCCAAGTATTCATCGACTACAACGTGGAAGCCGATGGGCGCGATCGCGTGATGTTTGTCGATCTGCTGACCGGGGAGCAGCGCGAACTGCTGGTCTATGGCGAACGCTATACGATGCTGCAAAACACGGTCTTGTATCGTGACACCAGCACCGATCAGATCATGCTGCTCTCGCCCGATCTTTCGACCCGTCCGCACCCGTTTATCCAAAAACCTTCCGATGCACGCCGCATTGATTGGCTGGTGTCCCCCGACGATCAGCAAATCGTTTGGACGATCACTGCCGGAACGCCGAACGCGTTGATGACAGACACTTTCATCGCCAATCTGGACGGCTCGAATGCGCATGAAGTGCTGCTCGACGGCCCTCGCGACTCGATCCGCGCGTTCCCCGTGGCCTTCGATGTGAATCGCGCCGTGCTGTACATGGATTATCAACCGGACGCGATCGGCGATTTTGCACCGCTGCGCCAATACGCCGCCCTGTTTTCCGTCGATGTTGCCAGCGGGGACATGCAGGAAATCCCCGGTGAACCGGGCTGCTTCTGTGGGGCAGGCATTGGCGCAGGGCGATTCGTCCGCCTGATGTTGGCCGATCAATTCAGCGGTGCCGCCGGATTCAATGTGCGGCTGCGCGAACTGGTCAGCGGTGCCGAGACGACTATTCCAACGTTGAATCTCGCCGGATATTCACAGGGCGGCGATGTGACGATCGCCCCGGATGGCGCGCAGGCGGTCTACACGCTTGCGCAGGTGCGTGGGTTCGGCACGGCGGCGCAAAGCGTACAAACGGTGTTCGTGCTCATCAATTTGCTCGACGGCACGCAGCGCCAGTTGACCGATCCGGTGAACACATGGTTTCGCCCGGTCGGTTGGACGGAGGACAGCCGCGCGATCTTGATCACCAGCCCGACGACGAACGGCACTTGGAAGATCGATCTCGAAGACGGCTCCCTCCGCTTGATCGCACGATCCTCTTTCCTCGGATCGCTAATTCCGGCGTCGAATGTCAGCACGCCCCCGGCATCGTGAGGAGGTAAGTATGGGAGAGATTTTTCCACTGCTGATGGCCTCCCTCGTTGGAATCGGCATCAACGTCGGACTTGGGCTTTATGCATGGCGGCAGAATCGCTCCGTCGCGCGGCTGTTTGCGATCCAGTCCTTTGCCCAAGCCGTTTATGTGATTGCGTTTTTGCTTGAGCTGACCAGCGCGGGCTTAACCGCCAAAACATTCTGGGATGATTTTCAGTGGTATCCGGCTTTGGTGGCCGGATTCGCATTTCTGCTGTTCGCGCTTGTGTATATCAATGTCCATGAGAAGACGGTATATCGAGTCCGCTGGCTTCTCTTGGGGTTGTTCATCGTGCTGTCGATCCTCACCGCCACTGCCGACATTCACGGTCTGCTGCGTTCGCATTCGATCGTGCTGCGTGAAGGATCCTATTCCGTACTCATCTACCAGTTTGGGCCGCTCAGCACCATCAACACGCTGTTCATTTATGCGACCATTTTTAGCGGTTTGGTGCTTTTGATCACCCGACTTCCGCGCAGTCGCAGCCTATATCGTAGGCAAATCACGCTCGTCGTCTTAGGGTGCGGTGTCGAAGTCCTCGGTACGATCCTTACCCTAATGGGGGTGACCTATGTAGGGCAGCGCGATTTATCGCCAATTTTCATGCCGCTCTCCTCCTCAATCATCGCTTATGCGCTGTTCCGATACCGTTTTCTGGATGTCGTACCGATTGCGCGCGGCACCATTCTTGAGAATATGCCCGACATTGTCATTATTCTGGATGAGGCGCGGCATGTTGTTGACGTCAATGCCGCGGCGAGGAAACTGAGCGGTTACAGCGCAAATGAAGCCATTGGCAAGCCATTTGACGCACTGATTCCCCCGGAATGGCACGAAATCGTCGCCCGTTATCGGACGATGGAGGGCGTCACTATCGAAGATGAGATCACCCTTTCCGTCCATGGCAAACGGATGTATTTCACGCTGACACTCACCCGGCTGCTGTCAGCGAAAGGTGCCTTACGCGGAAGCATCATCGTGCTGCGCGATGTGAGTGGGCGCAAAGAGGCTGAAGAACAGGTTCACCGCCGTTCCGCCGAGCTCGACAGCGCCCGGATGGAAGCCGAGCATTTCTTCGCCGTCAGCCGTTTGGTTAATCGTGCCCAAACCTATACCGACATTGTCAAAGCGGTATCTACCCACTATCCGGACTTGACGGTGAACATCATTTTGAGCGTCTTTGAAAACTTGGATTTTCAAAGTGCAACCTATTTTGATGTGTTAGCAGTCCGCAGTGCTGGTTCGAACGTGATCGTACGACCGAATGTGCGCATGCCGGTTGACTACATTCGCGATTGGATTGGCGATAACGTCACCGTCATCGATGATGTGGGGAGCGACCCGCGTATCATGCAGCCATCGCCTGAGTTCTACACAGGGTTTAGAACTCAGGCCATCCTGCTCGCTGCGCTTCGGCTTGGTGATCGGATCATTGGCATGCTCGGCATCACATCGCCGGTTGCCAAGCAGCATACCGACGCCGATGTTCGCTACGTGCGTACGGTAGCCGACATCGTCGCGGCGGCAGTGGATCGCATCCGTTTGTATCATGAAGAAGTGCAAACAGCGGAACGGCTGCGCGCCGTTGACCGCATGAAAAGCCAATTCCTCGCCAGCATGTCGCATGAGCTGCGCACCCCATTGAACGCGATCCTGAACTTCACGGAATTCGTATCGATGGGCTTGATGGGGCCAATCAATGAGCGGCAGGCTGACGCGCTGCAAAAATCACTGACGAGCGGCAAGCATCTCCTGTCCCTCATCAACGATGTCTTGGACATCACCAAGATCGAATCTGGCATGATGACGCTGTTCGTCGAAGCCAATGTGGATCTCATCGCAGAACTTGAGCAAATGACCGCAACCGCGCAAACGCTGCTGCAAGGTAAACCGGTGACCTACACCGCCGCCATCGATCCAGCGCTGCCGCGCGTTGTGGCCGACAAGCGGCGTGTTCGCCAAATCATCCTCAATCTCATCTCGAATGCCTGCAAATTCACCCAAGAAGGCAGCATCACCTTGAAAGCCGTACAGGTGGGTGATGACGTGTTGATCACGGTTCAGGATACCGGGCCGGGAATCGCCAAAGAAGATCGCGAAATCATTTTTGAGGCGTTTCGTCAAGGGGAACACGGGCTGCAAGCGGCGGGTGGCACCGGCTTAGGATTGGCGATTAACAAGCGTTTGGTTGAAGCACACAACGGGCGTATGTGGGTAGAGAGCGAAGTGGGCAGCGGCACCACCTTTTCTATCCTGCTTCCCATCCGATCCCCGGCGCTGATTGAGCAGATGAACGCGGTGTCTTCGTCGCTTGAGTAGCCGATCGTCACAAACAAAAAACGCTCGGTGTGAGCGTTTTTGGCGAAGCGGAGAGGGCGGGATTCGAACCCGCGATGGCTTTCACCATACTCGCTTTCCAAGCGAGCGCACTAGACCACTATGCGACCTCTCCGGTTGGTCTATGCCTTGCATGATAGCACATCACGCCAGCATTTGACTACGGCAAGTTTGAGCGCTATTCCGTCGCGACTTCGGCAATAAAACCATGCTTAAGCAGCCACTTTGTCAGCTCTTCAATATTCGGTTCGGTGATCATGCTGCCGCGATCGATCCCGCGTGGGCTGCGCCCCGCTTCAATCAAGTCAAATGGGGCGTTGGGCAAATCGCTTCCCGTGTCAGCCACGATAATCGTCGGCACGCTGAGAAATCCCGTCCATTCAAGGACACGACTTTTAGCGGCATCGTCGCGGTCGATAAACACCTCACGGTAGGAGACGGCATAGTCTTTGAACACACGCTTCGCCAGTGTGACGAATGGGCATGAAGTCGTGCGTGCATACATGACCAATTCCTGCGACATACAGTTGAGTTCCTTTGCAACGTCAGCGCGCGGCGTGATCGTCGTCTAAGCATCGAATGATTTTCACCCTATCGTACCCCAAAGGAAGCGCAAATAAACAAGAGAAACCAATGAAACTGCTGCATCGCACGATCGCTTAAGGCGCTGCCGCTTCCGTTTGCTCTACGGGTAGGGTGGGCGTTGCCGTTGGCGCGAGGACATCGCGCGCAGGTTCGACAAAACACAAAATTCCATCGGTGATGGCCTGTGCCAATTCAGGTGCGCGCGTCGTGAGCAGATCACGATCCGCGCGTAGGAAGCCCAATTCGATGATCGCAGCCGGAGTTTGAGCGCCAATCTCTCGGAACGCGTGATAATCACTCATATCAATGGTCACACCGGGGAGACGCTCCAATCCGCTCGTCGCCTGATACGACCGCGCGATGCATTCCACCAGCAGATCGTCTACGCTGCGGGTGTTGGGGCGCGCCGCCGCCGCTGAGATCAAGAAACCGGAGGCTTGATACCCGTAATCCTGACATGAATTGGCATGGATGGACACCAAGGCCACCGCCTCATAATTCGTCAGGCGGGGATCGAATTCATCGAGCAAATCGACCGTATAGCCGACGCCGCGTAGGTTATCGACGACCTGTGACGCGACGCTGAAATTCACATCGGCTTCGCGCAGACCATCATCGCAGACAGCCCCCGGATCGTTGCCCCGGTGGCCGCTTACCACACCGATGCGTAAAGCCCAGTTCGGCGTCGGAATGACCGTGCTGATCTCAAGCGGCGCGGCTTCGGCGGCGCTGTTGGTTTCCATCGCCATGCTCAACTGCTGGCTAACCGTCTCGTTAATGAAGCGCGGCGGCGTCCACCATGTGAAAATGGTCGCGATCAACCCAGCCGCCGCAAACACGAGGATGAACGATCGGATCAACCCACCCATCACACTCGGCGGGCGCTGACGCTGGCGAGCCGCACGGGCGCGGCGTTGCTCCATGAGCCGCTCACGCGCGCGGTTACGCTCTGCAAGCCGCAGGGCTGCCGCATCTTCTGGCCCGGTCTGGGTTATGTCCGCTTCACTGGCCGGTACTGCTTCGCTCACGCTTTCGGTTTCAACAGTTTCCCTATCAACAGCCGCAGCCTCATCGGGCGGCGATTCTACGGCATCAGCGCCTCAACTCAGCAGATTCATCGGCTGGGCTTGAGGGTTCAACCAGCGCAGGATCAGCCGGGGCACGTTGAAAAATACGGCGGCGTGATTGCGTCGCTGGGCGCTCAATGTCAGCCGGTTCACTGCTTGGTGAACCCGATTCTGAAAGGGTAGGATCTTTGGGCGTTTCTGGCCGTGGCATGGCGCGGCGTGCGCTTTTTTCGGAAGCGGTCGCAGGCGTCGACTCGGCGGCGCGGGCGAAATCCTCACCGGCAGCACGGACGGCAGCGCTGATGTCGGCGCTTGTCAGCGGCGGCGGGGAGGTTCGCCGTCTGCGCGGACGATCTTCCGGTGAGGTATAGGGCGTCGTGGAATCGTCCGGGCGTGGGCCAGAATCATTCGCCGGATCTGGTCGTTCAACACCGCCTGATCCGCTGTCAGCGCCGCCGTCAGCACCGCCGCCGCCCTGTTCAGCCGACGAGCGCGCTGCCGCCTGCCGCATGATCTCCATAAACGTCACCGAAGCAGGTACATCCTCCGGTGGATTAGGCCGCTTGTGCAGCCAATCGCGGAACGCGGCATCTTCATCATCGCGCGGAATGCGTGGATCGTCAGGCATCGCTTCGTGCTGTCCTCATTCAAGCGGAAGCGCCAGAATTTCCCCGAAAACCAGCACGGGGACGGCGCTGCGCACATAATATAGCCGATAGGGGCCGTCGTTTAACAGCGCCAATGCGTGCTGCTCCAGCAGAGTCCGTTAAGGTGAGTTTGGCGCATCGTTTAACGCATACACCTGTGCACCGCTTTCGTCAAATACCAGTGAGAGATAAGGTGCGTCACTCACTGCCGATTGGGCGGGCGTTTCCAGCGTGAACGGCGCACGCCAGCGGAACAACGTATCCAAACTCGTAGGATCGCCTACCACCTGCGGCACCAGCACATAGTCAATTCCATGATCGCGCAGCAGGGTTTCATTCGCCGGATCAGCCGGGTTGATCCAGAAGGCTTGCAGGGCGGCCTGTTCGGCTTCGATCGCCTCGGTTCCCCGGAAGAACGGCTGCGGACGGAAGTAAACCGTATCGCGTTCGCTGATGACGGGTGCCCAGTCGGCCTCGTGCGGTGCGGGGTAATTCAAAATGCGCGCATCAGTGGGCGTATTCGCTTTGATCCACTCCATCGCGGCGACATCGGCATGTGAGGAGAACGCACCGTAGAAGCCGATCACGCCTTTACTGGCAGCAAGCAGCGGTTGGTTCAGCAGCGCCCCAACGCCGAGCAGTAGTCCAGCAGCGGCTAACCCAGCGGGCGCGTATTTGTGCAGCGCCGCCCCGATTCGCCGTTCGGCAAAGCGATCCCACAGCCACAGCAGCCCAATCCCGCCGAGGATCGTGTACGGGATGATTGGCGCGTGCCATGCAATGCTGAAGGGGTAGTCATACTTCTCGACCAACCCGAACAAACCGGGGATCAAACGCACCAGAATACCCGTCGTCGAAAAGTCGAGCGCCAGCAGCAGCCAACCCACTGCCAAAATCGCGATCGCGCTGCGACGGCGCAGCCCAACCACTGCACCCACTAAGGCGAATGGGATCACAGGCAGGTGATACAACAGCATGACTTTCCAGTGGTCGGGGTCACGGCTGAAGGGAGATGCGATGTCCGAACCGAGCAGATCGCGCATACGCAGCAGCCACGGCGCAATCCCAATCAATGCGACGAGCGGCACGCCGATCACCAGAATCAGCCAGCGGTTGAAAGGCGGACGTGATTTGCTCAACCACATGGTAAGGAGGAACGGCCCATATCCCAAGCCGAGGATGATCGTCGTATCGGGGTGGCTGAGCACCGTCGCGCCGAACATCAGCCCCGCCGCGATTAGATCGGCGGGTGTACCCGCACGCAGGTAGCGCAGCATGAAGATCAGGAATGCGAACGCGAAATTGAGCGCCAGCAGGGTTGTGAAATGCGAGTCCATGAAAGCGGCGAACAATCCGCCGCCCAGCAGCATACAGAGCGCCATTGCCCGCCCAAACCGTTTATCGCGCTCGCCTTCGCCGAATTCGGTGCCGAAGTCATACGCCAGCAGGCACAGCAGCAGCGAGAGCACCGCCCCCACGCTCAACTGCACGGCGTGCATCCCTTGATTCAACTGCTGGCTGAGGTAAGCGATCAGCGCGGTGAAACCGGGCGCATACAGATACGTCACTTCGGGGTGAAACGGCGCAAGGGTATTGAAACCGCCGCCAAGCCGCGCCATCAAACCTAAATAGCCGAACCCCTGTGCATCCGTATCCATTGGAACGGGCAGCAGCAGCGCCGGGATCATGAAGATCAATGCGGCGACACCGAACAGCAGCAGATCGTGCGGCCCCAGCCAACCCTGATCCTTGTCGGCCAGTTCTTCACCGCGTGCTTCGGCGCGTTTTTGACCAAAACTGAGGGTGCCAAACAGAAAGATCGCGGTGACCAGCGCAAATAGCAAATAATCGACCACCAGCGTGTTCCAGCCAAAGGCCATCGCCCAGAAAACCGCCCCCCCGGTAACGAGTGCGAGGGACAGCGCGGCCAGCAAACCGATGCGCGGCTGGTGTGTGACCCAAGCAGGAGCCAGCATTGCACCTGCGCCGATGACGACGGCGCCGAAAATGAACATGATGATGAAGGGCATGGATCGATCCCATGTAATCAGGCGTAGAAGGAGTCTTCCCCTACGGTATGCGGATTTGCCCTCCAGCATACCAGCATTTGTTTAGGGGCGCTAAATAACCCCATCTTTTTGGAAGCGTGTGAGTTCTGTCGTCAGCAGTTTCTTGCAATCCTTAATGTTGGTATAGCCAATGCAGCGCTGACTCTGAATATCAAATGGCAGTTTTTTCTCATCAATCATCGACTTTTGAGCGAGCAAAATCGACGGAATGCCCTTCCCCATCGCATAGCCCAGTTCAAGAAATACATTGGGGTTATACCCATCCAGTACGGCGACGATCGCGGCGGCGGTTTCGATGCGGAACTTGATTTGATCGAAAATGTCGCCGCTGAACGCTTCATGATCAATGCGGCTGCACCGTAAATCGAGGTCGCGGATCGGCATATAGATGCCAAACTCCCACAAATCCTCGGTTTCTGGCCTAAAGGGAATCGCCACAAAAATATGTTTCTTTGCTTCCGAACGCTCAGCTTCGCGCTCGGTCGCGGTGGGTGCCGCTGGTGTCGACTCGATCGTAATGGCTCGTGACCGCTTCGATCCATTCTCGACAGGTGCCGACGATCCGGGGGAAATCCCGCGCAGCGCATCGACATTGATCGCGTAGCCCCACGTTTCCCCGTTCACGGCAGTCGCAGAAGGCTCCTGCGCCAGCAGCGCGTCGACGGCACCACGCAAGCGCTCGACGCGGCGCGGATCGAGATCGACGATCACGATTGTTTCCAGCGATTCGGGAAATTCGCTGTTGCGGAACGCTTCTAAGTAACCGGCGACCTGCGAAGTGATAATTTCCAGCTCATCCAAGCCGAATCCGCTTCCGTGAATAGTCGTCACCATCGAACGCGGATTGGGGGTAATCGATTTGGAGTACTTGAGCTGGTAAAGCGTATTGACGGCCAGTTTACGCACCGAATCATACGAGAATTCACGAGGGCGCGGGGCGTAGACGAACATCACTTGACGGGCCGCAATCGCCCCCTGTGACTCGACGATCGTGACCGTTGAGCGAACACGCAGTTCATTCACATCTTTCGCTTTGCCCGTCTGCACCAACCGTTCGGCAACCGCACGATCCGCGCCGAAAAATGTCCCCGCATATTTGAGCGCAAGGACATCGGCCTCATAGGACATCACATCTTCCTGCTGAATGGTGAGTAAAACCTGCTTAACCATCTCATTGGCCTTTGTTCGATATGAAGTCGTGGATGATACCCGCGATACCTGCCGGATCTTCCATCGGCGCGAAATGAGTCAGACCTTTGAGCTGCATATCGCGTCCTTGCTTAAACCAGCGCACCAATTCAGGATTCGTCGGGCTGCCCTGAAAATCGGTCGGTGCGAACGCCATGCGCTCCGACAGCCGCACGATGAGCACCGGAATGTCGATTTTCCCAAGCTCCGGGTAAATATTGGTTTCCGTCGCGCGGGGATAAATACTGGATTCAATCGACGGCGGGCAGGCCAGCGTCAGATGCCCCCCCTCGTCACGCTCCGGCAGCAGCCCATATTCGCAGTAATCGCGGAGCGCTTCCGCCGTCCATGTTTGAAATGGCGCGCGATCCTTGAAGCGATCGATCATCTCCTGCGGCGAATTCCACTGCGCGCGCCGCTTGGATGCGAAATGCTCCATCGGCAGCACGCCGAGTTCATAGGCGGGTTCGGGCAGAATCACCGGATCGAGCAGGATCAGGCGTGAGAACAAACCGGGATGCGATGCCGCTGTTTGCGCCGCCGCATACGCCATCGCGAACCCACCCCATGAATGTCCAATCCCCACGATCCCGCTCAGGCCGAGCGCGATCGCCAATGCCGCGAGATCCTCACCTGCCAGCGACCAACGATAGGCTTCGGGCGCGGTCGGTTTACTGCTGCGCCCATGCCCGCGCATATCGACCGCATACACAGGGCGATCTGGCAGATGGGCGATCACCTGATCCCAAACGCGCGCGTGAAACCCGGTCGCGTGGGCAAACAACAGCGGCGGATCACCGCGATTCGTGCCCGCCCACTCGAAGATGCACAGATCAAGGCCGTTGGCAGATACCGTACGCTGAAGCGGAAACTCAGCCATGCGGTTGACATTCCTCTCTAAGGGTCACACGGTTAATCTGTCTCATCAGCAAACCGGGTGAGGCGCATGAACGCCCGTTCCTGCGGCGACATGTCGCGCGGATATTCGGTTTCGTCCTCGCTTTCAAGGATGCGATAGGCTTCCTTGATGTAGCTGCGGATGGTGTGCAGGCTGATGCCCATTTCGTCCCCGGCAAGCTGTGCGGGCATGCCGTTGACGACGCACAGTTCAACCGCCTGACGAATGCGCGGCGTAAGCTGGGTGTATTCGCGGCGCGGCGGCAGTTTGCGCGCACGGCGCAAACGCGGATTGCTCGATGATGCGACGGCATCGGCAACGCCGCTGGTTAGGATAAAATCCAATCGGCCTACATAGGCCAGCACAATTGCCCATGCGATCTGCGACCGCACATCGCCCTTGAGCAGATGTCCCCGTGCTCCTGCTTCAGCGGATATTTCGATCAGGCGCGGATCTGCCGTCTGCGCGAGGCAAATTACCATCACATTCGGAACTTTCTGGCGCAGCCGCTCAATATGGTAACGAAGGGGTTCCGGCCCACCGAGATGCTCGGCATCGATCAGCACCACATCGGGCAGTTCAGCCAAGGGTGTGTGCTGAAGATACTCCCACATCGCTTTTTCGCTCTCGCACAACTGCGTCACCCGCGTCCGGCGATCCCATGCTAAATAGCTGTTAACTGCATGACGCGCGTAAAAATCCGTATCCATTAGCAGGACTTTAAGATTCACATTGACGTAATTCATCGAGCCGCCCCGTTCCCGCATTGGCAGAACAACATCCCCCAAAAAAGTCCTTTCAAGTATACGTAATTTTTAGACATTCGGCGGTAAAAAGAGAAGCAATCGCCGTTTCTTAACGGATTCGAAAGTGATCACTGTTTGGCTGTCACCTTTTGGCATCGAATTGGCTCTGATCTATAGAGCTACCAACCAACCACAGCGGAAGAAAGGCGCTCTTCATGCGATACGATGTACTGGTGCGGCAGTCGCAAACCGCCAGCACCGCCGCCGAACGGCAGTCGGCTTTTGATGCGCTGGTGGCGCAGTTTCAAGCACAAGCCCTCCGTTGGGCGGTTCAACAGCTCGACGAGTCACCGCGCTCCAACGATCCATCAGCGCGCGCCGCTTCAGAAACGGCGCAAGATGTCGTACAGGAGGCGTTTTTGACCGCCTACGAGCATCTCGATCAACTGCGCGAACCGGGAGCTTTTCCGGGATGGCTGCGCCGCATTGTCATCAGCCAGTGCGCACGAGTCACGCGCGAACGGTCGTATAATCAACCGCGCCTGAATGACGACCTGCACGGCGATTCGGACAGCGATCCCGAGGTGATGGCGGACGATCGCGAGTTAGAACGCGAACTGCGCCGCGCGCTTGACCGGCTGCCCGACCACGAACGGCAGGTGACCGAGCGCTTTTACCTCGATGGTTGGTCGCAGCAGGAAATCGCCGAAGCGATGGGCCTGCCGATCACCACCGTGAAGAAGCGGTTGCAATATGCACGCGAACACCTACGCGAACAAATGCGCGCGTCAGTGCCAGTGCAGTTCTATTTGTTGAAAACCGGCGCGCTGTGGATCGAACCGGATTTACTCACCTATCTGTTTGGGCAGGTAGCCCTCAGAGTCCCTATATCCCACCCTTCTATCGTGATAGCATAGTGTGCAATTCGAGTGGTACTGGAGAAATCACATGTCCCTGTACAATGTCGTTCCCATGGTCATTGAGCGCGGCGACCGCATGGAGCGCGCTTACGATATTTTCTCGCTGCTGCTCAAGGAACGCTTGATCATTCTGGGCGGCGCGGTTGAAAGCCAAATGGCAAACTTGATCGTGGCGCAGCTTCTGTTCTTGAACCGCGAAGATCAGGATCGCCCAATTCAGATGTATGTACATTCGCCCGGTGGCGAAGTCTATGCCGGGTTCGCGATTTACGATGCGATGCAGGAAATTAGCGCCCCGGTCAGCACCACCGCCGTCGGCTTGACAGCTAGTTTCGGCACCGTTCTCCTGACGGCAGGCGCGAAAGGGCTGCGCTACGCACTGCCGAATGCCACCGTTCACATGCACCAACCGCACGGCGGCGCGGAAGGTCAGGCCAGCGACATCGTGATCGCCGCCAACGAAGCCAACCGCCTGAAAGAGCGTTTGATCGAAGTGTTCGTCAAGCATACTGGCCAACCGCGCGAACGGATCGAACACGATCAGGATCGCGATGTGTGGATGGATGCCAAGCAAGCGGTTGAATACGGCCTAGTCGATTCCATTTTGGCGGGATCGCCCAACAAGGCGGGGTCGTACATCAACAGCAGCCAGAATGCCGGTTCACTACCCAACGGCAACGGCAAACACTAATCCGCGTCGATTACTGAACAAAATGAGCAACAGGGGACGGGCATCCGTCCCTTTTTTGTTTTTCCGGGACGAATCACCCACGCGGTATTTCTGCACCATAAGCCGGATCACGTTACAATGATAGGCGACGACGCAAGGAACCGTTTATGTCGCTTATAAAGCGCTTGCTGATCATGCGCCTGCTTATGAGAAGAGTTCGCATATGAACAATCCGCACCCCAAAAATCTGCTGAAGATGTCGCGTCCGGTGGTGCTTGTCACCGCGCTGATGGTGCTCATCATCGCTGCGCTGGCCGTCACTGCGAGTCCGGCGGAACCCGGCTTACAAGCGCGCGCACAAGCAACCTTCCCGACCCTGCCGGTCAATGCCACCAACACACCCGGTACGCCGACGGTGGTGCCGACGTTCACCAACGTGCCCGCGCCGACTCAAGTGGGCTGCGGAACGCCGCTCAATCTCATCCCCGGCAGTTTGATCGTCGTCACGGGTGGGTTAAATATCCGTGCATCCGCTTCGCTGTCCGCACCGCTCATCACCTATTTCAGCGAAGAGCGCCGCGCCCGCTTGATCGGTGGGCCGGTCTGTGCCGATGGCTTTATCTGGTGGCAGATCACCGGGTTCGGTGGTGATCCGGGCGCAAATATGGGCTGGGTCATTCAGGGATCGCGCGATGGCCGCATCTATTTGCAGCCTGCCATCATTGCCCCCAGTGATCCCTGCTATTTCCCGCTTGAATTCGCCGTGAACGACACCATCGTCGCGCTGACGGGCGTGCGGCTCCGCAATGCGCCGACGCAATCCTCGTACACCGTGAGCGTTGTGCCTTACCAAGCGACCATGACCGTTTTGGAAGGCCCTGCCTGCCGCGACGGCATCAACTGGTGGCGTGTTAGCACCAGCTTCCAGACGAGCGGTGTCCCGGTCGAAGGCTGGATCGCGGAAGGTTTCCCCGGCGAATACTATGTCGCGTCTTACGATCAAGTCTATGGGACGGTCGAAATCCCGTGTGTGCTGCCGCTTACACTAGGCGTTGGATCACACATCGCCGTGAACTATCGCGATGGTGTGCCGCGCCGCCTGCGCGCAGAACCGAACGTCAATGCGCCGATCACACTCGAAATGCCCGATGAGATCGCGCTGGAGATCATCGGCGGGCCAGTGTGCAGCAACAGCTATCAATGGTGGCAGGTGCGCGTGATCAGCACCAATTACGTCGGTTGGATCGCTGAAGGCCGACCGGGGCGCTACAACATCGAAATTATCGCCCCGTAAGGGTTGAAATAGGGGCGCGCGGGGCCTTCGGGCCTCGCCGCCGCGAATTCCGCACATCCGCGCCGGCCTGTGTATAATGAATCTGAAACCATCGTGCAGCATCGTACGTACTGCTTTATATAATCGATTATCTTGGCGTGTGGGGATTCAGGGGTGGATACCTGCTCGCTGATACGGAAGAAGAACGGAAATAAGTGTGATTTCTGTCATTGCGACTGTATTAAACGAAGGCGAATCGATCCGCCGACTGATGGACTCCCTTGTCGCGCAAACCGAGCTGCCTGATGAGATTGTGATTGTGGACGGCGGCAGCCGCGATCGCACGATCTATGTGCTGCGCCGCTACGAAGCGAAACTCCCGCTGAGGATTATCGTCGCCCCCGGCTGCAACATCAGTCAAGGGCGCAATATCGCCATTCGCGAGGCAAAGGGCGACATTATCGCGGTCACCGATGCGGGCGTGGAACTGGAACAGGATTGGGTCGAAAAAATCACCCGCCCGTTGATCGAACATCCGCGCGTGCAGGTCGTCAGCGGATTTTTCCGCGCCAACCCGCAAACCGTCTTTGAAGCGGCGATGGGGGCAACAGTGCTTCCGCTCCCCGAAGATGTCGATCCGGCGGGCTTTCTGCCCAGCAGCCGCAGCGTCGCCTTCCGCAAGTCGGCATGGGAAGCCGTTGGCGGCTACCCGGAATGGCTCGACTACTGCGAAGATTTGGTCTTTGACCTGCGCTTGAAGGAACGAGTCGGGGCATTCGCTTACGTGTCGGACGCGTTAGCCTATTTCCGACCCCGCTCGACGCTGGCCTCTTATTTCAAGCAGTACCGCCTGTATGCGCGCGGTGACGGCAAAGCCGATCTGTGGCGCAAGCGGCACGCCGTCCGCTATGGCACCTATTTGGTCGCGGTTCCCTTCATTTACTGGCTGGGGCGCAAGGTACATCCGCTGTTCTGGCTGCTGTTCATCGCGGGCGCGGCGATCTACACCCGCCGCCCCTATCAGCGCTTGCAAACCGTGCTGCGTGAAGCCGCCGAAAGCAATCGCGTTCACGTCACCCTGACCTCGAACGCCGAAGCGATCGCGCTGGTACCGCTGATTCGTGTGGTGGGCGATGTCGCCAAGATGATCGGCTACCCGATCGGCTGGCTGTGGCGCTTGCGCAACAATCCCCCGGACTGGCGCAAGCTCGACTAACCTGTCTAAACCAGCGTGGTCACGGAGACTACAGAGAGAATGCGTTACCAAAATCTCTGCGGTCTCCGTCGTTCAAACATTTACACCGCAACAGGTTCAACACTCACAGGCGCATCCATGACGCTTTCATCGGTGATCGCCCCGGTGGTTACCTCGGTCTCAGGCTTGTAGTCGGGGATGATCTGTTCCAAGTTTCGGATGGAGCGGAAGCCGAAAACGACGATCGTCAGCGCTAGTGCCGCCAACCCGCTGGAAGCAATCATCAGACCCATCCCTGCGCCAGCCTCGGCCCCGAACAGCGGCGCCAGCGGCGCCCACGCTGCCGTCCGTACTGCCGGTTCTACGACCGTATCGGCCAGCGGCCCCGAGAGCAAATACGCCAGCGGGATCAGGAAGATCGCCAACTGACCGAGCAGCGCGAATACGCGCCCTTGTAAGTCGTGCGGGACTTTTGCCTGAATCAAGCCCATGAACGAGCCGTTGACCATCGGCATCGAAAACATAAACATGAAAGCGCTGATCCCAAGCGCCAGCGGCGTGCGGCTGAGGCCCGTCACGACGAAAAATACCCCCGTCAAGCTGATTCCCAGCAGACTCATCTTGATGCGCGATTTGAAACCACCCCACGCGCCTAACACGATGCTGCCGACAATCGCGCCGAAGCTGGAAATCGCCATGATCACCCCCAGCGCGCTTTGATCATTGCCGGTGCGCGCCAACACATACGGGGTCGTCACCACATCCGCCACGCTGAAAATGAAGTTGAGCAGCGCCGCATACACCGTCACCCAGAACAGCGGTCGCACCTTCCACAGATAGCGCACGCCGCCCATCGCTTCACGCAGCACACTGCCCTTCGAATCGCGTCCAGCGCTGCTAAGGATGGGGCGCGGGATGCGCACCAGCATCAATACGACAACTGCGAACAGGAACGACGACAAATCGAGGGTCATGACGCCCACCAACCCGATGCTCGCGTAAAGCATCCCTGCGATCGGCGGCGCGATGATCCCTGCGGCGGGCTGCACCAACTGCATGAGGGCGTTAGCGCGGTTGCGTTCCCCATCCGGGATCATCGTCGAGACGGAGGCGGTGAAGGCTGGGCCTTGGAACATGGCGAACAACGCTTGTAAGAATGTCACCGCGTACAAGTGCCAAAGCTGGAAACTGCCCGATGCGAAGCTGATCATGAGCAGTACCGTGCCCACCGCTTGTCCGGCATCGGCCAGCGCCATCACTTTGCGCCGGTCGTAGCGATCTGCCAGTACGCCCGCTACACTGGCCCCCAACATTCCCGGTAGGAACTGGAACAAAGCCGTCATCGCCAGCGGTGTGACATCACCGGTTGTGCCATAGAGATAAATACTGAGCGCAAGCGAAGTCATCCGGCTGCCAATGGCCGAAATAACCTGAGTGACGATCAAGATATAGAACGTACGGACGTTCACCGCAGCATTCGTTCGGCTGGCATCTGCCGTGCTTGCGCTCATCATATCCCCCAGCAAATTGTCATTCAAAAAAGTTCTAATGCTCAGTACGCAAAAAAAGGCGGATTGTTCTAAATCCGCCCAAATCTTTATATCTGTTAACAATTGGCCTGTGAGGATGGGGTGTTTAACGCCTGCGCGCTTGGTGATTGAATGGGCTGCGTGAATAACTCTGCATCCGAGCCCGCATATCCCCGCGCCGACCATACGTAGACGCTCGGCGGTGCATCAGCGTCTCGCGCTCTTGCAGTTCTTGATTGCGGCGCGCAACCAGTCGATCGCGGACGAGCGTCATCACGGACGCGGGATACAGCGGATAGCTGCGCCCAATCGCGTTACAGCCGTCCCGGGTGATGCGATAAACCCATAGGTGATCAGGGGGAATGCTCCGTGTTTCCATGTAGCCCAGCATGACGAGCGACATGAAAATATCTTCGCTGAGGAACCAGCGGCGCGGGTCGTGATCCGGTTCAATCCAGTGGCGTTGGTAGCGCCATGTTGCCCTGTTGGTCAACCGAACCGCCGAACCACGGACATACGGAAGGTAGCTGGTGTCGATTCGCCCGCTCATCAAATCGTGGGCGAAGGTGAGTGCTTTTCGCTGGGATTTTGACAGTTTTGGCTTCATACGTCCGATCCTAACCTATCTATTGTTAAAGTTCACCTCAAAAATTTACGAAAAAATCGGCTCATCGGCGGGGCAACTTGCATGAGGCCTATCGTAGGGTGAGCGTACCGCAGCGCCCGCAACTTTCGGTCAAAACCGCGCGTACTGATCAACAAATGCACACCCTACTTTTCAGGAGTTTTGCGATGCGTGAACGCGCGGTAGCCACGATTGCCATTTGGGCAGCGGTTGCACTGTCAGTACAGGCCTTGATCGGCAGTCTTACCTATGTGACGCAAACGCTGGTCGATGTACGTACCATCAATCCCACGCTGACCGATGTGGCTGCGCCGGTATACGCATACTCAACACAGGTGATGTCGGGATTCTGGCAGTTCACCGCCGCTGCGCTGATGATGGCGCTGATCACAGCGGCGGCGATTGGCACACTGGCGATTTGGCGCGGCGCTGGGAAAGAAAAAACTGTCAACAAGCAAGCGGTCGAACGGGCTTATGCGATGCAAGACACACAGGAGTCTTTGAAGCTGAAGCGCGATCAGCGGGCACGCCTATCGCGCTTGATTTCGCAGATGGATGAAGACGACACGCCCTCTTTCGACGCACAGCGCTATACTGCCGCCGCAGAGGAGAGGGAAAGGGTTGGACGACGCTAATCAGCCATTTTTCTTTTTCGGCTTGTCATAGGTCGCTGCGTGGAGCATTCCGGCCAGCGCGCCCGTGGTCGTAGGAAGCAATCCCATCGCGACCAACCAGCCCAAACAGGGGATCAAACTCGCCGCTGAAAACGCCAACCCGACGATCACCATGCCGATCCACCACTGCGCGACGGCATCGAATTGCGTGCGGAGCACATCCCACAGCGATCCGATCTCGAAGAAACTGTTGACCTGATGATTTTCAGCGTAGCGCCCCTGCGCGATGGTAAACATCGGCAGCGTGACGAGGTTATAGACAAGGATCAGTGGGAACAGGCAGCAGGCGATCGCAAGGCTCACGCCACCGCTGACGATGCTGGTATTGCCCGCCGCGCTGGTAGTGAACCATGTCACCCCGCCGATTAGCAAATTGGGCAGCGTATAGACGATCAGCGCCACCAGCACGGGCAGCCCATCAGAGAGCAGTCGCCCAAAATCATCCCAGCGGGGAAGCAGCGGCGTAGCGCTGGCGCGCACATTGCGAATCAACTGGCCTTGGTAGCCGAGGACGATCGCCAACCCTAACAGGCCAATCAAAAACGGCGAGAACACGCCGGAAACCGCGACGATCAATATCAGTACGACGAGTTTGTTGACCCAATCCGGATCTTCAAACACAAACGTAAATGCCCGCGTGATCGTCATGGCTATTTCCCCCTAACCGCCCGATTTAACCACCCAACGCCTGCACGTAACTGTTCATATCGTCGAGTGTCATTTCACCATATTTAGGATACCTTACAATCCCCTGTTGGTCGATCACGAAGGTGACGGGAAGCTGGTACACACCGTATTGATCGGCCACTTGGGTATGCGAATCGAGGGCGATTTGCAGCCCACTGATGGCGTTATCGCGCAGGAAGTTGTTGATCTGATCGCTCGAATCGCCGTAATTGACGGCGAGAATCACCGGGTCAGCCGCCCCGCTGTTCGCTGCCTGAAATTCCATCATAGCAGGCAGTTCCCGTTTGCACGGATCGCACCATGTCGCCCAAAAATTGAGAAACACGATTCGCCCGTTGAGATCGCTCAGGCGAACCGTGCCGCCGTCGAGCGTTGGCAGCGTAAAATCAATCATGGGCGCATCGACCACATTGGCGACGGTTGCCAGCACCACCGGGACAGGCGTTGACGCCCCGCTGCTGATTCCCCCCGGCTGCCCGGCGATCACGGCGATCGCGGCGACGATTCCCAGCAGCGGAATCGCCAGAAAGATCAGCAGCGACGGTGATAACGATCGTCGTTGAGGCGGGTTGGGGGCTGAATTTGGAAGTTCGTTCATAAGTGTTCCTATGTCAAGGTGCCCACGCGGGCAGTGTCGCATTCGATGCAATTTGTTGCAGCGCGCCTGTCTCGGCATTGACCACCCAAACTTCCGGTCGCGCCATGTAGTCGGGTTGTCCGTTGTCGTCCAGTAAGCGCAGCCGCTGCACAACGAGCTGGCTTCCCGTCGCATCCCAGCGGAAAAGCCCGACCGCGTAATTCGGATCTTCCACGATCGGATGTGCATCCTGCGGCGCGTTGGGATCCATCAAAAAGAGCTGAAACCCCTGTGTATAGCGCTCATCCAAATACCGGCGTGTGACGGCCAGCAGTTGACCATCAGGACGCCAGCGCGCTTGATCATCCTCGAACGGATCGTCGGGTGTCGTCAAGTCGATGACCGCTTGTTCGCCAAAATTTGCCATGCGGAAATACGATCGGATCGACTGACCTTCGCCGACGGGCGGCGTGGTCGGGTACACCAACTTCAGCCCATCCGGCGAAAACGCCCCGCTCGATCCCGCTTGACTGGGAATTGCAAGGATCTGCTGCGTCGTGAAATCGTAGACGATGATCGAAACGCTGGCATTATCGAACATCGCAATTCGGTTGCCGTCAGCACTCCACTGCGCATTGAAGCCGAGAATCTGAGATTGATCGAACAGCGGGCGCGTCGTCGCGGGATCGACCGTCGGGTCGATCAACCAGATGCGTGTGGGGCTGCGTCCGGTCACGATCGCCGGATCGTATTCCACCCGCTCATAGGCGATCATGCGCCCGTCCGGTCGCCATACCGGAGTCGTACAGCCGGAAGTTTCGCAGTTGGTGAGCTGGCGCAGCGCCCCGGTATCCAAATCCAGCAGTTTGATGTCTTCGGTGCCGTTGGTCGTGCGTTCGCTGAAGGCGATCTGAGATCCATCCGGGCTGACGGCGAAATCGTAGATACCCGTCGGGCTGTTGGTGAGCTGAATCGCAGCAGTGGGATCACTCGGATCGACAATCCATAAATTCTGCGGCTGGTTATCCGATGGATACAAGTAAACCACGCGCGGCAAACGAACGGTGAAGCTGAACTGGGTCGTTTGCAGCAGCGCACGCCCCGTCTCGCTGACCGCCCCTTGATCGATCGACACCGTGTAAGTCGTGCCGGGGAGCAGTGCCGCTTCCGGGTCAAACGTCAGCGTGTCGCCATTCCAACTGATCGCGCCTTGCAGCGCAGGTTCGATGTGAAACCGTTCGCTCACGCTGTCTTGATTCATCGTTTCGCTGAATGTCACGCGAATCAGACTTGTTGAGCGCGATTCGCCTAAGGGGACAGCGCGGCTCACAGTCACACCAACATGATCGCCGAGCAAAATCGTTCCAGCGATCAAACCTGCGATCGCCACGATCACAAGGATCACCGTCCGGTCAAAACGGGAGCGCAAGGGACGCTGAGCAGTCATTGGGTTAGAGGTCATTGGTATAGATAGGGATGCGCGGGCTGATCGACCACTTCGACGCTGGTGGCCTGCAAGATCGGCATGGTGCCGTCGCGGAATGATCCAGCGAGGAAGGTTCCCTGCACGCGCACCCACACCCCCTGCTCCAAATCAGGCGAATCCGCAAAATAAACGGGCACCCCAATCGCTGATGCATCCGCGACACAGCAGCTAATGGTGAAGCGCGACACCATGAAGTAGGGTTCGCCAAAGCTCGGTTCCTTATACACGAAACCGACCACATCGGCGGGCTGTCCATCGACATCATGTACATCATCGGCGGCAGCGAAATAGCGCAGCCAGTCCAACACATTGCGGTCAAGCGGATTCACCGAAAAAGTCATCGAACCGCTGACGGCGGCGCTGGTGCTCATGCTGCCATTGACCGCCGATGCACCGAGCGGACGTGACGGGATCAGGACGCCGAGCAGCAGCGGAATCGACAAAATCGCGAGGTTCGTCCACGATAACCCGGCGTGGTCGTGATCATGCCCATGATCTTCATGCGCGTGATCATGATCCTCGTGCTCGTGATCGTGCTGATGATCGTGCCCGCCAGTGTGTGAACGTAACGCACTGATTGCGCTCATCACGCCCAAAATGCCGAAGCTCGCCGCTGCGACATAGCTCAACCACGCGAACCGTGCGTTGATGTAGTTTGCCAGCGAACCGCTGGCGATGTTGTAGACGAAATACGCCGAAAGGCCGATCAGAAGCGCCGTTTTGAACCAGCGCATCGCCATTTCGGAACGGGAAGAGCGGAGTTCAATCAAACCATGAGCGCGCTGATCGCTCAGCAGGTGGTTCATGGGCTAAAACCTCACATTCAAATTCATCCAGATACCGAACAACAGCGATAGAAGGAACGGCAGCACGATCAAATACAGCACGATCTTCTGCTTGAACACGCCCATGAACATGAGCGTACTCTTGATGTCCACCATCGGGCCGAACACCAAGAACGACAAGATCGATCCGGTCGTGAACGTATTGACGAACGCCAGCGCCAAAAACGCATCCACCGTCGAACACACGCTGAGGACGAACGCCAGCACCTGCATCGTGATCACGCTGATCACCGGGCCGCGCCCCAGCGCAAGCAGCACTTCTTGGCTGATGAGCGTTTGCATGGCGGCGGCCAGCAGTGTACCGAGCACCAGATAGCGCCCCATTTCGAAAAATTCGGTGCCCGCTTGCAGCAGCGCATCGCGCAGACCGATCATCAACGGCTTGCGCGGCGCAGATACACCAGCCACCGTTCCGAGGCCATCGCCGCCCATCACCGGGAGAAACGTCCCCGGTTGCAACACATCCTGCGGACGCGAAGCGAACGCGAAGATCAGACCGACGATCAGCGCGACGGCGGCGGTCAGGACGAACCGCCCGATCAACACTGGGCCGAACCCGAAGGCCGCATACGTCCCCGCCAGCACGATCGGGTTGATGACCGGCGCAGCCAGCAAAAACGTCACGCCTACGCTGACCGGCAGCCCTTTGGCATACAGGCGGCGTACCACCGGGACGACGCCGCATTCGCAGACCGGAAAAGCGAATCCCATAAATGTCCCGACCAGTGTCGCCAAGATGGGATTACGCGGCACCCACCGCGCGATGTCGTCGGTGCTGATGAACGAATCGATCAAGCCGCTGACGAGCGTACCGAGCAGCAAAAACGGCACCGCTTCGATGAAGATGCCCAAAAACCGCGTGCTAAAGATACTGAGGAGCGTACCTGCATCCTGCCCGCTGCCGATTCCGGCGGCGATCACCAGCGCGGCGGAGCCGATCACCAGTGCAGGTGCAGCAAATTTGCGAAGGGAAAGGACAGAAGGTTGTGCGCCCATTCAAACTCATAAGGCTGTCTGAACACTGTGCCCTATTGTACCCCTCAACGCGAACGGGTAAAGTCAGTTTTGACGTGCGCCGGACAACCGTAGGGACGAAACTGCTGTGATCGACATCAACCCACAAAACAAGAAGCTGATCCTGTCTGTCGATGGGGGCGGGATGCGCGGCATGATCACCATCGCCATGCTTGCTGAACTGGAAGCCTTGACCGGAAAGCCCTGCCACGAAATGTTCGATATGGTTGCGGGAACCAGTACAGGCGCGATCATCGCCGCCGGGATCTGCGTCGGTTATTCCGCGCAGGAAATCCTCGAACTGGTCTACCGGGATCGCCTTCCGAACGCCTTCCCACGATCAGGCATCAGCGTCTACATTCGCTATATCTTGCAGGGGCTGCACTACCTGTACGATCTCAAACCGTTCAACGAAGCGCTCGGCAGTTTGGTACAGGGGCGCAAGATCCGCGACTTCCAGAAGCCGATTCTACTTTTGACCACACATGATGTGCGTACCAGCAGCACACTGTATATCGTCAGCAAAGGCCCCGGTTCGGCGCTCGTGGCTGATTGGCCGTTAAGCGGATCGGTGGCGGCGAGCGGTGCGGCCCCAGTCTATTTCCCACCCGTCGCCGGTAATTTGATCGATGGCGGCGTCGGCGTCCATGCGAATCCATCGCTGGCAGCCGCGATTGAGGCGATGGAATACCTCGGTGCCGCAGAAGGCTTCACCCCCGGTAACGTCCTCATGATGTCGCTTGGCACCGGCTATACACCGAACAAAATCGCGGATGGCAAAGCATCCAAGTTCAACCTGATCAACTGGATTCAATACGTCATTGGCGAAACGCTGGATGAAGCCGGATTGCAGCAGGCGTCTTCAACGCGCGCTATTTACGGCGGCGATAAAGTCGATTTCCGCCGTTACAACGTGCTGCTCACCCGGGAGAATGTCGAAAACGCGCTTGGAATTTCAACCGTGGGGCGGCCTGATCCGAATCATTTGGGACTCGATTCGCGTGCGCCGCAGGAAATCGCCCTCATGGAGGCGATCGGGCGGGCTTACGGACAGGCGATCGACTGGACTCAGTCGAACGTCATGCCTTGGGATACGCGCGGCGGCCACCCCAAGCCAGATATGGAAGCACAGCAAATCGACTGGTCAACGACCGACTATCGCTAAAAATCAAAGAGGAACGGCGAATCCTATACCGTTCCTCTATTCTATCGGGAGTGGATGGGAGTCGAACCCACCGCAGCTCGTCACGCGACCTGCCAACGGTTTTGAAGACCGGGACGCCCACCGGGACGCATTCACCCCCCTATCGATTGCGCCCCTAAAACAGGGAAAGCTGTGTCGGCTTATCGTCGTTGGGCTTTTCCTGCGGCGCGGACTTCGATCCGCCGGAACCGGTCGGCGGTTTGCTGCCTCCGCTGGGCGGCGCACCGCTAGGCGGCGTACCACCGGCACGCATCGCGCGCACTTTCTCCAAAATGGATGGGATCAGCTTAAAGGCGGCTTCCATCTGCGGCTCTAGGCCGGGATTCCGCAGCACTGCCGCCGGGTGAAACAGCGGCAGATAAGCGCGGTTATTTTCGAATTTCGGCTTGCCGTGCAGTTGGGTGATTTTCCCGCCGGGGAAATAGCGCCCCATGCTGAACCGTCCCAGTGTGGCGATCAGCAGCGGGTTAAGGGTCGATTCCTGCGTGTCCAAATACGGCCTGCACGCCGCCATTTCATCCGGCAGCGGATCGCGGTTTTCCGGCGGGCGGCATTTGACCACGTTCGTGATGAACACTTGATCGCGCGTATAGCCGATCACCGCCAGCATTTTTTCCAGATAATCGCCGCTGCGCCCCACAAATGGCAGCCCCTTTTGATCTTCATAAAAGCCGGGGCCTTCGCCGATGAACATAATCTCCGCGTGAATATCGCCCGCGCCGGGGACGGCGTGGGTACGGGTCTTATACAGATCGCACAGGGTACAGGCACGCACCTGCGCCGCGATTTGTTCCATCACCGCTGCTTGATCGTCCGCCATCCAGCACCACCCTCTTTTTCCGTAAATCCGAGCCGGAATCGTACCAAAGTCGGCGCGCTTCCTCAACCTGTATTGGACAGGTAGGAGAGCCGTTGATCAGACGTAGGCAGACGGTACACACACCAACCGCCATGCTGGGTTATTGTCAAAGAAATGCACACAACCTGTAAAGAATAAGCAAAAATTTCGGTAACCGGATTGGAAAGCAGGCGGAACATGCACGTACAAGGGAGTATGCGACCAAAATCTTCATCCCTGTTCGCGTTGATGCTGTTTGCGCTGTGTGCCGCGCTGATTGGCGTAACCAGCGCATGGTTGATCCCATTCGCGCAGGGGATCGTCCTGCTGCCCGTTGGGTTTGCGACCGCTGCGATGGCGACAACGTTACCCGCCCCCACCCAAGCACCGCTGCCCGCCTTTGTCGATGCGAATCCTGCGCCTTCGTGCAGCCTCATCAATACCACCGAAAATGTCGCCTTTGTTCGCTCTGCCCCGCGTGAAGATTACAGCCTAACCGGTCTGCTGCCCGTAGGCGGCCAAATTCAAGCCGTTGGCTACACGTCGAATGGCTGGTATGTCGTCAATTTTGGCGAACGGCTGGCATGGATCAGCAGCAGCGTCGTGAGCCCACAAACGGCTGATCTGCTGACCTGTAATGCGCTGCCGCTGTTTCGCAACCCGTTGATCCCGGATGCGC
This sequence comes from Anaerolineae bacterium, assembly GCA_046328615.1. Classification (GTDB taxonomy): domain Bacteria; phylum Chloroflexota; class Anaerolineae; order Aggregatilineales; family Phototrophicaceae; genus Flexifilum. Next base: position 77,928 of record JAXLWG010000004.1, on the reverse strand, counting down.
CTGCCGATGCACCTGCTGAATGGCTCAGTGCCGATCGAGATGGTGAGGCCGTTTTACACGGCAGCATTTCCACACCCGGCGGTGACACCTCCGATTGGATATGGGTCAATGTGATCAACCTGTACAGTGAGCCGCCCAATAACTATCGCGAAATGGTGATTGTGCTCGAATGCACCGGAGAAGATGTGAGCGGCGTGCGTTGGGGGTCGATCAATGCGCAATCCCTAGGCTGTGGAGAAGCAATCAACCTGCCATTCCTCTATACAGCGGCACAGCAGGCTCTTGTGATCACCTTTGCGGCAAACGCTCCGCAGAGTTATGTCGAATACGTGCTGCAAGTCATGCAGGCAGTTGGATAACGGTTCGATGCAGCCGTTATCCAACCCCTCACTAGCCTTATAATTGTTTCAGGAAAGCGATTACGTCAGCGAGGTCTTGTTCCGAAAGGGAACTGGCATAATCGGGATACATGATACTGCGGTATCCGGGAACGGTGAATTCATTCGGGAACAGAATGCTTCGCCGCAGGTATTCATCGGCTTCCATGCCAGCGATACGGGTACTTGCACGTTCGGCAACGCCTCTCAAGTTGGGCCCCAGCGAAAAAACCGCCGAGGCCGTGTGCGCGTGGCAGTTCTGGCAGGCGGGCGCGGGTTCGCGTCCATGAAGAAATAATGCCTCGCCTCGTTCGACATCCCCGACAAGCAGATCCGGCGTACGCTCAGCAAGTGCGTTATCAGCCGCCGCTCCCACAGCCCCGCTCAGTTCACGCATGAAAGAATCTGCCGACGAACAGCCAACCGCTGCCAGCAAGACAGCACCGAATAAAGCCAGCGCCAGCCGCCTACTCAAGGGGTTGGATGGTTGAGTCATCGAGTGAAATACTCCTGAAAACGGTCAGCTTTCGGAGGCTGCGAACACAACAACCGAAAGCTGACGCGTAACTGCATTGAATGTGAAGTGGTTTAGATGCAGGATGTCCTATACGGGCATCAGGAGATGAGCGCGGGATTACATCCCCGGCAGGCGAACGACACCACCCGTCATCCCCGGCGCGAATGCGATCGTGCCAAAGCTGACATACAGGTTGCCATCAGGGCCTTGAGCCAAACCAAACGCCGAGACCAGTCCATCAGCGACCGGCTGGCTTCCATCCTCGGTCAGGAGCACCACCCCGCCGGCACCGGGGCCTTGTTCGCCGAAGCGCACCAATTCAACGGCGTAGACATTCCCATCGACGACCAGCACATCGGTTACGGCATTCAGCCCACCAAACGTCTGCGCGAGTTCGCCGTTCGACCAGCGTTCAACACGTCCGGCACCCGGTGCCAGCCCTGCACCAAGGAAACCAACGTACAGATCGCCGTCATCCGCGACGAAAACCGACGTTGGAACGGCGTTATCCGGCCATGTAGCAACCAGTGACAGCCCTGCTTCCGGCGTCCAACTGTAGAGCGAATTGGCGCCTGCGTCGGTGATATACATCGTGCCATCCGCGCCCCATGCGAGGTCGGTTGGGTTGCTGTCGATTTCATTGCCGTCGGGATTGTTGTCGATTTCGACACCCGCCATCGCGATCGCGGTTTTGACGCGCATCGTCGTCAGATCGTATTCTAGGATCGTGCCCGACCCGTAGAAGCCCGGCCCGCCGGAAGTGATCACCCACAGCGAACCCTCGTGCGGAATGGCGCGGTACAGGCCAACGACTTCGCTGGGCGAAGCATAGCTGGGTACCGCTTGCAGCAGCGGCGTCACCGTGCCATCGGGTGCAACCGAAAGGACAGCCCCGGTATTGCCGATCTGAATCGTCTGGGCTTCGCCCTCCGGGCTTGGCATTTCCATCGTAAAATCGCCGCCGTTTCCGACCACGGTCACGATCAAATTGCCATTCTCGTCAAAGGCAATCCCGCGCGGAGTCTGCAAATCTCCGATGATGAGATCACCGGGAAGCTCTGGAGTCGCATCCTGAGCGAACGCAGGGATAGCAAGCGCCAGTGCAGCAGCCGAAACGAACAATGCGAAACTGAGTTTACGCAAACCCATAACAGATTCCCCCCTTGTTTGCTAGCTAAGTCAGCCGTTCGCAGCTTAATTTCAGTCTAGCGCCGATACTTCATACAGCAACAGGGGCAAGCTGCAAAAAAAACATTAAGACCTGTCATTTTCCTCGAAATAATTGAGCATCAGCGCATGTAAATGCCCGTTGGTCGCCAGAATTTCCGCGCCGCTGTAGGCCGTTTTACCCGTAACACCGCTGAAGTCGCTCACACGTCCGCCTGCTTCCTCGACGATCAGCGCGCCCGCTTGCACATCCCATGAATGAATACGCGGTTCCCAGAAAGCTTCGCAGCGTCCCATCGCCACAAAACACATGTCAAGCGCGGCGGCGCCTTGCACACGGGCGGCCCGCGCCGCGCTGCCGATGGTGATGAACCGCTGCAAATCGGCCTGCGTTTTCTTGGTTGATGGAAACCCGGTGATCACCACCGCCTGTGCCAAATTGTCAACCGGTGACACATGTATCGATTCGCCGTTGCGGGTCGCCCCATAACCACGCGCCGCACTGAACATCTCGCCAAGGATGGGTGCGTAAACCACGCCCACCAGCGGGTTAAGTTCCGTATCTGCTAAAGCGATGCTCAGGCAGTAGTGAGGCATGTTTTTCGAGAAATTCGTCGTCCCATCCACCGGATCGATGTGCCATGCATATTCATACTGGCTTGGCGCATCCCCGATCCCGCCTTCTTCGCTCACAATCCCGTGATCGGGGAACGCTGCGCGCAGCAGCGGCACGATAATCGCTTCGCTGGCTTTGTCACCTTCGGTGACAATATCGGCCATGCTGGTTTTAATCGTTTCCTGATGCGCATCACCGAAGGTGCGGCGCAGCGCAGCCCCCGCTTGCAAGGCAATGCCTTCAGCGGTTGCGCGGATGACATTCAAATTCATGATGCAGTTCGTCCTTGATTGTGCCTAAAAGAAATCGAGGGTCTATCCTAGCGGATAAACCCTCGATCGAGTAACCATTCAAATGATAATGCCGACTTGATGAAGCGAACCGTCCCTATGCGGGTTTGCTCAAACGGGTCACCTCGGCGGCCTGCTTCCCTTTCTGCCCCTCAGTGATTGAAAACTCGACGACTTCACCCTGTTCCAATTTACGGTATCCCGAATCCTGAATTGCGCTGAAGTGGACAAACACATCCGCTCCGTTTTCGGGGGTGATAAATCCGTAGCCTTTTTCCGCGCTGAACCACTTCACGGTGCCACGCATACGCTGAGACATACCTTCAGAACTCCATCAAACAAGTGCTCGAATGAAAGCGACGCTGCAACCTGTGTTTTAGGGAAGCTCCCAGCATACCACGAGGTGCTAATCAGGAAGTCTATGGGAAAATGTGGGAAAATGTCAAGCCATCCATCACCGAAAAATGAGGAACTCCTATTAGCCTTTGTATACAAAACTTTCATACCGTAAGCCCCCGGAATGACTCCCGTAATATAAATTAATTTTTCACAAAATTTTAAGCTTTAAAAATGCGTTCTTTATTTTAACATGTAAACCTGTGCACTGGGTGCACGTTACATACCGACACATCATTCCATAACGGCACAGTGCTGAAAGGAAGCAGTTAGAAAATGGTACACTATCTGGCATTTGACCCTGAATCCGAGATGCGTGGGTTGTCCGTCCAGAGTTTCGTTCGAAACATTCTGCATGACGACATCGCTGAGATTCTTGTCCGCCATGGGCTGGACGAAATCGATCCTCAAAAATGGTATCCGGTGCAAAAGCTGCTCGATGTGTTCAGTGAAGTGGCCGCCGAGGGTGCCAATACCAGTCAGGTATTCGTCAGTGTGGGGATGGGTGCCGCCGAACTGGGCTATGCCGCAATGCCCGCGCAGGCGAAGGCAAAGCTGACCCTCGAGGCGTTTTTGTCTGCCTATGGCAACCGTCTCAACGAGATCCACCGTGGCAATGTGGGTTATATCCAGTATGAGAAAGTCGCCGACGATCATTATACGATGACGTGGAAAATCCCCTATCCTGATGATGTGATGTACGGCGTGTTTTATGGTTTCACCCGTCTGCTGCGCCCCGCGGAAAAAGCGTTTGTGTTGGAATATGACCGCGCCCTGCCGACCAGCGACTACGGCGGTGATATGACCGTGCTGCACATCTATATCAGGGATTAGCCGGAGCTGTTTACAAAAACGCGGCCCATAGAATGCTCTGTGTGCCGCGTTTTTGGCTTCAAATCACCTGCTTACTGGCGGATGAACAACGCCGCCATGTCGAGATAATGCGTCTGCGGCGCAAAGTCGATCGGCTGCACCACCGCCAATTCATAGCCCTGTTTGCGAAACATCTTGATCGTCTTGGTCAGTGCAGACGGATCATCGGCCAGATACACCGCACGCTCCATCCCCAGCTCAGACAGCGTGCGCAGCGCGTCCGCGCTCATGCCTTGCGGCGGTGGATCGATCACCGCTGCCGTATAGGTTTCGTCCAGCGAGTTCAGGACTGCGTCTACGCTTCCCTCGAACACATCCACATTTTCGAAGGCTTCAAGGTTCTTTTCCGCATCCGTAACCGCCGGGGGATAGCTCTCGATCATCGATACCAGATCGACACGCGGCGCAAGGAAGGCACTGAACACCCCCACCCCCGCATATAAATCCAGTACGGCTTCATCCACCTGCGGATCGAGGAGTTCCAGCACGGTATTGACGAGCTGCGGCACCTGTTCAGCGTTGGCGCGGTAATAGCTTCCCGCCGTTACGCGGAATAAATGCCCATTCACATCGTAACGCGTGTGCGAATCGCCAATCAGATTCATCGGTTCATTATCGGGCAAAATCAAGTTGACGCTGACGCGCAGTTCCGTCTCTAACTCCGGCGCGGTATCGGTGAGCGCGGTCAGGATCAGCATCATGCCGCCATCACTGCCAATCTGCATTTTGACGCGCCGCAGCCCGCTTAAGTCGAGATCAAGCTGATCGTATAAGTCGAGCAAATCGGGATGCAAAACATGGCATTCTTCAATCCGAATCAGGCGCTGTTCGTTGTCGATTGATGGGAAACCGAGATACAGTGCCGCAGGATCGACCGCTTCGGACGATTCAGACCCATTTCGCCCGCCAATTCCGAAGGTCATGTGATAGTTGTAGACCCATGCCTTCGGGCTGGCGATCACCGAGCGGAGCGGCGGATTACGGATGCCGCCGCGCTCAAGCTGATCGGCGAGCACATCATGCTTGATCAAGACCTGCGCATCGTAGTCGATGTGCTGCCATTGGCATTTCCCACAGCGCCCCGGCCCAAAATGCGGGCAGCGCGGAATCACCCGATCGGCAGACGCATCCACCAAGGTGATGCCGTTCGCGTGGATCAGGTGGTCATTGGAGCCAACCGGCTGTGCCAGCACCGTTTCACCGGGAATAGTATAGGGAACAAATACAGTGCGGTTTTTGTGGCGCCCCATGCCCACGCCGCCACCGCCCATCAGCTCGATTTCGACTTCGAATGGGGCTTCTTCATGTGTATTGGGCATCGATCACCAACCTTTCATCCACTACTCATACCGCAGGGATGGAACGCGCTCTAGAATTCCGGCTAGAATACCATGTGAAACACCTCAGCAACAGCAGCACACAAGGCGTCTGAATGCATATCACCGTCATCACCTCATGGGCAACCGATGTTCTCGGCGGCAGTGGCACTGCGGTTTTCTACCAATCGCTCGTGCAAGGGCTCAGTCAGCGCGGCCATCAGGTCAATGTGATCGCGCCGAACTTCGATGTGAGTGATTATGTCGGCGTCACCCTTCAGCGCATTGATTTCAATACCCGCCTCACCACCGATCCGCGTATCCAACAGGCCGATGTGCTGATCGGGCTGGATTATGATGGCTTTGGCCTGAATCCGGCGCTGCGTCCGCCGCTGATCGCCAGTTCACACGCGGTCTATGGTGACATCCTTCAATGGGAAGAAGGCGAAGTCGCGACGATGGTCAAAGCACAGGCCTATTTCGATAAGCGGATGATGCAGAATGCCGAAGTCGTCACGATTGGCAGCTATTACGCCAAAGCGCGCATCGTCGATCTGTACGGCATCGAACCGGAGAAAATCGACGTCATCTATCACGGCATGATCGATCAGGCATGGATGCACCTCGCCGAAACGCTGCCGCGCACGCCCAACGATCATCCGATCGTGCTGTCGGTCGGCAAAATGTACCCGCGCAAACGCACCGACGTGCTGCTGCGCGCTGTGCCGCATCTCCTGTCCAAATATCCCACACTCGAAGTTCGAATCGCCGGGGATGGGCTGATGTACGAGCGCAATCAGCAGATCGCCGCCGAGCTTGGCATCAGCGATCATGTGACGTTCCTCGGTCATGTGGACGATGATGCGGCGTTCGCGCATGAATGGGCGCAGGCGGATGTGTTCTGCCACCCCAGCAGTCAGGAAACTTTCGGGTTCGTCTATTTGGAAGCGATGCGGCTGAAAAAACCGATCGTCGCCGTGCGCGCAGGTGCAGCCCCGGAAGTGATCGATGATGCGGGGCGTTTAGCCGAACCGGAAAACCCCGAAGCGCTTGCCGCCGAGATCGACTATTTTCTGTCCAATGCGGAGGCACGCGCGGACTATGGGGCACGCGCACGCCAGCGCGCTGCGATGTTCACGCATGCCGCCATGCTCGATGGCTACGAACGAGCGATTCAGCGGGCAGTTGCGCTGCATAGACAAGCGCACACTTAGGATATTTCACAAATTTTTTATGATTTGCGCCCCATAGAAACGAAAGATCCACCATATACGCCGCATCTAAATCCTTGTACAATGATGTAAGGAATTCTGCCAGTCTGCCAGTTCCATCCGCAGTAGGTAATCCACTTCTGTACACCCTGCTTCACAACCAAGTCAAACCGAACAGGGGAATTACATTCGTTCTCTCACAGGAGAAGTATGAGTCCATTTGAACGTCTGGGCTTGCGCGCGGAAATCGTGCAAGCCGTGATCGAACTGGGCTATGAGAACCCCACGCCAATTCAAGAGGGGGCAATTCCAGCGCTGCTGGAAAAGCGTGATGTTCTCGGACAAGCCCAGACGGGGACGGGCAAAACGGCGGCCTTCGCGCTGCCTTTGCTCGAACGTATTGATTTCAGTGTCCGCCAACCGCAGGGCTTGATCCTTGCGCCCACGCGCGAACTCGCCGTGCAAGTCGCCGAAGCTGTCATTCAGTATGGGCGCAAAATGGGGATTCGCGTTGCGGCAATCTATGGTGGCGCGTCGTATTACAAGCAGTTGAAACGCCTTGAAGAAGGCGTCCATGTCGTCGTCGGCACCCCCGGTCGCGTCATCGACTTGATCGAACGCGGTGCGTTGGTGTTGGGCGGCGTGCGCTACCTCGTCCTTGACGAGGCCGACGAAATGCTCAAGATGGGCTTCATCGATGATGTCGAACGCATCCTCCGCGAAACCCCGGCAGATCGTCAAACGGCGCTGTTCAGCGCCACGCTGCCTGACGAGATTCGCTCGCTGGCGCAGAAGTACCTGCACGATCCGGTCAGCGTCACCATCGCCCATCGCACCCTCACCGTGCCGCAGATCGCGCAGTCTTACTACCTGATCGATGAGGAGTACAAACTCCCGTTGACGGCGCGCCTGCTCGAGACCGAAGAGATCAAGAGTGCCTTGATCTTCACCCGCACCAAGATTGGCGCGGCCACGCTGGCCGATGCGCTGCTCGGTCGTGGTTTCCCGGTGGAAGCCATTCACGGCGATCTCAGCCAAGATGTGCGCGAAACGGTCATGCGCCGTTTCCGTAATGGACTGGTCAACATTCTCGTCGCGACCGATGTCGCCGCGCGTGGTCTGGACATCGATCACGTGTCGCACGTCATCAACTACGACATTCCCTACGACGCAGAAGACTATGTTCACCGCATCGGTCGCACAGGCCGTGCCGGACGTGAAGGCGCCGCCATCACCTATGTGACGCCGCGTGAACGCCGTCTGCTCCGCGTGATCGAACACTACACCAAGAGCACGATTACCCGCGCCACTATTCCAACACCTGCACAGGTATTGGCCAAGCGTGACGCCGCCTTCGCGACCAAGCTCACCGCCGTCATCGCTGATCCTGAACTGGGGCACGATGTCGCTTTCATCGCCCAGTTGATCGAAGCAGGTTACGACCCGATGGAAGTGGCCGCCGCCGCCGTGCGTCTCGCACGCTCTGACGATCAGCGCCGCCCGTTGGATGAAATCCACGAACCGCTGTTCCGTGAACGCCGCGAAGGTGACAACCCGCGTGAACGCTACGGCGCACGCGATCGGTATGCGCGCCATAACGGCAGTGGTCACGGCGATCGCCGCTATGACAACCGCCGCGAACGCACCTTCAGCCCCAACGGAGACGAGGATCGCCCTCGCCGTTCGCGTGCCGACAAAACCGGACGCGAAGAGGGGATGGTGCGTCTGTGCATGAATGCTGGCCGCGAGCAGGGCGTGCAGCCCGGTGATGTGGTCGGCGCGATTGCAGGACGGGCGGGTATCCCCGGCAAAGCCATCGGTGCCATTGATATTCACCGCACCGAAACCTATGTCGATGTGATGCAAGATCACGTTGAACGGGTGCTTCGCCAAATGCGCACGGGCGCTACGCTGCGCGGTAAGGAAATCACCATCCGCCGCGCGGACGAAAACTAAGCGCACAAAAAACGCAGTCCCCCTTCTGTGGTTTTTAGGGCATGGCTTGTTCCGCCGTGCCCTTTTTCATGCCTCCGCACCGGTAAGATCCCCCGTTTTTGAGGGGAGACTAGTGCAGGCCGAACCGCCGTGTACACCGGTGAGTATGCTATAATGATTAAACTGATCAATCCGGTTTTGTGGCAAGGAGTAACCGTTCTGGACTATCTTGAACTCGCGCGTGAGATTGTCAACACGCTAGAAGACAAAAAGGCAGAGAATATTCTGCTGCTCGACCTGCGTCCCACCGGCATCATCGCGGATTTCTTCATCATCTGCACGGGGAACAGTGACCGCCAGATCAAGGCGCTGGCGGAAAGTGTGCGGGAAGTGGTCAAAACCAACCATCAGGTCCTGCCGAACGGTGTTGAGGGGGAAAACACCAGCGGTTGGATGTTGATGGATTACGGCAATGTCGTCGTTCACATCTTCGATGACGAACGCCGCCGTTACTACGATCTCGAAAGCTTCTGGCAGAAGCACTCTAATGTGCTGGTGAGCATTCAGTAGTGCCTTAGGCGCTTCCAAATCCTGCTGCCGTAAACGGAAAGCGTGTGACACAATGTGCACATGCTTTTTTATTTCCGTTGACTGTCAAAAGGAAGACCAATGATCAAACGGGTACTGCTGGTCTGTATCCTGCTCGTATTGGTCTCCGCTGCCGTGCAGTCGCAAGCGGCTGCCCCATCGCACCAACGCATGTCTTCTGGGAAGGACTGCCCAGTAACCCCATGCAAATGATGAATCGTGAAGGGGCGAGATCCGCATGGTCGCTGAATGGGGGAGACTGCACGCGACGATCAAGGACTCTCAACCGAAGTCCTGCTGTATCCAGAGGCCGGGCGTCCCCTGAATGCCTTTTACGTGCCGACGCTTGGACTGAGAGATGGTCAGGGGTTGGTGCTGGGCGGCACCCCGGCAGCGACCGCGCACGCCAGTGTTGACTCTTGGGCGCAGACGATCGCCTTCTTCCGCAGCCACTGCGGATAATCCGCCAGAGCGAAAATACAGGGGGTTGGTGCAGCACCAATCCCCTGCTTGCGGCAGATGCCTACCACAACCAGCTATCGACGCCGCGCGACCATTCAGGCAGCAGTTCGGCGTCGCTGAAGAAATTCGCAACTTCGATCTGCCCGTTTTCCACACTGTCTGATCCATGCACGAGGTTGTAATCAACCGTCAGCGCGAAATCACCGCGAATGGTGCCCGCCGCTGCCTCATACGGACGCGTGGCACCGATGGTATTGCGTGCCGACTGCACGGCGTTCGGGCCTTCCAGCGCGATCACCACGACCGGCGACGACGTAATGTAGTTCACTAGCTTGGCGAAAAACGGCTTTTCGCGGTGAATGTCATAGTGCTTTTCGGCCAGTTCACGGCTGACGCGCATAAACTTCATGCCGATGATGCGCAGGCCGCGCTGCTCGAAGCGAGAAATAATCTGGCCGGTCAAGCCGCGCTGAACGGCATCCGGTTTCACGATAATAAGCGTGCGTTCCACGTTGAAAACTCCTGTGTGACCATTGGGATTCAGCATAAGGGGCAGCCCGTTGATGGTGGGCCGCCCCTATGGATATATCATGGGGAGATTATAGTTGGTTTAAGGCTTCACGATAAGTGTCAAGCGCCTGTTGCAGTTTACCCTGACGCATCAGCCCATCGCCGAGGACGCGATACACAGCCGGGTTTGTGCGGTGCAGGCGTACCAGCCCTTCCAAATCGCCGACCACATCATCCAGCGCGGCGCTTTGACGAATGAGGCCTTCATACACCTGCAAACCACCCTCAAGATTGCTTTCACGGCTCAGCGAACGGGCCTGTTCGAGCGCTTGCAGCGCATCGCCGGAAATGACCACCTGAGGCTTGGGCGCAGGCGGCGGAGCCGGTGGCGGGGTCGTTGGCTGTGAACGGATCGGGCTTGGGCGCGGCGCGGGCGGCGGAGTCACTACCTGCGGCACAGGTTCCGGCTCTGGCGCAGCGGCGGGTTCCTCATAGCCAATCGTTTCGACCAGCCATGCAGGCATCTCAGGATCGATCGACGCTTCGGCGGTCTGTCGCAGCCATTCGGGGACATCTTCCTCGACATCGCCTACCGTTGGTGCTGACGCAGTGACAGCAGGAGCAGCATCGCTCGTGAGCCATGCGGGAGCATTCGTGCGCTGGCCCGCCGATAATTCTTCATCGAGCGGCAGCGACGCATCCATCAGCGACGCAGGGCTTTCGCTCGCCAGCGCTTCAACAGCAGCAATCCGGTTCGGATCGCTGACATTGCGCTTGTACCAATCCGGTTCAGACGAAGCATCACCAGAACCCTGATCCTGCTCCAGATCAAACGCCTCCGCCCACGTATCCGACGGATCGTATTCCACCTCAAACTGCGGTTCGAGGCTGATCAGCTTTTCGCTTTCTTCGCCTTCATCGCTCGTATCGACAAAGATGCTGTCGAAATCCATTGGCTGACTGCTGGCATTCGGATCAGCCTTCAACCATTCGGGCATTTCCGAGGTCGAGCTGACTGCGGCAGGCAGTTCAACATCCTCGACCGCGGCTTCAGGCTCAAACAAGCTTTCGAGCAAGGCCGGTGATGGGGTTTCGCTGGACGGCTCCGGTTCACCCGGCTTTGGCGGACTGACGGATTCAAGGAACCAATCCGGCAGATCGGCGGGCACAGGCGGCGCATCGGGATCATAGAAATCGTCGAGGCTGATTTCCGGCTGCTGAACGAGCATGTCCGTCTGTCGATCCAACCAGACTTGCATTTGTTCAGAAGAAACGCGCCCCTCACGGATCGCGGCCTCGATGTCCTGCATCGTGCCGCTCTCTTCTTCGACGCCTTCATCAGACAAGGTAGGCAGCATCGACGGCATATCCGCTTCCGCTTCACCCAGATCACCGGATGCGGACAGCGACGACAACCATTCAGTCGGATCAGCACCACCAGCCGGTGCGGGCATGCGCGCGGCGGGGCGGCTGTCGCTGCGGCTGTCGCTTTCAAGCTCTGCCGATTGGGACAGCGAATCGAGCCATGACGGCGGTTCCTCATAAGCAACCGCGCGGGTGACAGGTGCTGCCGGTGGCGGCGCGATCGGTTCGACGGGTGCAGCAAAATCCGACGCACCCAGTTCGCCGCCTGCATTCACAAGGCTTTCCAACCACGATTCCGGGTTTGTTTCCTCGGCACGCGGCGCAGAAGTCGGCGCGGGTTCCGACGCAATCCCGGAAAGATCAAGATTTAGACCGTCATCAGGCAGTCCGGCGGCAAGGCTTTCCAGCCATGCGAGATCACCACCCGCCGCTGCCGGGGCAGGCGCTTGTGGCGGCGGTTGTGGAGGTGGAGCAGCAGGCGGTGGCGTCACCAACGGCGCGACCGATGCAGCGGGCCGTTCAACCGGACGCTGGGTATCGGGTCGTTCGGTAGGTAGACGCACACGTTCGCCCGATCCGCGCGGCGGCGTGCTGGTCACAGGTGGGGCGGCAGGCGCGGCGGGCGGTGGCGGCATCACAGCGGCAGGGCGCACCGGTTCGGCAGGTTTCGCAGGCTCCGGTTTGGGTTCCGGCTTCGGCTCCACCTTCGGTTCCACTTTTGGCTCTGCTTTGGCGGCGGGCGCTTCACGTTTCGCCGCAGGCTGTTCGCGCGTAGACTTCGACTTGAACGTCTCGGACGGCACGTAGCCCGGTTCGTCAATCACGACCGAATTGGGATCAATATCAGCGATCTCCATATCCGCTGACGTGATCAACCCTTCGGTAGCGCCCTGCTTTTTCGCCAGCGATTCCATCCATAATTGGATTTCTTCGGGCGTCATCTTATCGAAATCGGGCATTTCGATGTCGGACATGCGTCTCCCTTTCCGTCACACGTCGCCTGTGTGCCGCAATGTGAAGTCTACTTCAACCAATCGGGCAATTCATTCATGTCGTCGGGATCATCCTCCGGCCAGTCCGGGAAATCATCCTGTGCGGCGGGAGTCGCCGGGGTGGACGCGTTTCCGGTAGGCGCGGGTGGCTGTGAAGCCGTCGAAGGCGTCGCCGGGGCGTTGTTCTTCAACCATGCGGGGGCCTTCGAGAATTTTAGCCAGTCCGGGCGGCGCGTGAACGCGAACCGGGGCTGTGCACCAGCCGACGGTTTTACGCCGGGTGTTTCTGGTAGTTCAGGTGGAGCTTCTGGCAGCGTTTCGCGCGTTTCTTCGTCCACAATGTCCACCAGCCAATCAAAATCTGCGTCGTTCTCGGCGGCATACGGAGTTTCGTGTTCCAGAACCCCCGGTTCTTCGACAAAATCGCTTTCGACCGGAACATCGCCCTCTTCCACGTCAATGTCGATCCCCGGAATGATCGCGTTCAGCCAGTCCGGGACGTTTTCTGTAGCGCCGTGAGCCAGCTCTTCGGGACGGGTAGGTTCTGTTGCCATAGTCACTTCCGGGGTATAAGGCTCTTCGATCGCAGGCTCCAGCACATCCCCTGCCTCCGAAAGCCAATCGAATTCATCATCATCCGACTGCACTGCTTCCACAGCAGATTGTACTTCAAGTGTGCTTTCGTCAAAGCTAGAAGCTTCTAACCCAGCCGCCAATTCCTCTGGTGCTGACGATTCTTCCAGCACGGAAACTTCTTCAGTCACAGGAACTTCAGCCGCGCTTTCTGGGGTGTCGGCTGTTTCAGGCTGCATATCGATCAGCCATTCCGGCAGTTCGCTGACGGGTTCAGCGACCGGTGTCGAATCTTCTGTTTCCGACACAGCGGCAGGTTCTTCGGCGTCAAGGAAATCGACGATTGAGGATTGATCGCCCACCGCAGCAGCGAGATCATCCGTCACCCATTCGCTGTTGGTCGCGAACACTTCGTCCGGTTCGCCTTCCAGCACGCCGAGATCCTGTCCTTGATCGGTTTCATGCCCGACCGCTTCTCCGGCTTCCGTCAGCCACGAGAAATCGTCTTCGGCAGGCACCACATCCGCCGTAATCGAGTCTTCGCCCAATGGCGGCGGTTCATGTTCTACTGCGCCCAATCCAACCGGCAGCATTGATTCGGTCAGTTCGACGCTGCTGTCCGGCACATGCGGGTCAGCAAACAGGGCGGCAAGCGCATCTTCTTCGAGTTCGGGCTGCGATTCCGCTGGTACTTCCGGCTGCGCATCGTCTTCAAAGAAACTGAAAGCCTCTGGCATCGGTTCTGCGGGAGGAAGTTCCGGGGTTTCTTTCGGCGGCAGTTCAGCAGGCTGAAGTTCGCTCAACCAATCCGGGAGATCGGCTTGCAGCGGGGCTTCTTGCGGCACAACCGAGGACTGATCGCCCACCGCAGCGGCGAGATCGTCCGTTACCCATTCGCTGTTGGTCGCGAACACTTCATCCGGTTCGCCTTCCAGCACACCGAAGTCCTGTCCTTGATCGGCTTCATGCCCGACCGTGTCTCCGGCTTCCGTCAGCCATGACAGATCTTCTTCGGCGGGTAATGCATCCGCCGTGATCGTGTCTTCGCCCAGTGGCGGCGATTCATGTTCCACCGCGCCTAATCCAACCGGCAGCATTGATTCGGTCAGTTCGACGCTGCTGTCCGGCACATGCGGATCCGCGAACAGTGCAGCAAACGCATCTTCTTCGAGTTCGGGCTCGGCCTGCGCGTCTTCTTCAAAGAAACTAAACGGATCTGGCATCGCAGGGGCCGTTTCCGGTTCCGGGGTCGGTTCTGGGAGTGCTTCCGGTTCGGCGGCGGATTCTGCTGCCGGTTCAGAGTCGCCTTCCGGCTGCAATTCCATGAGCCAATCGGGAATTTCCGACATTAGCGCCGAGTCGCTCGCCGCCGTTTCAACTTCCGGTTCATCGCCCATCGTGCCAAGGATTTCATGCAGGGTCGCGTCGAGTTCGATCGTTGGCGCGGCTTCCGGCGGGGTTTCAGGTTCCGGTTCTGAAACCGCTTCCGGCTCAGGTTCGCTGGCAAAACCACTCGTCAGCCCATCAAGCCAGTTAGGGAGCGCCGCAGGCAGCGCGTTCGATTCGGGTTCTGCTTCCGGTTTCGCTTCCACAGCCGACCAATCGAAGCCACCTACCTCCGCGCTGTCGAATGAAAATTCAGAGTCCGCTTCAGGCTGCGATTCTTCGCTGGGCTGCGGTTCAGTTTCCGCCGAAGGCTCAGGATTCATCTCAAACAACCAATCGGGCAGTTCATCCGCATGATCCTCACCTTCCTGAGGGCTGCTGCTTTCCATAGGGGTACGCTCGGCCTCCGGTTCCAACGACTCGGAACGCATCTCATACAACCAATCCGGGGTATCGCCCGCCGGGGCTGGTGCGGTGGGCGCGCTGGTGGTGTATCCATTGAGGAGGGTTCCAACTTCGGTGGTGTCTTCGACCGGCTTTTCAGCCTGATCGTCTTCCTCGCCGGAGTCTGCCGGGAGCCAGTCGAAATCGGCATCGGTCGGCATCTCAAAATCCATGCCGCCTGCCGCGCTGCTCACTGGATCACTGGCAAACGGATCGCTGACCAACGGATCGCTGGCAAACGCGCTGCCAAAGGGATCGGAGTCATCGGTTTCGGGAGTTGTGGAAAGCTCAGCGGCGTTCGGGGAACTATCCAGCGCGCTCAACCAAGCGGGTGTATCGCTGACCGAAGGCGTCGCTTTGGGTTCCGAAAACATCGACATCCATGATTCGTCGGCGGCTTCCTGCTCCTGCTGCGGCTTGGAGAGCCAATCGAGGTTGGCGTCATTCAACATCGCCGTGAGCCCCTTACGCGCACCGGGAACGCTCGACGGCGGTTCGGCGGCGGCAGGTTCAGCAGCAGCAGGTGATTCAGCCGGAGCATCAAACGACGATCCGAACGAGAAACCGCTCTCATCTGAGAGGGTGGATCCCTGTGTGCTGCTGACCGGATCTCCGAATAAATCGAAATCGGGTACCCCTTGATCATCGCTTTGCGCTTGCGGCGCGCTCGATTGCAGCCAATCCGGAGCAGCATCGATCTGCGCGATCGGTTCGTCATCCGCGAACAAATCGATCGGTTCCGAGTCAGGCGCGCTTGCAGCGAGCCAATCCGGAACGGATGAAGGAGAGGCATCTTCACTTTCATCGGGGGCGGACGCGCTGATAGGTTCGCCCGCCGCTCCGAAATCGAAGCCAAAGTCGAAATCCGGTTCCTCCGCTTCGGAAGGAAGCACGGGGGAGGGTGGCACGGACTCGTCGATCAGATGGGGATTTTCGGCACGCAGCCACGCCATCGGATCATCATCCGACACGGGAACGGCACGCTCCGGTGTTACCACCTCGTTCGACTCTTCCATCCACGCCGTCGGACTTTGCGCTTCAATGTTCACATCGAAATCGTCGTCAAACAGCGGAACTTCTTGTTCCGCTTCATACACTTCGACTCCCGCCGCACGCATCCACTGCATCGGGTCTGAATCGTCGTCTGATGCTGGAGTGCTCAAAGTCGATGCAGGTGTTTCGGCAGGAGCAGCTAAATCGTCAAAGTTGAAATCAAAGTCGGAAGAAGTGCTTGTACTTGGGGGCGCAGCGGGGGCGGCTTCCGGCGATGCCAGCATTCCACTTTGCCAGCGCTGCCACTCCGCGTTCACATCATCATTGGAGGTTGCCGCGGGACTGTCACCGCTGACGGCTTTCAGCCAATCTGGGCGCGCCGAAACAGCTTCGGTCTTGGCAAACCGCTGGTAGTCGAGTTCTTCCAACCGGAATGCATCGTCCGGCGCGTCCCCCTGTGCGATCTCAAGGGCGCGGTACGGATCGATCGACTCGACGCGGTTAAGATAGCGCTGTGCGTCCGAGGGGCGGTTTTCGCGGAGCCACAAGTCCGTCATCAGCACATTGGCTTCAAGACAGTCGGGCAGAAGTTCCAGCACATCAAGCGCTGTTTCTGCACCGCCAACCTCATCGCCATGTCTCCACAGTGTTTGCGCCAGCAGCAGTTTTAGATCGACGCGATCGGGCGTGCGGGCGACAGAACCGCGCAGCGTTTCGATCGCCTGCGTGGTGCGGCCATTCGCAAGATGCTGACGGGCAACCGCTGCGCCAGTGAGCTGAACCTTCGGTTCAATCGATCGGTAGCGGCGGTACAGCGACCGTACACCTTCAATCAACTCACGGTTATTGGGCTGTTGTTCAAAGGCGCGTTCAAGATGCCAGATCGCCGGGTCGCCGCGCTTCAAGCCGTCGTACGCTTCGCTCAGGCTTAGGTGCGCCATATAGTCATCGGGGATCACGCTCAAGACACGGCGAAGCGCCGCGCTGCCTTCGTCATAGCGGGCATTGTAAACGAGCGCCCGCCCCAAGTAGCGGTAAGCTGCGACATTCTTCGGGTAAAACTGCAAAATGTGGCGGCAGTGATGGATCACCTCGTCCGCGCTGCCCGCAAACAGCGCGCTGTCCAGCTTGGCGAGATAGTCTTTCAGGCTGATTTCTGGCATGAATCATCCAAATCAGTTCAGATTGTGCCGCGTATGAGAGCGATTGTATCACATTAATCATGCCCTTTTCCTCTAGGCTGCGCAACAAAATCCTTATTCTTCTCACTTTACAATTTGGATAAAAGCCAGTTTGCACTTCGTTGGTGATTTCTATAGAGTCTATAATCAGTAAACGCGACCACTAGACCCGTAGGGCGGCACCTGTTTAGGCGATTCCACAGCCATTACGGCAATCGCTCGCGTCTCATTTGCGCCGCCCATCCATTAGTCCTAAGGGGAACGGATCACCATGTCTGCCATGCAATCATCGTCGATTTTTTCCCGCTATCGCCGCATACCTCGCCCCATCGTGGTTGGCGCAGCGGGAGCTTCGGTGGCTGCCGTCATCGGCTGCTTGCTTATGCGCCAGCCGCTGGCGCTCATTCTCTTGGTGGCACTTATGCCTTGGGTGCCGGTGCTGCTCTTCCAAAGTGTTTGGAAAGTGCGCCGCTACGGGTTGATCATGCTGCTGGTCGTGCTGGCACTGCTCAATGTGATCAGTCTCGGTGGGCATCTCCTGCAGGTCGTCGCGGTACAAGCGGCACACGGCTTCTACGCTTGCCCTGCCCCTGCCGACAGCGAAGAAAATGCCCGTGTGGCAATGGAAACCAGCCTGCGTGAGGTGAGCCAAGCAGCAACCAATCTTCCTGCGTCTCGTGTGATCGTACCCGGCCCCGATGGTCGCCCGCTCTTTACGCCTGAAGGCACCCAACTCGCCGGATCTGCCGTTTGTACGCAGCTTGGCGACAGCGATTTCGCCAATGCCGATCTCATTTTCGGCGTATTCGGTTTGTTCGTCACCATTTTCTTGATCCGCTTGGGAACGCGCGATCGCTTTATGTGGATCGCCTGCGTGGTTATGGCGCTCATGACGGTCGAATTCTTCTACGCGGGTTTCACCTACGCCGCCGGAACCTCCATGAGCGCAACCGGTCAGCGGCAAGCATGGGCCACCGTCATCGATCAGGGTGTTGTCACCGCGATCCCTGCCGGTTTCGATACCGGGACTCTGCCTCTCTACAATTTGCAGGGTAAGTTTGGGCTGTTTGCCCAACACGGCCTGCTTGGGACGATTTTCCCATCCATTGATCCTATACTACCCAACCGCCCCATGCTGACGCTGATCTACAACCTTATTTTGCTCGTCGCGCTGGTGATCTCGTTCATCGAAGCAATGCAGCAGTCTCATGCGCGCTATCTTCAGCAGGCACTGCCCGGTCTCGATCCGCAGCAGGTGAAGGAATTCACCGCTAAGCTCGATCCGGTGCGCTACACCGCCGGAACCGTGATCGTTAAACAGGGCACCCGCGCCGATGGCTTCTACATCATCAGCAAGGGGCAGGTCGAAATCGTCAAGGAAAACGAGGGCGAAACGCCTTACGCGATCGCCACCCTGCACGCGGGGCAGTATTTCGGTGAAGTCGGCTTGCGCACGGGCAGCAAACGCACGGCGACGGTGCGCGCCCTCAGTGATGTTGAACTGCTTAAGCTCGACCAGTATGAATTTGAAGACTTGGTCAGCGACTCTGCCATGAGCCGCGAACAGATCGACCAAATGATCAACCAACGTTTGGAAATGGTGCATCAGCACTATGTCAGCCAAGCGCTCCCCACCCTCGGCGAAAAGGATCTCGCCCGCGTCATGCAGCAGGCGGAAAGCGAGAGTTTCGAACCGGGTCAGGTGATCGTCAAGCAGGGTGACACCGCCGAAATGTTCTACATCATCACCGCCGGGGAAGTTGACGTGGTCAACGAGGAAGCCGGGGGCGAAGTGATCAGCGAACTGCACGAAGGGCGGTATTTCGGTGAAATGGGGCTTCGTTCCGGTGGTAAACGCAGCGCGACGGTCATCGCCAGATCACACGTCGAAGTCCTGAAACTCGATCACAGCGAATTCGACGATTTGGTCGCCATCATCACTCCTCAGCCGCGATGAAATCGACAAAAAGATTCGCCAGCGCGCCGCCCAGTTGATTGAGTCATCTGCGAAGGCACAAAGCCCAAAAACGACCTAAATCGGTGAAATCCGCCCTCAATTCATCAAAACATACGGTTGGAGCGCCCAAAAAGCGCTCCATTTTCTTTGTATAGCCCGTCTCTTTGGAAAAAAGTGAACTGTTGTTAAACTCTCGTTGGCTTGCGTCGAAATCAGCAATGGAGAGCAAAACATGACGAGAAAGCTGCTGTTGGCCGCAGTCGTGATCGGCGTTTTCGCGCTGATGGCGGTTGTGCCGGTTCTTGCACAAGACGAGTTTGTGTTCGGCATGGTGTTGGTAGGCCCTGAAAACGATCAGGGATGGAGCCAAGCGCATTACGAGGCAGGGCAGTATGTAGTCGCCAATGTCCCCGGAACGAGTATGCTGTTCTTCCCCAGCTTGAATTCGGCAGATGCGCCGGAAACCACGCTGCTGGATGTTGTCACTGAATTTGTCGATCAAGGCGCGCAGGCTGTGTTCACCACATCCGACGCCTTTGAAGAAGACACCGACGCCGTTGCCGAAGCATTCCCGAACGTCGTGTTCATCAACGCGTCGGGCGACAACGTACTGACGGGCGAAGCCCCGGCGAACGTCGGCAATACCATGGGTCAGATGGAATGGGGCAAGCTGATCGCAGGCTGCGCCGCCGGTATGGCTACTCAAACCGGCAGCATCGGCTATCTTGGCCCGTTAATCAACGCGGAAACCCGCCGCCTCGCCTCTTCGGCGTACCTCGGTGCCCGCTACTGTTATGAGCATTATAACGGTGGGAACCCGGATGACTTGACCTTCACGGTTACATGGATCGGCTTCTGGTTCAACATCCCCGGTGTCACCCTTGACCCAACCGAAGAATCCAACCGCTTCTATGATGATGGCGCGGACGTGGTGATCAGTGGTATCGATACCCCCAACGCCATTCAGGTAGCCGCGCAGCGCGCCGCCAACGGCGAAAGCGTCTTCGCAGTGCCCTATGACTACAGAGGCGCGTGCGATATTTCGCCGGAAGTTTGCCTTGGTGTGCCGTACTTTAACTGGGGCCCGCAGTATGTCGACTTGGTCAACCAGATCAAGGATGGCACATGGGAACAGGGATGGGATTGGGTCGGACCGGATTGGTCGGACATCAATAACACAGCAACCACCGCCGTCGGTTTCACCGCTGGCCCAGCTTTGACCGAAGAACAGGCCGCCAATCTGCAAAGCTTCATCGCCGATCTCGGTGCATATGCGCAGAACCCCTTCGTCCCGGCCAGCTTCGCGCTGTGGCAGGGGCCGCTGAATCTTCAGGACGGCACCGAACTTGCCGCCGCGAACCAGATCGTAGAACCTCTGGATGTGTGGTATCTGCCGCAGCTCCTTGAGGGGATGGTCGGCGCAAGCCAGTAATCCTCTCGCCACGTCGGATTTTTGTGAGGGCGTCCTAATTGGGTCGCCCTCAACCGTTTGGATAACCAGATGGACATTGAACTCCAGCACATCCAGAAACATTTTGGAGCCGTACACGCCAACAATGACATCAGCGTGACGTTTAAGGGTGGACGAATCGTCGGCGTGCTGGGTGAAAACGGCGCGGGGAAATCGACGCTGATGAAAATTCTGGCGGGATACCAACCGCCGGACAGCGGCGAAATCCTGATGGACGGAAAATCCACAACCTACCGGGGGCCGCTGGCCGCCATTGCACATGGCGTGGGCATGCTTCAGCAAGATCCGCTCGATATCGCCCCGTTCACCGTGATCGAAAACTTCGTTTATGGCAGCCCCGGCAATCTGAGCATGGGACGCCGTGCCGCCTACAAGTCCCTGCGTGAAATCTCGCAGCGCTTCGGCTTTGAACTCGATCCCGAAATGCCCGTCGCCAATCTCAGCATTGGGCAGCGCCAGCAGTTGGAGATCGCGCGGCTGCTTTCTTTGGGCGTCAAAACCCTGATCCTCGATGAACCGACAACCGGCATCAGCGCGGAACAGAAACAAATTCTGTTCGAAGCGCTGCGCGAACTGGCGCGCACGGACGGGTTAGGCGTGCTCCTTGTTTCGCACAAACTTGAAGATGTGATCGCCCTCTGCGACGAAATTATCGTCCTTCGCGCAGGGAAACTCGTCGGCGATTTGCAAATGCCCGCCACGACCAAGCAGCTTGTCACCATGATGTTCGGGCAGGAACTTGCGCCGCAGGCGCGCCCATCCGTCCCCTTGGGCGATCGCGTCGTCGTGCTGGAAGACCTGCATCTGAAGCACAAACGCCTGACGATCGAAAACTTCTCGCTCACCATTCGGGCCGGTGAAGTGATCGGCTTAGCGGGCTTAGACGGCAGCGGGCAGGAATTACTCTTGCGCGCATGCGCAGGGCTTGCCAAACCACTGGGCGGCAAAATCAGCATTGGTGGGCGTGATATGACCGGCAAAGGCTACCGCGATTATCTCAATGCCGGGGTCGCCTTCACCGCTGCCGGGCGATTGGAAGAAGGCTTGATCGCCGGGTTAACGACGACGGAGCACATCGCCCTGACCTCAACTCAAGGGGCGTTCGTCAACTGGAACCAAGCGCAAACCCTGACCGGGACACAGCTTAAACAATACGATGTGCGCGGCACTTCACAGTCACTTGTGGAAAACCTATCGGGCGGCAATCAACAGCGGCTGCTCATGGCCTTGATGCCGAAAAACCCCGTGCTTATGGCACTGGAACAGCCAACACGCGGCTTGGATGTCGATTCCGCGAGCTGGATTTGGACTCAACTGCTGGAGCGGCGCGCGGCAGGGACTGCCATTCTGTTCATGTCGCCGGATTTGGATGAGCTGGTGACCTACAGCGATCGGATCGTCGTATGCTTCTCTGGGAAGCACTGCGAAGTCCCGGATGCAAGCCGCGCATCGATTGACCACTTGGGACGCTTGATCGGCGGTGATTTCTGATGAATAGAACTTTGCTTCGTGGCGCGCTCGTCATCCTTCCGATCCTTGTGTCGCTGGTGGTGACAGCGCTGTTCATCCTGCTCGTCGGTGGCGATCCACTGCTCGTCGTGCAAACCACCCTTGAAGGGGCCTTCCGCGACAGCCGCTCGTTTGCGGGCGTCGTCAACTACTGGATTCCGCTTGCGTTATGCAGCATGGGACTCATCATCACCTTTACCGCCGGGCTGTGGAATATCGGCGTCGAAGGTCAAATGGTGTTGGGTGCCATCGCGGCCAGTTTCATCGCCCGCACGCTCGGCGAAAGCCTCCCAACCGAAGTGTTGATCCCCATCGAAATGGTGGCGGCGATGATCGGCGGCGGCTTGTGGGCCGCACTCGTGGGTGTGCTCAAGGTCAAACTCGGCGTCCATGAGATTTTTGGCGGTGTGGCGCTCAATTCCTTGGCGAATGTCTATGCCATTTATCTGATCGCAGGACCATGGGCACCGCCTGAAGGCGGCAACGCTCAATCGACCGCGCCCTTTCCGCCCGCCTCGCTTTATCCCCGTCTCAGCGCCGAATTTCCCATCAGTCTGATCATGTTGATACTGGCATTGGTTGCGATTGTGGTGGTGGTGCTGGCACTGCGCGGCACCCGTTGGGGCCTACAGTTGAAAGCGACCGGAAAGAACGCGAAATCAGCGCTGCTGCTCGGCGTGCCAACCGCCCAAAGCGCCCTCACCGCCTTCATCGTCTGCGGCGTGCTGGCGGGGATCGCTGGATCGTATCGTGCGCTGCTCACCTATGGCAGTTTGCGCCCACTCGTCAGCGGTGGCATCGGCTTCTTGGCGCTGCTCGTCGTCCTGCTTGCGTCAACCCGCGCCCTTTGGACGCCCTTCATCGCCTTCATCTTCGCGGTGTTATGGGTCGGCGTTACCCGTCTCCGTGTGGTACTCCAGCTCGATCAATCGCTGGCCGGGGTATTACAAGGCTTTGTCGTGCTGTTGGTGCTGCTTTCCAGCGGGTTACGCCAGCGGTTGGAAGTGAAGGAGCAATCCGCGCATGAACACTGAACTCCTCAACATTCTGAACAGCATCGTCTTTAACGCGACGCCGCTCGTCATCGCCGGAATTGGCGAAACGATCACTGAACGCGCAGGGGTCGTCAATCTCTCGCTCGATGGCTCACTGGCGCTCTCCGCAATGGTGGGCTTCGCCGTCGCTTTCGTGTCGGGGAGTTTCATCCTTGGCATGATCGCCGCCATGTTGGTCGGTGCTGTCATCGCCTTGATTGTCGCGTTGGCGGGTATTGAACTTCGGCAGGATCAAGTCGCAATCGGCTTCGTACTCACCCTCCTGTGTGCCGATCTCGCCCAGTTCCTCGGTCAGGACTACGCCGGACAGCCAAGCCCCAGCCTGCCGATCGTGCAAATCCCCATTTTGAGCCAAATCCCGATCGTCGGGCCGATCTTCTTCGACCATCCCGTGATCGTGTATTTCAGCTATGTGCTCATCATCGTCACATGGTATTGGATGTTCCACACCCGTCCGGGGCTGTCTCATCGCGCTGTTGGGGAACGCCCAAGCGCGGCCTTTGCGCGCGGCACCAACGTCAACCGCTTGCGCTATGTCTATACGCTGCTGGGCGGCGCGTTGGTGGGGCTGGCGGGTGCCTCCTATACCCTCGCCATCAAGCCCGGTTGGGCAACAACGCCCTCTATGCGCGGTGATGGCTGGATCGCGCTGGCGATTGTGATCTTCGGCGGTTGGCATCCGTTCCGCGTCGTCTTGGGGGCTTATCTGTTCGCCGGGCTTCGCGCGCTTTCTTCGACCATTCAGCGCGATCCGACGATCAACATTCCGCTGGTGCTGCTGAACGGGCTGCCGTGGCTGCTCATGATCGGCACCCTGCTGCTTGTCAGCACAGGATCACTGGAGCGGCTGTTGAACATCATGCCGCGCCCTGTTCAGCGCTGGATGCGCAGTTTCCTACGATCCGATCCTCCGGCGGCACTCGGCACTCGCTTCGACCCGGACTAGAAATTAAAAGGGCATCGTCGGTGAGTGACGATGCCCTTTTTGTTAGTCTACTCTTCGCCGTGTCGTCAACCCAGCAGCGCCGAGAGCCGCCGTTCTGCGTCAGTGCGCTCTGCGAAGGGGACAACTTCCCCAAGAGTCAGCGACCACTGATATTCCAAAATCGCCGCATCATCTTGATTCTGCGCTTCCAAGATTTGACCGCGAATATAACGCCGTGCAGGCGAATCTCCGGCTTGCAGTGCGCTGTCAATCGACGCCAATGCATCCGTCGGTCTGCCTAGGCCCAACTGCGCCCGTGCCAAGTATTCATAAGCGGTTCCGCGTGCGCTGGTTGGGGCCGTCGAAACCGCCGAGTCCAGATAATCCAGCGCATCTGCGAGCGTATTGCGGTTATCCGGCGAATCCGCGATCAACGCACGCCCGGCGAATAACTGCGCTTGCCACGTCTGCGCGCCGGGGGTCGTCAGCAGGGATTCCGCATCGCGGATCGCCACCTGATACGAACCCGCGTAGTAGGCCGCCTGCATACGCTTCGCGCGCACCTCGGCATCCTCTTGCATACTGAGCGCATCGGCATAATCGACGCGCGCCAGTTCATACCGACGCTGTGCAAAATAGACATCACCACGTGCGACATACATATTGTACGTCGCCGTGCTGCCGTCCGGGTCAGCGAGTCCGCGTGTGTACGCTTCGATCGCCAAGTTCGCGTCGCCGTTGGCGCGGTGCGCATCGCCTAACAGTTGGTAGCCCAACCGGCTGCCGGGATAGAAAGCCAGATAGTATTGGGCGCGCAGTACCGCCTCGCCCGGTTGATTTTCCCGCAGCGCGACGTTGATGCGAACTTGGTGCGCCACCTGATTCGTCGGGTCAACTTGCAGCAGCAGATACGCTTGATAATCCGCCGACGACAATTCGCCTTGATCGTAGAAAATCTCGGTCTTTTCTTGAAGCAGCAGCGCATTCCCACGCAGCGACGGCACTTGCAGCCCTTGATTCACGATTTCCAGCGCGTTATCCCACTGCCGCGCCGCGTGATAGCGTTTCGCCGCGAACAAATATGGCGGGACGAGGCTCTCATCCGCATCGACCGCTGAATTCGCCCGTTCCTCCATTTGCCCGAACAGATCATTCGCGCGTACCGTATCGCCTGTTTCGCTGGCCTGTGTCCCCAGCGCGTAGTACACCTGCACGTACGCCGAGTCGATGATCGCTTGGTAGTCGCGGTTACCGGGTGTTTCGGCGTCACGGCGTTCATCGGCTTCTTGCAGCACATCCAACGCACGCGATGAATCACCGCGTTCGACCAACGCCAGCGCCTCATAGTAGTACGGCACCGGATCAAACGGCACATTGTTCGAGGCATTTTGATCGCGTGCCGCTTCCAAAGTTGGCAGTGCCTGTGCCGCCGATCCGCGATACAAGGCCGCCACCGCATTTTCGAGCGCCCGATCCAGCAGCGGCGGGACAAACGGCGTCGCGCGCGGCAGGTTGAAAATATCCACCGGCGTGATTCCGGCGGGCGGCTCCGGCGAGGGTGTTAGCGATCGACTCGGTTCCGGCGAGGGCGTCGGCGTTAGGCCGGGGGTTGGCGTATAGGTGACGGTCGGCGTATTCGAAGGCGTTGCCGACGGCCCAAACACGATTTCGGCAGCATCGTCATTCGTCGTGACGATCACGCCAAAGATAACCAGAATAAGGACGAGCGCACCGACAATCCCCGCCGTGAGATAAGCCCGGTAGACGACAATATCGCCTTCACCGGCACGACGGCGTGTCTTGTGGACATACTTGACGGTCTGTGGCAGCGGAGCCGTCGCATCTCGGATGAGTGCGTCAAGCTGACGCTGCGCCTCGGCAATCTTTTCCGGTGAGGGGATCGGAATCCCCGTCGCGGCCTGTGCTGCTGGTGCGGCTTGTGGAGCCGCTTGCGCGGCGCCGATCTCTCCCGTTGAGGTTTTGCGCTTCTGTTCGCCGATGCGCCGCAGCCCGCCGTCCGCAGGGGCCGCGCCCAACGCCTTCAAAGCAGTTTCATTGTTTGGATTAATCTCAAGCAGTTTTTCGAGGCAGAAACGGCGTTCGGCGGCGTCCCGTGCAACGCTGGCAAGCCACAGCCATGCGGCTTCGCTGTTCGGTTCGATGCGGATCGACTGCTGAAGCAGTGTCCGCGCCTCCTCTTTTTGTCCCGCTTTTGCCGCCGCGATACCCCGCTGACGTAGATCACGCGCTTGATCGCTCGCCACGTCTGGTTCTCCCGATGCTGTGAATGCGAAACTTGATCCTCTGTATTGTAGCGGATGGGAGCGGTTGAGAAAAAAAAGGATGTGTTTCGAGGGGATTTCAGTACAAAGGGGCGCACCTGAGATGCGCCCCCAACTCAAATAACCTTACTGAAGCGGCGGAATCGTCGCGTTGACGACCGTGATACGGCCATCGTTCATCGGGCCAACATCGGCCACCGTCGCCAGATATTCGGACAGAACTTGATCCAGCGGCTTGCCGTAGTCATACGGGTTAACCGCGTTTTCCGCGAACACGCTGTAACCATCACCGCCGCGGCGCATGAAGTCATTGCTGGCAACCGTGTAGGTCGCCGCCGGGTCAATGGCGCTGAAGCTGCCATCGGCACCGCGCACTTCCACGCTGACGATACGGCTTCCGGCTTCTGCCGTCGGGTCCCATGTGAAGCGGAGACCGGCGACCTGCGGGAAGCGGCCCGCCGCGCCATCGCGCACGACCGCGCCATCCGCCACCTGAACCTGCGACACACCATTTTCCAGCGCCGCTACCACATCTGCGCCGGTCAAACTGAAGGTGCTCACCAAATTGCCGAACGGCAGCACGGTCAGCACATCGCCAATCGTCACCGGCCCTTGATCGATGTCAGCACGGATGCCGCCGCCGTTGGTGATGGCGATCTGCGCGCCCGTCTCATTGATCATCGCGTCGGTGATCAAGTCGCCCAGCGTGCATTCTTCCACGCGGCACACACGGCGATCACCAACGAGCAGTTCACTGGCCGTCGCGCCCACTTCGGTCGCGCGCAGTTCTTGCAGCGGCCCGGCGAGGTCGGTCACGATCGCTTCGATGTCGGGATCGGGGGTGATATAGCGCGACAGGAAAATCGTATCGCCGGTAGCGCGCGTCACGACGCCTTCCGCGTTGACCTGAACATCAAGGCGACCAAGATACTGCGCTGTGCTGCCCGCCTGAACGATGTAGACGGGATCGCCGTTCGGATTTTCCACGACGACCGGATACTGAGCAGCAGAACCCACATAGGTGTTGCTGAGCAAGCTGTGGCTGTGACCGCCGACGATCACGTCGATACCGGTGGTGCTCGCCGCGACTTCGCGATCAGCATCCAGCCCGATGTGCGTGACCAACACGACGAAGGTCACACCCTGCGCGGTCAGTTCGTCAACCGTCGCCTGTGCAGCGGCGGCCATGTCTGCATTGAAATGAACATCCGGGCCGGGCGACGACAGCAGCGGCGTTTCCGGCGTGGTCAGCCCGGTGACGCCGATCTGGAAGCCGTTCACATCCAGCACGGCATACGGCAGTACCTTACCCGCAAGAATGTCGGATTCGCTCACGTCGACATTGCTGGAGACGACCGGGAATTCCAGTCCGTCAATGAAGTTCGCCAGCACTTCGTCGCCATTATCAAATTCGTGATTCCCCAGCGTCATCGCATCATAACCCATCGCGTTCATGATGCGCACATTGTCCTGCCCGCGATACTGAACGTGGAACAGCGTCCCGGTGAAGCGGTCGCCTGCGTCAAGCAGCACCACATTACCGCCTTCAGCGCGGATTTGGTTGATGACGGCTGCCATACGGGCATCCCCGCCGTTCCCACTGCTGTTGGCTTCGTGCCATGAGTGGGTATCGTTCGAATGCAGGATGGTGATGTTGGTCACATCGTCCTGCGCCTGCACAGCGATGGCAAGCGACATGGCGAGCAGAATCACAAAAAACAGTCTCTTCATTACAGCGTTCTCCTTGGTTGACGTTGTAGTTGGGAGGTAGAGCATTCGGGTCAGGGACCCGTACGTTCTAGAATGCCCGATATACTTTATTGCTTTCCCAAACGCACTTCAAGGAATTGTTAAGAATCCGTGCACTTTGCATAGCAACTCATTACTGTGTCGCGGACTCCCCCGCTGTTAAAGCGCTTTTTATGTCTTGCCTTACCTCCCTCTCATAATTCCCATCTTGTCATGTAGTCAAAACTGACTAAAATGAAACTGACTAGTCAAAATTGACTATCCAAACCAATAGATGGGTATTGGAGTCCCCGTGGAACGTGAACTGCTGTTGTTAGGACTGCTGCGCCGTACCGACCTGCACGGATACATGCTGCATGAACTAATCGAACAAAATCTCGCCTCGTGTACCGACTTGAAAAAGCCGACCGCTTACTATTTGCTGGACAAAATGCAGGAAAAGGGCTGGATCGCGGTGACCGAAGAGGCACAGAGCGGCAGTCGCCCGCCGCGCCGCCTCTATCACGTCACGCCCGCCGGGGAAATCGTGTATCAACAGGCGCTGCGCGAAAACCTCGCCGCTTATCTGGGTGCACGCTTTGAAGGCAACATCGGGCTCGCCTTTCTGGATGATCTCCCCAAAGACGAAGCCATCGCGCTCTTGGAACAGCGCCGCCTACGCATGCAAGCTGTCCTCGATCAGCATCTTGCAGCGCCCACACATGCTGGTTCCATGCACCTCATCATCGATCATCAAATACATCATCTACGCGCTGAACTCTCATGGCTGGACAGCCTGATTCAGCGCCTGCAAGCCCAACCTTCACCCTTGGAGAACTCGTAATGACGACCGCTTCACCTGCTGCTGCCGAGAAACTCGACTTCAAGCGCATCCTGCCCATTTTCATCATCGTCTTGATCGACCTGCTCGGCCTGACGATCATCATTCCCTTGCTGCCGCTCTACGCCGCTTCGTTCGGTGCCAACCCGCTTGTGATCGGCATACTCGGCGCAGTCTATCCGGTGATGCAGCTCATCGGCGGCCCACTCTTGGGGGGCTTATCCGATCGCTATGGTCGCCGTCCCGTGCTCATCTTCAGCCAAATCGGCACGCTGATCGGCTTTCTGCTCCTTGGTGTCGCCAATGCGCTGCCGCTGTTGTTCCTCTCGCGCATCATCGACGGGCTGACGGGCGGTAATATCGTCGTCGCGCAGGCTGCCATCACCGACAGCACCACCGAAAAGACCCGCGCGCAGGGCTTGGGCTTGCTCGGTGCGGCCTTCGGGTTGGGCTTCACATTGGGCCCGGCTATCGCAGGCATCGCCTTAGCTGTCAGCAACAACAACTATCATGTTCCCGCCGTCATTGCGGCGGCATTCTCGCTGATCTCGGTGCTGCTCACCTCGTACTGGTTCAAGGAAACCCTGCACCCGGATCATCAGGAACATGCTCGCACACAGGAATCGATGCCCCTCCCGGAGCGTATTCTCACCAGCTTGCGCAATCCGCTCGTAGGCGTGCTGCTGGTGCTGATATTCCTTCAGCAGTTGGTCTTTGGCGGCTTTGAAAACCTGCTTTCGCTGTTCACCCTATCGCGTTTAGGCATGGACGCCGCCGGAAACGCGCTCCTGTTCGTGTTCGTTGGCATTATCATCGTCATGGTGCAGGGGAAATATATCGGCCCGTGGAGCCGCAAGTACGGCGAACGCAAGCTGATCTATGCAGGCTTGGCGCTGCTCGCCGTCGGTCTGATCATCACGTCGGTTACCCCCGCGCAAACCATTCCCGGTTACTCGCGCACCGCCTTGGAAGCCCGCCTCACCGAACATGCGACGACGGAAACCACCACAACCGGCGTAACCCTGCCCGAAGAAAACAATGGTTTTCTCGGCATCGTCTGGATTATGGTGGCGATGATCCCGGCATCGATCGGCGGTGGTCTGCTCTCGCCCAGCATCAACAGCCTCATCACCAAGCGCACAGGACGATCGAATATCGGCGGCACGCTCGGCGTAAGTTCGGCGCTGGTCAGCGCTGCCAACGCCATCACGCCTATCGTCGGCGGCGCAATGTTTCAATATCTCGGCAGCACCGCCCCCTTCCTGCTCGGCGGGCTGGTGATGGGCGGGCTGTATCTGCTCAGCATGCGGATGATCACCCCCGCGCCGCAGGATACCCCGGTCGAAAGCGCCCCTGCCGCTTCATAGGGGTATCGCTGATAGTCTATGCAATAAAAAAGGGCGATCGTTGGTTCGATCGCCCTTCATTTTGCTGAACTTCCGCCTAGACCGGCGGCCACGGATAATTCGGACCGGGGCCGGGGAGAGGATACTTCTTCAACTTCAACAGGTTGCGTATCCGGTTCTGAAACGCCTTGATCTCCGCCCCGGAGAGCAGATTTTGCAGTTCCTGACGGTAGCGCGTCGTCAGGTCTTCCAGCGAACAGCACAGCCGGTCAATATCCGCCAGCATGGCGTCCGAAAGCGGCTGCCCTGCGTAATCCCAAATCACCGTGCGCAGCTTATGTGCGCTGTGGAACGTGATCCCGTGATCGATACCCCATACGGCGTGATTGGCATCCAACAGGCAGTGCCCACCCTTGCGATCAGCGTTATTGACCAGTGCGTCAAATGCAGCGATCCGCATCAACTGCGGCAGCAGCGCGCCGGGGTTTTCGTTGTAGGAGAAGAAATTCACCTGTGGGTCGTGCTCGATGAACATCTGCACCGAACCCAACCCGCGCGCGCCGTCGCGCAGCGCCGTCGGCGGCACGATGCGCCAGCCCAATTCCTGCGAAGTCAGAAACGACGCCATCTCGCGATAGCACAGCGTTCCATCCGGAAAATCCCACAGCGGACGTTCACCCTTCTGCGGCTTATAGACGGCGTTCATCTTCTTACCGTTGTAAGTGAGCGCCACGAGGAAAGCATAGTTGGAGCTCCAACGGAGGATTCCGTATTCCGTATCCAATTCGCCGCGCTGAAGGATTTCCAGCGCCTCGTCAAAGCCATAGAGTCCGGTAGACGGGATGTGTACCGCGTCGGAATCCTCATCCTCGTCTTCGGCAGTGAGGGAGTCCAGTTCGGGATCGTCCTCGTAATCGTCGAAATCGCGGTTTGAGTCGCTCACGGTCACGTCCAGTAGTAGACTAAGCGGCCATTCAATTTCGGGTCGGGGCGGCCCGACTGCACCGTGTTCATGGAATGCTGGCTCAGGGCGCGCATTTGATCGCGGCTGCACCACATCCGCACGATTCCCGGTTCCGTCGTGTCCTCTTCTGGATCGACATCGCCGGTCAGGTCGTCTTCTTCTTCCACATCATCCAGCAGTGAGCGGCTGTTGGTGATCAGTTCTTGGGCGACCAGCACCACCATATCGCGGTCTTCGTCATAGCCCAAGCCCATCTGCGCCACCCGAAAACGCGGCTCAATCGGTTCGCGCAGTTCCATACTGTGCGGCTCGATGCGTGCGATGCCGGGATGTTGTGTGGGAAACCGCTTATCAAGGTCGTCCAGCAGTTCGCGGATCGCTTCGCTGAGCGCGAAAGCCTGCTCTTTTTCAATCGTAAGCGTGACCACTTCTTCCGCCTTTGCAGCCTGAAGATGAAAGACACGCTGCCCTTTTGGGCCAATCGTCCCAACGGTGATGAAGTCTACGGGGTTCAGTTCAATTTCAATGCTAGGCATTAGCCGATGCCTTTTCCGCTTGCGCAGCCTGTTGAGCCGCCTGCGCGGCGCGCTCTTTTTCCATTTGTAAGACATGTGCCATGTCGTTCATGGTCACAACATACGGGCGTCCATAGCCCAACATGATCGTGCTGATTGACGCTGGCGACACCATAATGCGCTGAAAATTATCGAGATGCATCCCCAAATAATGGGCCAGCACCATCTTGATCAAATCGGCATGCGAGACGACCGCGACCAGCATGCGCGGGTGTGCCGCTGCGATTCGTTCGATCTCATCTACAGCGCGGTTTTGCACGCCGCGCATCGTTTCGCCGTTCGGAAAGTAGGCCCGTGAGGGATATTCCTGCACGACGTTCCACATCTTGCGCCGGGTCAGTGCCGCAATTTCCTTCCCCTGCCAGTCGCCGTACCGCACCTCACCAATCTGTTCATTGCGCACAATTTCAAGATCGGGGTGATGCTGGCGGATCGCTTCCGCTGTTTCCATCGTACGCTCAAGCGGGCTGGCGTACAAGACCTGTAGGGGGACATCGGATAGCCGTTTGCCCAATGCTTGCGCCTGCGCCTTCCCTTCGTCATTCAGGTGCACTTCTGGCGTCCACCCGGCCAACTTACCGGTTTTGACGAAATCATTCACGGCGTGACGGATTAAGAGTATTTGTGTCATTCGATTCAAGTCGATGGGCTGAGTCGGATCTGGTCTGAATTATAGCATTGATCACCCCCCGCCGATAAAAGATTAATGTGTTTCTGCTATAATGAGCGGATACTTCGACGGAACAAGGTTGATCTGAGGATGAAGCTTGGTATCCTTTCCGATATTCACGCTGACCTTCATCGATTGAAAGAAGTGCTTGACCGGTTTGATCACGTGCACGGGGTCGATCAGATCCTTGCGGCGGGCGATCTGGTCGGGCGTGGACAGTATCCAAACGAAACACTCGCGCTCGTCCGCGAACGCGGCATTATTGCCGTGCGCGGTAACCACGAGCGTGTGTTCGAGGAAGATCCAGCGCTTTCAATCGAGAATCGTGAATATCTTAAGACCCTCCCCTATGATTGGCGTGGGATCATTGGGGGCTTTCGGGTATTTCTGACTCATGGGAAACCGGGCAGCAAAGGCGCGCCGGGCAACCCGAAATGGGGGCTGTGGCGCGATCACGTCTCCAATACCTATCTCGATATGATGCTGCGTGACCTGACGGTGGATGTGTTGATCACCGGGCATACGCACATCCCGCTGTATGCGCGTGTACCGCACGGGTGTGTCATCAACCCGGGCTCACTGTGCGATTTCTTCCCGCCGCGCGAAACATCACACAGTTATGGCGTGCTCAATTTGCCGGACATGTCCTTCACGATCTACGACATCACCTGCCCGCCGCCGACTTCGGCATTCCTCTCCGCGTAACCCTCAGAAAATCTCCGCGCCAAAAATCCGGTGTCGCCACCATCAAGGCTCTGCTTTTAGCGGCACCGGAATGTCATCGCGTCCGATCACGAGCCGTGCGTCGCTTGCGCCACCCACCGTTCAACCAGCATCCGCGTCGAAGCCAGCGCGATCTCCGGCAGTGCCAAACGCCCGAACCAGCCAACCGCTTCCGCGTCATCGTCGGCGCATAATTCACCGCCGCACAGTTCAGCCGCATACACCAGCACCAGATCAGCCAATCCATCCGGATCAGGGCGGTGCAGCACATCAAGCAGCGCGCCAGCCCGTACGATCAGCCCAGTTTCTTCAAGGGTTTCGCGTTCAACCGCTGTCACCGGGCTTTCATCCGGTTCCACAAAGCCCGCTGGAAGCGACCATTTGCCCTTGCCGGGTTCGTTCACCCGTTTGATCATCAGCAGTTCGCCATCCGGGCCTGAATCGCCGGGGCGCAGCACAAAGGCCACAACTGCGACTTTGGGATCGAAAAAGACGGTGCTTCCGCATCGTGTACACACCGGGCGCATTCGCCCAAATCGATCATGGAGTTCGGTGGGTGCGCCGCACTGCGGGCAGTAGGGCGATGTGCGCTCGATCATGAAGCATTCGTCCGGTCAAAACGCCGCCGCGCCCATACCGATGCTGCGGTCAGGGCCGCGAAAACCAATGCCGTGCCGATCAGCACGATCCCGAAGAGTCCGTTTGTGCTCCCGCCGCTCGACGACACAGGGGGCACTGGAATTGGAGTTGCAGTGAAGGTGGGTACAGGGGTATCGGTCACCGTTGGCGGTGGTGTATCCGTAGGCGGCAGCGTTTTCGTCGCAGTTGAAGGCGCTCTTGTCGACGTTGGCATCGCCAATTGATCGGCAGCAGGCGGCTGTGCAGGTGCCTGTCCGGGTGACTGCGCAGGCTGCATGGCGACAAGCGGCGAAGGGGCAGATTCAAGCGTCCCTTGGACGACCGTCTCTAACAGCGGCGCAAAATAGGTCATCGTGGGCAGCACTTCTTGAGCAAACGGCATGGCTGCGCCTGCGGCTGAGGCAGCCCCTCCCTGCTGGCCGCTACTCATATCACCGCTGCCGCCCCCTTCTCCCGACGTGGTTCCAACCGAATTGTCCTCGGAAAATCCTTGGCTGTAAGACTCCGGCGGATAAAGGGTCGGAAGCGGTGGGTTAAACGTCGATTGCATAAGCGGCTGTTGTTGGGCATCCTGCATTTGCAGTTCGGTTAATCCGGCGGCGTTGGACTCCATAGCCCGCGCGTCAGCCAGCGTGGAAGACACCGTCGCCGTACCGGGAACCCTATAAAAAGTTCCGGTCTCATCGGCCATTGAACGACTCGCCGCATCCGCTGGGGCGCTTTCTTCAGTCGTAATGCCGTAAGCAGCGCTGTTCGAAGCCGTCTCGCCGGTGTTAGCCCCTGTACCATCCGCCGATAACGACACGTTTGTCGGGGCGGCACCCATTTCGGTCGCGGGGAGAGGATTCGTAGCGACTGCGGCACTGGAAAGCATGCCGACCGTCGAAGCAGGGGGGGCAGTCGCAGTCAATGTCAGCATACTAGCCCCCAACACCATCAAAATGACGGCAGCGGCAGCGCTCAGGGCGCTGAAAGCGGTCGTCAGCGGGAAGGGGATAGTGCGGCGTGGGGTTCTACCCGCCCGCCGTGAAGTCGTTTCCGCTGCGGATAGGCCCACCATGTCCGGCGTGAGGGTGTAATTGCGCGGCGCGCGGACAGCGGGCAGCGCTTTCAACAGATCCACCGTGCGCTGAAGTTCCGCGTAGGCGGTTTGAAGTTGGGGTTCTTGATCCAACCGGGCGATAACCTCCCGGCGTTCTGAATCGGACAGCATTCCGTCGATCAAAGCGGACAGCAGTTCAATATCAGATTCAGAGGGAAGACGCTGCTTGTCAGGCATTCCAAAATCCAGTAAATACGCTCACAACGTTACAACGAAGCGCTGTCACCCTTAAGACGATAGCGGGCGGGCAATAGTTCCTGTACCGCGCTGAGACACTCGCGCACACCAGCACGCGCGCGGCTGAGGCGAGACTTGACCGTGCCCAATGCCACGCCGGTCACATCGGCGATGGCGGCATAGTCATAGCCTTGAATATCGCACAGCACCAAAACCGTCTTATAGTCGGGCGCCAGCCCGTTGATGCACTGCTGAAGGGCGCGCTGAAGATCATGCTGCTCGGCAATCTGTTCCGGCGATTCGGAAGGATCGGGCAGCGCCGCGCCATCATCTGTTTCTGCGCCGGGAAGTTCATCGACGCTTACGGTATCGCGCCGTTTGAAACGACGCAGTTCATCATAGGCTTGGTTGGTGGCAATTCGCATCAACCATGCCTTAAAACTGCCGCCTTGATACGTACTTAGGCGGTTGAAAGCGGTAATAAAAGCGGCCTGTGTCACATCATCCGCCGTCTGGTGATCGCCCATAATTCGATACGTCAGGGCGTACACCTGATCTTGGTAACGCAGCACCAGCATATTAAAAGCGTCGAGCGCTTTTGTGGTTTTATCGCGCCGGGCGATCTCGATCAGCGCTTGCTCTTGATCAGGGGTGCTTGCCATTGACAAATGCGTCCTGAAATCCTACTATAAGCAGCGGGTTGTGAAACACCCATCCAAACAGATTTCACACTTCCGCCGAAGTGGTGAAATGGCAGCCACGCGGCACTCAAAATGCCGTGCTCGTGAGAGCGTGTGGGTTCGACTCCCACCTTCGGCAACAAAGATACAAGAAACTAGGCCAAAAGCCTAGTTTTTTGTTTGCCTTTTTCCCCGCTGATTCCCCAACGCCCCGATACAGAATGAGTCCATCCCCATGCTTGACAGCCATTTCGGGCCGCGCTATCCTTTTCCCTATGAACACATACCGTCGAATGACCACCACGATGCGCACCACTACTAATCCCCATCAAGCGATGGAGGGGCAACTGCGCATGTCGTGAAGCCGGACGGTAAAAGTACCGAACGAAGCAAACGAAAGCGTGTGGAACCCCCACACGCTTTTTTGTTGCGAATCTTAGGTTGAGCAGCGGCCTTATTTCAGGTCTTGGGCAGGAGCAAAGGGAACCATGGCACTCATTACAATGAAATTCGGGGGAACATCCGTCGGCAGTCCGGAAGCGATCAGCAATGTGGTCAGCATCGTCAGTGAAGCTGTCGAGCAGGGCGATCAAATCATCGTCGTCGTCAGCGCAATGAGCGGCGTCACCGATGCACTGCTCGGCTCCGTCAATGACGCGGCGGCGGGCAGCCGTTGGGGATACCTCTCCTGTAACAACAAGCTCCGCGATCGTCATGTCGAAGCGATCAATCTCCTCACTTCCCCCGGCAAGAACCGCGATCAAGCCATCCAGGAAATCGAAAACCTCCTTCAACAGCACGTCGAACTGTGTCAGGCCATCAGCGTCCTCGGTGAAGCGACGCCGCGCATCAGCGATGCAGTCGTCTCATTCGGAGAGCGCATGTCCGCCCGCCTCGTCGCCGCCGCGCTGCGCCAACATGGGATCAACGCCTCCGCTTATGATGCCAGCCAATATGTGCTGACCGATGAACGCTTCGGCAGTGCCGTCCCCTTATGGGATGAAACCGAAGCGCGCATCAAGCAGTCGCTCGTCCCGCACATCCAAAAAGGGATTGTCCCCGTCATCACCGGTTTCATTGGAGCGACACGCAGCGGACATTTCACGACGCTGGGGCGCGGCGGCAGCGACTATTCCGGTGCCATCTTCGCAGCGGCGACGGACAGCGCCGAATTGATCATCTGGACGGATGTGGACGGTGTGATGACGACCGATCCGCGGATCGATAAACGTGCCCGCGTGCTGCCCTATGTCTCCTATCAGGAAGTGGGTGAACTCGCGTTTTACGGCGCGAAAGTGCTGCATCCCAAGACCGTGCAGCCAATCCTGAACAAGGGTATTCCGATGCGTGTGCGCAACACCTTTAATCCGTCCTTCCCCGGCACGCTGATCGGCCCTGAGAGCCAGCCCAGCGAAACCGTGATCAAAGCCGTGACCAGCATTCGCAGCGTCAGCCTGCTTACCGTGAGTGGCAAAGGCATGATCGGCGTACCCGGCATCGCTGGCCGTACTTTCCTCGCCACCGCACAGGCTGGAGCCAATATCCTGATGATCTCACAGGCCAGCAGTGAGCAGAGTTTCTGCTTCCTCGTCACCGTCGATCGGGCTGATGCTGCCCGCCATGCGATCGAGAGTGAACTCGCGACCGAAATCGCCCGTCAAGATGTCGATGAAGTCGATGTGAAAGAATCGATCGCGATTGTGACGGTCGTCGGTGCGGGGATGCGCGGCACCCCCGGCGTTAGCGGGCGCGTTTTCACGGTGATGGGCAGTCACGGCATCAATGTTATCGCCATTGCGCAGGGGGCCAGTGAATGCAGCATCTCGTTCGT
Organism: Anaerolineae bacterium; assembly: GCA_046328615.1. GTDB lineage: Bacteria > Chloroflexota > Anaerolineae > Aggregatilineales > Phototrophicaceae > Flexifilum. Next base: position 40,261 of record JAXLWG010000004.1, on the reverse strand, counting down.
CGTCGATGAGAAAGACTTGAAACAGTCCGTCATTTCGCTGCACGACTTGGCACTGGAAGCCGTCCCAGCATCCTAACAGATACGCTACAATTGGCACCATCCAGTACATGAAGCAACCAAGCAGACGCCAGTTAAGGGGCACCCGCTTAAGCAAGGTGTCCCTTTCTGCGCGCTAAGGAATAGACCCCTTTGAATACCCTCTTTTTCGCGGCATTTTTGATACTTGGCGTCACAGGCGGCTTGATCGGAACCTCGATCCCATTTTTGACCACCTATTTTCATGCCCCACCTGACCAAGCCGGGCTGTTCGTGACCTTGCAGACAGTCGGCGGCATGTTGGCCAACATCGTCGTCGGTCGCTGGCTCGATCGCTATGAGTCGCGTCGGATTATGTGGCTCATGCCCGCTGCTTTTGTCCTCAGCGGCGTTGTCATGATGCTGGCGACCTCATGGGCGGGCGGATTGGTGGCGATGTTCATTTTCGGATGCGGTTTTGGCGGGTTGCTCGTCGCCGGAAACACGATCGTCACCCGCGTGAACCTGCCCAATGCCGCCCCCGCGCTCAACATCATGAGCTTATGTTTCGGCATTGGCGCGGCGGTCGGGCCGCAAATCGTCCGCCAAATCCTCGTCACCCAGCCGATTCCCGTCGCCTATCTGGTGATCGGCGCGGCGCAGTGTATCATGCTGCCCTTCATGCTCCGTCACTCGCTGCCGCCGCCCGTGCGCCATGAGAATCACACCCCGGTCAGCGTGTCGCTGCTGTGGGTCGCGCTGTTTGGAGCGTTCCTGTTTTTCTACACAGGCGCGGAAGTGGGCTTCAGTGCGTGGATTTCGACGCAGATGACACACATGGCCGGGATTGCCGTCACAGATGGGGCGCTGTTCGTCTCGCTGTTCTGGGTCGGGATCACGGCAGGGCGGGCGCTGGCCAGCGTGATCACGCGCCGCGTCTCCAACGAAACCATCTTGATCGGCGCGGCAGGGACGGTATTCATCAGCATCGTGCTGCTGCTGGCCTTCCCCACCAGTATCACCATCGGCGCGATCGCAACCTTCGCGTTCGGATTTTTCTGCGGCCCCGTCTACCCGTCTGCGCTGGCACTGGTCGGGCAGCGCTACCCGGACGCCGTCGGGCAGATTTCAGGCACTTTGCATGCGCTCGGCAACCTTGGCGTCGCGCTGATCCCGTGGCTGCAAGGTCAGGTGAGCGGCGGATTGAGCGGCGGCTACACCGTCACCGCCGTCTGTGAAGTCGTCCTGCTCGTCCTTGCGATCCTGATCGCACGCGACAGCCGCCGCGCCGTCTCCAGCCGTCCGCAGACCGCTTAATCGGTTGGGATCGGCAGATCGGCAATTTTCGCTTTCAGCGCTGCGATCGCGTCATTCGCCGTCATCACACGCATGATTTCCCCCGCGTTCGATGGAATGCGGTAGATGGTCGCCAGTGAGTTTGCCGCGTGATACCGAACAAGCTGCTCACCGTCATCCAGCGCCTTGACCAGCGCATCAACCGCCCGCTTGGAACGAAAATCGTTCAAGTAGCGGGCGGCATCCATCCGCGTTCCCCAATAGATTTTCGTGTCGTTGAGCACGCCGACCAGCGCATCCAGCCCGCTATCTGCTCCGCTGATGTCGCGGATCGCGCGGGCAGCACTGATTCGGACTTCCGGGTATGTGTGCTTGAGCAAGGGAATCAGCACGGGCAGCGCCTGCTGTGATTTCAGCGCGGCCAGCCCTTCGATATACCGTTTATCGGTTGGCGTTTTCAGGAAAATCCGTTCCGCTTCATGCTTTTCGTCGGCGCTTAAGTCCTGCAAGACCTGCACATCCACCCCATCGTGCCATGCATAATAGGAGCTGCCGAAAAAGTTGCTTTTCAGGAATTTTTCCCACGCAGGTGAAGTCATCGAAGCTGCTCCAAATACTCCATGAGGTCATCAAGGCGTTCGCGGATACACCGCCAGCACTGCCGGAACCGGATCAAACGACGGATTTGCATGCTGTTCACCCCCATGTTGAGGTTGAACATCGTTGAAGCACCGCCGTCGAGGTTGAACGCATTGACCAGATCTAGCCCCGTGGTCGGTAGATAGGTGCTTAATTCGGTCAAGCGCATCCCCAGCAGTGAAGTAGACACGATGAGCAAAATTCGCCCCGCGCTGTCCTGTCCAATCGCCGTCCGCCGCGAGGCACGATCCGGCTGATTGCTGGTGAATGAGCCGACGCCATCGGTCACCAGCAGGGGAAACGCCTGCACCACTTGATCGAACGCTTCCCCTTGATACGGTTCGCTAATGGTCGAACGGATGCCGACCGAATCGCCTTCGACCATCAGCATCCCACCGCGATCGCTGTAGGCGGTGCCATACGATACCCCATCGCTGATGAGCAGCCCAAGCACATGATTTTGCCGATCGAAGAAATTGGCGTTGACGAACGCCACCGCATCGGGGATCAACTGCGCCCACTCGCTGACCGTCAGCGGTTCGCCGGGGCGGTAGTGCACGCGAAACGTATACGCAGCCGGATCAATCCGCAGCACGGTGAAGGGAGCCAGCAAGCTCGGCGTCAGCGTACGGCGATCCAGACCGGGAGCGAGCGATTCCCAATCGACCGGTGCCGATGTTTCGGCGGACGATGTCGAAGTTGTCGGCGGGGTGGCCGGGGGAACCGTCGGCTGAAGACAGCCGCTCAATAGGGAAGCGGCGGTGATCAGCGAGGACAGACGAAAGCGGTTTGGCAAGTTTCCGTGTTCCAAAACTCTCTCTTGAAGGTGCCTATCATGCGTGCTATACTAAACTACACTGTATTCATCAGCAACGGGCGGCTAGCTCAGTTGGTTAGAGCGTACGGTTCACATCCGTGAGGTCAGGGGTTCGAGCCCCTTGCCGCCCACAAGCGCCAGTCATAACGACTGGCGTTTTTCATTCTCCGCCGATCGTCCTACTCAAAAATCAAACGCCCCGCCCATTCTGACCCACCAATCCGCGCCGTACCATACGGATAACGACTATCCGAGCCTTAGACTCAACGGCAGCGCACATGAGCAGAATCCGCGAAGTCATTCGCTTTTTTCAAGAAGTGCTTCAAGAATGGAACAGCGACAAAGCCCCGCGTCTCGCGGCGGCACTTGCCTATTACACCGTCTTTTCGATCGCGCCGCTGCTCATTGTCGTGATCGCGGTCGCGGGGATCGCGTTCGGGCAGGAAGCGGTACGCGGTCAGTTGGATGATCAAATCCGCCATCTCGTCGGCGCTGAAGGCGCAACGCTGATTCAAGAAATGGTCGCCAGTTCCAGCCGCCCCAATGACAGCTTCGTCGCCAGCATCATCGGTATTGTGACTCTGCTGCTTGGCGCGGGCGGCGTATTCGGGCAGCTTCAGGATGCGCTCAATACCGCGTGGGATGTCGAACCCAAGCCCAGCAAGGGCGGCATTCTCCCCCTGCTCAAAGCCCGCTTTATTTCGTTCTCCATGGTGTTGGGCGTGGGATTCCTTCTGCTGGTCTCGCTGGTGCTGTCGGCGGTGCTTTCCGCTGTGACGACTTCCTTTTCGTCAGCAGTTCCCGGTGATACCAGTATTGTGCTTCAAATCGTCAATCAAATTCTCTCCTTTGGTGTGATCACCGTGCTGTTTGCCATGATCTTCAAGTTTCTGCCGGACACTGAAATCAAATGGCGCGATGTATGGGTCGGTGCAGCTTTCACAGCGATCCTGTTCTCAATCGGCAAATACTTGATCGGCTTGTACCTCGGCAGCAGCGGAGTCGCATCCTCCTATGGTGCGGCGGGCTCATTGATCATCATTCTGCTGTGGATTTTCTACTCGGCGCAGATTTTGCTGCTCGGCGCGGAATTCACGCAGGTTTGGGCGCGCCGCTACGGTTCCCATCAGGGACGCCGCCCCGCGCCAACTCCCGGCAGCGTTTCCACCGCGCCGCGCACCTTGGCGGCTGTCGTCCCGCTGACTGACCGGCAGCGTAGAGCCACGAATGAACTTAACCCGCAGGAATTCCCGGTTGTCTATACGCCGCGCATTTCCATCCAGCAGCGCGAAGCCCGTGAACAAACCCTCCTCACTGCTGGGTTGATCTCCTATGTCGTCGCGCTGGTTGGGGTGGTCGTGGTGCTCGTCCGCAAAACGCGCCAGTAACTCTCTCATGCGGCATCGAGTGGGCCGATATTCCCATTTTAGAGGCCCTGCTCAGGGAACGCTTCGCGAATGTGTGTTAGAGTGGAATTGAACATTCGATCATCCGCAGCAGACTTTGATCAGGTGTTATGAAATCGACGCCCCACAGCGCTCGCTTCTCCGGTGAACTGACGATCTGCCCCCCTTTTAGCAGAAAAAACGTCCGCTCCAGTCCGCCCTCAACACAGCGTTTCGTAAAGCACGCGTCGTCGATGGATGCGCGGAGTTTCAACGCATCCCCGCAGTAAGCGGAGTCATGAAAGAGGAGAAAACGGCATGTCCGTTTCCAGACGGGAATTCTTGAAGATCGGCGGTGCCGCAGGCGGCGCTGCCCTGTTAGGAGCCGCCGGTGTGACATGGGCCAGCCCCACCGCGCAGGACACCGCCCAAATCGATGAGGTGTATCACCTCGTCAATCGGATTACATGGGGGGTGCGCTCGGAAATGCTGGCGCATGCCCGCGAGATTGGCTATGAAGCTTTTCTCGACGAACAGCTTGCCCCCGAAACGATCGATGACTCGGCAATGGATGCGATTTTAGCCACCATGCCGGTTCAGAGTATGAATCGCCACGATCTGCATGCGCTGATCGGCGGGAACGGGCGCGCGTGGCAGGCGCTTATCGTGGGCATGGTACAGCGCGCTGTTCACAGTGAGCGACAGCTTTACGAGCGCGTTGTCGAATTTTGGCTTGACCATTTCAACATCTCATCAGAAGAGCTTGCGCCGGATATTCTGCTCTATAACCGCGAAGTCGTACGCCGTTATGCGTTGGGCAATTTCCGCGATCTAATGATGCGGACAACCTCTTCCCCGGCGATGCTGGTCTACCTCGACAATTACATCAATGTTGCGGAACATCCGAACGAAAACTACGCCCGCGAACTGCTAGAACTGCATACGCTTGGCGTGGATGGCGGCTATACCGAAAAAGATGTGCGCGAGATCGCCCGTGCTTTCACCGGTTGGACGACCAGCGATGCGATTCCCGACGGGTTCATCTTTGACAGCTCACAGCATGACACCGCCGAAAAATATGTCTTGGGCCACACCCTCCCCGAAGGGCGCGGCATCGAAGACGGTCTGCATGTGCTGAGCATCCTCAATGAACACCCATCAACCGCCCGTTTTCTCTGCACCAAGCTGATTCGCCGTTTTGTCAGCGATGTGCCGCCGGAAAGCCTGATCGACAGTGCCGCACAGGTATGGATCGATAACGCGGGCGAGATTCGTCCGGTACTGCGCCATATTTTCACCTCAAGCGAATTCCGCGCCTCGGCCAATCAAAAGCTGCGCCGTCCCTTGGAGTATTTCATCGCGGCTATGCGCGCGACGGGCACCGAGTTCACTGAATTTTGGGGCATGGCCGCCTTGTTGGAAGACCTCGCGCAGGTGCCCTACGGTTGGGTGCCGCCGGACGGCTACCCGGATGTTGCCGGAGCATGGATGAACACTGGCGGGCTGCTGGCGCGCTGGAATACCGCTGTCATGCTCACCCATGAGGCGACCAGCGATATTAACTACAACACCCTTCGCTCGCATCTGTATGATCAAATCGTTTGGCCCAAGACCGTCGGTGAAATGGTCGATGCCGTCGCCGATGCCGTGTTTGGCGATCACAACATCCTTTCGGCGGAAGTGCGCAGTGTCTACATCGCCTTTGCATCCGACGATCAAGGGGAAGAGACGGCTGTCACCAATCACATGATGGCAACGAAATACGCAACTCTGTTTGGGCTGATGCTGTCATCGCCCCAGTTCCAGTGGCGCTAAGGCGAAAGGTCAAACGGGTATGAACTCGACAATTTCTCGACGCGGTTTTCTATCGCGTGTAGGCGCTTTAGGGACATTGGGGGTGGTCGGTGTGAGCAAGTCGCTGTTCCCATCGTGGATGCCGCGCCTTGCCTTCAATCCGAATCATCAGAATGGCATCAACTCCGATGTATTGGTGGCTATTTTTCTGCGCGGCGGCATTGATGGCCTGAGTGCGATCGTCCCGTTTGGCGAAGGCGCGAATTACTATGACAACCGCCCCACGCTCGGCGTTGCCGAGCCGGGCTCCGGTGATGACGCAGCCATCGACCTAAACGGGTTCTTCGGCTTTCACCCCTCACTTGCGCCGCTCAAAGATATTTATACGGCGGGCAGTCTCGCCGTCGTCCACGCGACCGGATCGATCGATCCCAGCCGCAGTCACTTCGACGCGATGCAGTTTATGGAATACGGCACGCCGGGGAACAAAACCACCGGCACCGGTTGGATCGGTCGCCATCTGATGGCGACTGCCGAGCGCAACCAATCGCCCTTCCGCGCGGTCGGGATGGGATCGATGGTGCCAAATTCGCTGCGCGGTGGCGAAACCCCCGTCTCACTCCGCTCAATCGGTGAGTTTCACCTGCGCGGGCGCGAAAATGAACTCCGCCGTGCTGAACAGGTACTCTCACAGCTTTACGGCACCGAATCACCAAGCGACATGCTCGGCAGTCAAGCGCGCGCGGTCTTTGAGACGGTCGATGTGATGAAATCCCTTGCCGCCGCAGGCTACCAACCGGAAAACGGCGCGGAATATCCCGACGATGAAGAAGGTTTTGGCATGGGACTGCGCCAGATCGCGCAGATCATCAAGGCCGATGTCGGTCTGGAAGTTGCCACCGTCGATCTCGGTGGATGGGACACGCACGAACAGCAGGGCAATACACGCGGCGGTTACTTTGCCGAACATCTCTCCGTACTGGGAAGGGGACTGGCCGCCTTCTATGCCGATCTCGGTGACCGGATGCGCGGCATAACGGTCGTCACTATGAGCGAATTCGGGCGGCGTGTATCGGAGAATGCCAGCTTCGGTACCGATCACGGACATGGAAACTTCATGCTGTTGATGGGCGGCGGCACGCAGGGCGGGCAGGTTTACGCCGATTGGCCCACGCTCGCACAAGAAGCATTATCGGATGGCGATTTGACCATCACGACCGATTACCGCAATGTGCTGGCGGAAATCGTACAGCACCGCTTGGATAATGACGCGCTCGATCAAGTCTTTCCGAATTACACGACGACACCACTGGGATTGGTGGTGCCGCGATGATGGGGTTGCTCACGAAACGGAGAACAGCGTTGATGTTGAAACCCAAACTCAAGTGGATTGGGATCGCCTTACTTGCGATCCTTTGCACCGCCGCGCTGATCGTGTCGGCGCAGGATGATGTTTCCCCGCGTATGGTTGAAATTGTCGAACATACCGATCCGTTTCCCGATTGGCTGGCGACCTATCCCGGCTATACCAGTAACACATGGTTGGAAGAGGGCGGCATCTGGCATGTCGAATTTTACAGCGCTGATCAGCAGGAATGGCTGGGCTATGCCCGCGTAAACCCGGACAACGGCGAGGTGATCGAATCTTTCGCACCGATTCCGTTACCGCCGGATGTGTACACCCGCCAGCAGGCGCGCCTTAACGATCTGGTCTTTCAAGATCCTGAGATCACCACGTTGATCGGCGATCCGATCCTGTGGAACTACTCCATCGACTGGAATCGATGGGAACAGCGTTGGCAGGCGCATTTCTATCGCGGCATTGATGCGTGGCTGGTCAACCTCAACTACAACGAAGCCGACGAAACCTTCTATATCGACTCGATCACCGATGAGCATGCCATCGATGAAGATACGCAGCGGCAGTCCAACCGCGATCACGCGGTTCAGTTGGCCTACATGGCCGATGGGGTCGATCAAGCGCTCAATGGGGTCGATACGTGGACGACCTATGTCGAAAACCTCCACAATACGATCTGGAGCGTGTCCTTTGTCAATGGCGATACCGAATTGTTCTATGCAATTGTCGATCTCAGTACAGATACCGTCTTAGAGTCAGAAGGACGATAATTGTACGCTTAACCTATGACTCAATAACCAAATGGTTGTGTGAAGCGCGGCACCTTCGTGGTACGATGAGAGAATGGACACGACGAACACGCTACCCGCCACACAAACCGTTCGCTACTGGTTAGTCCTTGGCATCAACACACTGGGACTGATCATAGTGCTCGCCCTGATGCTGTTTCTGCAAAGCGGGAACAGTTTAGTCCTGCCCGCGCTAACCGGACTGGCCGTCAACTTCACCTTGTTGGTGTGCCTGTCCGTTCCATCGATGACCAATGCTGTGCCGCTCGTCGCCCTGATCGGTTCCGCGCTCATCACGGGTTCGTTGACCGCGGCGGGCGGGGGGCACGGCGTCATCCTGCTCACCGCCTCCGGAATTGGCGTATTGGGAGCGCTCGTGCAAAGTTCGACCGGCACGACGCTCCTACATGTCATTATTGTCATCGCCTCCGCGTTGATGGGGGTGCTGCTGCAAGCCGGGAGCGCAGACGTGCTTAACACGCCAGAGATGGCCTCCGCATTTCCGCTGCTCCTCGTCATCGGTGCCGCGTCGATCTTCGTCATGAGCTTGATCGACCGCCAAACCACCGCCATGCACCGCGAAATTGATGAAGCCGGACGCCAACGCAGCGCGCAGTTGGACAACATGCGTGAACGCATCCGCACCATGTACGACATTTCGTACACGATGGGATCGACACTGAAATATGAGAAAGTCCTCGAAACCGCCCTTGAAGCCGGACGTGTAGGGCTGCGCCTCAGCGGTGCGGGCACCGATGCCGAGCTGATTGCAGCGGTACTGCTCTTCCATGCCGACGATAATGCGCTCCATGTGGTCAGCGGGCGGCGCTTGACGCGCGGCGATACCCTGCGCATTATTCCCGGCAAAGAAGGCATTGTCGGCGATGCGCTGCGCGAAGCCGTTCCGGTCTTTGGCAGCAACGGCAAGGATGATCCCGAACTCGGCTACTTTGTCGCGCTCCAGTACTGCAAATCGGTCGTGTGCGTGCCGCTCCGCGCTGTCTACGACAATTTCGGCGTGCTGGTCTACGGCAGCGAACGCCCGAATGCCTTCAACGATGAGCATTCCGAACTCCTGACCGCGATCGGCGTGCAGGCAACCATCGCGCTGCAAAACGCGGTGCTCTACCAGAACCTCATGGAAGAAAAAGAGCGCATCATCGAAATCGAAGACGATGCGCGCCGCAAGCTCGCCAGCGATCTCCACGACGGCCCCACGCAGAATATTGCGGCGATGGCGATGCGCGTGAATTACATCGTCAAACTGCTGGACAAGCGACCGGAAAACGTCGCTGAAGAACTCCACAAACTCGAAGACCTTGCGCGCCGTACCTCGAAAGAAATTCGGCAGGTTTTGTTTACGTGGAAGCCGTTGGTACTCGAATCACATGGGTTGGCCGCCGCGCTCAACCAACTGGCCGAAAAAGTCAATGAAACGCATGGTCAGCGGGTGCAGGTGCGCGTCACCGGCGATGTCGCCTATATGGTCGATCGTAAGCAGCAGGTCGTCATTTTCCACATCGTCGAAGAAGCCCTCAACAACGCCCGCAAGCATGCCAACGCCAGCCTCGTTAGCGTATCGATGTTCCGCCAGAACGATGTCGCCATCCTGCAAGTCATGGACAACGGTCAGGGCTTCGACCTCACCAACGTCGGCGCGCAGGGCGGCGGTCGCAACAGTTTGGGCATGATCAACATGCGCGAACGTGCGGAACTGATCGAAGGCACCTTCAACGTGGAAAGTGAGCCCGGTAAGGGCACCCTGATCACGGTAGTGGTACCGTTGAAAGACAAAGCAGCCGACAAACAGAGCGCGAATGGGACGGACGAAGTTCCCATCGTGAACCCCCGCCGCGCCCCGCGCAAGTCGATGACCAAGCTCGCCCTCGCGGCAGAAGCGCGGATCGAAAAAATGAGCAGCAGTAACCGGGAAACGCTTCAATAACCAACCAACCAGCAAGCCGAGATGCATGACACCTTCTAACCTTGCCGCTTTGCGCGGTGAACCCAGCTATGTGTGGCGTTCCGGGCAGGAACGCCGTTTACAGATGATCGTCAAATGGGCCAAACTTGAAGACGCCCGCGTATTGGAAGCAGGGGCCGGGATCGGCATGTACGCCAGCCAGTTCCGCCGCCGCTTCACCGCCAACGTCGAAGCCTTCGATGTCGAATTCGAGCGCATCGCGGAAGCGCAGATCGATACCCCGCACGCGCTCGTCGCTGCTGCGGAATCACTCCCCTACGCCGATAACACCTTCGATACCATCCTCAGCAACGAAGTCCTTGAACATGTCCTCGACGATCGCGCCGCCGCCCGTGAGATGGTGCGCGTGCTCAAGCCCGGCGGTCGTGCCGTGATCTTCACGCCAAATCGTTGGTATCCGTTCGAGACGCACGGCCATTACTGGAAGGGCGACTACCACTTCGGCAACACGCCGCTCATCAACTATCTGCCCGATGTGTGGCGGAACAAACTGGCCCCTCATGTACGCACCTATACCGGGCGTGGGCTGCGCCGTTTGTTCGAAGACACTCCAGCGCGCATCGTCCATCATTCACGTGTCTACGGCGGTTATGACAATATCACACGCAAGTTCGGCAAACCGGGTGAGATCATGCGCGATGCACTGCACGCGCTCGAAAATACCCCGTTGGATATATTTGGTTTGTCGCACCTGCTCGTGATCGAGAAAACCAGCCGCTAACCAACCTATATCAGGCTGTTTTCGGGGGGAAATCGCATGAAAATCTTGCTTGCCGGGGCCTCAGGCGCCATCGGGCGTCTGCTGCTGCCCCTGCTCATACGGGCCGGGCATGAGGTTACAGGCACCACGCGATCCGCTGCCAAAGCCGATCTGATCGCGGCGCAGGGCGGGCATCCGCTCCTTCTCGATGTTCTCGATCGTGAAGCCACCTTTGCCGCGCTCGAACGCACGCGCCCCGATCTCGTGCTCCATCAGCTCACCGATCTTGCCGCGCGGGATTTTGCGGGTAATTCCCGGCTGCGCATCGAAGGTACACGCAACCTCGTCGATGCAGCGAAAGCTGTCGGCGTTCAGCGCATGATTGTGCAGAGTATCGCATGGATTTATGCGCCGGGGGATGCGCCTGCGACAGAAGACGAACCCTTCGATATGCCGCGTAACAACAGCATTCCCGCGGTGTATACGATGGAACAGGCGGCTGCGGAAATGCCGATCAGCGTGGTGCTGCGCTACGGGTTTCTATACGGGCCGGGTACATGGTATTCGCGGGAGGGGCTGACGACGGAGTCGATTCTAAAAGGCGAAGTATCGGCCACCGATGCGATTGCATCCTTCCTGCATGTTGCCGATGCGGCATACGCGGCTATCGCCGCAATCAACTGGCCGTCCGGCGCATACAACATCGTCGATGATGACCCGGCCAGCGGTCGCGAGTGGGTGCCTTACTATGCATCGCTCATCGGTGCTCCCTCCCCAACCGTGCAGCCCGGTCGCGCAGCATGGGAACGCGGTGCCTCCAATGCCAAAGCGCGCCAGATCGGATGGATTCCTCTATTTCCGAACTGGCGCGATGGTTTCAAAGCCGAATTGTCGAGCGAAACCGATTAGTCTACGAATACCGGCAGGTGACCGAGGGCGATCACGTTTGACCATTTGGCGCGGTCGCCTTCGGTGAAGATCGCCGCTTCCGCCACGATATTCGCGTGTGCCTTATCGAGGATCAAGCGCATGCCCTGAAGCGTGCTGCCGGTCGAAATCACGTCATCTAGCAGAATGACTTTTTTGCTGGCAACCAGATCACGATCTTTTTCATCGAGGAACAAATACTGCGGTTCGCCAGTGGTGATGCTCAAGGTTTCCGCGCGCAGCGCATCGCCCATGTAGGGTTTCCACGTCTTACGCAGCACCACATAGGGCACCTTCATCACAACCGACAGCGCGTGCGCCAGCGGGATACTTTTCGTTTCCGGGGTGACGAGCAGTTCGCCTCCGGTGGGGCGCAGCTTGGTCGCGAGTTCGCGTGCCACCGCTTCGACAAATTCGGTATCGCCCAAAATGTTGAGAATGGCGATCCGCACCCCCGGCTTGATTTCAAACAAGCGTAACTGACGCTCGATCCCGGCAACGTTCACAGGGTAGGTATTATAGGTATTTGACATATACATTGGCTCCGTGTGCAGCTAGGCTGACAAACGGTCACGTATTTTAACACACGTCGAGGTAATCGTAGGTCGGGGGATTTTTCGGAGAACACGAAAAACACACTGGGAGGATAAACCATCCCGGTGTGTTCTCCATGATTTTTGTGGTTCACATATTGGTAAGCGGGGTTACGTCATCACCGCTGCGAGTTCAGCCGTCGAATGCGCGGCGACGATTTGCCCATCGACCAGCGTCAAAATGCGATCGGTCTTACGCGCCAAGCCGGTATCGTGCGTCACAATGACGACGGTCGTCCCCATCGATTTCCGAATGTCTTGCAGCGCATCCAACACCACTTTGCCGGACTCGGTGTCCAAGTTGCCCGTCGGTTCGTCTGCCAATAACAGCGGCGGATTGTTCGCCAAAGCGCGCGCGATCGCCACACGCTGCTGCTGACCGCCCGAAAGTTGGTTGGGGCGGTGATGCATACGATCTTTCAGTCCAAGCAGATCGAGCACTTCGCGGGCGCGCTTTTCTGGGCTAAACCGGGCCTTCCGCGCAAACTGGATCGGCAGGGCGACATTCTCCAGCGCCGTCAAGGTGGGGATCAAGTTGAAAAACTGGAAGATGAAGCCGATCTTCTCGTTGCGAATCTCTGTTAGGCGATCTTCACCCATCCGGCTGATGTCTACCCCGTCGATCTCGACGGTGCCGTGACTGGGTTTATCCAACCCGCCGATCAGCCCGAGCAGCGTGCTTTTGCCGCTGCCGCTGGGGCCGATGATGCCAACGATTTCGCCCTTGTAGATGTCCATATCCACACCGCGTAAGGCATGGACAACAGTTGCACCTAAGGGCAAATCTTTTGTAAGTCCACGTGTGCGAATTACAGTGGCACGTTCAGCCGTGCCATTGGGAAACGTCATGCGCGTTTTGCTCCGCGTGCTGATGTCAATATGCCTGAGTATACGCGATCTACCACCGCCGGGTTGCGCAAGTTCTAATCTTATTCAGGCGGTTCATTTGTTACAATATTCACAATAACATGGTGACATTTGTCACTTTGATGGATACGGTGAGTAGTATGAGGTGATGCACCATGCACACGAACAATCTGCGTGAGCAGATGCAAACCGGGTTCGATCGAATCGATTGGACGATCTCGCGTTGGATGGCACGCAATGGCGTGACGCTGCTGCGAATATCGATGGGGATTGTCTTCATCTGGTTCGGTGCGCTCAAGTTTTGGCCAGCGCTCAGCCCTGCCGAAGACCTGATCCGCGAGTCGATCACTTTCTTGCCCATGAATCTATTTCTCCCCTTCCTCGCCCTCTGGGAAATTGTGATCGGCATCGGCTTTCTGACGGGAAAATTCACCCGGCTGACCATTCTGCTGTTGTTCCTGCAAATGCCGGGGACTATTTCGCCCGTGTTCCTGCGTCCGGACTTAGTGTTCACGCAGTTCCCGTTCGGGCTGACGCTCGAAGGCCAGTACATCGTCAAAAATCTGGTCTTGATCAGTGCGGGATTGGTAGTGGGGGCAACCGTACGCGGTGGTGGTTTGACCAACGATCCGCGCGTCAAACTGCTGGACGGAACGCAGCCGACGCCCAGCCAGTCCTGAATCAAAAGCAGGAGGGAGTTGAAACCCTCCTGCTTTGTATTTCCTCAGATTTCAGCCGAGCGACGCAGACGTTAATCCTGCTCTGGATACAGAATCCGCAGCCGTTTGTACAAATTCATGAAGGCGACCAGCATATCCGACGTGGTGACGATGCCCACCAGTGTCTCGCTGCGCATGACCGGCAGGCAGCCGATATGATTGGTCAGCATCAAACGGGCGGCTTCATCGGCATCCATTTCCGGTTCAACCACGATGGGCGCGGGCGTCATGACGGCACGCACAGGGGTACGTGTTGCCGCTGCTGCTGTGGTGCCACGCAGCGCAAGGCGTTCGCCATCGGTAGAACGGGGTGAACGTGGCAGATTAAGTGCTGCCAGACAGTCGCGCTCGGTGATAATGCCCACGAGCTGGCTTTCTGAGTTCAATACGGGCATATGATGAAAATGACCACTTTCCATCGTTTCCATTGCCCGGCGCAGCGGTTGGTCCTGATGTATGGTCAGGGGTTTATACGTCATGAGATCCGCGACTATCATGGCAGGTTTTTCCCTTAGGCTGGTTCAATCGCTTTCGTCTTATTCGCCACCAGCATCTTAAACACGTCGGACTCAGTCATAATGCCGACGAGACGCCCGTGTTCATCAACCACAGGAAGACCGCTCACCTTGTTATCCAGCATGACCTTTGCCGCATCGATCACCAGATCGTTCGGCGAAATCACAAGTATGTGACGGGTCATCACTTTATCGACGGTCAACTGTGCCCACAGGTAGTTCAGCTCCCAGATGCTTAAACTGGTCGCGTCCGACGGACTCGCTTCACGCACGTCCCCTAATGTAATAATGCCTACCAACTTCGTGCCCTCGAGAACAGGTAAGCGGCGGATTTTTAGATCTTTCATTATTTTATGTGCCGTGCTGATGGGCGTATCAGGCGTCACGGTCTTGACGTTGGTGGTCATCCATTCGCTGACCAGTATGTTGTCCAACATTGAAGACTCCCCTTTCTAGGGTTGTATGTCTTCAGTATAGGATCGGCTTTTGGAATAATGGTCACGGGATCAACCATGACCATCATCACATGCGCCTCACTAGATGGAGTCAAAAGTCGTGTGGTTCATAGAGCGGGGAAGGGGCAGGGTTAGAATGACTTTGGTGCCAGCGCCGGGTTTGCTCTGAATCTCGACATCGCCACCGTGAAGATGCGCACGCCGCTGCATATTTCGCAGCCCCAGCCCATGCGTTGCATCGTCGTCGCTTTCGATCTGCGCTTTGGGGTCAAAGCCCTGCCCATTATCACTGACGATCAGCCGGAATTCGTTGGCGTGCTGCTCGCTGCGAATGACGACATGCGTCGCCTGTGCATGGCGCACCACGTTGCTAATCGCCTCATTCACCATCTGGCACAGCGCTTGGTACACCGTCGAAGTGAACGGGCTCGGCTCCTCTGTCGAATCGATCTCGACGTGCAGCGAATTGGGGATATGTAGGTGCCGCACCATATCATTCAAGCACCCGCGCAGCGTCTCGCTGTTTGTGCTGCGCCGCTTCAAATCAAGGATATACGTACGAATATCCTCAATTACCGAATTGATGTTGTACAACACAGGCTGCATATCCTCAGGCTTGTAGAGGGGAGCCGTGCGAATCAATTCAATCTGCATACCGATGGCGTATAGGGACTGGATGACGCCGTCGTGCAGCTCCATTCCAATCCGATCCCGCTCTTCAAGCAGTGTCAGCCGATGGCGCTGTTCGCGAAGCTGCGCCCCTGTAATAGCCAATGCCGCATATCCGGCGGTGGTTTCAATCAGCCATTGATCATGATCATCGAAAGGCTTACCATCTTTGGGATCGGTTAAATACATCATCCCAAACAATTGATCACCCACCTGAATGGGCACACCAAGAAAGCGATCCATCGCGGGGTGTCCCTCCGGAAAGCCAATCGAGCGCGGATCTTCCTTGATGTGGTCAACCCGAATGGGTTCCCGTTCCATCATGATCGCGCCCAGCAGGCCCCGGCCCTCGGGATGGTGGGGGATCTGATCGGCGACTTCATCTGTGATGCCGCTCACCATAAAATACTGAAGTTTGCCCCGTCCATCAGGTACGCCAATGGCAGCGTACGTCGCGCCGACAAGCTCGCGCGACAAATGGGCAATTCGCTCTAGTACTTCGCCGAGCGTGTCCGCAGTAGCAGCGTACATCACCGACGAAACGATACTTTTCAGACGATTTAGGAGCAAAGACACGTCTTGCTCTGGAGAAATGTCACTGATGTGGGTCATGGTTGGGTACTTATAATCATCCACAGGGTGATTACAAGTTTATCCGTGAAACGACGGATGTCGAGTCAATATAGGTAGGGGGGGATATGACAAAGCTGATCCGCATCTTGGTAGCGGACGATCATTCTGTGGTTCGGGCAGGGCTGCGCGCCTTGTTGGAACGACAGGGGCACTTCCGCGTCGTTGCGGAAGCGGCGACTGGTGAGGAAGCCGTCAGCAAAGCGCAGGAGGTTAAGCCGGATGTGGCGGTGCTGGACATCCGTATGCCCGGTTTAAGCGGCATTGAAGCCTGTCGGCGTATTGTACAGTCGGTGGATGGCTGCCGTGTGATCATGCTCACCAGCTATGCGGAAGATGAACTGCTGTTCGCCGCCATTCAAGCGGGCGCCAGTGGTTATGTGCTCAAGCGCATCGGCGATAATGAGCTGGTACAAGCCGTCGAGCGCGTCAGTCGTGGCGAAGGCATGCTGGATCCGGCCATGACGGCAACGGTGTTCACCGAAATGCGCAAGGCCAATCAAGCGCAGCAGGCCGCTGCGTTCTCTGAACTGACACCGCAGGAATTGGCAGTCTTGGCGCTGGTTGCCGAAGGGCTAACCAATCGTCAGATCGCGGTGAAGCTGTATTTAGGCGAAGGAACGGTGCGCAATTACGTCAGCAGCGTGTTGGCAAAAATTGGCGTCAGCAACCGTGCCGAAGCCGCTGCCTATGCGGTCAAACACAACATCCACGAAATCGTCCCACCCACCCAAACCGCAAGCAGCAAAGACGACTCCTAAACGAACGTCGAATCTCAAGTTCGACTCGTGGCACTACCAACCCAACAGTTCGCATAAACAATAGAGGGGCATCTGAATGCCCCTCTACTGCTTTTCATTACCGAAGGATGAACGCGACCGGGTTAAGCAGGAACTACATTTTCTTTCGCCGCAGTTTCGACATGCTGCAAACGATTCTTGGGCGGCACGACTAGCACCGGGCAGTTGGCACCCATCAATACCTTGTTGGTCACACTTCCGAAGAACCAACGCCCCAACCCTGACCGGCCATGGGTGGACATGACAATTGCGTCACTCTGATCATGAGTCGCCACATCGACGATCAACGCGGCGGGATCGCCCACATCCACGATGATATTCACCGTCAGGTCACAGGCCTCGCACAAGCGCTCGGCAACGCGTTCTAGGTACGCTTTCGCGCCGGGAATGGCGCTGTTCAGTTCTTCTTTCGTCTGTGTCACGGGCATCGGCACCGGATACAGGTCATAGATGGGCATCTCAGGAATCTGGATCGCGCTGACGAGTGTCAGCACACCGTCCGGCTGCACAATCTTCAATGCATAATCGAGTGCGGATTCTGCGAGCGAAGAACCATCAAGAGGAACTAATACACGCTTCAACATGTTCTGTACTCCTGAACAATATAATTCTTTATACCTGAATCATCCTCTAGGACAGTGATGCCGCCATAGTGTCGAAAATCATAGGCGGGGTGCGATGTATGGCAGAATCGGGAAAATCAAGTATTTCAGGAGGGAATAAAAACCGGGATGATCGTTGTGATCATCCCGGCAGCATGTCTTAACGCGCCCGACTGGGTACATCCGCGTAGACAGGTGTCAACCATGCACGATACTTCGGCACCCGCCCACTGACGATCTTGAAGAACAAATCGCGCACGTCACGCGTGATTGGCCCCATCTTCCCAGTACCGATCGGGCGGTGCTCCACTTTCGTGATCGCCGCCACCTGAATGCCGGTGCCGCACAACAGCATTTCGTCCGCCAAGTAGACTTCACTGCGGTCGATTTCGCGCTCCACCACTTCGAGTCCCAGCTCTTCACGAGCGATCTCGATCACCGAGCGGCGGATGATGCCTTCCAGCACGTTCGAGAACACGGGCGGCGTGATCAGTACGCCCTTGCGCACGATGAAAATATTCGCCGCACTCGCCTCGCCAACATGACCATCTTCGCTCAACACCAGTGCTTCATCATAGCCGGACAGCACGGCGTCGCTCTTGATCAAAGCGCTGTTCGCATACGCGCCGACGATCTTGCCGCGTGCGGGGATGGCATTGTCCTCCACCCGCCGCCACGACGAGAAGCAGACATGCGCCCCTTCTTCGTTATCGATGTAGCTGCCAAATGGGAGCGCGAACATCGTCATCGCGTCGTCCACATCATGCAGGCGCACGCCAATCATTTCGGTCGATTTGTACGCGATCGGGCGGACATAGCAGTTTTGGTGATACCCTTCCTCGCGCAGCAGATCGGTCAGGATATTCGTCAGTTCTTCCGGCGAATACGGGATGTGAATCCGCATCAGCGAGGCCGACTGTGTGAGCCGTTCAAAGTGCTCGAACGGGCGGAAGATGAACAACTGCCCTTCGTCATCGTTCCAATAAGCACGCAGCCCGCCGAACACGCCCGTCCCGTAGTTGAAGGCGTGCGTCATCACGCTGACAGTCGCTTCGGCAAAAGGCACGATCTTCCCGTCGAAAAAGGCAAACTTCGGTTTTGTCTGTGGTGCACCAGCCATCGAGCTATCTCCTAAAATGAATGTTCCAACACCGCGTAGTTGTAATGCGCCTCAATCCGTGCCCGCAGCGCCGCTTCATCCCATCCTGCCACATCGATAATCGCATCACTGCCTTCAGGAAGCGGCACATCGACGTATACCAGATAACGCACCCGGTAACCGGCAGTTTCATAGCGCTCGCGCGTCAGCCCATACGCCACATTCAGATCGCTGTCGATCCACGCGGCGATCAAATCCGGCTGTCGCGACAGCACATAAACCGGGTTATAGCGCGCATGTCCCGTCACGTTGGCTGACGGCGGCGTACGGGCGATCGTGCGGTCGTTCCATCCCAGCATGTCAATCGTCGCCAAGTCGGAAAAGTATGGGATCTTTCCCGCCGCATCGACGGCCAACAGCGTATCCGGAGAACGGCTGCCCAGAAACTGCCCCAGCGTCACCCATGCATCATATTTTTCGGCACGATAATCAAAGCGCACATCTATCAGGTATGCGCTGAATTGAACGGCGGTTAAACAGACCAATAGAGCCAATCCCAAACGGCGTTGATGGCTCATGGTTCGCACGGCCAGCAAAATCGCCAGCGGCACCAACACCAGCAGGAACCGATCAAGGTACACATCCCCGCCGACATACAGCCAGTAGCCCAACCACAGTACGCCGAACAGCACTTCGAATGGGATCGTGCGCGCCGCCTGCCCCGGTTGGCGTATCAAGCGCGCCAACCAGCCGATCAACCCCGCGATGAGCACAATCAGTGCCAAACCAAGCCCATCGCGCGGGATGATCGTCGCCAGTGTGGCAATCCCATAGGCGACCCGGCTGATCGTGTCCCCGGCGACCTTGGCATAAAACGTATTTGGCAGCGGATCGCCGTAATACGCCATGCGCCAAATCGTCAGTGCCGCCAGCGTCAGCCCGGTCACCAGCAGCAGACTCAGCCCGGATCGCGTTTTTCCGCGCAGCAGCAGAAACACCACCCCCACCAGCGGCAGCAGAAAACCGTCAGCTCGGGCGATGATCAGCAGTGCGGCAGTCATCCAAAGCGGTCGATCACCCGCCTGTTCCACCGAACGATCCAGTGCGGCGATAAACCCAATCTGGAGCATCAGCACCAACGCCGTTTCCATCCCGGAAGCCGTCCACAGCCACACCAGCGGGCACGCTGCGAAAATCAGCGCCGCCAACCCGCCATAACCGGGTGCGCGCCAGTTCACCGCTTGGAAGATCAGCAGCACACTGATCGCTGTGCACACAATATTGAATCCGGTTGCGAAAATATAGATTTGTTCCGGCGGCACCGCGAAAAAACCGACTGCAATCGCCAGTGTGTACAGCAGATTCGTGTAGCCTTCGACTCGCTCAGGATCGCCGGGGTTATAGACCAACCCGTCCCCGGCTTGGAGATGACGCGCATATCGGAACGAAACATAGGCGTCATCTGCGCCAAACGCGTGCAGTGCCCGTGTGGGATTGGTGAAGCCGCGCTCGAAATGCAAAATTGACCCACCCATCACCAGCAGCAGCGCGATCAAAACCAGCGGCGACGGGAGCGCGAAGCGTTTCATGTCCACAATCCTTGAGTGCGGGGGGTCCGCCGACGGCGGAGGATCATCATCAGCACATAGCCGCCCACGCCGCCTAACGTCACAGCGGAGAGGGTCAGGCCAAGCTCAAAATAGGGCGGATCGTACACAAATTCGATCGTCCGCTCCGCCGCGCCATCACCCGGCGGAATCACGACGGCTTGCAGAGCGCAGTACGCGCGCACCATCGCGGCGGGTTCCCCGTCGATGAGCACTTGCGCCCCCGGTGCCCATGCCTCCGATCGGATCAGCAGTGCAGGGCTTTGAGACGCGCTCACCCGGAAGCGTTCCCCGTTCACTGTGCGTTGGTGCTGCTCAATCGTCACAGTGCTGAATTCGGTGGGCAGGCTGCTCGGCGCGTCATCAGGGCACGCCGAAAACGCCGCTTGTGCATCGCTCTCGCTCCATGCGCGCCCCTTCAACCCGGTGATTTCGTACACAAATCGCTGACCATCCCGGAACACCGGTTGAGCATTGTTCAGCACTTGCGGCAGAATCACATAGCGGACGTTTAAGCGGCGCAGTGCAGCTCGATCGAGTCGGACTTGCGGGCAGGTGCGCACCGCCTCCGCGCTTGCCCGCATCGGCGGCGCGCCGACCGAATAACCTTCGAAATCACACCCAATCGCCGCGTTGAGGGCATCACGGTAGCCAATCATCTGCGCCACATCATAACCGCCCGCTGAATTCAGACCGGCAGCGCGTACATCCGAGTCAGTCAATACCGCATATGGATCGAGAATGCGTTCATCCTCATCCATATGCTCCTGTAGGTAGCGTATGACTCGATCGTCGCTATTCACGAACGTTGTCGGCTCGACCGGCACATTTAGGCTGCGATCCACCCACAGCAGATCGACCAGCAAAAACGCGAACAGCAGCAGCCACGCGCGCTGAGAAGGACGCCGCACGAGGATCACCGCGATCAGCGGCGCGATCAGCGCGTGAGGAAACGCGATCAACGGCAGGGGCATGAAAAAAGCCACCACCTGCACCAGCAGGTAAACAGCGCTCAAGCCGATCAAGACGGGGCGCATCAACCGCCCGCGCAGTTCATACCGGTGCCAGCGTTCGACCGCCAAACCGGCCAGCATCGCCAGCGCGAACAGTGCCAGCGGATAAAACCGCGCCGGATCGCGCAAATAGTGAAATCCCGGTACCCCGTCGTACAAAATTGGATACAGCAGCCCGTTCGTCCCTAAACTGAGCAGCAGCGCCACCCCCGCGCCGATCACCCACCACCGTTCGCGGCGGTTCAAGCGGCTGGTCATCAACGCGAACGGCAGCACCAGCGATCCGATCCCCGCGTACAAATAGGTTTCGGTGAACCGCAGGGTATCCGGCAGGAACGCACCGACCAGCAGCGGCAGCGGCACGCTGCTTAAAGCCTCTTCAGCCGTCAGCAGCGATCGATGACTGTACGGCAGCAGCGCCGCCACCGGCAGCACGACAGGGGCGCTCAAGCCGAGCATCACGACCAGCGCGAGCCCCCATAAGCGCACGCCATCGCGCAAACTGCGTTTTACATCGGGCAGCACAAACCCGACGGTACACGCCGCCAGTGCTATCCCGGTGATTGCCAGATATTTCCCGTCATTCATCGCTTGCAGTGCCAGCACGATCCCCAAGCCTATCGCCCAAGGGGTGCGCCGTGTGCGCCAATACGCGCTGAACAGGAACCATGCGACCGGCATCCACGCAAGGCTGGACACCAGCCACCAATGCCCGCCGCTGATATGCTGAATCAAGCGCGGGGCAAGTTCAAACAGCAGCGCGCCCGTCAGCGCCGCCGCAGGGCGCACCCCTTCGATCAGCGCCAAACTCAAGTACACGCCAATCCCGGCGATTAGCACATGCAGCAAAATATCGAAATTGAGCGCCAGCGGCAGGGGAAAAATTAGCACGATCCAATGAACCGGGTACAGCGCAGGATTGATGGGATTGCCAAACAGCGGCGCACCGCTCAACGCATACGTGCGCCACAAAGGAAGCTCTCCGGTTTGCTCCACCGTATCGCGCAGGTAGGCCATCAGCGGCACCACTTCGCGCGTTAAATCCGTCCCCAACGCCGAATTCGGCATCAGATAGTGCGGCGGTGTCAAATACGGCTCGAATAGAATCAGCGCGGCGGTCGCCAGCACCAGCAGCGCGATCGTATCGGCTTGCTGCCAGCGGCGCGCCAGCTTCCGGCGTCGGTCAAGCTCCTCTCGAAGCTGCTGCCAGCGGCGGGCGAACATCACCACATCCCCGGCACGATCAACATCAGGACGATACTCCCCAACCACAACCCAAACAGCCACCACACGCGGCGCGGATACGACTCTGCGAGGAACAGCAGACCGCATACCACCAGCGGCACCGCCACCCGGTACGCCGCCACCGGATCAACCCAGCTCACATCCGGCATCAGCATCACCCATGCCCCCGCCGCCAGCATCAGTGCCGATCCCAAACTGACCTGCCGTTCGCGCACAGCCTTCCATGCCGCCGCCGCAAACAGGATCACCGTCGGAATCGCCAGCCAAATCACCAGCATGACCAATTCAGGCACATCCGTTTCCGCAAACAATCCGTTCAACGGGATCGGCATCAAATTACGCGCCGCCGGATACTGCGTTGGCAGTGCACCGAACGTCACATACAGCACGCCCCACCATGCGAGAAACGCGAAGGCAGGCGCGAACATCAAATACACGGCGCGCCGCCGCTCCCCGTTCATGAACGCGTGCAGCGCCAACGCCGCCGCGAACACCAAACCGATCTCTTTGGTCAGCGTAGAAGCGATCAGCAGTCCCGCCGTGAGGCGATCTTTCTGGTGCGTGTAGGCGATCACCGCCGTCAGTGCGAACGCGATGCACAGCGGTTCGTTCAAATCAAGCCGCACTGCCATCAGCGCGCCGAACCACACTGTGAACGCCAGCACCGTGATCGGCAGCGTTTTTCGAATCCGCTGACCATGCCGCATGCTGATCCACAGGAGCAGATACGTTAGCAGGGCCGCCCCAACGGCATGCGCGGTGACATTCACCAGAATGAGTGTATACGGGGCAAGGGTTGGGCTGCCGAAGGCCAGCGCCCGTGCGATGACCGGGTACAAAATGCGTTGGTAACGCAGCGTCGCGCCGTCGATCAAGGGGGTTGCGTTCGCGCCGAAAGCCGCGATGTACAGTGCAAACTGTCCATCGTACCCTTTCGATCCGTCCGGCACTCCGCAGCAGAAGCGTTCGCCCATCCGTGCGAAGTCGAGCGCTCCGTATTTGTTCAGCGCCACCAAACACAGCGCACCGGTGAGGATGAGCGTCAAAATCCCCATGCGAAGGGCAGCACGCCGCGCGAATGTATCCCGCAGCACGAGAGGATCACGCATGAGTGGATCATCTCCAATGTGTAAAACAAACCGGGCTTTGATGCCCGGTTCATGAACTCCTGTATGCAATTGTACGGCGAAAACCGTTAACTCAAATAGTCGCGCAGGTTATGCGCCAGCCGGGGATGACGAAGGCGTCGCAGCGCCTCTTTTTCCAACTGACGAATCCGCTCACGGCTAAGGCCGAATTTATTCGCGATCTCTTCGAGCGTGTGAGGCTCGCCACCGCCCAACCCGAAGCGCAGGCGCAGAATGTGGCTCTGGCGCGGAGTCAGTTCGGCGAGGACTTCCTCAATGGTTTCTTGGAGCATGTGCTGCGTGGCCGATTCGACCGGACTGGGCGAATCTTGATCTTCGATGAAATCCCCAAATTCACTATCGCCGTCGTCGCCTACCGGACGTTCCAGCGCGATCGCGTGTTGGCTGGCATCCATCATCCCACGAATCGTTTCCACGGGAAGATCCATCTCCATGGCAATTTCTTCAGGAGACGGGCGGCGGCCATTCGATTGTTCAAGCGATTGGGCGGTACGGTACATCTGGCGGATACGTTCGGTCATGTGGAGCGGAATACGGATGGTGCGGGTCTTTTGAGCGAGGGCACGGGTGATGGCTTGTCGAATCCACCATGTCGCGTAGGTGCTGAAGCGGTTGCCGCGTTTGTAGTCGTATTTATCGACCGCACGCATCAAGCCCACATTGCCCTCTTGAATCAGGTCGGGGAAAGGCAGACCTTGACCCATGTACCGTTTGGCAATGCTCACCACAAGGCGGGTGTTCGCGCGGCCCAAATGTTCGCGGGCCGCTTGGCCATCTTGAAGCAGGCGTTCGAGCTGAGCAAAAATGGAGGGGCTGCACCGGTCGCGCATTCGTAGGAGAGTTTCGCGCGCTTGCTTGCCGACTTCAATTCGCTTGGCGAGGTCAATTTCCTCGGCGGCGGTCAGCAGGGGTTCTTGCGCCATCTGTCGAAAGTACAAACCAACGGGGTCGTCGGGTGATACGGCGCTGATGTCCCCAACCGTTGGGTCTTGCAGAATTTCTTCCGGTTCGAACTCGATGACCTCTTCCTCTTCGATGATCATCAACCGATCCGATGGATCA
The DNA here is from genome assembly GCA_046328615.1 of Anaerolineae bacterium. GTDB lineage: Bacteria > Chloroflexota > Anaerolineae > Aggregatilineales > Phototrophicaceae > Flexifilum. The sequence continues at coordinate 15,532 of JAXLWG010000004.1, read as the reverse complement.
CTTTCTTGGCGCAGTTGGACGCCTAGCTCATCCAACTCATACAAAATCGCTTCAATCGAAGCCCCGTCATCGCCTTCTTCATCCAACACGTCGAGTACATCTTCGAAGGTCACGTAGCCGCCGCGCTGGTTAGCCCGACTCAACAATTCCTGTATCACGACGAACCCTTGCCTCCTGTGTATAGGTTGGCACCATTACCCTAGTTCGTACTGGAAAGGTACAAACCCGATTGTAGGATACGGGTTGCGGGGGTTCCCTCCCCACATGAAAACTGACCAATTTTAACATAATTCTGATGTTGTTGTGAACTACCAAATGAGGCTTGTCGGCTTTTTCATGTCTCCAATGTCCTATTTTTAAGTCACTTACAATCCTAAAAGAGAATGCCTGTTTTGTCCGATGTTTTCGCTCAGCCTTTCGCGTATTGTAGGGGAAGTGTTGGCTATTCAAAGAGGATGTACAGCACATGTCGAATCAGCGACCCAATTCCCCGATGTGGGATCAAATTGCTGGAAAATGGAAGCAGTTCAAGGGCGAAATTCGCTCCCGTTGGGGCGACCTGACCGATGATGAAGTCGAGCAGATCGCCGGGGAACGCGACAAGCTGGTTGGCCGCATTCAGGAGCGCTATGGGCGCACCCGCCAAGACGCCGAACGTGAAGTTGATGCATGGGCGGATGACGTTCGCACCCGCATCTAGATCAGCAGTAAGTCAGGGAATAAAAAAGGCGCTTCTGTGTAGGAAGCGCCTTTTTTATTCAGCGGAAGCAGATCGTTTAGACAAAATACAGCGATTGGGTGCCCTGCGGGTCGGCAGCCGCACCTTTGACATCGACCGTCGCTTCAATCCAGTAGTCGTAGCGCTCATTTTCCGAATAGCTGTAGGCCTTGCCGATCAGCCCCATCACCCCGCCCTGTTCCGACATCTTCTTTTTCAGCGAAAGCTGGCGTTGGAACGGAACGACGAACGGAATCTCTTTCGTTTCGCCGTTCTTGATCTCGAACGGTTGATTCAACAGGAGATCACCAATCCGCTGTTTATCGGTCTTGTGATCGCTGCCCGATCCTTCTTGCTTGACCTGATACATCTCAATTTTCACTTTGTTGATGCTCTGGTCTTGCGTGGCAGTCACGCGAATTTTGCCCTCAATCTGCGTCGCTTCTTTGGAAACTTCACGATTGATGTCAACTTGAACTTCAATGCCGACAAAGCCGACGAACTGCGTCAGTTTCTTGAACATGGTACCCTAACGTCTCCTTGGCGATGAAGTGATTAAAATGCGAGATTGCGCATGATTATGAATTGAGAACTATGAGAAATTATGCATGTAACATCACATAAGAGGTGTTAGGATGTCGCAAGGAATCGTGCGAATTTTGTAAACGTTATTGTAATGTTTGGTTGCTGTAAAGGGTAAGATTCCGTTAGGTAGCGCGAAACGCGTTCACGGCCCAAAACGATTGATGTCCCATTAATCCGGTTTAGGGAGGTTATGCGGCGTTATCTTTTTCAAACGCTTTCAAACCAAAAACAAATGCCACATTAACGCCTGTTGGGGCGTTTAAACAGATGTGTATAAATGTAATTGAGCCGAATTGCGTTCGCTGCCTACTCCGATTATGCTTATGGGAGTAGACTGGCGAGGTTTTAGGATGACGACACGACGTTTTACCGACAATCTGCCCGATCCGAACGATCCCTCTGAAATGCCGCTGCGGGATCGCCCGTTACGCATGCCCAAATCACCGGGCGTCATTCCACCACCGCCACTAGAGGCCGCGATGCAAGACATCCCTGACGAACCTCCACCATCACCGTCTTCTCGACCTCCTGCTCAGTCAGGAGCCAACCGCTCAGTGCCCAACGCCCCTTCAAGTGGAGGACGCGGCGGCGCTCATTTACCTCGCACGCTGACTCAGGTCTTGAGTGAAGCGAACGATCGTGTTGTCCGGGGCGATCTGGTCGATTTCGTCCCCATGCCCACCGGCTTTGACCCGCTCGATGGCTTGATCGGCGGCGGTTTGCGCAAGACGGAACTGGTGCTGCTCGGCGGCGCGCAGGGCGTCGGCAAAACCATCGCCACCCTGCAAATCGCGCGGAACGTCGCCATGCGTCCGGATCAATACGTGTTCTACCTATCATATGAACACACCGAAACGCATCTCATGCACCGTTTGATGTGCATGGAAAGTGTCAACCCGCCCGAAGTGGATATTACGCGCGGGATCAAGCTGCAAGACCTGTACAAGATCATCGTAGCGCAGCGCGCACGCGGCTTCATGGGGAAAGAAGAAGCGATGGGATCGCTTCAAGCCATCCTGCGCGACAATCCCAAAACGGCCCCGGCGTTGGCACGTATGCAGCGCTATGCCGACCGGATGATCCTGCTCAAAGCCAGCCCTGCGGTGACGACTCTGCGCGCCATCAAGGAAATGACCTCCCGCCTATGTGACGCGACTGGCAGCAACGTCGTCCTGTTCGTGGACTATCTGCAAAAGATCGCCGTCCATCCTGAACGCCCGCGCGATGAAAACGACAAAGTGACGATCATCGTCGAAGGCTTGAAGGACATCGCCATGACGCTGGATATTCCCGTCTGGTCAATCGTCGCCGCCGATCGCGAAGGGTTGAAGAGCAAGCGTATTCACTTGTTCCACATGCGCGGCAGCAGCGCCCTCGACTACGAGAGCGACATCGCCCTGATCATGAACAACAAGTATCAGATCATGGCGAAAGACCACGTGAACTTTAATCCCTATACCGCCAAGCAGTTCCGCGATTGGGTCGTGTTCACAATCGAAAAGAACCGTGCGGGGCGCGCGATGCTCGACATGGAATTCCAGCTCTACGGGCAGCATTTCACCTTCGACCCACGCGGCCAAAAAGTTCAGCAGCAGTTGATCGACGACAAAATCATCGAAACGTAGACCTCAACGTGACACTGACACGCCGACGTTTCCTCAAAGTCGCCCTTGGAAGTGCCGCCGCCGTTAGTTTAGGCGGCGGTCTTTATGTATCGCAGATCGAACCCGAATGGGTGGAGATCACGCAGATCCACTTCACGCTTCCCCGTTTGGATCGCGTCTTTGAGGGGTTCCGCATCCTTCACATGACCGATTTTCACGTCGATAACCGCTTCATGAACCGCGAGCGATTGATGTCGATTATCGATCTGGCGCTGACACAACCCGCCGACATGATTCTTGTGACCGGTGATTTTGTGACCGACGGCGTTTCACCGGAAATTCAAGCCGCGCTTACCGACGCGTTCAGCCGACTCTCAGCGCCGTACGGGAAATTCTATGTCACCGGCAACCACGATCATTGGTCAGGGGTGAACAACGTACGCGCCGCCGTCAATCCGGCAGGTATGATCGAAGTCAAGAATACGGCGGTGCCCATTCAGCGCGGTGAGAAGCAGTTTTATCTCGCTGGAGTAGGCGATGTGTGGGAAGCACTCGACGATATGCCGCAGACCCTCGCCAGTTTCCCCGAAAATGCACCAGCCATCTTGATGGCACACGAACCCGACTATGCCGACACTGCGGCACTCACCGGGCGCTTTGATTTACAGCTTTCCGGCCATTCGCACGGTGGGCAGGTCAATCTTCCCGGTTTTGGGCCGCTGATTCTGCCGCGTTGGGGGCGCATCTACCACACCGGGCAGTATCAGGTGGGGCGCATGATCCAGTACACCAACCGGGGACTAGGCGTACTGTCGGGGAACGGTTGGATGCCCCCCATCCGCTTTAACTGCCGCCCGGAAATCGCCATCATCACCCTGCACGCCCCATAGGCACGCGCTTCGACGGGACGACCATCAGAACCACCACCGAAAACCGATCCGCTTTACCCTTCAACGCAAGGCTGCGTTTTTCCGTGGGATATTTCGCTGGCGTCGTCGTCAATTTATTCCATGTAGACTGGCCGATGATGACTTCGCCGGATTGCGCTTGTGCTTGCAATCGTGCGGCAATATTCACCGTATCGCCAAAAATACCGTATTGACGCGTCTGCTCTCCGCCGACCAACCCTTCAATAACTTTTCCGCTGTGGACGCCAATTCCAACGCTCAACCCAAACGCACTCAGTTTTGGGGAAAGGGCGGTTTGCAGTGCTTCAGCGGCTTTCACAGCCTGATCAGCGGACGAAAAGCGCGTCATGATCTCATCGCCCGTCATTTGAATCTTAAATCCGTCATGGGCCTTAATGATCGGCTCGGCGGTGCAGTAAAACTGGTTGATCAACTCTACAACCTGCTCTGGCGAATGGACTTCTGACCACGGGGTAAACCCGCGAATATCCATAAACAGGACGGTGCGTTCAATACTCTGCAAGGCCAGCGCATGATCATCCTCATACGATTTCTGAATGAGGTTTGCATCAAATGACCACGAGGCGATTTGCTCAAAGTGCCCCGCCAACCCATAAAGCAGCCGTTCAAAGCGGTCGCGCATAAGATTTGCCGTACCGAGGAGGATGCCCAAAATGATCGTGCCCAGTAGAATGAATAAATGCGCGGAGTCGTTCAGCCAGTAATTTGCGATGTTAACGGATGCGACATTCCATTCCGACAGCATATAGCTGGCGGGCAGCAGCAAAACCAGCAGAAGAGATTTTAGCAGGGCGGCGATCCAAGCCACGCGGTTTTGCAGGAAATAAGCAATCGCCATCCCCGCTGCCCACTGCCAATACAAAACATGGTAGGGTTCGCTGAAAAAGGACGTTGCGCCATCCAAGACAATATCGATCAGGGTATACAGGCTCACCGCGATAAAGTAATGCCACCATGCGTGTTTTCGTGGATTTCGGCAGATAACCCATGCTTGAGCAATGCTTGAACCAAACATCACCCAATGCGGCACGGCTGAAAGGTAATCGGCAAGGCCAACTTGGGTAGTTTGGCGGGCCAAATCGAAAATCCAGAAGACGCTGCTGTTGGTCAGCACCTCTCGCAAGAATCGCTGCCCCCAATTGCCGTAAAGATGCTGTTGATCAAGAATGCGCACGCTCATGAGTGATCCTTAGATGGGGACGCTAGCGGCATCTACCCTTCATTTTAGGATAAGGCAGCAGTCGATTATTTCGCTAAATGATTCTTAAATTTGGCTTAAATGTTGGTCGTATCACCCAATTCCGCGCGGAAGATACAGGATCATCCCGGCGGGAATTGCGCGTGGGTTGTTCAGGCAGTTCGCCGTCGCCAACTCCGAAACGCTGCTCCCGGTTTGATCCGCCAATTCAGCCAGTGTATCACCGGGCATCACCCGGTATGTGAACCAGCCAAGCGGAGGCGGGCAAAACTCGTCGGTAGGAGCCGAGTCAGACAGCGGGTTTGAAGCGGGGATGGGTGCAGCGGTTAGATCGGGGATGTACTCGGTAGGCGTGAGCGGATGTGAAATGGGTGTCGCTTCAATGGACATACACGCCGCTGTGCCGAAAACCAGCGCTAGGCAGAAAAACAGGGGCGCAGCGCGCCGCGCCCCCTTGATCAGTCGCCGTGACACCGCGCGTTATTCCGCCGTTTCGCTGGCGGAACGCATATGAATGAACTGGAGTTTGCTCAGCTCACGCACCTGCACATCAGCCCGGTAGCTGCTGCGCACCAGCGGGCCGCTTTCCACCCACTTGAAGCCGAGTTCCATCCCAATGTCCTTCAAGCGATCAAATTCGGCGGGCAGGTAGAACTTTTCGACCGGGAGGTGCTGCTTGCTCGGCTGAAGGTACTGCCCCAGCGTGAGAATTTCCACGCCGCGCGCCGCCAAATCGCGCATCACCTCAACCACTTCATCGAACGTCTCACCCAGCCCAAGCATGATACCGCTCTTGGTCAGCACCAGCGGATCCATCTTCTTGGCGTTTTCGAGCGTCTTCATCGCCCATTCATAGTGATCCTGCGGCTGCACTTTCTTGAACAGACGCGGCACCGTCTCCACATTGTGATTCAGAATTTCCGGCTGCGCGTCCATGACAATTTTGAGCGCCGCCTCACTGCCTTTGAAGTCAGGGATCAGCACTTCGATGCTGCATCCCGGCTGAAGTTCGCGAATTCGCTTGATCACCATCGCGAAGATCGGCGCGCCGCCGTCGGCACGCTCATCACGGTTGACACTGGTGATCACCACATGGCGCAGTCCCAGCGCGCGCACGCTTTCCGCGACGCGGTTCGGTTCCGCCCAGTCGAGCGGGCTGGGGCGCCCGGTCTTGATGTCACAGAAACCGCATGATCGCGTGCAGGTATCGCCCATCATCAAGAACGTGGCGGTGCCGCGTCCCCAACATTCCCCTAGATTCGGGCATTGGGCTTCTTCACAGACAGTATTGAGCTGCTTGTGCCGCATCAGGTCGTACACGCGCTCGTAGGTATCGCCGCTCGGCGCGCGCACCTTGATCCACGGGGGGCGACGGCGCGGATGCTGAGGATCGGGCTGCCATCCCTGTTCGGTGCCGAGATTTTCAGTCTCGCCAAGCGGAATGGCGTTGGGGTCGATTAAATTGCTCACCATACATCTCCATCAATAGACGGGGTTGTATTATACCGCCGCCCAGAAGCGGGAATCTAGCGCTGCTGCGGTTCGTCACCGGTCATTCGATGGACAATCCGTGCTTTCAAATCCGCACCGGATACCCCAACTGCTTTGACATTCGCTTCATCGCGCGTAAATTCCGCGTCCAATTCGGCTTGATTGTCATAATAGTACGCCAATGCCGCATACACATCCGCAAGTTCGATCCCATATTGCTTCGCAACTACTGTGAGGGGTTCACCGCCCATAAGATGCTTCTGGGCAATCATTTTCACTTTCACACGCCGATTAATCGTGCGGGCGATGCCGTCCTCATCAATAAGAATGTGAATGATTGGGGTATCCATTTACATCGACCTCACAGATAAATCAACTGGTTAGCAATATCGGCCAGTACATCCAACGCACCAGCCAATTCCGCATCGTGATAAAACAGCAGTTCCCGCACAACAAAACCGATCTGCGCTTCTCCTTGCAAATCAGGCGGAACACGCACGATACCACGGTGCTGACGGCCTGATTCCTGCCAACGCCGATGCAGCATAGCAAAATCTGCATCTTGCGTGATCATTACTCTCCCAGCCTGCGTTGCATACTCAAGATGCGCCTCATCAGAAGATTCGGCCATTTTGACCTCTTCGCAGCGAACAATATCAACCCCATTCGCGCGAAGTTGCTCAGCGATGGCTTTGGCAATATGGGTGTCTGCGTAGAAGGTCAGCGCCATCTCGGTTCTATTCGATAACTCAGTTTCAGGAATCAGTATAACAGAAGGTTGAGGAAAGGTCGGATCAAACGTTCTGTCTTAGGGCAGCTTCACGGTGACCACTCATCACCCGCGCCCAATTCCACACGCAGCATCCGCCAGAGGGCAGTAATCAAACCTTCTCGCATCACAAGGAAAATCGCAGCGATCACGAGTGTTGCCCCGGTCACTGCTAATCCGGCAGGGAAAATCGATAGAAGCAGCGGCATCAGCACAGCGCTGAGCGTATAAAACACACCGTAGGCCGCGATCTGCACGCCGAGCACTCCCGCCGCCGCACCCATTTGAGCATTGGCGCGATTCTCATAGTAGGCGGGGGCCACCATGCCGATCAGCGCCGCTGTGACCAGCGATTGCAGCGCATCAGCAATCAGTGTTCCGATCAGCAGGACGCGCTGAAACAGGCTTACCAAAAACGAATCGCTGACCGAAGAATCGGGAATCAGCGTGGGCAGCAGGCCGATTCCGAATGCAAGGCTCACCGTGCCGATGCACAGAAACGTGAACAGCATCCAACCGTAGAGCGAATGGGTATGCAGCCAGTTACGACAGTAAGTCACATGCAGCCCGAAGCGCCCCATCGGGATGAGCGCCAGCAGGTCATACGATTTGCGTTCACGCTCAAAGCCAATCCATCGCGCCACCATCATGGCGAGGATCAAGCCGAAGACAATATTGACTAGCGGTGCGATCAAGGTGGTGTAGCTGAACAGCGAGACATACAGCACCAGCAGCGACGGCAGGAACAACAAGATCGTCAGCACAGGCAGCACGATGATCGCGAGCAGCCGCACGAACGGAAACACGCGCTTGAACGGTGGAAACAACAAAGATTCTTGCGTATCGCCGCCCTCACGACCGCGCATCGTCTGACTGGCTTCAAGCAGCATCATGCGCCGCAGCAAAGGCGACGCGTTTGACGGTGTGCGAGGCACCCGAATGAGCAAGCGCAGCAGTTGCAGGGACAACATGAATGATAGGCCTTTAGGTTGCCGGGTGATAATTGAGTGCTTGTTATACCCTCAACCCGGTGGAAGTCCCCACATATACACATTCGGTTGGCCCAATGCGGGATAAATCCCATCGCTCAACTGGGTGAACACGCCAGTTTCAGTATTGAGCGCCAGCAGCAGCACGCCGTACACATCGCCCGGCACATCCCCGGCAAAGGCGACGTTCGTGCTGTCCGGTGACCAAATCAATCGCGGCGGATTCGGCGTCACATTGGGCGTGGTAAATCCACAGTAAGAGCGCATCTGTCCGGTCGCCACATCGACGACATGGATCGTGCCGGGGCCGGTGTTCACCGTCGGATCGGCATCCGTCAGCGGAACCACCCAGAAGGCGATCTTCAACCCATCCGGCGACCAACTCAACTCGCCAAGCGACAGGCCGTTGATCCGCACCGGACCATAGGCGGAATACAACCCGGTGAGCGTCGTCGGCTCATTGGGCGTTTCGTCAGGGCGCACAAGGCGAATTTCGCTGCCCATCGCACCGGGATCGATCGGCATCGGCGCGACATATGCCAGTGTGTGCCCGTCTGGTGACCATGCCCGCGCGTTGTAATAAGCAATATCCGCACCAAGGTTGACGGTGCGTTCGTTGTCGTTGAAGTTGACAAGCGACCGCGTAAACCCATCGCCGCGTGTGTTCGCCGTCAGCCGCAGCCCCCATGATCCGTTCGGCTGCACACTGCCGATCTCGCGCACATCGTAATCCTGCCGGTCAGTCGATCCCGGCGTAAACGTGTAAGCGTTATGGCCCGGCGTCCACAGCAGAAAATGATTCGCGCCCCACCATTCAAGGTCGGAAGCGGCATCGGTGAGGAACGTGCGCCCGGTGCCATTGAGGTTCATCAGGTTAAACGCCTGTGTAGGGGCGTTGTAGTACGTCAGTTGGCGGAAATTAGGCGATAACCGGCAGCCCCGAATGCACGGCGCGGTATCCGGCAGCGGGTAGCGGCGATCGTTGTCGATGTCGTACACCCACAGCGAATCGCGGTCAAACGCGGTGAGGATGATTCCTCCCGGCTGAAAACTCGCGCCGCGCGGGGTCAGGCTGGGCGCAGGGCACATCGACTGGACGCCGCTGTCCTGCGCGGTGGTGCGGATCGCACTGCTGCGCACCAGCACCATTCCCAAACCGATCCACAAACCTAGAAGGAGCCATATGCGTGGGCGGAGAACCCGCCGCTCAATCATCCGTACAGTTTTTTCAACCATGCTTCATCCGGTGAGGGAGGCTCAGGACGCTCAAGCGACCAGATATGGATTCGACTCGGAACTCCGCTTTCCATGCTGCCGCCGTTCCCAATATACAGCCGATCGCCGACGATCGCACAATCCATTGGCCGAATCAGATCAGGTGCAAATGGGCTGTCGGTCAGCCCGGCCAAAAATGACTCTTCTTCGTCGCCCCGGTGATAGACATGAGCGGCATACAGCACGCGCGTATCATAATCATACGGCATCCCATCGGCGTCGATTTGTTCAGTAGGAAGCGCGTAGGCAAACCGTATCCGGCGGCACACGATAAACCAATCCGGCGCGATCACCTGTGCCTCGGACAGCACATAACTTTCCGCCATCCCCAGCAGCATCGGCGGTGGAACCGACAAACCGAGGAGTTGAATCAGCGCCGGTTTTTCTGCGATAGGGATCGTCTTCACCAGCGCGTCAAGATGTTCCGGCCCACGCAGCCCGCGATGACGCGGCCCAGCGAAGTTCAGGTTCATCGTATGCCACACGCGCGCGGGTTTCACCGCAGAATCGGGGATCGCCAGCGGCGTGATCGGCGCATCGTGTCCATCCGCTTCATCGACGCTCGACTGGATCACGCCGGATGAATCGACAAAATGCTGTGCCATCCAGCAGTCGTCACCGTAAATTTCTTCTGCGTACAACGCGCCATCGGCGAGAATACCCAGAATACTGCAATCCCCTTGATGATGCAGATCAACGGTGTGAAGCGGGTGAATGGCGAATGGAAGAGTCGTCACTATCGCGCAATCCTTCTATTACCTTTGCAACAGTAAAAAATCCTTTACCCTTGATCGTTTGTAAACAAAGGGCATGGTATACTACATTTGAGTTTTCGAGTTCATTTCTGGGATTATCCCATGACGAAGCGCCCAGTGAACACCTCCATTATACTGGATGATGCAGCTAGCAGCGCCGCCGAAGGCGAACGTGATTTCGCTCAGGAAGGCAGCGATGCGGCTGTTCGTCAAACCCAAGTGATGCCTGCGGCATCACGCATCGAATTCATGCCCCCTCGTGCCGAGACGGGCCTCATCCATGCCCTCAGTTTGGTGGGCGAAGAAGCGGAAAACGACGCGACGCAGGATGCGCCGCGATCAACCGCCGAGGTGCAGGTCGTTCACGTATCGCCGCAGCCAGTTGGTACCGGTGAACTGAGCGAAAAGCTGGACGGAAAAGTCCTAATTATTGAAGATTATCCCGAAGTCGCCGACGTGATCAACGTTATTCTGCGCCGCATGGGTTTCACCACGGCGCATGAAAGTCACGGGGCACGCGCCTTTGAGCGCTACAACGAGATGATACCGGATATTGTGCTGCTCGATCTGGCCCTGCCAGACATCACCGGGTGGCGCGTGCTGGATGCGATCAAGGAACGCCAGCGCGAAGCGACCACGCGTATGCCCGTCGTTATTGTCATGACCGCGTATGGCGATCCTGCCAACCGGTTGGTCGGCAAACTTCAGGGCGTGCACGCCTATTTGGTCAAGCCATTCACCGCCGAGGAACTTCAGCGCGTCGTGCGCGAGGCCTACAGCCAGTTCCGGTGATCTCTTGAATCGATCGTCGTGGTATTCGCCGCCGTCGCGCAGACGGCTCATGCGCCGCTGGTTGGTCGTGTGGGTCGCTGCGGTCGGCGGCGTTTTGTTGACTCTCCTCGTCGCGCTGCGTTGGATCGGTGACACGACCGCACGTGTGAACTCTACTCTCACCCCTGAACAATGGATGATCGAACTGCGCCGCACAGGGCGACCGGTGCAAGCGCTCTATTTGGTCGAAACAGCGGCACTGGAGTCCGGTTGGACGGGTGATCGGCTTCGTCTTGCCGGGGATTTGTGGCGCGAAATCGGTGACCAGTACGCCGCCGCCGCTTACTGGGAGCGCGCCGCCCTCGAAACGCCCGACGATCCGATTCTGATCCGCGATCTAGCAGAAACCTACCTCAGGCTCGGTGAATGGACGCACGCCGCCGATGCGTTGGAGCACTACCACACCCTCAATCCTTCTGATCGGTGGGCGGCCTATCAACTGGGCATGATCCGCGCAGCGGTCGATCCGCAGGCGGTCGATCTACTCCAAGAAGCCGCCGCCGAACCCGCCTATGCGCCGATCGTGAATGCGGTACTCCAAACCCTACGCGACAACCCGAATGCGGCTCCCGCAGAACGCGCCTTGCATGTGGGCGTGGCGATGGCCGAAGCCGAACAATGGGATTACGCGGAACTGGCTTTCACACAGACCGTCGGCGATCCGCAGTGGGGAGCATTGGCACTCGCCTATACCGGTTGGGCACGCGATATGCAGGACAAAGACGGAAGTTCAGACATCCGGCAGGCGGTCGCGTTAGCCCCGGATGATGCCCGCGTCCGTTACTTGCAGGGGCTGCATTACCGGCAGATCAATGATTACCCCAACAGCATCCTCGCCTTGGAACAAGCCGTCGCGCTTGATCCTGCCCGCCCGGAAGTCTATGCGGAACTTGGTTTGACTTATGAGCTGTATGGCGACCATACCAGCGCCCGCTATTGGCTGGAAACCGCGCTGGCGATGTCGAACAACGATCCGCGCTATCAAGTGCTGCTCAACCGTCTGACCAGTGAAGAACAGGATATTTTGTCCAGCCTCGGCATTGATCTGAACGGAGAGGCTGCCCCGGAAGCGACTGCTGACGCAATGCCCGAACAAACTCCTAATCCGATTGCTCCCTAACCCGCCTCAGGAATCCTGCGTCTAATCGCGTATAACCAACAACTGTTTTTCGCCAACCGGAGTAAGGGCCATGTTCACGCGCTTGACCCCCTATGCGACTGCCGCCGCCGATCAGCCAATTTTCCGGCTGGAAACCCGTCACCTGCGTTGGGGTGCCAATCCCGACGCCCTTCTACAAAACAGCCTGCGACGCGTCACCAAAATCATCACCGCCATCAGTGTGAGCTGGATCATCCTCATTTTGATCGTCGCCGCCCTGTCTCCGACTGAAGATCGAACCGAAAATGTCTACACCGTCACCAATGGCGCGATCGGGGTGCTCATCCTAGTCGGAACGCTCGGCAGTCTGCTCATTGATTTCGTGAGTGTGACCTCGGCACTCACGTCCATCAATGGCGAACTGCTCAACGGGCGCTGGGATCTGCTCAAGTTAGCGAACATCCGCGAAGGCCACTTTACGGTTGCCAAACATGGAATTGCGCAGTTGCGGGCATGGAAACGGATGATCGATATTATCGCCGTGCGTCTATCGGTTGGCGTGTTGATCCTTGGGTTTTTGTTGATGTTGCGGCTCAGTTCCCTCTATTCGGCATGGTCACTGTTGGAAGTGATTCCCTTCTTAGCCATTCTGGGCGGTTTGCAAGTAGCCTACAGCCTCGAAGCCTTGTGGCGCATGCGCACCATGACGGCGGTTGGGTTGATGGTTTCGGCCTATACGCGCAGTCCGATCACCTCACCGCTGACGGCGCTCGGGTTGATGCTCGGCATCTGGGCGGTCGAACTCACCATCGTGGTAGCAGTTGGCTGTGGCATCGTCGGCTTGATCTTCCCCATTCTCATGTTCGGCGGCGAATTATGCATCGTGCCCCTCGGCATCATTGGGGTGATTGTTGGGTTGTATGCCTTCTATGAAATCCTTAAGCAGTATTGTTTGCGTCGTGTCGCCTTCCGCCTTGCCAGTTTGGAAAGCGCCCCCTAGAATCGCCCATTCATAAGCTCATCCACAGATCGAGGCTGCTTTTCGTGAAACGGCTGTTATGGATTGGAATTCCGGCGCTCGTGTTGGTCGGGCTGATCGCCTTGAACCGCACCCTGATCAAGACCCATTACATTGACGGCGGCGCGAACGGCACCCTGCTCTATGCGGCGTCGTTCGATGGCGATGCAGCCAGCGAATTCAATGCCGAATGGGAGCAGTATGAAGGACGCCTCTCGGCAGAAATCCTCGAGGGTAGGCTGCGTCTGACCATTGGCGATGCGAATCGCGGATCGTATGCGCTGAGCCGCACATGGTACGGCGATTTTGATGTGCAAACGCAGGCGCGCGCCATCGAAGGCCCGGTCAACAACGGCTATGGGATCATTTTCCGTGCGCTTGACCGGAACAATTACTACGTGTTCAAGGTGAGCAGTGACGGTTACTACGCTGTTCAGCGGGTGCTGAACGGGCAAAGCAAATATCTCAGCAACTGGATTTCGACCATCCCCGCCAACGCACAGCCCGCCCCTGAATTGAACGGCGTAACTGTCGGCACCGACCTGAATACGGTCAACGCTCTGCGCGTGGTCGCGCATGGGAACGAATTCGCGTTTTACATCAACGGCATTCAAGCGCCGCTCTGCATCCCCAATGACCCAAACGGCGAAAGCGTTTACTACGAGTTCTACGATACGCCCGAACAGCGGTGCGTGCAGGGTCACATGGTCGATACGCTGATCGATGATTCGATCGATCATGGACAAATTGGCCTGACGGCGGAGTCGTTCGACTTTGGCGATGCCGATCGCGCCGTGATTGTCGAGTTTGATCAGGTGTTGATTTTCGCCCCATGAAGATTCATTTGAAAACCCTCGGCTGCCGCCTGAATCAAGCCGAGATCGACGCGATGGCGCGTCAGTTCAAAGCGCAGGGGCACGAAATCGTCGAAAACCCCGCCGATGCCGATCAGATCGTCATCAACACGTGCGCCGTCACACAGGATGCGGTGCGCGCGGGACGCCAGATGATTCGCCAGATGCACCGTGCCAGCGAACAGGCGGCGATCACGGTGACCGGCTGCCATGCGCAGATCGCCCCGGACGAAATTCGCACGCTGCCGGGAGTCGCCCGCATCGTGGACAACGCCGAAAAAGATCGGCTCGTCACGGCGATCACCGGGGAGCCTCCCCAGCCCTACGATCACGAGCCGATTCTGCGCGCCACCCCCAACGCGGTCACGCGCACACGGGCGTTTGTCAAAGTGCAGGATGGCTGTGAAAACGCCTGTACTTTCTGCGTGACGACCGTCGCACGCGGCGAAGGCCGCAGCCGCACCATCCCCGATGTGATCGCGGAAATTCGCATGCTGGTGGCGATGGGCTATCAGGAAATCGTGCTGACCGGCGTTCATCTCGGCAGTTTTGGGCACGATCAGGGAAACGCCCACGGGCTGACCGATCTGGTGCGTGCTATCCTGCATGACACCGATGCGCCGCGTGTGCGCCTCAGTTCGCTTGAGCCGTGGGATCTGACGCCCGAGTTTTTCGATCTCTGGTCGGACGCGCGTGTGTGTCCGCACCTGCATTTGCCCCTGCAAAGCGGATCGAATACCGTGCTCAAGCGGATGCTGCGCAAGACGACACAAACACAGTTTCGCCAGTTGATCGAAAGCGCCCGCGCCCGCATCGATGATCCGTGCATCACGACCGATGTGATCGTTGGTTTTCCCGGCGAAACCGACGCCGAATTCGCTGAGTCGCTGGCGTTCATCGAAACGATGGATTTCGCAGGGCTGCACGTCTTCCGCTACAGCAAGCGTCCCGGTACGGCGGCGGCGCGCATGCGCAATCACGTCCCCGAACCGGTGAAGAAAGAACGGGCGGCGCAGCTGCTCACCCTGTCGGGTGATTTGGAAAGCCGCTATGCCCAACGGCAGATCGGGCGCGAACTCCCTGTCCTCTGGGAACAAATCGCCGGAGTGACGGAGCAGGGATTTGTCAACGTAGGATATACTCATAGCTATATCCGTGTGACAAGTGTGAACCCGCGCCCACTGACCAATTGGATCACGCAGGCGCGCATAGACTCGGTTGATCCGGTCAAGCATCAAGCACACGTCACCCCATTATTGGATGAAATGCAGGCCGCCGGTTAAACGCTTGCGCGGTCTGCTCTCGTGAAGAAGGATGAACGAACATGGAAGATCCCAGACCCAGAATGCAAGAAGCCTTGAAACAGGCGATGTTGAGCAAAGACAACAAAACTCGCGATGCCATCCGCCTGCTGCAA
>JAXLWG010000039.1:0-47327 GCA_046328615.1 Anaerolineae bacterium | reverse complement strand
CGCTGACATCGGGATCGAGCGGCAGGAGCAGTACATGCTCGTCGCTGCCCTCCACATTGGATTGGTCAATCCCCGCATTCGCGCTCACGAAGCCAAGGCGGTGGCGCACGACCAGCACATTCATTGCCGCGCGGCTGACGGCAGTACTCTCAGAGAGGACGAGTTCCACCACACGCGGATCTTTTCCGGTCACCCCCGCCAGTTCAACAGCACGATCACTCGGCGTCACAGAGCGCAGATCGACATAGCGCCCTTCCGCCTTTGATACGATTTTCGAGGTGACAACAAGCGCATCCCCGGATTGAAGCGTTACACCGGCGCGTTCCAATGCCGCCGCGATCACTTCGACTAGATCATCTCCAGCCTGAATGACCGGAACGCCGGGAAGTGCCGTCAGCGATAGGCTGGGAAAAGTTGAACTCACAAGTCGAGACCTGTGATGCGAATTCCTGTACCCTTCACGTTATAGCGTTTGTTCAGGTACAGCAGCACCGGCGTTAGCATTTCGGCGGCAACACTGTTAGCCAGCGGCCCCGCGTCATAGCCGCGCAACCCGGCGGCCTCAACCAGCTTGATCACATCATTCTTCGCGTCTTCGTCATCGCCGGTAACGAGGACATCGCACTGGACTTCCTGATTAGGGTCGCCCATTTTTTCTGAGCTCACATTTTGGAAGGCCGACACAAGCTTGACCGAATCGCCTAAAATGGCTTTCGCTTCAAGGGCGGCGGACTTGCCTTCGGGAACGAACACAGTGCGAACTTTTGGCGGTTGAAGCGGCACGGTCACATCAATCACCGTTTTTCCGGCCAGTAAATCGCGCACGCCTTCAAGGGTGTCTTTGTGTGCTTGATACGGGACACTCAACACGACAAGATTCGCTTGAGCGGCGGCTTCGCGATTTTCCATCCCAAGGATGTAATCACCGCCGATTTTTTCATTCAATTCGCTCGCACGCGCTTTGGCTTTTTCCGCGTCACGAGATCCAATAATGACGCGGTAGCCGTGCAGCGCCCAGCGCATTGCCAGTCCGCTACCCTCTTTCCCCGTTCCCCCCAACACGGCAATCGTGATGAGTGTGCGTTCCATATCGGTCATAGTGTGAGCATCCTACTATGTGTTAGCTAAATTGGGTGTGTGTATTTGAATCGATTGTACCCCAACTCCCTATTGCCTGCGTAGGAGCACCTCCAGCACAACACTAACCGGATTCCGCATAGCGTGCATAGCGTTCCCAAACGGCAGGAGCAAGAGCACGCGCTTCTTCGGCAATCGCGACTGGATCAAGCGTAAGCAGTTGGCGATCGCGCATCAACACTTTACCATCGCAGATCGTCGTGGTCACCATCGACGACTCGAAGCCAAAGATGATATGCCATGGAAGATTTCCCGGTGTAACCGGAGTAAACGCCTGATAATCGACGAAAATGAGGTCGGCGGCAGCACCGGGGCGAATCGTACCCATCAGTTGATCGTCGAAGAAGTGCGAAGCGAGATATTGGTTATTCCCATGCCCTGCCTGCTCAATCCATGCGCCGTTCGCCTTGCGCGGATCACGTTGAGGCGTCACCTTATGCAGGAAATACGCCATCTTCCACTCTTCCCACATCGCATTGCTGAAACCGTCATTGCCAAGGCAGATGAACAGCTCTTCACCCATAAATTTATCAAACATCATCGCACCCACCGCATTATTCATGTTCGAGCGCGGCTGATGTGTGATAGCGACATCGTACTTCTGCAAAATCTTCATTTCAACGAAGCCGATGTGCACGCAGTGAGCGGCAATCGTACGGTCGCTCAAAATGCCCAGATCGGCCAAGCGGCGGACGACCCGCTGTTTTGACTTTGCGATGCTGTCGTTTTCGTCGGCTTCATGTTCGGCGATATGAACGTGAAATCCTTTGCCGGGATGTGCTTTCACACATTTTTTCAATGTCTCATCGCTGAGTGTGAGGCTGGCGTGCAAGCCAAACGTTCCGCGCACACGCGGATTCGCGGCGTTTTGGCGCAGGAAACGGACATTTTCCGCAATTCCTGCTTCCGCTTGGTCAATCCCATTGCGATCGGTGACTTCGTAGCACAGCACCGACCGCAGGCCGGACTGCTCCACCGCATTCGCAATCACATCCAAGCTGCCATCGATGAAATTCGGGCTCGCATGATGATCAAACAGTGTGGTCGTCCCATGTTTGATCGCATCCACCAGCGAAACGAGCGCGCTGGCACGTACGGCATCTTTATCCAGCGCACGATCAAGGTTCCACCACAGGCGGCGTAAAATTTCCGGGAAATCCTTCGGCGGTTCGCCGGGAATGGCCATACCGCGCGCATAGGCACCATAGAAGTGCGTGTGAGCACACACATTCCCCGGCATCACGAACTGCCCACGTGCATCGATCGTTTCTTCGGCGGGATACTGCTCGATCAGCTCGCGTGTTTTGCCCACAGCGGTGATCTTGCCATCTTGAATCCGCACTGCCCCATCCTCAATGATTCCAGCGGTTTCATCATACGTGATAAGTTTGCCATGTGTGATCAACATAATTGACTGGTCATCCTTGTTAAATGGAAAGGCTCAAAGTAACGGGGCCGCCATTGCGCGTGATCTCATCTAGAATCTCGCGCAAAATTGCGTCCTGTGTTTTTGCGGGATCGAGCCAATAGGCTCCACTTTGGGGATCGGTCGAGAAAGAGACTTCACCGCGTTCGCACAGCACACCAAATCCCGGCGCAAACGGGTTGTCTTTTTTCTCTGCTGCCCAAAAGCGCGATGGGCGCACCCCGCGACTTTCCAGCGCGGTATAGACCCGATCCACGAAAAAATCTGCCGTACTGTACAGATCAGGAATTGTTTGGGCCAGCAGGAATCGATCCCATGTGGTGTAAATGAAGGTGAGCGACCGCCGCGTGGGGTTGAGAATAGGCGGCGTTTTCGCTCTCAGTTCGCCTACTTGTATCTTGTAGTAAACCTCATTGGCGCGTGGGTGATCGGCTTCTTTGGGCAGCAGTTGGTGGCGATAGACAAGCTCTACGCCACGATACTCCGCAAACCAGTGTATTCCGGGAAGCGAAGTGCGCTTGGCTGGTTCTGATGGCGTAGAGGAAGCGTCCAGACTGGTACGGGGAGCGGCGGCGCCACTCAAGAAAAAGGAAAGGTATTCGGTGTGTACGCCGCGCGGCATACGTCCTTGTGGAATACGATACCAGTGTTCCGCCAGTAAGAGGTCGAGGTCGCGTTTACGATTGATGACTCCGACGAGTACCCGATCTTCGGGGTACATGCTGCCTCCACGCCCCTCTTGTCGAAACGCTTCGAGGAGTGGGAATGATCGCCACTACAGCGAACATTTCTACTCCTCGATTAGCGTGCTGTTCTCTACACCTTCGACAGGGCAGCCTGCCGGACTTCGGTCAGCCGCGTGTCGATTTCACTGACGCGCTGCTGATGTTCCACCCACCACGCGGGATCGCGCTGTGCATCAAGTTCCTGCACCGATTTCCCTTGCTGTTCAACCCACGTGTAATACTTCAGATTGTGCCAACGTTCACGCACATCAGGGGTACCATGCAGCACCCAATCGGTACGCACGCCGTGGAAAATACCTTCGACACGGCCCACGGCGGCGGCTTCATCTAATTTCCCGAAGCGTGCAGCCATGTCGCCCATCACCGAGTAGTAGCGATCGAGCGCATCCGTCGCCACCGTAACAATGACATCACCCTTGCCGAGCTTGTAGAGCTTCGCGGTCTTAATCGCACCGAGCATATTGCAGATACCACTGATGCCGAACAAACCGCTGAGCTGCTCGACCGTCGCTTCATCTACACCATAACGCGTGGTTAGGACACGGCGCGCATCGGGTTCAGCCAGCAGTTGCAAGCCCATCTTGCATTCCATGTCGTCGATACACATCATCGCGTCCATATTGAGGACATTGTGAATCCACGTTACATGCTTGTCGCCAATCCCTTGAATATCGTGTGAGCCATAGCCGTTGTTATAGAGCGTCGGGCATTGAGTCGGCTCAAGGCCAACCGTCACCGCGTCAGGGAACGCCTGCTTGATCCGGTCGCCCGCCGCAATCGTCCCCGCGCTGCCCATCGCCGAAACAAACCCGGCGATCCTGCCGTTACCAATCCCCTTTTGCTGCAAATCCGCCGCCAACTCTACGACGGTATTGCCCGTCACATGGTAGTGGAAGCGATAATTGCCCATCTGCTCAAATTGGTTCAGGATGCGAATATTTGCATCACTGTTCCGCAAACGGTGCGTCTCATCGTAGATTTCCTTGACGTTGCTTTCCGAGCCATAGGTCTTGATGACACCTGCACCATAGCTCTCGATGCGCTCAAAGCGTTCGCGGCTCATGCCTTCCGGCAGCACCACCAACCCTTTGCAACCCATGCGTCCCCCTACCCAAGCACCGCCGATGCCATAATTACCGGTGGACGGCCAGACGAGCGTATGCACGGAGGGATCAACATCGCCGAACAAGACTTTTTCCAGCAGGACGGAATAGGCCGCCCCTACTTTATGGCTGCCCGAGGGGAAGTCCCGGCCATACAGCATGACGATTTCGGCATCAATGCCGGTAAGGGCTTTTGGCAGCACTACATAGTAAATCTGGTTGTTTTCATCACGCCATGTGATGTTGAACAGGTTGATCGGGTTCAAGGGATCGGCGGCGCGGGCAGCGGATGCCTTCGCACGGATATTTGGCGCAATCTTGTCCGGGTGGAGCATTTCTTCAAAAGTAGGACCGGTAATCACGTTATTCCTCGTCGTTCAGGTGCAATTTTTCTTCGAGCACACGGATGTCATTCAGAAGGTCATCCCGGCGGCGGGCCATATCGCGATAGGTCGCGAGTTCCTCAGGGGTCATCTCGTGTTCTTTCTTGCCGCCGCGTTCAAAGATGAACGTATCAATTTCCTCGTCCAGCGCTTCATACTTCAGCACGAGTTCACGGTAGCGCTGAACATCCTCTAAATCGTCGCCGAGTTGATTTTTCTGCTGGTTGTCATCAGTCATACTCGTCACCCTTTCGGAGATTCAGAGGTTTCCGGGAGTGCCGTTAGGGTATCAGTGCCGGACAGCGTCTCACCGGGTGCCTGAAGCTGATCTGCTTTAGGCGGTGTGACGCCCGTGATCTGATCATAACCGGTGCGCGATGCCACCACATACAAGGGGCGATTACGCACTTCATCATAGACGCGTGAGAGATACTGCCCGAGGATGAACAGAAAGAAGAGCTGAAATGAACTCATCAACAGCACAAGGACGATGGTGGTTGCTTGACCGCCGAAAAACTCAACGCCCAATCCCAGCCGCAGCAGTGCCACCACCGGAATCGCCAGCAGAGCCAAAACGCCCAACACGCCCGCCACGTACAGCATCACGCGCAGCGGGAAAAAGCTGAAACTGGTGATCGCATCGAGCGCAAAACGCATCATTTTGCTAAACGGGTACTTGGTTTCGCCCCAGTTGCGCGCCTGACGGACATACTGCACGCCCGTCTGCTTGAAGCCAGCCCAACTCGTCATGCCGCGAATAAAACGGTTGTGTTCGCGCATCACCTTGAGCACTTGCACAACCTTCTCGTCCATCAGACGGAAGTCTCCGGTATCCACCGGAATATCGACATCGGTGATCTGATAGATGAGGCGGTAGAACATCTTCGCCGTGAAGAGCTTGAACCAGCTTTCGCCGATACGCTTTTCGCGAACCGCATACACGACTTCATAACCCGCTTTCCACCGCTCGATCATGTCGAGGATGAGTTCTGGCGGATCTTGCAAATCCGCGTCGATGAGCACGACGGCCTTGCCCATCGCGTGATCAATCCCTGCCGTCACCGCCGTTTGGTGGCCAAAATTGCGGGCAAAGTTGATGATCTTGATGCGCGGATCTTGTCGTGCGAGCGCTTGAAGGAGTTCCAGCGAGCGATCTTTGCTGCCATCATTGACGCAAACGAGTTCCCATGCCTCGCCGGTGACATCCATCACCTGCTTGATGCGTTCGTACAGCGCGTCAATATTCCCCTCTTCGTTGTAGATGGGGGCCACAATAGAGTAGATGGGGCGTTCGTACTTCGTCGTCATGCAAGCCTTATCCAAGCACAGTTCAGGCGTTAATCAAGCTTCAACGCGCGGCGGATCGCTTCTAGCTGGGGCGCAACCCGTATTCCACCGGCCACAGAGGCCTGTGCGCGGCGCACATCTTTCAAACCATTTCCGGTTAGTAGAAACACCACCCGTTCATGGGGTTTCAAGTATCCCAATTCTAGCGCACGTCGCGCCCCTGCGTAAGTGATAGCACAGGATGGTTCACAGAACACACCGGTAAGGCGGGCCATTTTGGGAATACTGGCAATAATTTCGTCATCCGGGATGGCGACAAAAGCGCCGTTCGTATCGCGCACTGCGCGTAGGGCCTTTGCCCGATCGCGCGGCACCCCCGCCGAAATGCTATCCGCGATGGTCGTCGCCTCGACGGGCTGCATCTCAAGCGCGGAGAGGTTCTTTTCCCATGCACTAACAAGGGGTGAACTTCCAGAGGCTTGTACACCAATGAGGCGCGGGATCCTCAATCAGCCCAACTGAAACAAGTCCCAGAAGCCTTTATGCAACCCCGCGATGATGTTGCCATCACCAGCCCCAACGATCTGCGTCGGAACATCCCAACCGCACTGTTCTGCGATCTCATAGGCAACGGTCTTTTTTGCCTTCGGCGGTATAAGGATTCATCCCGGTGTTGCGGCAGTACCACCCCTGCTCCACACACATTTGATAGCACAAATCGAAGGCCACATCATAGCTGTCTTCGACCAGCAGCACGGTCGCACCATAGACCAGAAGCTGCGCGATCTTGGCCACTCCGGCACTGGCGGGGACAAAAATGATGATGTTCATGCCTTCGACCGATGCCCCAACGCCGCTCAAAGCCGCCGCTGCGTTGCCTGTGCTGGCGGTACTGACGGTCGTGATCCCCTGTTCACGCGCACGGGCGATGATCATCGCGCTGGCCCGATCCTTGAGTGAGCCCGTCGGGTTGCTGCCATCATCTTTCGCCCATGCAGCCCGCAGTCCAAGATCAGCAGCCAACCGGGGGGTGTCATACAGCGGCGTGAAGCCGACGCGAAGCGGTGGCACCGCGCTATCAGCGCGAGCGGCAGTAGATCACGATACCGCCACATGGAATTGACCCGACTGGCACTGATCGCATCTCGATCGAGCGCCGATCGCAGGCTGTCATAGTCATACAGCACATCAAGCGTGCCAACTTGCCCACAGGCGGGACAGGTATAGTCCACCGTATCGGGCGCATACTCCCGTCCACACACACTGCATTTCAGCTTCAGTACGTCTGCCATGATCGCCTTATCCCGGAATAATGCGTGTGCCAGTTTCACCGTTCAACGCCCGCGCCAAATTAGGCGGGTCAGTGATAATGGCGAGCGGGCCGCCCATCTTGACGAATTCGACCGCCGCTTCAATTTTGGGCAGCATACTTCCCGGCGCAAAATGTCCTTCCGCCATGTAGCGCTGCGCTTCACGCAGGGTCATTTGATCCAAAAGCTGCTGGTTTGGCTTATTGAAGTTGATCGCAACTTTTCCACGCCTATCGGAAATGACGAGCATGTCCGCACGCAGCGTTTGAGCAAACAGGCTGCTGGCGCGATCTTTGTCGATCACGGCGTAAGTACCGCGTAATTCGCCCTGTTCGTTCCGCACGACCGGAATACCGCCGCCGCCCACTGCGATCACGAGATAATCGCTCATAATCAGCGCGCGAATTGCGTTGATCTCCTGAATCATCAGCGGCTTGGGTGATGCGACGACACGCCGCCAGCCCCGCCCCGCATCTTCGACGACCGTCCAGCCGCCTTTTCATAATGCCGGGCTTCTTGTTCAGACGCTTCGCAGAGCCGCCGATGGGTTTGTTCGGGTTTTTGAACGCCGCATCATCCGGATCAACGCGCACTTGCGTGACGACCGTCAAAATGGTGCGGTTGATTCCGCGTCGGCGCAGCGCATTATCGAGCGACTGCTGAATCATATAGCCAATCGCGCCCTGCGTATCGGCCACAATCATATCGAGTGGGACGGTATGAACTTCGTTGGCAACCAGTTCAGCACGGCGCATGATATAGCCGACCTGCGGCCCGTTGCCATGCGTGATGATGACGTTCCACCCGGACATGATCATGTCAGCGATGTGTTCGCAAGTGATACGCACTGCATCCCACTGGTTGGTGACTTCCGGTTTTTTGGGAGGGTCAAGAATGAGGGAGTTTCCGCCTATCGCGACGGCTGCGAGTTTTCCAGTCATAAAGATTCCTTTTTCAAGCATCCTATTTCTAAGTACATCGAGGCTATAAATCTGGTTGTCACCCGGATTGACAAAAAACCAGAAACGCCAACCATTACAACTTTTCCATCCTGTAGCAACCATACCAGCCCCAGAAACGGAGCTGTGAAGCTCTTCTTTCATTTTCAACCTGCCCGTTTTCGTAGAGCGTGGCCTCGATCTCATCTCCTCTATATCGGGCAAAAATCCTAAGAGGGTACGAAATTGGTACCTGTTTCACAATTTTCGAAGTCGTTCCAGATACCATTGGCACAGTATTCAAAGGAGTTTCAGGAATATCTTCAATTTCAAGTCAAACACTTTATGTTCGCGGCTGACAACGCCTATTTCGTGTTGAAACAAGAAGATCAAGCAATTGATTCCACCAACCAAACTGATTGGAGATTTTCCTAACACACTTGCTTCGATTACAGCTTGTCTCGTAAATTCACTTGTAGTCTGGTACCACGTTGATTTGGCATCAGTGAACCTCGTAGTGCGGTAATCCGATCAGGCGGAATATTGGCTTTAACACGTTTACTTGAACAGCAACATCCAAGCGAGTCAAAATCACTTCAATTTCCATTACTCCTATGACATCAATGCCGCCGTCGCGGATCTTCCCACGTAACTTCGACTGTATCTTCATCAAATCCTAGGCTAATGAGCAATTTTCCTATAAGTTCTTCGAATGCTTTTGGAGGCATTTTCGTTAAGTGTTGGCGAAGTTTTCACGTGTTTTCCGATTTATCTCTTGAATTTGCATCTCTATACCCGTAGGACGCATTCCACGAGTCCATACACGCCATCATCTAAAGATTCGGGAAACGAGGGATCTCGTTTCGCTGAATACGGCGGGGAGTTCTCTCTATTCAGGGCGAAAGCAATGAGGCTTCTGGAGTTAGTCCACTCGAGTTAATGAGCCCTTTTTCAATCGCGGTTCGAGTAATTTCCTTATAGTGCAGCGGAGCACCTGCATTTTCACCAGATCTCGAATGCAGCATTCACCGATGAGAGTTTTAGCATAGTAAGTGCCCTGTCAACAAAGTAGGGCGCGTAGGACGCGCCCTAACCAGTAGCCAAATCAACGTGTAACCCGAAATTACGACCGCATGGTCAAAGCCATCGCGGCTTTCTGGACATGCAGACGATTTTCCGCTTCATCGTAGACCACGCTCTGCGGCCCTTCGATCACTTCATCGGTCACTTCGATGTTGCGATCCGCCGGGAGGCAGTGCATGTAAATCGCATCCGGGCTGGCCAACGCCATACGGCGGCTGTCGGTGATCCAGTCGGTGTACTGGCCGCCGATTTCTTGGATTCGTTCTTGTCTTCGGTCGTCATCCAGCAGCCCCACGACTTCGGATAGACGATGTCCGCACCCTTGAAGCCATCATCGAAGTTATCGAGCATTTCGAAGGTGCCGCGTGACTGCTTGGCATTTTCCTTCGCCTGCTCCACAATTTCCGGCATCAAGCCGAATTCCGGCGGCGCGGTCAAGCGAACGTTCATGCCGTAGCGCGTCATCATCAGGATCAAGTCCTGTGGCACGCTCAGCGGCTTCTGGTAGCTGGACGCATAGGCATAGCTCACGTTAATCGTCTTGCCACGCAGATCACGCCCGAACTTTTCCTGAATCGTCATCAGGTCAGCAAGGATCTGGAACGGGTGATAAACATCGCACTGCATGTTCAACACAGGCACGCGGCTGGCCTTCGCCACTTCACGGATGTACTGGTTGCCGAACTTCCAATCGCACTGGCGAATGGCAATCCCATCGCAGTAGCGCCCGACGATCTCACCGATTTCCATCGCCGTATCGCCGTGGCTGATCTGCGTGGTTTCGCTGTCGATAAACTGTGCGTGGCCGCCAAGCTGGGCCATCCCGGCTTCAAAGCTGGTACGGGTGCGCGTGCTGGTGAAAAAGAACAGCATCGCCAACACTTTATCGCGCAGGTAAGCGTGTGGTTCGCCCAGTGCGCGCTTGCGCTTCAGATCCCACGCCACATCGAGCAGCGTATCGATTTCGTCGCGAGTCCATTCCTGTGTCGTGATCAAGTCACGATTACGCAGGTCGGTTTGCATGATGTAAAGCTCCTATGCTTAGAATTGATACTCGTCCCATGAGGGATCGCCTAACACGAAACTGTGTAGCAGCGCATCGTTTTGATCGAATTCGTCGGTTGACGTGTGCGCGTCTAATGCTTCTTCCGATTCCCACTGCTCCAGCATCAAGAAGCGGTTGGGGGTGGTGACATCCTCGAAAATATCAAAGCCAAGGCAGCCGGGCTGCTGGCGTTCACGCGGCACGATTGACCGCGTAAAAGCGAGAAAGTCATCCCGTTTGGCGGGATCAATGTCAAACCGACCTGTAATCATCACCATTGCCATGCTTGATTAATCGATCCCTTTCTCTACTCGCTACTTGCGCGTGATCAAACCGGGGAGCAGCGCGTACCATTCGGTCGAACGCACGACATCTTCCAGCGGCACCTGATCGATCACCGTATGAGCGTGAATTTCATTGCCGGGGCCATAGCCGATGCTGGGGATACCCGCCTTACCCGTCCAATAGGTGCCATTGGTGGAAAAATCCCATTTGCCGGTCGGGATCTTTTCCCCCCACAGCAGTTCACCCGCATGAACACCCGCCTGCACGTACGGATGATCTTCAGGCAGCGCCCACGCCGGGTAGATTTTCTCAAGTTCGAACACGAAGCCGGTATAGCTGGGATCGTCGTAGTGCAGAATCGAGGCTTCAATGTCGGTGCGGTCACCGATCAATTTCTTGATGCGCTCAATTCGACCTGCGGTTCTTCACCAAACGTCACGCGGCGGTCAATATAGATCAGCGCTTCATCCGGCACCGCATTGATGCTCGGCGTCTTGACATGCATATCGCTCACGGTGATGCGCCCATGACCAAGGAAGGGGTCATCGCCCAATTCGGGTTCTAGTTTGCTGATCGCGTCAATGATGGGGAGCAGCTTGTAAATCGCATTATCGCCAAGGAAGTTGCTGGCGGCATGCGCGCTCTTGCCTTTGGCGACGACCTGCATCTCGACGCGCCCTTTGTGACCGCGATAGACCTGCATCTTCGTCGGTTCGCCAATGACGACGAAATCCGGGCGGATGCCTTCCGTTTCGACAAACGAATTCGGCGCGATGCCATCGCACCATTCTTCCATATTGCCAAAATAGTAGGCGGTGATTCCGTCCAACAGACCGAGATCACGGGCCAACGCCAACCCATAGATCATCCCCGGCGTGCTGTTTTTCTCATCGCAGGCGCCGCGTGCGAAGAAAACACCGTTTTCAACTTTCCACCAGAAGGGATCCCATTCCATTCATCAGGATCGCCGATGCCGACGGTGTCAAGTGGCTGTCATACACCAGCTTGGTCGCGCCATTACCGATGCGACCGATAATATTCCCCATCTTGTCGAGCCATACTTCATCGACTGAAAGCTTGTGCATTTCGGCTTCGGCGCGTTCACCCACGGCGCGGATTTGGCTGTCATAGCGGAATGGCGCACAAATCCTTCAAAAACTGGATTATTTCTTCGCGCTGTTGCGGCAGCGCGTTTATAGTCGTCGTCATCGATCTTGCTCTGATCGACAAGGCTGCCTTGTGTCATCATCTATCCTTGCTTGAATGCAAACTCCACATACGGATCATTAGTATCCTTGAGTTTTCCAAAATTGAGAATAACCAGCCGTGGATCGGCACCACTGATCTTGGCAATACGCTCCGGCTCTGTAAGCGACTGCCAGCGCGAAAAAATGGCATGGTAGATATTTCCCGGCTTGGCGATCACATCACGTGGGCCTGCACCCACATATTCGAGCATGCTGATCACATCACCGATTGACAGCGTCGCATAAATCGGTGCCGCGGGCGCGGGTTTCGCGCTGGGCGTCTCACCGCCTAGGGATGGGCTGCGAGGTACAGCGGATTTCCCATCAGAGGGGGCGGTATCCGTTTGATCGCCTTTCAGGACAGCCGCGAGTTCCATGGCGGCTTTGTAGTAGCCTTCAGCGAATCCCCGGTAATACTGTGCTTGCGCTTGATCCGCGCTGTTTCGCCCATCCTGAGCGAATTCGCGCGCTTTCATCGCCCAACGGTTCGCAAGCGCGCGTAGTTGAATGAGGAGTTGATTCGTATCCATAGGCACACCACTTAGACAAATAGATCGACCACTTGAAACTGCTCGACATCGACCAAACCCATGTCGGTCAGTTTGAGCTTCGGGATAACTTCCAACGCCATGAAGCTCATCCCCATGAACGGATCGAACATGCGGCTTCCCATGCGCTGCGCGGCAGCGATCAGGGCATCATAGTCCCGGCGAACCTCATCAATCGACGCCTCGGACATCAACCCGCCGATAGGCAGTGCCAGTGATGCGACGACTTGATCGCCATCGACGGCCACCAATCCACCCCCCATTGCAATCACCGCTTGTGCCGCACGGGCCATGCTCTCGTCATCAACGCCGATCACGACGAGATTGTGATGATCGTGGGCGACTGTTCCTGCGATCGCACCGCGAGTCAGACCGTATCCCTTGATAAACCCAAGTCCAATCCCGCCGGAAGCTTGATGACGTTCAATTACCGCCATCTTGAGAATATCACGGTCGGGGTCACTGACGACATACCCGTCCTGAATCGCAGCGTCCTCGATCAAATGCCCGGTCACCACCTGATCAGAATAACCCTCGATCACGCGGATACGCTTTCCGCGCGCTGGAATGGCAAATTTCAGCGGGCCGGGATGCACATTCATGGAACTGCGCAGATCGATTTGACGAAGCGGCGGCTTGACGTGCAGCACCTTGCCATTTTCAGCGATCAACTGCCCTTCACGGTAGACCTGTTCGGCTTGTAGATTGTGCAAGTCTGAGAACACGATCATGTCGGCCTTACGGCCCGGCGCGATGGCACCCCGATCATACAGCCGGAACCAGTTCGCCGTGTTGATCGTGCCCATGCGAATGGCAATCATGGGATCGACGCCCTCGGCAATCGCCGTGCGCACCATATAGTCGATACTGCCTTGATCGATCAGATCGCCCGGCTGACGGTCGTCGGTGCAGAAGCACAGGCGTTGATGATTTTCTGCCGTGACGATGGGCAGCAGCGGCCTGAGGTTGTGCGTCGTCGTACCTTCGCGGATGAGGATTGTCAGTCCCAAACGGAGCTTTTCAAGCGCTTCGGCGGGTGTCGTGCATTCATGATCGCTGCCAATACCGGATGCGACATAGGCGTTGAGCGGCTTGCCCGTCAAGCCGGGGCTGTGTCCATCCAGCGGGCGACCTGCAAACTGTACCAGCTTGTCAATCATTCCCTCGTCGCCAAACACGACGCCGGGATAATTCATGACTTCTGCCAGCCCTATCACCCACTCATTCGACAGCAGCGGCGCGAGGTCTTCGGCCTCCAAGCGTGCGCCGCTCGTTTCCATATGAGTCGCAGGAACACAGCTTGAAGCCATCACGAACACATTGATTGGCCCATGCTTCGCCCGTTCCAGCATAAACCGGATGCCTTCCAAGCCCAACACATTGGCGATCTCGTGCGGGTCGGTGACAACACTGGTGACTCCATGCGACAGCACGACGCGTGAAAATTCGGGCGGCGTGCACAGGCTGCTTTCGATATGCACATGGGCGTCGATGAAACCGGGGCATACATAGCGCCCACCCACATCAACGACCCGAGTCGCGGTATAGTTCCCCCCCAACCCAATCACATAGCCATCATGAACCAGAATATCCGTCGGGTAGATTTCGCCAGACAGTACATTGACGAGCTGCGCGTTTTTCAGCAGCAAATCGGCGGGAATATCTCCGCGAGCGGCAGCAAGACGTGCGACAAGGGTCATAAGCGATTCTCCAGCTATTCTCCGCGTACCATGCGGGTGGAAATGGCATTATGGCGTTCAAGCAGCAGCGGCAGATCGACGGTTTGGAGGTGTCCATCCTGTACAACGATCTTGCCGTTGATCACACTCAGATCGACATTTGCCGGTGCACACAGGGTCAAGGCGGCGACCAGATCATGCTGTGCGCCTGCAAATGCCGGGGTATCGACACGAAAAGCGACAAAATCGGCAGACATACCGGGTGCCAGCGCGCCAATATCATCGCGCCCCAACACTGCCGCTCCGCCGAGGGTTGCGAGTTCGAGTGCTTCGCGGGCAGACATCGCTTTCGGGTTACCGCTGGCGCGCTGAAGCAGCATCGCCTGCCGCGCTTCTCCTAACAGGTGTCCAGCATCATTCGAAGCCGAGCCATCGACTCCCAATCCAACCGGCACGCGGAGATCGCGCATTTTGCGCACCGGCGCGATGCCCGATGCGAGACGCATATTCGAGCTTGGGCAGTGGCATACGCCCGTGCCCGTACGCCCAAACAAGCCAACTTCCCGCTCATTGAGGCACACGCAGTGAGCATGCCACACATCCTGCCCTACCCAGTTGACCTCATAAGCATAATCACCGGGCAGCAGCCCAAATTTCTCTAAGCTGTAGGCGACATCGAAACTGTTTTCAGCGAGATGGGTATGCAGACGCACTCCATAGCTTCGCGCCAGCACCGCCGACTCTTTCATGAGGTTTTGACTGACACTGAAAGGGGAACACGGCGCTACAACCACGCGCAGCATCGCATGGCGTTCGGCATCGTGATACTGCTCAATCACCCGCCGCGTATCGGCGAGAATGGCGTCTTCTTTTTCCACCACATCATCGGGTGGCAGGCCGCCGCTGCTCTCACCCACACTCATCGAACCCCGCGCCGCATGGAATCGAATACCAATTTCGTGCGCCGCGCGGATCTCATCATCGATTTTGCAGTCATTCGGATAAATATACAGGTGATCGCTCGACGTGGTGCAGCCGGACAGCATCAGTTCGGCCATCGCCAGTTTCGCAGAAACATACACCGCATCCCCGGTCAGACGGCGCCAGATTGGGTACAACGTGCGCAGCCATTGAAATAATTCATCATTTTGCGCAAGGACGCGTGTGAGACTTTGATACATGTGGTGATGGGTATTCACCAGCCCCGGCATGAGGATATGGTTGGGGAGTTTCAGCGTACGATCCGCTGTTTGCGCGGCTTCGGGCATGTCGGCAAGGGTGCCCACAGCCGCAATGACACCATCGCGTACAAATAGCGCGCCGTTCGGTATTTCCCGGCGCGCTTCATCCATCGTCACAAGCAGACGAACATCAGTTACCAGCAGTGTAGTCATTCAAGTTCTAATCCAGCGTATAAATAGAACGAGTGTAGCACCTGAAGACAGTGACTGCCAGTAATGACCGCTGCTCAGGGTTAAATGGGCATCCCAGCAAGGCGCTTGGCGGCTTTCAGCGTGTTGACGAGCAGCATCGTGATGGTCATCGGCCCTACACCACCGGGCACTTTGGTGATCGCGCCAGCGACTTCCACCGCCGAGTCAAAGTCTACGTCACCGACGAACTTGTAACCGCGCTTATCGGTTGGATCGTCGATCTTGTTCGTTCCCACGTCGATCACAACCGCGCCGGGCTTAAGCCAATCCCCTTTGACATAGTGCGGCTTGCCGATCGCCGCGACCACAATATCCGCCTCCCGCACGATCGATGGCATCTCTTTGGTGCGGCTGTGGCATACCGTAACGGTGGCATTCGCCTTCATCAACATAAGGGCCATGGGTGTTCCAACAATATTGCTTCGCCCAATTACGACCGCCCGCGATCCTTCAATTTTTACACCAGCTTCTTCTAATAAAAGCATGCAACCGGTCGGTGTGGCGGGTGTGAACAAGGGGTCTCGACCCTTCATGGCCAACCGCCCAATATTGATCGGGTGTAGACCATCCGCATCTTTTTCCAAACTGACCGCACGCAGCACGGCTTCTTCGTCAATATGAGCAGGCATAGGAAGCTGCACCAAAATCCCATGCACCATCGGATCTTCATTCAGCGTACGCACCGCGGTTTCGACTTCTTCCTGAGTCGCGGAGGCAGGTAAATAATTCCCGATAGACGTAATCCCGGCGGCTTCGCAGGCGCGCCGCTTCATCCGCACATACTGTGCAGAAGCCGGATCGTCACCAACCAGCACCACCCCCAACCCCGGTGCATACCCTAATCGGGTTTTGAACTCGGCGGTTTCGGCAGCAACTTGCGCGCGAACCCGATCCGCCACGAACTGTCCATCAATCACACGGGCTGTCATCATTGTTCCTCGAAAGTACAATCAACCACATAAGCGATCATACCCCGCCACTCCTTGGCTTTGTATAAGGGTTCAAACAAGTTTTCGACAATTATTTCGCCCAAACCGCCGCCGAATTCAGTAACATTAGGATGGTGGGAAAGATCGCTGTTATGATTCGCGCGCAGCGTCAGAGATCTAAGGACTATTTGAATGAGAAAGCGTGTCGTTCGAACTAAGATCCACGCATTCAGACGAGGAAGAAACGCCGAAAGCGGGCAGGCGCTCGTCGAATATGCTCTGCTGCTCGCCCTCCTCATCGTTGGCTTTGGCGTTGTACTCGCAGCAACGGGTCCCGCTATTGGCAATGTGTTCGGAAACGTTGTTTACAACGTTATCGGGCAAGATCTGTCGCTGGGAACGCCACTGAGTACGTATGGGGCTCCGGCACAGTTTTGGGCGACAGTCACATGGGTAGCACAGCACCCGCAGCAGGAAGTTACCTACGTCAATCCGTATACTCCTCCGGCGATTGCCTCTCCAACGGCCATTTCGGCTGCCGAGCGTACACAGCAGGCGCTCCAAAACACAGCGACCGCGGCGGCCAGAACCGCGGCGGCCGTGCTTACCAATGCAGCCAACACAGCAACCGGCCAAGCGATCCAAACACAAAACGCCGCCGATACGCTCACCGCGACAAATATGCCGCCGTCTACGTTGGTGGATACTTCTTTCTCGCTGCCTTTTGTCGAGCAAGCCAATAATAACAACCGTTGGCGTTTGGATACCGCAACACCGTTGGTCGACAATGTGACCGCTGTTGGCGATCCCTGCACGTGGGCAATGGCGAGCCGTAGTGCGGACAGCGCTTCGCGCACCGGCATCTTCGACAACAGCACCGCTGATGCATGGGCCGCCAGCCGCACCTGCTATCTGGAGCTTCGCGGCAGTGTCGATATTTCAGGTGCCACGAATCCTCGCCTCAGTTTCTGGCAGATGTACGACTTTACCGGCGCATCTGGCGTGACGGCGACCCTGCAAGTTGCCAATTACATGCCTAATGGCACGGGAGGGCTCGATCGCGTGAATGTGGTGTGGCACGATGTTCCGTTGATCTCGACGCCATCCAGCAATTACAACTGGACACGCATAGCCTACAACCTCAACGCCATCAGCGGTTTCACGCCCAGCACTCAGGTGACATTCCGCTTCAAACTGCAAAGTACTGGGGCTGCTGCAACCCTGCTCCGCTGGTACATCGATGACATTCAGGTCTATAACGATCCGTCTCCGACGGCAACGTTTGGCTTGAACAAGACATGGGACTTGAATACGCGCAATCAGATGGATGATTTCATCTTTGATGCCGATTCGGCGCGTACCTTGGAAAGCATTGGTCAGTCTCCGGGAGCCACATGGCGATGGGATCTGACGAGCAATCACTCGTTCAGCGGGTTCTCGTTCGATGACAGCCCGTTCGGCACCTACCCCATCCCAACAGAAGGAAGCTCGCAGCAGCATCAGATTCAAATTCGACGCGCGATCGATTTGACCACTGCCGCCGCCACCGACTCTGACGGGGACACCGGTAATTTGGCGCTTAGCTTCATGTATGCGTATGACGTGCCCGTTGGAACCCGGCTTGAAGTGCAGTACACAACCGATGTCACAAGCCTAAGCCCAACGACATGGACGACCCTTGTCGATGGTCTACTGCTCGACTTCGGCCCACCGTCCGGGGCACCGCTGACCAACGAGCAGACCGCGCGCACAAACCTCTCTATGCAGCGCGCAGAATTCAGCTTGGAACCGCTCAAGGCCGCGCCCTTCCGTCTGCGCATGCTCATGACAGTGAACAGCAC
The DNA here is from genome assembly GCA_046328615.1 of Anaerolineae bacterium. Classification (GTDB taxonomy): domain Bacteria; phylum Chloroflexota; class Anaerolineae; order Aggregatilineales; family Phototrophicaceae; genus Flexifilum. The sequence goes on along the minus strand of JAXLWG010000039.1, from coordinate 28,907 downwards.
ATATGGCGGTTCGCCAACGGTTGCCGGCGAAGGCTGGTATATTGACGAAATTCGCATCGAACGGTCGGCGGGCTTCCGCTACGAAAATTATCCGTTCACCGATGATGCACAGGACAGTACATTCGCTTCCATCCACTGGATTGGAACAGGTACATGGGGTATCGCCAACGAGAGCGGAATCAACGGCTTTAACAACACAACCCAGTCGTACGCCGACTCCCCCAACACAAACTACCCGACCTCTGCGACTTCGACCTTCGGTATTGTCCGTGTGATCGACCTGCTCAACGAAACTCCGGGCAAACTTCCTGCTGACGCAGGGACTTCGCACCCGGCAGCGACCACTCCTACGTTAACCTTCTGGCATCTGCGCGACATCAGCTCAAACGTGGTGTTCTACGTCGATGCATGGACGGCCAACAATCCCGTTTGGACATCCGTCTGGTCTTACGATGGCTCCTCAAATTCGCCCAACACCAACATTAGCGGCGGTTGGGAGCGTGTCGAAATCGACCTACGCGAAGCGGCGGCCCGCGCCAATGAAGGCGGCCCGCCCGTGAACTGGACATGGGGCGGCAGTGGATCTTACAGCATTACCGGGAACAGCGTTCAAACCGACGATGACATCCGTATTCGCTTCCGCATCGCTGCGGGTGCAAGTGCTACAGCGGCGAAGGGTGTCTACATCGACAATATTCGAATTGGCGACCAAAGCCTCAGTTCATGGAAACTGTGGTCTACGGCCAGCGGCGGCACCGGTGACACACTGGACGACTATATCGAAAGTGCCAGTGCGTCATTGGCATCATCTGCCGATCAGCGTTGGTGGTTGGGTGCGATGAAATTGCAGAGCGTCCCGTCAAGCTGCTCGACGGTGAACGCACTGTACGATTATCGCCTTGGTTCGAGTGGGTACATGTTGGCGGACTCGGTAACATCGAGCTGCTTACCAGCCGATCTGGGCACTCAATCAACCGGGCGCTACAGCTCGAATGATCTGCGCATCGCAGAAATGCAGACGATCATCGATCTGACCAGCACGCCGGGCTCATCCTACCCAACACTCTACTACTGGACCCGACGCTTCCTTGGCACAGGCGACAGCATCCAAGTGCAGGTTGCTACTGAGAACACATCCGATACAACGGTACAGTCTTATAACGACATGGCCTATTGGTCGGCATGGACAACGGTTACCAACAGCACGCACAGCGCGGAAGAGCGCGACACGTGGCAGCGTGAAGCCCTCAACCTGACCCCTTATATTGGCAGCCGCATCCGTCTGCGCTGGGTACTCCAGTCAAACGGTGATACCAGTATCGCCGATGGTTTCTACATCGACGGTGTCCGCATCACCTACTCTGCACAGGCCTACCCCATTCCGCTGACCACCGCTACCACCGCGCTCAGCGCGAACTGGGTGCGTGAAGGCAAGTGGGGCGCGGGTATGGACTACTTCTTCGCGACCGGGATCGATACGGTCTTTGGCGGGGGCTACTGGACACAGCAAATCTACGGCACGATGGATCTTTCTGGGCCAACGATTTACCCGGTGCTAACGAACATTCCCGGCATCAATTTGTTCATGGGAACCAATGGCCCGTTCGTTGGTTCACCGGTCGATGCCTTCAGCATTCGCTGGACACGCACCAGTGTGACGCTTAACCCCGGAACCTATACATTCAGCGCCTTGAGCGATGACGGTATGCGTCTGTACACGAACACGACGTCGGGCACGGACATTACCGGAAGCTGTATCTCAGTATCGGGTCAGTACTGCATCTTTGAAGAGTGGTTTGATCACAGCACCCGCTTGAGTACAAAAACGGTGACTGTAACCACTGCCACACCGCGTAATCTTACGCTGGAATTCTACGAGAATGCAGGAAGCGCCAACATCGCACTGAGCATCACCGCCGACTCCTTCTCATTCACGGACAGCCCGAATACGATGGGTGCACCGGTAGTCGTCGTGAACTCTATCCCATACGGCGACTCATCCCTTACACTCAATGGCTACGTGAATACACAGGGTACAGCAGGGACACAATCCCTGTACTATCGCCGCCTGTATCAGATTCCGGCGAATACGTATCTCTACACTGAGTATTCGACCGATGGCGGGTTCACGTGGACGATTGGCAACACAAAAACAGGTGCCGCCGAATTCCTGACGACTACGGGGAGTGACTACACGGTCGAAGCATCGCCGGATACGTGGGAGCAGATTGCCGTAGCGCTGCCGGACGCGAACCGGGTGATCGTTCGCTTCCGGTATGCTCAATTTGGCGCGGGGACGACAGTACAAGACGGCGTGTATATCACGGACGTGTATATCCAGTAAGACGTAAAGCAATCAGCATCAGGTTTATCAGCACAGGCGGTCTACAGTGACCGCCTGTGTTTATTTCTACAAGCAAATCATCCCCGCCGCTCAATGTACAACTGTCCATACTCGCGGTGCAGGCATGCTGATACACTAATCAGCATATACTGATCGCCGTTCCAACAGCACAACCGGAAGGATTTGTGGTGGCGCTGACTTCTTCCCGTCCGGGCTTACTTATCACCATGGTAGGCCCAGCAGGTGCGGGCAAAAACCAACTCATCAACGATATGATCGCCCGCTATGCAGGGCGACAACCGCGCGTTCGCCAGTTCCCAACCGCAACCACACGCCCCATCCGCGAAGGCGAACAAGATGGGCGTGAGCATCACTTCGTGACGCAGGAACGCTTCGAGGAAATGATCCGCGCGGGCGAGCTGCTCGAATGGCAGCTTGTACACGGCAAAGGCAAAGATCGCTACTACGGAATGCCCCGTGCGACGCTCGAATCGGGCTTCGAGGTGGGCGATTTGCTCATGGCCGACATTGAATTTCTGGGTGCACAGCGTGTCAAAGAGCAGTATCCGGACAATGTGATCGGCATATTCGTAATGCCGCCTTCCATCGGCGCGTTGATCGAACGGATGAAGCACCGTGCGACCGAATCGTATACCGAAATTGGAAAACGGCTGCTGCGCGTCCCAGCAGAGCTGGAATACGCGGCCAAATGCGACTACATCATTGTCAATGACTCGTTTGCGGAAGCCGCTTCGCTCCTGTATGGGATCATCGGTGCGGAAAGCGCACGCCGCAACCGGGATCGCATTCTAGCCTCGGCATTGGTTGGGCGGTTTACCTACTTGGTGCGCGTCATTCCTGTGAGCGGAGACGGGCAAAATCCCGCCAGTATGCCACCCCATCCGGAAATGCCGCTGCCCGCCGACATGCAGCCGATCGACGCGGCGCTTGAACTGGCGCGGCGTGCCTTTAACCCAAACGCACAAGCCACAGACCTCATCAGTGGGCAGCCCGGCCCCGGCGATGACTATATTCCGCCGATCGATCTGTCGTATCAGGAACAGGATGGGCATGAGCGGGTGACGTTTGTGTATCACTATCGTCAGGAAAGTTAAGCGGAGCATTGGCTCATGCATGAACCCATCGACTTGCACGCCGCACAGGCAGCGCTCGGCGCACAGTTTGCACCGGACGGGATTCCGCTGCATTACGGCAATGCAGCCGGAGAGTATCAGGCGGCGCACAGCGGATCGGTTTTGATGGAGCGTTCGCACGAAGGGCGGCTTCTGCTCAGCGGGCGCGATCGGTTGGCCCTTGTACAGCGGATGAGCACCAATGATGTGGCCACCCTAACGGAAAATCATGGCTGCCCGACGATCTTTACCAGCCCGGTCGCCCGTATTCTGGATCGTGTGGTGGTCTTTGCGCACAAGGATGAAACGCGAATGCTCACCGAACCGGGACGCGGCGCGGCAGTCAGCGCATACATCGGGCGCAACATCTTCTTCAATGACGATGTGAAGCTGGCAGACTTGAGCGGCAGTACCCGGCAGTTCAATTTGCATGGGGTCACTGCTGAGAACATCATCGTCGATGCGTTCCCCGGCCTTCAACTCCTCGCGTTATTCGCATGCGCGCAGGTTGAATTTGATGGGGTGCAGGTTTGGATCGCACGGCTGAAACCGCTGATTGGCTCCCATTATGTCGTTCATGTGCCTAACGATCACGCTGACGCGCTGTGGACTCACCTGCTGTCTGTAGGGAATGCACACGGCTTGCAGCCTGCGGGATCACTCACTTACAACGTCCTGCGCATTGAAGCGGGACGCCCCGGCGTGGGCCGTGAATTGAGCGGTGATTACCTTCCGCTGGAAGTGGGGTTGTGGGATGAAGTGAGCTTCACCAAAGGGTGCTATACGGGACAGGAAATCATCGCCCGGATGGAAAGCCGGCGGCGGCTTGCTAAAACGATCGTCGCGATCAAATTGAGCGCGATGGTCGAAGCTCCTGCTGCCGTCTACGCAGACGGGCATGAGATCGGGCGGCTGACCAGCAGCGTAAGCACACCAGATGGCACGATCCACGCGATTGGGGTGGTCAAACTGAGCACAGCGCACGAGGGAACGCCAATCACAGTGGGCGAACATGGGATCACAGCCACCATCGGCGGGCGGCTTGGGGTGCTGCCAGAGTTCACCGAAGCTGAGGAATAGCAGCGCTGCATAGTGCCAGATAGTGCCGTTTTGGCACTTTTACTCGCCAATCAGTACAATTATATCACACATCACTGTAGAACACGGGTTATGATGGCGGCGCGCCATCAAAGAAGAGCGTCCACCACAACTGCCACGGTTCCGGCGTGGGCGGGGCGGTTTGCACGTCTGCGCTCAAACCGGGTGCGGGGGTGGGCTGCAAGCTGGAATTAGAGGGCACAGGAATCACCAGAATTTCGCCGTTGCGCACCATCTTGCCATTATCGCGCGCCCACCGTTCAACATAGAGATCGCTGCGCACATAGTCGCGTTGAGCGATGAGGGCGGCCTGTTCATCTTGCAGCGATTGAATTTCGGCGAGAATGCGGTTGTAGGCATCGTTGAGCGGCTGGCTTTCGGTGATGCGGGTGCTGAAGTTGATCGCCAACAGCAGACCAATGCCCAAAATCATGGCGAACATCACCTGCACACTGCTGATGGTATTGGTCGGGCGTTTTTCACGGCGCGAACCTGCCGCTGCCTCCGACGAGGGGCGAACCTGCCGGTTGGTATCCGCGGTTTTGGGGGAGCGCCGGGAGCCCTGAGGCGCTTTCTGAGCCATCGCGTGCAACTTCCTCACGTCAACGAACATCGTGCAGTGTAGCGCAAAATGGGACAAAGAAAAACCCGGCTGCGAGAATTTCGCACCGGGTTTCTTTGAGTGCCGAAGGTGGGAGTCGAACCCACACTCCGTTTCCAGAACTACGCCCTGAACGTAGCGCGTCTGCCAATTCCGCCACTTCGGCAAGCAGTGATTGGGAGTATAGCAGGGAAAGCGTAGGTGTCAAGGCGGAAAACCGGTGTCATTTTGTGGCATGCTATAATCGCGTGCATGCAATTTCCCCTCAAAAGTGAAAGGGTGTACTGCTTGTCGTCCATTTCAATCACGATCCCTCTGCGCCGTATACTCCTGATGGCAGTGGCGGCGCTGGCTCTCCTCATCGTCGCTGCCCATCTCTCCCCTTTGGCAACCAACGCCCAAACATCGAGTGTGACCGCCGAGGCGATTGGACAAGCGAATCTGCGCGCGTGGACGGATACAACCGCCGACCGCCTTGGAGAAATCGTCACAGGAACCCGCTATCCGGTCATCGGGCGGAGCGCGCTGTACCCTTGGCTGCTGCTAGGTGATCCGACGACCTTGCAGCCGCTTGGATGGGCTTATAGCGATCTATTGACCGTGCAAGGGGACTTGAACACCGTTCCGGTTACAGAGATCACCGTCACCCCCGGAAGTGCAGCTCCTGTCCCGCCGACGGCTACCACGCAGCTAGTCGTCGTGGCACCAACGCCCACTTTAGGGGCTGTTGGGGTGGCCGCTACGCCATCGGTGACTGGCTCCCCTGCCGCTGTCACGGCTACACCGCAGCCTGTTCAACCGAGCGTGCGCGGCATGGTCGAAGGTGAAATCAATATTCGCTATGGGCCGGGTGTAGAGTATCCACGTCTTGGCGTTGCCAATGCAGGCGATGTACTGGCGATCACCGGGTGGCATACCCAACTTCCTTGGGTGCAAATCAGCTATCCGGCCAGCCCAACAGGGCTGGCATGGGTCAACCGGGATGTAATCACGATCGAAGGCGATTTGACTAGTCTGCCGCCGATCAGCCAATTGAATTTCAATTTGCCGACGCTAACGCCTACGCCGTCCGTACTGGAAAATGTGCCCGTCTTGGGTGCGACTCCGGTCGCCATCAGCCCTGAGTTTCACCTGTTAGGCGATCAGCTTTGGGCGATGATGCTCGATGCCGGGTTTGATCCGGCGACGAGCCGCTTAGGGGCGATGTTCCTGATGGATTTGCAAACCGGGGAATCGGTCTCTTTCGACAGCCAGATCGCTTTCAGCGGGATGAGCGTCAACAAAATCGCCATTTTGACGACGCTGTACAGCCAGCTTAGCAGCCCACCCGACGACCAAACCGCCTATACGATTGGCGAGGCGATGGTGTGCAGCGAGAATATCTCAACGAACCAGATGTTAAGTATCATCGGCAATGGCAACCCGTACACCGGAGCGGAATCGGTCAGCGCTTTCTTGGAGAGTTTGGGGCTTCAGTACACGTTCATCTACACACCCTATGCGAACGATCCCTACATCACGCCGCAGGCTCCCCGTCTGCGCACGACGGATGCTAATCAGACCGCCGCTGAACCTGATCCGTATAACCAGATGACGGTGAACGAAATGGGCGGCCTGCTGAACAGCCTGTACCAGTGTTCGCAGAACGGAGACGGCCCGCTGATCAACACAGGGCAGTTCACACAAACCGAGTGTCGACAAATGATCGCCGTGATGAATGGCAATCGCATCGGCAATCTGATCGAAGCCGGTATCCCGGCCAACGTGCCGATCTCTCACAAACATGGTTGGATTGACGATACACATGGGGATGCAGCGATCGTTTTCAGTCCGGGCGGCGCGTATGTGTTCGTGGTGGTACTGCACAACCCCACATGGCTGAATTTCGATGAAAGCTCAACGCTGATCGCGGAAATGTCGCGGACGATCTACAACTACTTCAACCCAACTGCGCCGATGGCAGAAGTGCGTTACGAATCGGTTCCGGCGACCTGCGATATGCTCGGCAACCCAATTTTGAACGATCTGCAAGATCCGTACTTCGGGCAGTAGCAATTCCTCAAAAAAACAGGGGCGCTGCTTCACCAACACGCCCCTGTTTATGCATCATGCTTCGAGCGGGCGCAGCACGCCCTTCCACCTTACTGCAAAAGCTCATTCGGCTCTTCGATAGGAATAATCGCCCCCCGGTTGGCGGCGGCTCGCTGCGCCGCGCGGGTGGATAATCCACGCAGCCAGTCGGTCAAGTATTCGTAACTCGACTTGATAATGCTTCGGTCACGCTGAACAAATGGTGAGTCGCCGGACTGTTGTTCCAATACGCTTAGGCGAGCACTCAAATCGTCGGCAATATGGCGCAGTAGGTCGATCGGGGGCGGTTCTAGGACAAGCTGAGTTTCAAGATACGCTTCCAATGCGTGCGCATCCCCATCTGCAAGGCAGCGTTCCAGAATTTGCATCGCTTCCAAACGCGCATGGTGAAACGAGTGGTAGATATTTGTGTTGAACACGCCGCGATCCAGTGTGGTCATTCAGTCTCATCCGAAGGAGGACACAACCGACGCAAATACTCCCAAGTGTAAATGCCAGTATGGTGTCCATCGTCCCATGTAGGTTGAATAGCATAGGCACCGATTTGTTCGATGGAGGTAACGGTGTACGAACGCTTGGGTTTGAGCTCCAAAATGTTGGTGGGGTCGTACTGCCGCGACATGTACTGATGACCACCCCGACATTCCACACATGGGCATGCTTCGCGCAGTTCGGACAGCGGATAGTTGCACACCGCGCCGTCACTCCACGTGATCTGAAGATAACCTTCAACTTTGTTAAGCGTGATGCCCGTGGGACGAATCGAGAGGGACATAATGCTCCTATAGAAGTCAACCTTTGCCTAATCGTATCACACACCTTCCGGCCAGTTGCTTAAGCCTTCACTGAACGCTTCGGCTGTGTAGGCAAAGTCTGCGATACCCCTCATTTGTTGGAGGGATTACCCTCCGCCTTCTACGCGTTCCAAGGGCGAAGCGTTGCAACTCCCCGTACGTCTGCTACAATCGACATGTTTCGTTAAGCATTTCCCTACTTATCCTGTGACCTGAGCAGACACATCCAGTTCAACACCCAACGAACAAGCAGTCTAGTCAGCGCCCGGCACTTCGTCGATTCGTTGAATTCTTCGCAGCCATTGGAATGCATTGTCTATCATCAATTGCGGAGTAACCAAACCCTATGCGTTTTCGCACTCTCGTGTCTTTGATCACCCTGTTGATGGGTGCAGTAGTGTTATTCACGCTGGCGGGATGCCAGACTGAACCGCCGACCGTTGTTTACATCGTCCTCTCCCCCACGCCCGAAACCACGGTCGAACCGTCCCCTTCCATGCCGCCCACCGCAGAGCCAACGACTGAAGCTGCACCGCCTACGGCTGAAACCGTCGTCGAGTCCGCCACTAGTACGCCCTTAGGCCCAATACAGGCGGTGACCCCCACGCGCACACCTATTCCGCCGAACTTCCCTACGCCGCTCGTCGCCCGTATTCAAGTCGTCGAGCAGCTTTATGAGCATGGGCGCATGTTCTGGTTGGAACCGAACCGGGAAATCTGGGTGCTGGTCGTCACAGCAGAAGGCCGGGGCACATGGACAGTTTATCAAGATACATGGGAAGAAGGCGTCGATCCTGAATCCGATCCATCGCTGACCCCGCCCGATGGATTGATTCAACCGCATCGCGGGTTCGGTAAGCTGTGGCGTGAGGTTCCGGGGGTGCGCGAAGCCCTAGGATGGGCGGCCAGCGCGGAATTCGGCTACCTGAGCGATTACCAGTATGTCGCAGGGGGCAGCATAGATGCGAACGGGCAGTATGTGCCCGGCCCCGGCTATCACGTCCTGTACAGTCTGTACGGGGAGCAGTTCCGCTTCAATGAAGTGGACAGCACATGGCAACTGGGCGGCGGCTGATCGCGTATACGCTTATAATTGAGTAAGGGAGGGTGAACGCCCCCTCCCTTTACACCATCCACCATCAGATAGGAACTCCGTATGGTCAGCCTGCGCGCTTGGAAGCTCACCCCCTCTCATCCGCTTGCTTTACAGATCGCAGCGGACGCACGCATCAGCGCTTCCGATTATCTCGATGATCAGGTTTGGGAGCTTATCCTCGGCCAAACCGATGCGCCGGGATTGGTGGCGCAAACCCGCTACGGTGAACGAGTCGGGATCGCCACACTGATCCCGATGTGGTGGATCGACAACCGGGCGGTTTACCAATATCAAGCGTATGCAGTACCGCCTGTCGTGACGGCCTTCGCTCCCGGTTACCTCGAAATCACGGCCAAGATCACCCCACGACTGGCCCTACGGGCGGAATATTGGGTCGAAAGTTCACATCACCTGTGTGTGCGCTATTCACTGAAGAACAGCGGATCGAGCGCGCAAGACCTGCGCCTTGACCTTGTTGGCTTCGTCGGCGCGTCGGGCGCAGAACGCCCGATCAAACCGGCAAGCCGTGTGGGTGGACTCGGCGCGAACGGAATCAGTTTTGGTGCGATCGGGCGCACCATTCCCCTGATCATGTTGGAGGATGGCACACCGCTCACCGAAAGCACCAGCGCGAAGCTCACCACGAAGATCACCGTCAAAGCCGGCGGCACGGCGACACTGCGCTGGGTGCATGTCGGCGCGGGCAGCCTTGCGGACGCCTTCAAGGAAGCCGATGATCTGCTAAAAGTGACATGGACACCCGCGTTTCGCAAAATCACCCAGAATGCGCAGGCGATTCCCCAAATCGAAACAGGTGACCTTGATGCCGATGCCGCGATCGGCTTTGCTTACCAGCAGTTGATGCAGTCCTTCATGGACGCGACGAGCAGTATGCCGCATCCTTCGGTTGTGGGCGCACGCCAGCCAACTCACGGTTACAGCCGCAGCGGAAACGGCACCGATCACCCGCGTTCGTGGAGTGGGCAAACGCCTTCCCTCGCGTATCTGACAGCTCTAGCGACCGCCCCCATCAACGCCGATCTCGCAGAAGGGCTGCTGCGCAATTACCTTGCCTTTCAACAAGCGGACGGGTGGATCGACGCAAAACCGGGGTTAGCCGGGCAAAAAGCGAATTTGCTCTGCTTACCGATCCTGTCCCGGCTGGCATGGGACATTTACACGATCAGCGGGAATACGGAATTCCTGCGTGAGGTATTTCCGGCGCTGGCACGATTCCTGAATCGCTGGCTGCGCCCGGATATGGATGCGGACAAAGACGGCCTCCCCGAATGGACGAACGAGCAGCAAACCGGCTTCCCCTTCCTGCCCACTTTCGCGGTCGGGTTGGGGTATGGCGCGAACGTCGATATTCGCACGGTTGAAGCGCCGGATTTAGCCGCCTATTTGCTGTCGGAAGCCGTCCATTTGCAGCGAATCGGAACAGCCATCGGCGACACGTCGCTGAAGGACAAACTTCCGGGCATTGTCGACACGCTCAAACAGCGCCTCGACTCACTGTGGCACGGCAACCGCTACACCTATCAAGATCGAGACAGCAACGGGGCACCTCCGGTAGTCTCCGTGCTGCAACAGGGGCGTGCCGATGAAGAACACTTCCCGGCAGTGACGTTCGATGCGCCGCGCCGATTGGTCATGCAGGTCATCGGCGGTCTGGATCGGGTGCCGTCGCTGGTCGTGCATGTACAGGGACTCGACGCAAAAGGAGCGCCTGTGCATGAGAGATTGGAGAACAAGGCGTTCTATTGGGCAAATGGACGGGGCGTAACCACCTCAACGGCGTTATATTCTCAGGTGGATCGGATTCGGATAGAAGGTTTGAGCCGCGTGTACAAGATCAACGTGGACACCGTCGATTATGGGCGGCGGGATGTGACCTCCCTACTCCCCTTGTGGACACGCGGATTAACGCCTGAGCGAGCCGCCGCTGTCGCGCAGCAGGCCACCGATCCGGCCCATTTCTGGTTGAATAATGGTTTGGCGATGATCTCGGCACAGGATCGCGCCTTCCCTAGCGTAAAAACCGGAGAGGGCGGCGGAATTTGGATGTATTGGGCTACGCTGATTGGCGAAGGACTGTTCGAAGCGGGCTTCGTCGGTGAAGCGGTTGATCTAGTCAAGCGGATTTTGCGCGTTCAAACGCAGGTCTTGAAGGATCAGCACGCGTTCAGCGAGTTTTATCATTCAAGCGACGCGCTTGGGCTGGGTGAGCGCGGCAATACAGCAGGGTTGGTGCCGCTCCATCTGTTGAATCGCGTGCTGGGAGTGCAAATCGCCTCTAAGACACGCGTGAACGCAGGCGGTGCATTTTTATGGGGATCGCCCGTTACCGTGCGCGCTCACGGCGTGACCGTCGTGCGCAGCGAAAACGGCACGACCATCACCTTCCCATCAAAGCATACCGTTCAGCTCGCAGCCAGCGAGTCATTCCAAACAATCCTTGATCCGGGCGAAGGGTCGCCTGAATCGCACTAAGCATCTACATCAAGGTAATCCGATGAGCCTCGATCACGAAATCGCCAACTACATGATCCAACACTCCGCAGATGGCGTCTTGATCACCAATGCGAACGGCGTTCTAGAAACGGTGAATCCTGCTGCCGCATCCCTGTTGATGACGGCGTCTCAAGATCTCATCGGGCATATGCCGCTCGATGTCTTTGGCAAGAATGCCGCACTGATGGCGTTGTTCACCCGCACCGGTGAAGTCAACCTCGACGTGAAGCTCAACAAGAAGCGCATCGCGCAAGGCAGCGCCTTGTCGATGGCGGATCAACGGCGTATGGTCATCCTGCATGATGTGACTGAACAGCGCGACCTTGATTCGCGGCGCGAAGCGCTGGTCGGATCGATTGCCCATGATCTGCGCAACCCGTTGAGCGTGGTCTACACGTATCTTGATATGGTCATCACGAGCGAGGGCTTGGACGATGACCAGCGAGCGCAGCTTGGTCAAGCACGAAGCATGACAGTGCGGCTGCATGATATTCTGGAACCGCTGGTCGAACTGGCATGGATCGAATCTGGGATGCCGCTGCGCTACTCACCCGTGCCGTTTGGCAATCTGATCGAGCGGGTGATTGAAGCCGAGACCAACAAATCTCATGGGCGGGGCATCACGTTTGCGGTGTCCGTCCAGCATCCCATGCCCGTTGTGATGGGCGACCCGGATCGGCTGTATACGGCGGTGTTTCACCTGATCGACAATGCCCTGACTTACAGCGATTTGAATTCGCTGATCGCCATTCATGCATGGAGCGATGGACAATCGGCAGCGCTGTCGATTGCCGATCAGGGATTTGGAATCAGCCCTTCGGATCAAGAATTGGTATTTGACCGGTTCTTCCGATCGCGCGATCCCCGTGTGCAGGCAATCCCCGGCGCGGGATTAGGCCTCACCACTGCGCGCCGCATCGCCCAGCGGCACGGCGGGAATATCTACGTCACCAGTACCATCGACAAGGGCAGCACGTTTACCCTATCGCTACCCGCTGTTGACGCCTAACCCATGCGGCGCATCAAAGTCACCCTTCCCGCGACGATCACCCACTTGGGGACAGGTCTGCATAGTCTCGGCTTGGCGGTCGCCCTTCACACCACGCTCGAAATCAGCGAACGGGGTGATACCGCGCTGAACGTCGAAACAACTGGCGAAGACGCAGGCCGCTATGGGCTTGGGCTGCGACACCCGGTCGTCTTAGGCATGAGCCGAATCTTTCAACGGTTGGAGCGTACTGTCCCCGGTTTGAACGTGCATGTGGAAAATCGCATCCCGGCAGCACTGGGGATTGGTCAAGAAACCACTTTTTTCGTCGCCGGGATCATCGCCGCCAACAACCTGTTCGGGGGTTCGCTGAGCCGCGCCGATCTGCTCAAGATCGCCGCGCAGGTTACCGGAAGAGCCGATCAAGCCGTGACGACAATGGTCGGCGGGCTTACTATCACCACACAAGATGGTGAGCGGGTGTTGTATCGCAGCCTACCGGTCACCGCGATGAAGGTCGTCATCGTGCTGCCAACGCTGCCGAATTACCTAGAGCAGATTCGGTACGCGATTCCCGATCGCCTACCGGTGCGCGATATGCTGCATAACCTAAGCCGACTCCCCTTCCTCATTGAAGCCCTGCGAACCGGCGATTTCGCGCTGGCTGGGCAAGCGATGGAGGATCATCTATTCGCGCCCTACCGAGCAGTCAATATCCCCGGTTTTGAAGATGCTGTCCAAGTCGCCAAGCTCAATGGCGCGGCCTCCGTGACGTTGTGCGGCAACGGCCCGGCGGTGCTGGCGCTGGCGGCCAATAATCATCAGCGAATCGCAGAAGTGATCACGGGGGTATTTGAAGATATTGGCATCTCGGCGAAAGCGTGGGTGCTGCCGATCGATACGCAGGGGGTCGTGCTGTCGGTCGCGCAAACCTCGTAATACGAAAATTCTTTATTCCAAGCTCGTCCCAAACAGTGAAAGTCGAAAGAAGTCAGTCTCATGATGATGGGTGGTCGCAGACGCCGGGGTGCAAAAGAGGATCGTGAAGTCCCCAATATTCCGATTAACTGGCGGCGTTTGCTGGGGTATCTGAAACCGTACATCGGGCGCATGATCATCGCGGGGGTTGCCCTGCTGTTCAGCTCAGCGCTTAGTTTGGTGTTTCCGTTCGTGATTCAAAATGTGATCGATTCGGTGCTGGTGCAAGGTAACACCGCCTTACTCGATCAGATCACCATCGCCCTCCTGATCATTTTCGCGATCCGGTCGGTCACCACCTTGATCGAAAATTATCAGCTTGGCTACATCGGCGAACATATCGTCGTCGATCTGCGGCTGGATTTGTACCGCCACTTGCAGCAGCTTTCGCTGCGATTCTTCACCAACACGCGCGTCGGTGAGTTGATTTCGCGGCTGACTAATGACGTGACGGCGATTCGCGGTGCGCTCACCAACAACGTCGATATGCTGTTCCAGCAAACGCTAATCCTGATCGGTTCTGTCATCGTGATGGTGGTGCTGAATTGGCGGCTGACGCTGTTCATTCTGGTGTTGGTGCCCATCATCGCGGTATTGGGTGTGGGATTTGGGATCTTGCTGCGCCGCACCAGCGCGAAAGTCCAAGACGAGATCGCCGCCGCGACGACCGTCGCGAATGAAGTGGTCAGCAGCATCCGCGAAGTGAAGAGTTTCGTGCGCGAACCGTACGAAACCAAACGTTATGAAGGTGCTGTGGGGCGCGCACTGGCGGCGGCGATGCAGATCGTGCGTATTCGCACCGCGTTTAGCCCATTGGTCGCATTCGCGGGATTCGGCGCGATTTCGCTCGTGTTGTGGTTCGGCGGGCGCGAGGCCCTCGCCGGACGGCTGACGGGCGGCCAACTGGTCGGGTTCCTCGTGTATGCGCTTCAGGTAGCGGGCAGTTTGGGGTCTCTGATCGGTTTATACACCGCATTCCAAGAAGCACTCGGCGCGACCAAGCGTGTGTTCCAAATTCTTGACACGGAACCGGATGTGCTCGACAAACCCAACGCGCAAATCCTCACCAGCGCACAGGGGCAGATTACCCTGCGGGAGGTGAGCTTCAGCTATGAAGAGCGGCAGGAAGTCCTGCACAGCATTAACATCGACATCAAGCCCGGCGAAATCGTCGCGCTGGTGGGGCCAAGCGGCGCGGGCAAGAGCACGATTTTCAACCTGATTCCCCGGTTCTATGATCCGACGAAGGGCACCGTTTCGATCGACGGAATCGACGCGCGCGAGGTGACACAAGCCAGCCTGCGCAGCCAAATCGGGATCGTGCCACAGGAAACGATGCTGTTTGGCGATACGATCCGAGAAAATATTCGCTATGGGCGGCTGGATGCCAGCGAAGAAGAAATCATCACGGCGGCGAAAGCGGCAAATGCTCACGACTTCATCATGGCGCTGCCCGATCAATACCAGACGATCGTCGGCGAGCGCGGCGTCAAGTTGAGCGGCGGGCAGCGTCAGCGTGTTTCGATCGCCCGCGCGCTGCTGAAAGATCCGCGTATTCTGCTGTTGGATGAAGCGACATCCAGCCTTGACAGCGAAAGCGAACACGAAGTACAGGAGGCACTCGCGCGGCTGATGCAGAACCGCACGACCGTCATCATCGCGCACCGCTTGAGCACCGTCCGCATCGCGCATCGCATCGCCGTGCTGGAAAAAGGCAGCATCATCGAGTTAGGGACGCATGAAGAACTGATGGCGAAAAGCGGCTTGTATGCACGATTGTATTCGATGCAGTTCCGCGAAGACATCTTCGCCGCCATCAACTCCGAAAGCTAATGGATGACAAGTCTCTGCTGGATGTGTTAGCCGCCATGGGGACGGGCCTCGCGCTCGTCTCCTCGTGGGTAATTTGGCGCATCCGTTCACGCGTTATCAAAACCATATTCGTCGTGATCGCTGCAATGGCTATCCTCGTTGGTGTAGGCGCCTTTGGAATCAGCCACCGACCGCTCCCAAATGATGAACAGCGAGTACTTTTTCAAAGCATCGATTATGCGCGGATAGTGAGACTGGAACCCGTGCCCGTGGTGATTCACATTGTGCGCATTGATCTGCAAGACGAGCGACTCCAGTTCTTTGTGACGCCGCGCACGCCTACAGGCGAATACGAGCAGACCGCGCGCACGACCTCACGAGCGCTCAAAGAATTTCGGCTGCAAGTTGCGATCAACGGTGACTTTTTCGATCCCTCATACGATTACGGTTTCTTCAGCTACTATCCTCATGTGGGAGATGGTATCAACCTCTATGGGGCGTCGGTTGCCAATGGGCAGCGGGTGACGAATGGCTATGCAGATGACTTTCAAACCCTTTCGATCGACGCAAATCATCAGGTGACCATTGCAGATGAGCCTCTTCCCGATGCACAAGTGGCTATTTCGGGATATTTGACGCCGGTACGGGATGGACAAATAGGCATCACGATAAACGACACCCGCAGTATCGTCACCGATCGGTTTCCGCGTACTGCCATTGGGGTTGACCGGCTTAACCGAACCCTATATCTGTTCGTTATCGATGGGCGACAACCGAATTACAGCGAAGGGGTTACTCTCCCTGAACTGGCGCAAATCATGATCGAAGTGGGCGTTTATCAAGGGCTGAATCTTGACGGCGGGGGTTCATCGACGCTGGTTATCGAGGGCGACAATGGGGAGCCAATGGTGTTAAACTCACCGATACATGGGCGACTTCCCGGTCTGGAGCGCCCGGTTGGCAATCATTTTGGCCTCTATGCAGCACGGATAGGCAATCCATGACAGTCACGAACAAGCAGGTGTTGATCACAGGCGCAACCGGATTTCTTGGGCGGGCACTGGCAAAACGGCTGATCGATGAAGGGGTGCGGGTACGGATTATTGCCCGAACACCGGAAAAAGCGGCAGATTTGAGCGCCTTGGGTGCCGAAATCATCAAAGGCGATTTGACCGACGCGGAGAGTGTGCGTACGGCTTGTGAAGGCTGCGAGATCGTCTTTCATGTGGCGGTGAACTACACCACTTATGAGGCACAGCAGCGCGTCAATGTGACGGGCACGCAGGCGATCGCACAAGCGGCGGCAGACGCAGGCGTGAAGCGCTTTGTGCATGTCAGCACCACAGCGACTTACGGCGCGAAGGAGCGCGGCGATCTGTTCGAGGATCACCCGCTGAAACCGGGCGCGTATCCGTATGCAATCACCAAAGTGGAGGGGGAACGGGTGGTGCGTGAAATCTGCAACCGCGCGGGCATGCCCTACACGATCGTCCGCCCCGGCATGATCTACGGCCCCGGCGCGCAGCAGTGGACAAATATGATTTTCAACCTCGCCAAGCAGCGCTTTACGATTTGGCTGGACGGCGGGCAAGGATGGGCGCATTACATCTACGTCGATGATGTGGTCGATTTGATGGTGTGCGCCGCCGATCACCCCAAAGCAATCGATGAAGTCTTCAATGTATCCGCCGACCCCGCCCCGACATGGCGCGAAGTGCTCGATGCCTATTCGAAACTGGCAGGCAAACCGCTCCGCTTGATCCCGCTGCGTCCGGTGTTTTGGGTCGTCGCGGCGATCGCAAAGCTCGTATCGCCGCCGATCAGTATGGGGCGTGATCTCCCGGATTTGCTCAGTTTCATGGGCAGCAAAACAACGTTCAAGATCAGTAAGGCGCGCGATTTACTCGGATGGGCTCCGCGTGTATCGCTGGAGGATGGAGTCGCCCGCTGTGCCGATTCGCTGCGTGAACAAGGCCTGCTTCGGTGAGCGATTGGTTTTGGCTCATTCTATTGGCGATCGCCATCCCGCTGATCGTCTTCGTCGGATGGTGGCTGTTGATCGCATCCGAAGGGGTGTATTTGGGGCGCCGCGTCGTCATTTGGCTGTATGACCTATTCGCGCCGCGCTACGATGGAATCAAGGGCTTCCGGCAGGAATATGATCACCGCTTCCTTGCCCAGCCGATGATGAAGCGACTCGCGCCGGAAACTGCCCCGCTCATCCTTGATGTGGCGACGGGAACCGGACGTTTTCCGCTGGCCATGTCACGGCATCCGAAATTTCGCGGGCGGGTGATCGGGGTGGATTTGAGCCGCCCGATGCTGCGCTACGGACAGCCTAAGTTCGGCGTGATACAGAATCGCTATGCCCGTGTGAATTTGATGCAGGCAAATGCCGAGCGACTCCCCTTCCCAGATGCTTGCTTCGATGCGGTGACATGCTTAGAAGCGCTGGAATTCATGATCCACCAACAGGTGGTTCTGGCAGAGATGCTGCGCGTCCTGAAACCGGGCGGCGTGCTGCTGATCACCAACCGCATCAATACGCGCTGGATGCCGCGCAAAACTTACACGACCGAACAATACGTCGATCTGCTGTTTTCGGTAGGCGTGGACGACATTTCCGTCGAAAAGTGGCAGGTGGATTACGATCGCGTTTGGGGAATCAAACAGAGCGAACCCAATGCTTGAAACCGCCTGAAAAACCCCCTACAATGCCCGCCAATTCAACAATCGTGTGAACGATAGATCCGTAACCCATCAATCGAAATCTTAAAGGACAAGCCCCTTGAAACTGCTGCCGCTGGAACTCGCCAAAACCGTCGAGGCGGCGATCCGTGCCGCGCAAGCTGCCGGCGATCTCCCCGCATTCGATCTTCCCGAAGTCAAAGTTTCTGCGCCGAAGCGCGCTGAACAAGCCGACTATGCTGCGTCGATCGCGATGCAGTTGGCAAAAACGGCGGGTCTCCCGCCGCCGCAGATCGCGGAGCGCATCGTCAAACATCTGACTCCGCCCGCCTATGTCGGCAAAGTCGAGATCACAGGCGGCTACATTAACTTCATGCTGGCCGACGATTGGCTGCGCCAGCAGGTCGAAGCATTGATCGCGGAAGGCACCGCGCGGGAAGTGGTCAGCATCGGCGCGGGCAAGCGCGCGCAGGTCGAATTCGTCAGCGCGAACCCCACTGGCCCGCTGCACATCGGTCGCAGTCGCGGGGCGATGGTTGGCGATGCGATGGCGCGTGTGCTTGAAGCGGCGGGCTACGCCGTCGAGCGCGAGTATTATTTCAACAATGCGGGCGTGCAGATGACGAATCTCGCCAAAAGTATGCGCACGCGCTACCGTCAAGCGCTCGGCCTTGCGCCGATTCCCGGCGATTTGGACGACAAGGGCGAACCCTACTATAAAGGCGCGTATCTGGCGGATTTTGGCAAAGAATTCGCAGCGGAACGCGGTGACTCGCTCAAGGATGCCGAGCTGATTCCGTTCAAAGAATACGCCGAGCAGCGCATGTTCGAAATGATCAAAACGACGCTGAACCGGGTCGATATTCATCACGACATCTTTTTCAACGAGAACAGCTTATACGTCAGCGGCGCGATTTGGAGCATCCTAGAAGATTTGCAGGAGCGCGGCTACATCTACAAAGCGTCGGCACCGGAAGTGGATAACACCAAGGGCGAAAAAGACGAAGACAGCGAGGAAATCGGCAAAGGGGAAGCGGTATGGTTCCGCAGCAGCCAATTCGAGGACAAGAAAGATCGCGTGATGGTCAAGGCGGATGGCAACCCGACGTATACGCTGCCGGACATTGCCTATCACGTCAATAAACTGGAGCGAGGCTTCGATTTGTGCGTCAACGTGCTGGGGGCGGATCACTATACCCAGCATCAGGTGGTGAAGTATGGCCTGCGCGCACTTGGAAAGGATGCCAGCAAGATTCATGTCATCCTCGTGCAGATCGTCCACCTGATGAAGGACGGTCAGCTTGTGAAATCGAGCACGCGTGCGGGTAATTTTGAAACCCTTGACGACTTGATCGACCAGACCACCCCGGACGCGGTGCGCTATATGCTGCTGGCGCGCAGCGCCGAATCGCAGATGAATTTCGACCTCGACCTCGCTGTCAAGCAGTCGAACGAAAACCCGGTCTACTACATCCAGTATGCCTATGTGCGCTGTGCCGGGATTTTCCGTGAAGCGGCGGCACGCGGCGTGACCGATGAAGGGGCGGCTTTGGAGCATTTGGGCGATGCAGAGCTCAAGTTCCTGCGCCGTGCCATGCAGTTCCCGGACGTGATCGAACTGGCGGCGCGCACATTTGAGCCGCACCAGATCGCGTTCTATGCACTGGAAATGGCGAATCTGTTCCACCCGGTATTCGACAATGTGCGTGTGCTGCACAGCGAAGTTCCGCCGGAAGTGGCGAAAGCACGTCTGCGCTTCTTCCGCGCGGCTCAAGTAGTGTTCAAACGATTATTGAATTTGATGGGCATGACCGCACCCGAAACGATGTAAGGGGAGACTGCTGCAATGGGGCTGAAACCGGATCACTGGATTCGCAAAATGGCGCTCGAACATAAGATGATCGAGCCGTTCGTAGATGGACTGAAGCGCGAAGGCGTGATCAGCTATGGGTTGAGCTCATACGGTTACGATATGCGTGTGGCGGATGAATACAAGGTCTTCACCAATGTGTACAATGAAGTGGTAGACCCGAAAAACTTCAGTCCACAATCATTCGTGGATGTCAAAGCCGATCACATCGTGATCCCGCCGAATTCGTTCGCGCTGGCACGCTCGGTGGAGTATTTCCGCATTCCGCGCAAAGTGCTGTGCATCTGCCTCGGCAAATCGACCTATGCGCGTTCCGGGTTGGTGGTCAATATCACGCCATTTGAGCCGGAATGGGAAGGTTATGTGACGCTGGAGATCAGCAATACGACTCCCCTGCCTGCCCGCGTGTACTCGAATGAAGGCATCGCACAGGTACTGTTCCTTGAAGCGGACGAGGAATGCGAAGTCTCGTATGCCGATCGCAAAGGCAAGTATCAAGCGCAGGTGGGAGTTACCCCGCCGCGTCTGTAAAAGGGCAGTTGAGGCGTAAGGCGTGCTGCCTTACGCCCTTTCTCGGCAGCGCTACCCATTCCCCTCCAAATCGACAGGTCGCCCAATCCAGAACAAGCCCGGTTCCGGCTGATACCCGAATTTTCGATTGATGGCCAGCATCGGCTCATTGCTTGAGTCGTTGTTGGTGTGGATGCGATCGACCTGCTGCCCCCGCGCATAGCGAATCCCCAGCAGTTTGAGCGCCTGCGCAATCCCGCGTCCCCGATAGGCCCGATCGACACCGGTCATGAAGTTGTAGGCGGTGTTAGACTCTGTGAGTAAGCCAACCGATCCCAAACCGACCCACCGATCGCCATCAAGCGCAATGATCTGCCCTTCCGGTCGATACCACGCCGCCTCAACATAGGTTTTCAGGAAAGTGCCGAAATCAGAAACGCCGTTGCCGACAGCGGCAGTCGCCGGTTCATCGGTCACTGCTGCCGCATACACGTCATACAGTTTGCGCAGCACCGTTGCATCCTGCCCATCCATGTCGGCAAGGGTTGTGAACCGGATTCCGCCCGCTTTAACTTTGTCGAGCACTGCTGTGAACGGCGTTTCATCGAAATCGCTGAGAGTCAAATGCGATCCAAAGAAATGCCGTGCAAAAATATATTGGTGTTTTTGCGCGAAACGTACCCCATCCGGTTGATCCTCGCGCACCATCCCAATTAGGAAATCACATCCCTTCGCTTTGCCAAAGGCAACCGATTCCTCATACAACCGCGTGCCAACGCCCTGACGCCGCCATTCGGGAAATACATTGACATCGACAGCAAAACGCAGTTCCGGCATCCACATCTCTTTTAGGCAGTTACCGCTGCCAATCAACTGATTGTGCTCATCCACCGCGACCAAATGCTGGGAAATGCGTCCCTCGGTCGGGTTTGCGTCCTGTTCCTGCAAGTTTTCGACGGTCGGCGGGTAGGGTATGACGAGGTTGTACAGCTCAACTAAGCGCGGAAAGTCAACGTTAGGGTCAAGTGGGCGGATAGAATAGTTCATCAAGGTTCTTTCAGGTTCACAGAAAAGCTCAACGTACCAATCCATTCTACTGATCCCTATGGCGGAATGTAAGCCGATCAGGATGAATCGCACAGGTGACAGAGACAATCGTCAGGATCATGTATATCCGTTCGGCACCAGACACACAACCACATTGATACCGTCAAAGCGAATTCAGACAGATGAAATTGGGGCAAGATCGCGTTTAACATTTGCAACCAAGTCTTGTGTTCGCATCAAGGATCAAATTCTTGTATGATGATCTGAGGAAATTATTTGACTCAGGTCGTTAGGCAAGGATTTCAGTATGACACTACGCAACGCCCCTCTTTACGAAGAAGCTCGCCGTTTACGCCGCGAAGGCATAGCGATGAAGAAAATCGCGAAAGACCTCGGCGTTGCTATTGGAACGCTCCATGGATGGGTCAAAGACATTCAATTAACTGAAGAGCAAGTGCTGAAGTTGAAAGCAAATCGTCGAGAGCGGCAAAGTGCAGCACAAGCTGTTGGCAACCATCGGATGGCGGAAAAATACCGTGATTTACGTCGTCAGTACCAAGAAGCAGGACGAGCGAAAGCGCGTGAAAAAGATCCGCTCCATATCGCAGGCTGTATGTTGTATTGGGCGGAAGGTGGAAAGTCGCGCAACAACCTTTGCTTGATCAATTCTGATCCCGATATGCTGATCTTCTATATGCGATTTCTCACGCAAAGTCTTCAGATACCTGTGGAACTGATCAAGTTGCGCATTAGCTGCTATACCAACAATGGTCTAGCGCTAGGAGACATTGAGCGATACTGGCTAGATTTACTGAGACTCCCCGCTGCTTGTTTGGGAAAATCGACCGTGAATGTACAGCCGCGCAGCAGTCAGCAGAGGGGGCGCAAACTGCTGTATGGGGTTTGTGAAGTAGGAGTTTATCGTACCCAATATCTCCAACATGTGCTCGGTGCAATTCAGGAGTATATAGGGATTGATAAACCCGAGTGGTTGATGTAACCTGTAATGAGAAGGGTGCATAGCTCAATTGGCAGAGCGCAGTCCTTACAAGACTGATGTTATAAGTTCGAGTCTTATTGCGCCCAAACAAATAGATTTCAAAGAGCGGCTTCAGGCCGCTTTTTGATTCTCTTCCCACCTTAACTCATGTTAAATCATTCATGATCCGGCGTTACACAACGGTTACGGACGGGCAATAAGCAGGTAACGACATGGCAATAGTCTTGTGTTTGTAAGTCTTTTCACAAGCACAACCAAAGGGTTTTCATGTCTGCCGTTACACAGCGCAAGGAACAGGAAGCAGTTATCACCGCCGATCGTTCTTCACTCGCCATCCCTGCGACCATCATCGGGATCGCCATCACACTGCTCTTTATCACCGGAATCGTCCACTTCATCGATGCGCCGGATAGTCTGTCAGAACTTCCCTACAAGGGATGGATGTTCATCGCCAATGGGATCGGGGCTTTGATCGCCGCCTACGGCGTTTTTCGGCAGAAGTCATGGGGGTGGTATCTCGGTCTGCTGATCGCAGGCGGCGCGCTCGTCGGATATGTGATCAGCCGCACCGTTGGGCTTCCGGGAGCAGAAGGCCCAGATGAATGGCTGGAACCGCTCGGTATTCTATCGCTAATCGTCGAAGGCGGGTTCGTGATCTTCTTCCTATCGCAAGTCCGCGCGCTTTTCAAACCGAATGCTGCCTAATCGTGGTTTATCCCTCGCAACCTCAAAAACCGCCTTCCAATGAAGACGGTTTTTGATTCCTATATGCGGTGATAAACAGGTAGAATATTCAGATTCAGTGTCCATGACTCAGTGAAGCCATCCAACGCTTTCCCGATTGTTTTTGCACAAAAACCCTATTTTGTGCTTTAATTAGCGTAGTTACGGCAGGTTCATCCAACGTTTGAAACCAGTAATGCAAAATCCCGGGAATAACGATGCAGACGGCGCATCAAGTAAATCACCAAATTCTGATTGTTGAGGATGACGAAGACACAACGCAGGTTGTGAGTCTGCTGTTGGAAACAGCAGGATATACGACAGTTGCAGTTGAATCGGCACAACATGCGCTCAATGAGATCAACAGCACGCCGCCTGATCTGGTTTTGTTGGATATGAATCTCCCCGACATGACCGGTCTGGAACTTTTGCGGCAGGTGCGCGAGAATTCATCGCTGCCGATGATCGTGTTAAGTGGACACACGCAAGAGCGTGATAAGGTCGTGGCGCTGGAAGCAGGCGCAGACGACTATATGGATAAGCCCTTCTCACCTGAAGAACTGGTCGCGCGGGTGGGCGCACTGCTGCGACGTGTGCGTTGGACTCCACCGATGGAACCGCGTATGTCGCTGCGCAATTTGGATTTGGATCTCGCGCGACGGCATGCGACCATTCGCGGAAAGAAGCTCCTGCTCACGCCGACGGAATATGATATTCTCGTCGTTTTGATGCGGAATGCTGGCGAAACCGTTACCCATGACGAACTTCTGCGTGCAGTGTGGGGCGAAAAGTTCGAGGGTGATTACTCGGTTTTGCGGGTGAATATTTCGCGGCTTCGGCAAAAACTGGAAGAAAATCCGCGTTATCCAACCTACATCGTGACCGTCGCTGGGCAGGGTTATACAATGCCCACCCGCCGGTAAAGATGGTTCCCGAACGCGGATCATACACGAAAGCGGGTGGTTAATCCCGAATGCGTTTACGCGGAATTCTGATCCTGCTCGGGGCTGTGCTGGTCGTGGCGACGTTCACTTTCCCCATGTGGCAGCCTTATCTCCAAAATACGACCGTCAGCAGCGGCGGTGACGACCTGTTTCCGGGTCTACCCCGTCGTCTGCAAAGTTCGTTTGCCGTCCTCCCGCCCGATCAACAGCGGGCTTATTTTGCGCTGGCTGAAATCAACCGTGAAGCCGCTGTACGCATGGTAACCGCCGCGCTTCAACCCGGTGCCCCTGCCCCGGAAGCCGACGCAGACATCCCGGCAGACCTCAATGGGCCTGAATTGGTAGGGCGTGGCATTTTCCAGCAGTTAGATGCAATCCGCTGGGCACAGGGTATCGCCCTGATTTATCAGGGTGCAGATAACCGCAAGGTGCTGCGCTTCGAAAACTTCAGCGCTGCCAATAATGCCGACCTCCGGGTCATCCTTTCAGCTTCACCCAATCCGCTCACCAGTGCCGATATGCGCCTGAACGATCTCGATTTTGATGCGGGGACGCTTCGTGGGAGCTACGGTAACCAGAACTACGAACTGCCAGTCGAATTGAACCTGTCCGACTATGCCAGTGTAGTCCTCTACAGTCCCGGCATTGACCTGATCTACAGCGTCGCGCCGCTTGTCCTGTTCCAGTGAAAGATCGTCGTTATGAGCATTTTGACTTCCAGCGCCGCACCGACTGATCCTCGGATTTTCCCTGTCGATGCCGAGCACAGCGGCGTACGCGCCGTCGTGCTGATTGTGTTCATTCTGGCCGGTATCCTTGGCTTCATGGTGACGGGTTTCCTCATCCCCAGCGATGGCTTGAATATCATCGCGCTGTTCGTGGGATTGGCCCTCGCGGCGGGTGCTGCCTTACCGTTGGAACGGGTGTTAAAACACCGTTGGCCCAGTGGGCGATCAGTGAGAGTCAGCAGTGATGCGATTCGCATTGAAAAGCGCGGCACCGTGGAACGCCAGATCAACACCGAAGACCCGGTGCAGACCGTTTTTTGGCGGTTTGAAGTGCAGCGGCGCGCCCGTGTGCCGAAAGGCTGGACGATGTTGGCCTGCGCCTTAGAGGCTGAAGGCGCCTATTTGGTCGCCTACACGTTTGC
This sequence comes from Anaerolineae bacterium, assembly GCA_046328615.1. Classification (GTDB taxonomy): domain Bacteria; phylum Chloroflexota; class Anaerolineae; order Aggregatilineales; family Phototrophicaceae; genus Flexifilum. The sequence continues at coordinate 3,526 of JAXLWG010000039.1, read as the reverse complement.
ATCGCCGGATACTATAAAGCGCACACCGCATGTTGAGCGGTTTAAGGCCCTAATCAGCCGCCGCAACAGCACCGGGCAAAAGGACATGCGCGAAGATATGCGGTTAGCGGGTGAGCAGCGACGCCTGCGTGATGCGGAAACGCAGCGCTGGATGGAAGGTGCGGAAATGACCTACGACGATTTCCAAGCCTACCTCCAAATTCTCGAAACACGATTTCCAGAATGGATGCCCATCAAGTGAATGTACGAACCTTTTCACGGGGCGGCATGCTGCTGGCCCTGATGATTTTGCTTGCCATCTCCCTGCCTGCGGGACGCATCAGAGCACAGTCGTCCACGATCACACCCCCGGCTGAACTGCTGACCAACGTCGATGCAGGGGTAACTGACCGGTATACCTTTACGGCCAGTGCAGGCGGTATTTACTCGGCGCTGGTACGCGGCGAAGGGGATTTCGACCCTGTATTGACGCTCATTGACAGCGCGGGTAACCCGCTCATGACGAGTGATGATTATCATTTCCCGAACAGCCGCGATGCACTGCTTGAAGCCTTCACGATTCCGCGCACAGGCACCTATTCCCTTGATGTGAGCGGCTACGACGGCGCGGGCGGTTCTTATACTCTGCGACTGGCACCGGGATTTGCCCAAATTGCTGCCAATGAAACCTTTGACAGCAGCGAAGGGTGGGAAATCGCTGATCCACTCACGGCGACAACGGCAGATGGTGCCATGGATGTGAGCATCAGCGGCGTGCGTACGTTGGGATCGGCATTTTATCAGTTCGTCGATCCGATGAATGACGGGTATGTGCAGGCGCAGTTCAGCGACATCAACAACCCATCGGGCTGGGTGGTGGGGCTGGCCGTGCGGCAGACTGAAAGCGGCTATTACAGCCTGCTTGTGAACCAAGACGGGCTGTGGCGTTTCGTGCGCGTTGAAGGGGAGAATATCACGGTCGTGCGCGATTGGACGCCCCACCCCAACATCGTCGCCGGGCAAACCGATTTCACGCTTGGCCTCATCGCCAACGGCTCCGGTTTCGATTTCGTCTACAACGGCGGCAGTATTGGCAGCGCGACCGATGCGACATTGACCGAAGCAGGCAGTGTCGGAATCGTCGCAGGAACGACTTCTTCACTCACCAGCACGACCACCGTTCATGTAGATAATTTCGTCGTCACTACACCCACGTTCATTGACGGCGAACGTGTGATTCCACAGCAGTTTGTCGTCACCACGCCTTCCGATATGCAGCGTGCCCTTGAACTGCGCCACCTTGTCCCGGCGAATGGCGAAGTCGCACTCACCGTCCCGGAAAGCAGTGTCGAGTATGCGCGTGCGGGCGTCAACCGGCTCATGCTGGGGCGCGGCACCACCTACCAGAGCTTTGCGATGGGCGCGCAGATCGACATCAGCGCGGGGACGAGAAGTGTGGATGCCGGATGCGGACTGGTCTTTCGCTATACCGGGGAAACCGATTACTGGGTGGCGTATTTAACACAACTGGGCGAATACGGCGTCTCTCAGCGGCAGGGTGACACCTTCTTACCGGGGATCTACGGAACTGTGCCCAATTTTGAGGCGGGTCGCCATCATTTGCTCGTGGTGGCAGGCGATACTACACTGTATTACTACATTGACGGCGTGTACGTCGGATCGCTTGATGCCCCAGCGCAATCCGGTGAAGTCGGAACTGCCGTTGTGAATTTTGAGACCACCACTACCACCTGCCGCTATGGAGACATTTGGCTGTGGAGGTGGAATTCCGGCAGTTAGCGAAAAAGGGGAACGATTGGACGCACTTGAACAGGCCATACTCCGCACAGTCTTGTATGCTGATGTGTTCAACTTCCCCATGACGGCAGCGGAAATAGCCCATTTTCTAATTGCAGACACTCCTATACCCCTTGCCCGCATTGAGCAAGCCCTTGCAAGCTCCAATGCCCTGCGACACGCGCTCGAATCGACAGATGGGCTGTACTACTGCGCAGGGCGAGGCGAACTGGTCGCGATGCGGCGTTCGCGTGAGCGCATCAGCGCGCAGTTATGGTCACCTGCGTTCCGCTATGGCCGCTGGTTGGGCAGTCTGCCATTCGTGCGTATGGTCGCCCTAACCGGTGCGCTGGCGATGCAAAATGCCCCCTCCGTCGATGACGATTTGGACTACGTCATCGTCACGCGTGAAGGGCGGGTATGGCTGACACGGCTGTTCGCGGTGATCCTTGTACGGCTGGTCAAACTGCGCGGTGTGGTGCTGTGCCCCAATTATGTACTCGCAGAAAGTGCCTTGGCACAGGAACGACGCGACCTCTACATCGCCCATGAGATCGTCCAGATGATCCCGATCAACGGGTACGATGTTTTTCAGCGCATGCGCGCGGCCAACCCGTGGGTCAGCAGCATGCTGCCCAATGCAAACGGCGTCTTCTTCGGGTTCGAAGAGGGATCGGCGCGCCATACTACGCCCGCCCTCAAACGCGTGTTAGAGCGGCTGCTCAGCGGCGGCGTTGGGGATTGGCTTGAAGTGTGGGAATACCGCCGCAAAATGCGCCGTTTTCAGAGTACGCTGCGCATTCCAAACGACGCAGCAAAACTCGATCACCAGCACGTCAAAGGCCATTTTGACGATCACGGGCACCCGGTTTTGCGCCAGTATGCCGAACGGCTGCGTCTCGCTCAAATGGATACTCAAAGTGATGTGATGCGCATCGCCGGGGATTAAGAATCTCTTGGCGTAACATGAATCAAAAAGGGGCGATCTGGCAGTGACCAGATCGCCCCTTTTTCGTATATCAAACTTTAGGAAACGGCTTAGCCGCCCATCACATGACCGAGCGAGTCGCACGCCGGGCAGGTGCCATCCGGACGCAGCATCGCGTAACCGCCCATCGGGTCAGTGGCGGTGAAGGACGGGAAGTCCACGTTCCACACAATGATCAGACGGACATGGCCGGTGCTGTTGGCAACCGACACCGCTTCAGCGAGCCACTGTGCCTGCTGCGCGACGGTCGTATTCGACGCCCATGCGAAGCTGGCCGGAATCGCCTGACTGAAACCCTGACCGGACAGGTAGCCGAGTTCGGTGAAGCAAACGGGTTTCCCGCCGAAGGGGTTATAGCCGCGCGCAATCATCGAGCCAAGGAAGTAGGTCGGGTATCCACCACGCGGATCGCCGCTCGACTGTGTTGGGGAGATAATGCCTTCGTTGTAGTGCAAGCCCACGCAGTCCAGATAATTGGCTGCGCCCGCCTGTGCCATCTGCTGCATGAACACATCGTCATTGCAGCCACCCGAACCGCAGCCCGCCGAGCCGAAATAGCCCGTCGGAGCGGGAGCGCCGCTGATCACGATGGTGCTGGAGTGCGCGCCCTTGATGGCGTTGAATGCCGCCGCGAGCAAGCGCGTGTAGTTACCGCCATTGATCTGGGCAGCGGGCCATTCGCGGTCGATGTTGGGTTCATTCCACACTTCGATCGCGTCGGCACCTGCTGCCGCCACGCCGCCGACAAAGCTGGCATAGCTG
>JAXLWG010000038.1:0-47904 GCA_046328615.1 Anaerolineae bacterium | reverse complement strand
AACATCAAAGAGATGGCGCGTGAACTGAATGTTCCGGTGTTCTCTGCGGCGCAGCTTTCGCGTGCGGTCGAAAGTCGTCAGGACAAGCGCCCTCAGTTGAGCGACCTACGCGAATCGGGCTGTTTGGCAGGCGAAAGTCTGGTGTATCTCCCCGACTGCGGCACCTACGCTCCGATTAAGGACTTGGTTGGGAAAATCGGCACACGGGTGCTCAGTTTGAACATGGAGACATGGAAACTGGAACCCGCCGAAATCACCAATGCGTTTTGCACCGGGACGAAACCGGTCTACAAATTGACGACGAATCTGGGACGCACGATCCGCGCCACCGCCAACCATAAATTCCTGACCATTCACGGTTGGAAGCGGTTGGATGAACTGACGCTCAACGATCATATAGCCCTGCCGCGCACGCTTCCGAGTCCCTCACAGCAAACGATGAGCGATGCTGAATTAGCACTGCTGGGACATTTGATCGGCGATGGCTGTACACTGCCGCGCCACTCGATTCAATACACGACCCGTGAAGAAGACATCGCGCAAATCGTCGCTGATCTTGCGCTAGAGGTGTTTGGAGATCGGGTACGCCCGCGCATCCAGCTTGAAAAAGGACACACATGGTATCAGGTGTTCTTGTCGGCTTCGCAGCGGCTGACACACGGTAAGCGCAATCCGGTTGCTGCATGGCTGGAGGATCTGGGGGTGTTTGGGCTGCGCTCGTATGAGAAATTCGTGCCGCAGCGCGTATTCGAACAACCTAGCGAGGCAATCGCAACCTTCTTGCGCCATCTGTGGGCAACCGATGGGAGTATTGGGCTTTCGAAATCAAGGGACTCACATCCCCGTGTTTACTATGCGACCAGCAGTTCACGCTTAGCTCAAGATATACAAGCACTGCTTCTACACTTCGAAATCAATGCTCGTGTGTCGCGCGTCCCACAAGGAACAAAAGGGCGCGATCAATACCATGTCACATTGAGCGGTCAAGAAGAGATGATGCGGTTTGCGACTGCAATAGGCGCTGTTGGTGAACGTCGTAATCAGGCTTTGGTTAACTTAACGCTGCATTTCAGAATGCGCCCTATCAATACCAATCGCGACATTATTCCAAACCCGGTTTGGAGGCTGTATGCCGTACCTGCGATGCAGGTTGCCCATATGACTACCCGTGAAATGCAAACTCAATTGGGGAATGCATATTGCGGGACGGGTTTGTATAAGCAGAACATCAGTCGTGAGAGGGCTTCACGTTTAGCGATGGTGGTGCAGTCAGCGCAGATTCAGACTTTAGCAACCAGCGATGTCTATTGGGATGGAATTCAGTCCATCGAACCGGATGGCGAAACCGAAGTTTACGACCTGACCGTCCCACAGCATAGCAACTTTACTTCTAACAACATGGTAATACACAACAGTTTAGAGCAGGACGCCGACGTGGTCGTATTCTTGTACCGCGATGAGGTATACAATGAAGCGACAGAAGTGCCCAATATGGCCGAAGTCATCGTCAGCAAGCACCGTAACGGCCCGACCGGGACGATCAACTTGCATTTCGAAAAATCGCTGACCAAGTTCAGCGATGCACGTACGCAAACCATCGATTTGAGCAGCTTATGACCGCACCGTTTCAAGGATTTCCACCCGGCAAGCCGCGCACGATCAGCCTGCCAGCGGCTTTTATCACCGACCTGCTGCCGCTGATCGATGACTTGGCCGAACTCAAGGTGATCCTGTTTACTTTTTGGGCGGTTCAGCAGCGCGAAGGGCAGTATCGTTATGTGCGCATGCAGGAATACGCGCATGATGCGGCGCTCATGGATGGGATACAGTCTGCCGCGCCGGAAGCAGCCCCAGAAGTGACACTGTCGGCGGCACTGGCGAAAGCAGTCGCACGCGGAGCGCTCCTGCGGGTGGAAATTGAGCTTAAGAGCGGCGTGGAAACGCTGTACTTCATTAATGCGGAGCCGGGGCGCGCCGCCCTTGCACAGATCGAGGCGGGGCGCTGGCAGCCGGGCAGCGATGAATTCCCAATCGAAATTTTGCCGGAACGCCCGAATATGTTCCGGTTGTATGAAGAGAATATCGGCGCGCTCACCCCGTTGATCGTGGACGCGCTCAAGGATGCTGAGCGTGACTACCCATCGGGATGGGTGGAAGAAGCGATTCGCACGGCGGTGCAGAACAACGCGCGCAGTTGGCGTTATATTCAAGCGGTGCTGAAGCGCCGTGAGCAGGAAGGAAAATCCGGTGGAACCGCTGAAAAATCATCTCAACAACATGATGAGTGGTATCTCCCCCGGTAGAGGCGGAGATGCCAGTTCCGGCGGCGGGGATTATGATCCCGATGCGCTTGGAGACGATTCGATCTGCCCTGTATGCGGTGGGTTGGGCTATGTGCGCTACAACCTGCCCGTCGAACACCCTGATTTTGGGAAGCTGTTTCCCTGCCCGCGCGGGCACAGCACACAAGATCCCTCCCGCCAGCAGACCTTACGCAAGCTCGGCAACCTTGATGCGCTGAGCGATAAGACGTTTTCCAACTTCCTCACTGAATCAGATACATGGTCGCCCGAAGAAAGCCGATCGATTGCGATGGCGTACCGCGCCGCGCTCGAATTTGCGCAAACTCCACAGGGCTGGATTCTCTTTGAGGGCGGCTACGGCGTCGGCAAAACGCATCTCGCCGCGGCAGTCGCGAATGCACGGCTGGAACAGGGCGACGCGGTGCTGTTCATCACCGTGCCGGATCTGCTTGATCACCTGCGTGCGACGTATGCCCCGACCAGCGAAGAGGGCTACGATCAGCTTTTCGATCGGATTCGCACGGCAGGGCTGCTCATCCTCGATGATCTCGGCACCGAAAATCCGAGTGCGTGGGCGCAGGAAAAATTGTTCCAGCTCTTCAATCATCGCTACACCTACCGGCTGCCGACCGTTATCACGACCAATGCCGATCTCGATCTCATGGATGGGCGTGTCAAAAGCCGTCTGCTCGATCGCACGCTCACCCGCCGCGCGATCATCGAAGCACCGGACTATCGCATCAACGCGCGGCGCGAACGCGATCCGATCTTCACCAATCTCGATTCGTACGGTTCGATGCGCTTTGAAACTTTTAGCCTAGATGATGCGATGCGCCCCGATGACCGCCGCAATCTGGAAAACGTCGCTGCCGTGGCACAGAGCTATGTGCAGGATCAGCGCGGTCACTGGCTGATCATCGGCGGATCGGTCGGCGGTGGCAAAACCCACCTCGCCGCCGCGATCGCGAATGCATGGCGCGATGTGGGGCGGGAAGTCGTGTTCGTGACCGTACCCGACCTGCTTGACTATCTGCGCACGGCGTTCGAACCGTCTGCCCGCACCAGCCTTGATCATCGTTTCCAGAGTGTGCGCAACGCGCCTTTCCTCGTCCTAGACGATCTTGGCACCGAAAATGCGACTTCGTGGGCGCGCGAAAAGCTGTTTCAAATTCTCGATTATCGCTATCTGCGGCGGCTGCCGACCGTGATCACCATTTCTAAACCGATCGAGGAATTGGATGTGCGGGTGCGCGTGCGCCTGCTGGACGAACAGGTGTGCACCATCCGCTACATCACCGCGCCGCCCTACGCGCTGCGTACCGGACAGAAGCGGCGTTAGCGCGGGAACCCATTGCCCATGACCCTGTTTCGCCGCAACGATCCCCGTACGGCCATTGAGGTGACGCCGTACCAACGCCGCAACCGCTACGAAGTGCGCGAAATGCTGTTTCGCAGCTTTCATTCGCACATTCACTTGGATTGGCACGAAACCGATCAATGGCTCGACGCCGGACGATCGCCGGTATTGGTGGCATGGAACGGGCGGCGCATTGTTGGGGTATTGGCGGCGTCCGAACCCCTCGATGGCGAGTGCTGGATACGGCTGGCGGCGGTGCAGGACGGCGAAAACCCGCTGCCCATTATCGAAACGCTGTGGAATGTGCTGAAACTCGACCTGCGTGCGCTGAATGTACACCGTGTGGCAGTGCTGATTCTGCGCGAATGGTTGAGCGAAGTCTTCGACAAGCTGTTGTTCCACGAATTCGAGTGGATTGTTACGCTGCGCCGTGAATCACGCGATGCGCCGCCGGAGATGCACCCCGCTGCGCTCGCTATCCGCCCTGCTGATCCGGTTGATTATGAAGCCATCGTGCGCGTCGATCACGAGGCGTTTGGCCCGCTGTGGCAAATGACCCCCGGCGATCTGCGGCAGGCGATGCGCAATGCCGCGTCTTGCACCGTCGGTTTGATCGATAACGCCATCATCGCTTACCAACTCAGCACCATGTATTTTGATGGATCGCATCTGGCGCGCTTGGCCGTGGTACCTACCCTGCAAGCGCGTGGGATCGGCGCGGCATTGGTGGGCGATGTGCTGCGCCGATTTTCACGGCGGGGTGTCAATTCCATGACCGTCAACACGCAGCTCAGCAACGAGCGTTCGCAGCGGCTGTATCAGCGGCTCGGCTTTGCGCGCAATGGCTATGATCTGGCGGTGTGGACGGCGGATCTTGCGCCCAAGTAATGCGAACGACCGCCGAAAATGGCGGCAGATTACAGCCGCTTACGTTTCTGGGCGTTCGTGACATCCTGTCCCACATCATCGTCGTTCAGCGGTTCTGCGACCGGGATCAGGATGACCTCAATGCCGCCAACCCAACGTGCGGTTAGGTTATACAGCCATGCGGTGACGGCGAACACAATCCCACCCATGATGCCCGCGCCGATCGTGCCGACGATGTAGAGGCAGGCCAAGCTCAAGATGCTGGCCGTGCCGATGAAATCGGCCAGTTGGCGAGCGTCCGGGCTGGTGTACACGCTGATGTTGTCGCGTGCTGAGCCGAGCAGTAACAGTGGCAGTGCAATAAAGATCAGTCCGAACAGCAGGAAGATCGCGCCGTTGAGCACAACTCCCACTTTGAAGGCCGATCCGACACGAATACGCTTAAGCGTTGTAACCATTCCGGTTTCCTTGCATGCAGTGGATACATTCTTCTATACGGCGTGATTGTAGCGAAGTTTCTCGGGAGGCCTATGTGAAATCCAGCACCGTTCACAGGCTGAATGCCATTAACCGCGCATTTTATGCGGCGTGCGCGGTTGATTTTGATGTAACGCGGGCTGGCGCATGGCGTGGATGGGGTGAACTGCTGCCCTCGCTGCACATTCCCGCTGAAGTATCGGAACCGCACCCTTATACCGTGCTCGATGTCGGCTGCGGAAATGGACGGCTCGGCGTGTTTCTTGCTAAGCGGTTGCAAGTGCCCATCCACTATCACGGGCTTGATAACAGCGAAACGCTGCTCAACGCCGCCCATACTGCGCTGTCCAAGGTGCCGAACTTATCATTTTCATTAGACCTCCGCGATGTGGTTGAAACGCCGCCGGATGCTGGTGCGTATAATCTAGTGGCTGCGATGGGGATTTTGCATCACATCCCCGGCGTGGCGCAGCGAGAGCAGTTCGTGCGCGCCCTTGCTGATCGTGTGGCGGTGGGGGGGCGACTCGTATGGACGGAGTGGCGCTTTGCCGAATACGAGCGTTTTCGTGAGCGGATGATTCCCATGCTGCCCGATCTCGTGGGTGAAGTCGAACCCGGTGATTATCTGCTCGACTGGGGCGGCAGTGCCGGTGCCCCGCCGGAACTTTCGCGGCGCTACTGCCATGCGGTCGATGATGCGGAAAGCGAGCGCCTCATCGCCGCCGCTGGGCTGCCAGTCTACACCATTTTTCGCTCTGATGGTCACACACGCGATGCCAATCGTTATGTGGTACTGCATCGTCCATGAGTAAACGATAAATCGTAGGGTGAAGGGTAATAGCGCGCTTACAAATTGCATCTATCATCAAAGTACAGTGCAGCGGTATTCATTCGGCAGTTTCATGGCTGGTTAGTTTGATCAAAACGCTGATTCAGCATAGCTACGGAGATCTGTACATGCCCCTCGTCGTACGTGAGCGCGACAACGACCGTCTTATTGCTCAAGGTCAGCCCGAAGATAACACCGTATTGAAATTTGAAGGCAACTGGTATTTCGCGCCAGAAGCAGTCGATTTTGATCATTTGAAAATCACCGATCGCATTTATACCTGCCCCTATAAGGGCATCTGCTATTGGATCGATTTGGACGCGCCGAATGGTGCCCGTGCGCAGAACATCGCGTGGGTGTATCGTCAGCCCAAACCCGGCTATGAAGCGATCAAGGATCGGATTGGCTTTTATGCACGGGATACGGCTGGTACCAACTCCGTGATAGAATGACTTCTCTATCTTGACGGGGATGGGAAACCCTTCCATCTCCGTTTTGCACGTCGATTTTAGGATGCAGGTGTTCAATCAACCACGTGTGAACTCGCGCACCGTTTCATGGCATGATCTGGCATGGCCCGCCGATTGGGCGGCTATGTTCGGCGCATCCCGCCCGCTGATTGTAGAAATCGGGTTTGGGCATGGTGCCTTTCTGGTTCACCTTGCGCGTACCTTTCCTCAGCACAACATCATTGGTTTGGAGATCAACAACCGCAGCATCGCTTCCACCGAGCGGTTGATCGCCCGCGAAAAGGTGACGAACGTTCGCCTCATTCACTCGACAGCGGAAACCGCACTCGCCCATTTGATCGAACCCGCTGCCGTCGAGCAAATCCATATCAATTTCCCCGATCCTTGGTTTAAGACGAAGCACAGTCACCGCCGTTTGCTGCGCCGTGAAAACGTCGATTGGATGGTGAGCCGGTTGGCACCGGGCGGGTCGCTGTACTTGGCGACTGATATTTTCGACTATGCCACCATGAGCGCAGATGTGCTCCTGAATACACCCGGCCTCGATAATCTGCTCCCCGCTCCCTACGTCAACGAGATGCCGGGGCGCACCGTTACCAAATACGAAGCCGAAGCCAAGCAGGCAGGGCGCACCTGTTACTATTTCGCCTTCCGGCGCAACGCGATCCCTGCTGCCGATCTCCCCGTGATCAAGGAATTAGACATGCCGCATCTAGTCTTTCGCAGTCCGGTATCGTTGGATGCGATGAATGCCGCTTTCACCGACCAGATCGAAACCCACCTCAACGAGGGTGAACTGCATATCAATTTCATGGGCTGCTATCGCGGACGCGATTCGCTCCTCATCGAAACCGCCGTCAGTGAGCCGACCATCGATCAACGGGTGGCGCTGCTGGTACTTGAACGCTGGCGCGAAGGCAAAACCGACGAATACACGATTCAGCTCAGCACGCTCGGTCACCCCCGCCCCACCGAAGGCATTCACCGCGCCGTGCGCCTGCTGGCCGATCGCCTGTTGGCGCTGCATCCCGATTCAGTGGTGCTCAATCAAAAACTGCGCGAGTAGCGCGCCAAACCTGTGGTATCATGCAGCCTTCCAATCGAATAGTTTGAAAAGGCGCATGAATGGCTGTCGAATTCCGCGATACCGATGCTTCGCTCAGTGAAACGCTGAGCAGGCTGGCCCGCTCAATTCCCGGCGAAAGCATCACCTTACGTCAGCTTCTGGCGCTCATCGGCGAACAAGGGCTGCTGCTCTTCTGTATTTTCCTCTCTGTTCCCTTCCTCTTTCCGGTGTCGATTCCCGGCGTCAGCACGGTATTCGGGCTGGTGATCGTGTTCGTCGGCATCGGGATCACGCTCAACCGAATCCCTTGGCTGCCTTCGCGCTTAATGGAAAAGGAATTTGCGACCCACGACTTGATTCCGGTCATGGAACGCGGTGCGCGCATGGTTTCCCGGTTGGATAGGGTGCTGCGCCCGCGCATGCCTATGCTGTCTTCCGGTCACATCAACCGCCTGAATGGGATTGCGATCATCGTGAGCGGTCTGCTGCTCATGGTGCCGTTGAGTTTGCTGCCACTGTCGAATACGCTGCCCGCGCTGGCCATTCTGCTGCTGGCGGCGGCGATGCTTCAGCGCGATGGCTTGGTGATCATTGCCGGTTATTTGTGTATGATCGGGACGATGATCTATTTCGGCGCATTAGCCCTGTTTACGCTGTTGGCTGGTCATCAGCTCAACGAAGTGCTCAGTTTCGCTCCGCGATTATTGGAGATCTAACGATGTTCATCGATCAGCACGGCAAGTCTGAAGACATTCCGCTTGTGCTGATTCACGGGGCGGGCGGCACTCATAGAGATTGGGCGCCCGCCTCGTCGATGCTGCCCGGTGTGCGCGTCCTTGTCCCCGACCTACCCGATCATGGGCAGTCGCAGCAGTCGTATATCCCGCTGAGTCCACGACCGGGGCAGCCCCCCAGCGTCCCGGAGCCGGTGCGCAATCGCTTCAAGGGCTTTGCTTCCCAAATCCTCGATATGCTCGATGATTTTGGTATCGAACGCGCTTTCATCGGCGGCTACAGTATGGGTGGCGCGGTCGCGCTTGGTTTGGCGCTCGATCATCCGGATCGAGTGCGCGGCTTGATTCTGGTGAATACAGGTGCCCGACTCGCTGTGCATCCCGATCTGCTTGATAAGCTGCTCCGTGATCGCGAAACAGCCGCCAAGATACTGGTGGATTGGATGTGGTCACCAAACACCGAAGCTGCCCAAAGACAGGCGAACCGCGAGTCGTTGCTGGCGACATCGCCGCTTGTCCTCCATGCGGACTTTCTTGCCTGTGATCAGTTCGATGTGCGCGATCGGCTGCATGAGATCACCTGTCCCACCCTCATCCTCGGCGGCAGCGCGGACAAGATGACCCCTGCGAAATACGCCGCGTTTCTCCACGACAAAATAGGCGGATCGACGCTGGACGTAATCCCCGATGCGAGTCATAAATGGATTATGGAGCAGCCCGCACAAGCGGCGCAGCGTATCGGCGCGTGGATAGCACAGCAGGGGTAGCCAACCGTGCAAAACTTCAAAACGCTCGTTCGTGCCATCGAAACGACCTCGCAGTTGATGGAATTGGCGCGCACCTCTCAAACCTACCGCTTTGCCGTCCAGCCGAACACGACCGTTTACTTGCACACCATGCAGTCAGAAGTATTTTTCGCGCGGCACGATCAGCCGCAGGTGGAAGTAATCGTCAAGTTAGGCGCGCCGTTCGCGTGGCGTATCGCCACCGATCAAGATGAGGCGGGGGTGTATGTGGTGGCACGGCGAAAACCTGTGGTTGGGCATCTTGCCGGGGCGCTGGCGAGTGCCGTCTTTTTGCTCACCGTGCCGCTGGAATCGCACTTGATCTTGAAGCTGGAAAATGTTCGCCTTTCCCTTCAAGATTTGACCGGGGATTTCGAATTTGCCCCACTCTCGGCGCAAATCCCATTGCTGAAACCTACCAATCGCTAACCCGGTTATAATTAGGTCACAAAATCGCGGTATCACTCGACAGGGACTTAAGCGGGCGTTGTGAATCGCGATTCAAATCGCTAACATGAGAATCACCACAAAGCTGCAAAAGGGAATAAAGGATCAATGGCTACCGAAATCGAAGCGCGCGGTTATGCGAGTGCTGACGTCCTAGTCTCGACGGACTGGGTTGCCGCTCATCTGAACGATGCCAATGTACGAATCATCGAATCGAATGAAGATCCGCTGCTGTATCCCTCCGGGCACGTCCCCGGCGCGGTGCAGGTGGACTGGACTCGCGACCTGAATGATCCCGTTCGCCGCGATTACCTCGACAAGTCCGGCTTTGAAGCGCTGGCTTCGCGGATCGGCATTACCAACGATACATGGGTGGTGTTCTATGGTGACAAGAATAACTGGTGGGCGACTTATGCCTTCTGGGTGTTCCAGTTGTTCGGTCACAAAAACTCGAAAGTCATGGATGGCGGACGTACCAAATGGGAAAAGGAAGGCCGCGAACTGACCCGCGAAGTTCCCAGCTATCCCACCACGCACTACACAGCCCCCAACCGGAATGATCATGAAATCCGCGCCTTCCGTGAACAAGTGCTGGCACATGTGAAGCAGGGCGGCCAGTTGGTCGATGTGCGCAGCCCGCAGGAATACAGCGGTGAACGCCTGCACATGCCCGATTATCCGAACGAAGGCGCGCTGCGCGGCGGTCATATCCCCGGCGCGAAGAGCGTTCCGTGGGCCAAAGCCATCAACCCTGATGACGGCACTTTCAAGACTGCCGATCAGCTCAAGCAGCTTTATCTGGTTGAGCAGGGGCTTGACCCGAAGAAAGAAGTCATCGCTTACTGCCGCATTGGTGAGCGCAGCAGTCACACATGGTTTGTGCTGTCATACCTCCTTGGCTTTGATCAAGTCCGTAACTATGACGGCAGTTGGACAGAATGGGGAAACTCAGTGGGCGTGCCGATCGAGAAATAGTTGAGTTCGGCACGTCTATCTCGTCTGTTTTCTAGGTTCCAGTTGTTTCACCGTTAGGGCGCCCAATCAACTGTGCGCCCTGATAGTTCATAGGATTGATTGCATATGGCAGCACTTCCGCCAAAACTGACCGATCTCATCAACGATCTGAGCGGTATTTCGGATCGCTACGAACGCGCCGAAACGCTGATCGAATTCGCTGATCGCTTCCCAGAATCGAAAGTCCCGGCGGCGATTGCCACGGTGCCTTATGCCGAGGAACACCGTGCCCCCGCCTGCGAAAGCGATGCCTTCGTGTGGGCCATCGATCAACCGGATGGGACGCTCAAGTTCTATTTCGATGTGCTCAATCCTCAAGGGCTGTCTGCGAAAGCGATGTCGGTCATCCTCGACGAAACGATCTCCGGCGCGCCGCTGACTCAGGTTGCCGAAATTCAACCCGATATTGTCTATGACATCTTCGGCAAAGAACTTTCGATGGGCAAGGGCGCGGGCTTGATGGGCATCATCTCGCTGGTGCGCCACGAAGCGAAAAAACGTCTCGCTCAAGACCAATCTCAGCACTAAGAGGGTGAATTCCCCCCACGACAGGCACGAACACGCTACAATACGGGCGATGAGTTGATGGTTGTGAGCTCGTTCACAAGGTTCAGTGTGTAATGCGTGTTCCCAGTTATGAGACTGCCCGTGCATTTACCCGTCGTGATTTTGCGCTGCTGGCGGTCTTGTTTGTGCTCTCGCGTTTGATCGTCGTGGCTGCCGGAGTGATTTCGATGGGTGTGCTGCCCAGCCTTGAAGGCGAGCAGTATACCCACCTTCTCGACGGCGGCCCGGCGCTTGACATGTGGTATCGTCAGGATGCGGGTTTTTATACCTCGATTGCGACTTACGGTTATAAGTGGCAAACCACCTCGCAGCCCGATGCCGATATGGCGTTTATGCCCGCCTATCCCGCCCTCGTGCGCGCGCTAAGCGGACTCAACGCGCAGGGCTGCGCAATTTCCCCTTATTGGAGTACCTGTACCACTGCCGCCGGAGTAGCGCTGTCCAATGCGGCATTTTTTGGCGCCCTTCTACTCATTTTCGATCTTGCCCGCCGCCGCTTTGATAAAGCGACCGCGTGGCGTGCGGCCTTTCTGGTGCTGGTCAGCCCCATCACCATTTATTTGAGCGGCGTCTATACCGAAGGCTTGTTCCTCTTTCTGACAGCGCTCACTTTCTGGCTGGTGGAGCGCGACCGGGCGGGATTGGCGCTCCTTGCCGCCACGCTCGCCGCACTGACCCGATCCGTTGGCGTGGCGTTGTACCCCGCGCTGCTGCTCGTCGGTTGGCGCACCTACCGCACCTCTCCCGCTGTGATCACGCACCCCCGCTTGAAAGGCATCATCTACGGATTAGGCGCACACCTCCCCTTGATCGCCTTTGCTGCTTATATCCTCTTCATGGGCGTCACCGTTGGCGATCCGCTGGCGTACTTTTCCACCTATGAAACCAGTTGGGGGCGCGAAGCCGGATCGATCGTTGGGGCGTTCACGAGCTACTTCAGCGGCGAACAGGTGGCCCTGTTGGGCTGGCGCTTAAGCTGGCTCGATTTAATCCTGACGATCGTTTCATTGGGGTTCGCGGTGCTGACGTTCCGCACCGATGCCGCTTGGGGGGCGTTCGCCCTATTCGCGATCCTCATCCCCGCCGCGTCAGGGACGCTGGTTGGGATGCCGCGTTTCGTCGCTGTGATCATGCCGTTCTATATCATGATCCCCCGTTGGATCAGCACCCAGCGCGGGAGATGGGCGTTGGCTTACGGAATATCGGGCGGGCTTGCGTTGTTGATGCTGGTGCGCTTCGTGACGTGGCGATGGATCGCTTGACGCGCGGTTTTTCAGGGGGCTTACAGTTCGGAGCAGTCCCACATGAAACCACAGCGTTCACAGCGGACTTTGCAGGCGCGGCGGATCGTCGGATGACTGCATGCGGGGCACACGCTCGACAGGGTGTAGTTGAGCAGCGGGGCTTCCCATCGCCGCATCCCGTAGATGATATTGGGGCGGGGGTTTCCCTCGGCGTGGACTGCGTCGTCAGGGGATTGGGACTCATCCTGCATTGTGTCAGCCTCCATCACGCTGAAATCAAAAAGGGGCATCACAGGTGTGAGACCCCTTTTGCAAGGCGACGACCGGACTCGAACCGGTGGTCAGGGTTTTGCAGACCCATGCCTTACCACTTGGCTACGTCGCCGAATGAACGTATTATAGCCAATGGATTGTGACCTGACAAGCCTAAGCCTGTGACAAACGGGGCAAGGGATAGGAATGGCGCTTGTATGAATGATCACGATGACCGCGATCCGTTGACGCCGGATGAAGCAGAGATTTCGAGCGGTGAGCCGCAAGAATCTGTGCCGTTAGTCGATCAAGCGACTGCGACAGCGGCTGAGACTGAATCAACAGCGACCGCTTCGCTGGAGCCGGTTGTAGAGACGACTCCGCCTGCCGAAGCGGAAAACCCTGTCAGTCCCACTGAAAGTGCGGCTGAAGCAGATGACTCTGAGGAAAGCGCTTCCGATCCCGCCGGATGGGTTGAATATGCTCCGATCGACCCCGATCAGGCCAATATCGACGCAGCGCTGGCGGCGGTTGCATCGTTGGGTGCGCTCAGTGAGCTTGAACGCGAAGAAGCGCTTGATGAGCAGCCTTATACGCCGCCGATCGAGAATCACGTTGATGAGTCTGCCCTAGACGATGATTTTGTCGATGAGGAACCGGAGCGCGAGCCGGAGCGTGAGCCGGAGCGCCAACCGAGCCGCAGCGGCAGCCGCAGCCCTAATCGAACACGTACGACGCGCACAGCCGCTTCTCGTGCTGCTGCGGCGACGCTGACGACCTCGATGGCGGTGCCGCCGATCAGCGACTTGCGGCGAGGCAGCCCGGGATCGGTGATCCCCGCGTTGGCGCTGATCGGCATGGGCGCATGGCTCACCTTTACCACCACGACCGGCAGCACGGTCGATCCGCTGCTCTTGGTGGGGATTGGCGTCGGCATCGTCGTATTATCGCTGTTCGCCTACTGGATCAGCACCGGACGCTGGTCACGCGGTGCGTTGTTCGCCGCGGCCTTGATCGCGCTTTTGGCTGGAATTGGGGCCGCCAGTATGCCGATCCCAGTGCTAAACCTGCGCACCAGCCTCAACTTGACGCAGGCCTATCCGCTGATCCTGTCCGCCGTAGGCATCGCCATGTTGATCGGCGGCGGACTCGCACGTCCGCGATCGCGTGCTGCCTTCGCGCCGGGGTTGGTGCTGCTGACCGCCGGGATCGTCGGGGTTTTGGTGACGCTGGGCGTTGTCCCCTCGTCGATCCTCGATTTGGCCGTTCGGCTGTGGTTTGTTCCCGTGGTTGTATTGGTGATAGTGTGGCTGCTTCCGCTTGTGTTTCGCTTACGAGATAGGGATTAATGCTTGCGACTCGCCATTGATGCCAGCCGCACCACCGTCACCCGTGTGACGGGGACGGAACATTACGCGATCCAGATGATCCGTGAACTGCTGCGGATCAACGATCGTCATCAACTGACGCTTTACTTCCGCGATACCCCATCGCGCGATTTATTTCCGCTCGATCAGATTCGGCGGCCCGATCTGGTGACACGGCAGGTGATTCCTTTTCCGCGTGCGTGGACGCATGCGCGCTTGTCTACCGCGCTGCTCAAAGATCGGCCCGATCTGCTGTGGGTACCGGCACATACGCTGCCCTTCGCCTTTCCCGGTCAAGCCGTCGTCACCCTGCACGATTTGGGCTACAAAGTGTTCCCCAATGCCCACCCGGAACAGCAGCGCAAATATCTCGACTTAACGACCCGCTACAGCGCCAAACGTGCCGCGCTCATTCTGGCGGATAGTCAAGCGACCGCTGACGATTTGACCAGCTTCTACCAGACCAGCCCGACGAAAATTCGCGTGGTCTATCCCGGCATCAATCCCCCGCGCATCAACAGCATCGCCGAGGTACGCGCCAAGTACAACCTGCCGGAACGCTATTTTCTATTCATCGGTACCCTTCAGCCGCGCAAAAATATCGCCCGCATCGTGCAGGCGTTCGATCAATGGAAAAACACTCACCGGAACGAACGCACAGCGCTCGTGCTGGCGGGCGGCAAAGGTTGGCTGTTCGATCCGGCATGGATCGAAGGCGTCAGCGATGTGATCGTCCCCGGCTACATTCAGGACGATGAAAAAGGCGCGCTCTATGCTGGGGCGGTTGGCCTTGTGTTCCCCTCACTTTACGAAGGGTTTGGTTTCCCCGTGTTGGAAGCGATGCTGTGCGGCTGCCCCGTCATCGCCGCCCACACGTCGAGCTTACCCGAACTCGTCGGAGATGCCGCCCTGCTGGTCGATCCGCTGGATGTGGGCGCAATCGCCGATGCGATGGCACAGTTGAGCGAAAACCCCGCGCTGTGTGCCGATCTGACCGCTAAAGGCCGCCAGCAGGCCAAACAGTTCACATGGCAGGCAGCAGCAGCACGGGCAATGTCCATTTTCGAAAGCATGACGGGCGTGTGAAATGGCGGCTTCTGTTTCTCCCTCCGCCGCGCCGCGCTTTCTGGTCATCCAGTTAGGCGATATTGGCGATCTCGTCCTGTCGACACCCGCGCTCGATGCACTGCGCCAAAAATACCCGGCTGCACACATCGCTGTGCTGACGACTGCCGCCGCCGCACCCCTCCTTGGGGGGACAGGCTTAGCCGATCAGGTGATCATTTTCCGGCGGCAAACGCTTGGCGGAATCAAGGGATTGCTGAACGGTCAAGAACTCAAAGCCGCGCTTGATCTTGCCCTCACACTGCGGCGCGGACATTTCGACACGATCCTGTTTTTCCATACGTTCACGACCCGCGCAGGTTCGCTCAAGTTCGCCGCCTTATCCGCCGCGGCGGGGAGTAAACGTCGAATCGGGCTGCAAAACGGGAATGGATTTTTCCTAACCGAAAGTATCCCTGATTTTGGTTTCCGCGAGCACCGCGCAGCCGCTTGGCTGCGGTTGATGCCGCTGGTCGGCGCATCGAGCCAAACGCGCCCTGCCAAAGTTGCGCGTGCGCCCCAGAAGTTTCTAGAACCCTTGCCACCGCTCAAGGTTGATCACGACCACCGTCCCAATCATCCACCGCGCATCGCCATTCATGCGGGCAGCGGATCGTATGCGCCCGCGCGCCGTTGGGAACCGGAGAAATTCGCCGCTGTCGCGAATGCTCTCCACGAAAAGCACGGTGCCGAGATCGTATTCGTCGGTGGCCCCGGTGATGACACCCCTTCGGTGATCGCCGCCATGAAAGCCCCCTACACCGATCTGACCGGTAAAACCACACTCCCTGAACTGGCAAGCGTATTCGCCTCCTGCGATCTGTTCATCGGTGCCGATAGCGGAGTCGCGCATATCGCAGCGGCAGCCGGAACGAAAGTGATCACCCTGTTTGGCCCCAGTAATTCCGAAGCATGGCGACCATGGACACCGAAGCAAATCTCATTTGCCCCTAATAACATAGTTCGTTGCGCGCCATGCATGTATGTGGATCACACCTTAGGAAGTCGAGCGGGATGTAATGCACGCACATGTATGAAACTGCACTCTGCGGAGATGGTTGTTGCGTGGGCAGATGCAATGCTTGGCCTTGATCCACCTTTTCATGGATGCGCCGATTTCCCCCCTTGGCGTTTCTATCCTGAAGGGTATGAAAACAGCGAATTGCCAATGGATTTTTGGCTGATTATCAAGAGCGGTCGGCTTCCAAGGTCAGTAGTTCAGATAAGCATTCTTGATTTGCCTGTCACTGTGATCACTTTTGATCGTTGGATGGAACTGATCAAAAGCTGGATGGCAACACCAGCAACGACGCCGATACCCGCGCACGTCTGCACCATCAATCCCGAAATGATCATGATCGCGCGGCGCGACCCGATCTTCAAAGTCGTACTTCAGCGCGCCAATGTCACCGTCCCCGATGGTGTCGGGTTATTGTGGGCAGCGAAACTGCAAGGTCAACCGCTCCCCGAACGCGTCACCGGATCGGACGGCGTGCCGCGCATCGCACAGGAAGCCGCCAAATACGGCTGGAAGCTGTTCCTGCTTGGCGCAGGGCCGGGGATTGCCGAGAAAGCCGCGCAGATTTTGATCGAGCGCAATCCCGGCTTGATGATCGTCGGCACGTATGAGGGAAGCCCAGCGCCAGCAGAAGAAGATGCGATCGTCGAGCGCGTCAATGCCAGCGGCGCGGATATTCTGCTCGTTGCTTACGGCGCACCCGAACAGGACAAGTGGATCGCCCGCAATACGCCGCGTTTGCGCGTTAAAATGGCGATGGGCATCGGCGGCACGCTCGACTTCATTGCCGGAGTCATCCCGCGCGCCCCGGAGTCCTTCCGCCGGATGGGGCTGGAATGGCTGTATCGCCTGTATTTGCAGCCTTGGCGCATCAAGCGCATGATGCGGCTGCCGCGCTTTGTGATCGCCGTGCTGCTTGATCGTTTTTTCCATCCCCGTAGATCCCGAGGAAGGCGCAAACACACATGACCGGCTCACTGCGCGCGTTGATTGATCAGTTCCCACAGGCGCAGATCCTTGTGATCGGCGATGTGATCCTCGATGAATACCTTATCGGGCGTGCTGCGCGCCTCAGCCGTGAAGCGCCCATACCAGTGCTGGAGTTTGAAGAACGCCGTGTGATCGCGGGTGGGGCGGCTAACCCCGCCGCCAATATCGTCGCGTTGGGCGGAGCGGCGTGGATGGTCGGTGTGGTCGGCGCGGATGCCGACGCAGTGACCCTGCGCCACATCCTTGAAGGTAAGGGTATTCACTGGCGCGGGTTGATCGAAGATCGATCGCGTGCCACCACCTTGAAAACCCGCATCATGGCGCAGATGGGCTTACGCTTCCCGCAGCAGTTGGCGCGCATCGATAAAGTCGCCCGCCAACCAATCATGGGCGAAGTTGAACAGCATGTCTGCGAGTACATCACCGGACATGCGGGGCATGCGGGCGCGCGGGCGATGCTGTTCAGCGATTATGGCGGCGGCTTGATCACCCCGGCAGTCGTCGAATGTGCGCGTCAGCGCGCCATCGCTGAATCGATGCTGCTCACTGCCGATGCGCAGGGGTTCCTTGAAAAGTACACCGGCTTTGATGCCGTCAAGTGCAATGCTGACGATGCCAGCGCTTATTTAGGGCGTGCGCTGCGCACCGATGCCGATTTCAACAATGCCGCTGCTGATCTGTGCGAACGCTTGAAGTTACGCCGGGGCATGGTCATCACGCGCGGGGGCGAGGGCGCGGCGTATGCGCAGCCTGATGGCGTCAGCGGTCACATTCCCACGCCGCAGGTGAGCGATGTCTTCGACACCGTCGGCGCAGGCGATACGCATATCGCCGTGCTGACTCTCGCAATGGTGCAGGGCGGCACGCTGGCGGAAGCCGTTCAGCTTGCGAATGCCGCCAGCAGCATCGTCGTGCGGCATGTGGGCAACTACGCCCCGTCCCGCGAAGAACTGTCGGCGGTCATCGGCGATCTGCCAAAATCGCTGCCGTGAGTTCGCCCAAAAAGCAAAACGCGAAAAGAAAAAGAGTCCGCGCAAAGACGCCAAGGGTGAAAAACGCCGAGAAAAGCTATCTTTCTTCGCGTCTTTGCGCCTTTGCGTTGAATTCTTCTCTCGCTTTATGAAAGGTAAGTGGTTTCTAGCGCCGTTTCTTGAACAACGCCTTCCGCTGTCCGCTGAACGCGGTAACCTTTCCGGTTCGGACGCGACGCCACGACGCGCACCAGTTCGCCGTTGAGGTAGTGCCCTGCCGCGTAATCGTCAAAGGCGACGCCGGATGGCAGTTTGCCACTGCCGATCCATTCATGGTACGGGGCGCGCGATGGTACCGTTTCATCGTCATAATGCACGGCGCAGGCACCTTTGACATAGCCCAACCCCGGCAGAATCGACTTCTGCATGACGATCTCGTTCAACCCGTAGTCGAACCAGCACAACCCACCCGCGCTGATCCCCGCCAGTACCGTGCCCGCTTCCGCCGCGTCGCGTAAAATGCGATCCAATCCCCATTCGCGCCACAGCGCCAGCATTGATTTCGTGTTGCCGCCGCCCACGTAGATCAGGTTTTGGCTCATCAAGAAACCCGCGAGATCGGCGGTGTGCGGAGTGAACAACGAGAGATGAGACGGGATGCAGTTCAACGCGCTGAACGCCTTGTAGAAATTGATAATGTAGCCGGGCGCTTCGCCGCTGGCCTGCGGCAGAAAACAAACTTTTGGACGCTCAACGCCCGTCTGTTCGACGATGTAGCGATCCAGTGCAAGGTGATCCGGTTCCATCGAAAAGCCGCCGCCGCCCATCGCGATGATCTGCATGGTGTTCACTCCGCTTTCTGTAAGGTTTACAGCGTGTAAAGTTCTCCGTATTTCGATCGTAGGTAGCGGATCAGCGGGGCGACCTGCACCCCTGTTCCGGTGACGCGCTCCACCAATTCCGGCGCGGTGAATTTGCTGCCGTATTGGTAGATATTCTCTTTCAACCAGCCGTGCAGTGTGCCGAACTTGCCCTGCGCGATCTCCGCCGTGATTTCCGGGTGCGCTTTGAGTGCTGCATCGTAGAACTGCGCGCTCAACAAATTGCCAAGCGTGTAGCCTTGGAAGGCCCCGCCGATCAACCCGCCGAACCAGTGAACATCCTGCATGCAGCCGTCTTTATCATCGGGCGGCGTGATGCCGAGATCGCTGGTATAGCGTTCGTTCCACACACGCGGCAGATCGTCAATCTCCAGCGTCCCTTCCAGCAGCGCCACTTCAAGGTCGAAGCGGATCATAATGTGCAGGTTATAGGTCACTTCGTCAGCATCCACGCGGATCAGCGAGGGCGTGACCTTGTTGACGGCGCGGTGGAGCACCTCCATCGGCACACCGGCCAGCGCATCGGGGAAAATTTGCTGGGCGGTTGGGTAGTAATGCTGCCAGAAAGCCTTGCTGCGCCCGACGATATTTTCCCATGTGCGCGACTGGCTTTCATGCACACCGCTGGACGTTCCGCTGGCGAGCGGCAGCCCTTCGTACGCATCGGTGATGCCCTGTTCGTACATTCCGTGTCCGGCTTCATGCAGGGTGCTGAAGAAAGCGTCGTTGAAGAAATGCTCATCGACGCGGGTCAGGATGCGAATATCACCGTTGCTCATCCGTGTCATATAGGGGTGAACGGTCTTATCCTGCCGCCCGCGTGTGAAATCGAACCCGAAGTCGCGCACGACCGCTTCGCCAAACTTGAGCTGTTCGGCTTCCGCGAAGTGACGGCGCACGACCGAATCATCCGCCGTGGGCTGCGACGTAATCGCCTTGACGATCGGCACCAGTTGTTCGCGTAGTTCGGCAAACAGCGGGCGGATCGTCGAGGTTTTCATGCCGTAGTCGGCCATGTCGATCAGCGGATCGGCGATGTGCTCATAGGGGCCAAGGTACTCGGCGGCTTTGCGGCTGTAGTCGAGCGTCTTTTTGAGCGCATCGCGTACCATGCCAAAGTCGTTGGCGGGGCGGGCGCGCGTCCATAAATCATAAGTGGATGAAATGTGCTGGTTCATTTCCCCGATGAACGCGGTTGGCACCTTGACCGACTGATCGTAATGGCGGCGCGTAAGACGGACGAGTGCAGCATCATCGTGATCATAAGGCAGGGTATCGGTATAGCGCTGCGCTTCGTCAAGCAGACGGCCCGTTTCGGCGTCGGTGAACTTCTGGTGTGAAAGCTGTGCCAGCGTGGAAAGCTGTCGCCCGCGCGAGGCTTGACCCCCCGGCGGCATATAGGTGGTCATATCCCAGTGAAGGACGGCGGCAGCTTTATCGAGGTCGTCAATTTCGATCAGACGGCGTTTTAAGGTGTCTATAATAGGGTGGTCAGAAGTACTCACCACAAATCCTCCATTTGAATTTTCTTAAATGCTGAATTCATCATACACTAGTACGTGAGATACGGCGAATAGTTTTATAGCCAAGAGTGCGAAGGGGTTCATGATGCCCGTACCAACGCTCGACGATCCGCTGCCGTTCTACCGAATTGTGTGGGAGATCGTCAAACAGATTCCATCCGGTTTGGTCAGCACCTATGGACAAATCGCATCAATGATCCCCGCCCCGGAGGAAGTCGATCCTGCGGAGTACGCGGCGTTTGGCGGGCAGATCGTCGGCTATGCCATGAACGCCGTGAGCAGCAAGGATGATCCTACCATTCCTTGGCATCGGGTGATCAACAGTAAAGGTGGGATTTCCCTTGCCGATACCAATCCCGCATCAGCCGTGCAGCGGGGCCGCCTGCGCGCCGAGGGTGTCGAATTTGATGACCGCGAACTGGTCGATTTGAATGATTATGGGTGGGAAGGGCCGAACGCGGAATGGCTGGCGGAACGCGGCCTGCTGCCCCCAAAGTCGATTAAGCAGCCAAACCGCAAGAAGCCGCGCCCGAAGGCCAAACGCCTACAGGATGATACGGATGAGTGGACGCCTGACGGCACCCCGCCCACACAGATGAATCTGCTCTAAGGGCGGGGCACACAGGATTAGTCAGCGCAGGGGAGCGCGGTCACTGTTGCCGATGGCGAGAGCATGGGTTCAGAAATCTCTTCGTACACGATCGATCGGGGCTCGCGTACAACGAACAGCATAATCGCCGCACCGATGATGCCCGCGATCAAAGCGACCGTGAAGGCCGCGCCGAAGTTTGCCCCATCCGCCAGCGCGCCGCCGATGATCGGGGCGATAATTGCAGCCGGGGCGATCAGCGTATTGGCGAGGCCAATGTAATAAGAGCGGTCACTTTCCCGCCCAAACTGCACCGTCAGCGGCAGCGGAATCGTCCATAAACCAGCTTTCGCGGCACCCAGCAGCGCAAAGCCGACGTACATCCAAGCCGGGCTGGTCGCGATCACCGCAACCCCGGCGCTGGCACCGGCCAGCAGAATCGCGATCGCGTACATGACGCGGTGACTGGTGCGGTCACCCGCCCATCCCAGGATCGGATTAGCGATCACCGTTGCCAGCATCAGCACGCCTGTCATCAAGCCGACCTGTTCGGCATCCACCCCAAACCGGCGCGTCGCGAAAATGGCGTAGAAGTACAGCCCCAGACCGCCGAAAATTGCCAGCATGCGCGCGACGATAAACCAGCGGAAGTTCGCATCTTCAACGATGATGCGCTTCATGTTGCTGAGGACTTGCGCCGAACTGCGCTTTTCGGCATGCGCGCGCGTGGCTTCGCCTTCCGGCTCGCGCGTCCATGCGAGGAATCCCCACGAAATTGACATGGCGAACCCGCACACCGCAAAGCAGATCGCGAAATTGGTCGGCGCTTCCACGCCCTTCAGGATGACCCCGGCCAGCACCGCGCCGCCGCTGCCCAGCAGGTTAGCCGCCGAGCTTTGCAGCCCGTAGAAGGTGCCGCGCAGACTCATCGGCATAATCTTGGTGATCATGCTCTGCCACGCCGTCGCCGTGAGCCCGCCGCCCATCGCCTGCCACACGACCAGCAGGAACATGAACAACAATGCCCATCCACGCCCGATGGTCGGAGCCAACAGCGCCAGCACGGCCATCAGGTAAAAGGGCACGCGCTCGTTCAGCGTCATCAGCAGCGCCATCCCCTTATAGCGGCGCAGTTGGGCGACCTTTTCGGCAGTGAGGAGCTGCGGCAGATACCATCCGATTTCATGCATTGCGCTGATGAGGCCGATTAGGACGGTCGATTCGGTCAGCGTGGCCAAAAACAACGGGATCACCGTTACGTACGATGCAATGCCCAATCCGAAGCCGAAAAACGCGCCGTCGGTCATATTCACGATAAAATTATGCGTCACATGGCGACGAGCATCTTGATGCACAGAATTGCCTTTACTCTGGAGCGAACTGGGGTCAACACAGAAACAGATATGTAGGAGAAGTAAGCTGCTTTCATTTTAGCAGCAGCGAGAAGCGCCTTATAGAGCCACCGCATCAATCCAGCCTTTAATCACCGTCTCGTTAGGAGTGTGTATGTCTGATTTATTGATTCGTCGCGCCAATGTCCTTCAAATCGCGGCGGATGCCCGTGATCCCAAGGCATCGATCCTGCGCGATCAAGACCTGATCATTCGCGGAAACCGTATTGAGTCCATTCAGGCCACCGGGGTCGATCCATCGCATTTCGCGCAGGTGATCGACGCTCACGGGCTGCTCGCCATGCCGGGGTTGATCAACACCCACGCGCACGTACCGATGGTGATCTTTCGCGGGCTGGCCGAAGATGTAAACATCGACCGCTGGTTTAACGATTTCATGTGGCCGCTCGAAAGCAATCTACTCCCCGATGATGTCTACTGGGGCATGATGTTGGGGGCAGCGGAGATGATTCAGGGCGGCGTCACCACGGTTGCCGATCACTATTTCTACATGGATCGGGCGGCGCAGGCCATCGAAAAAGCCGGATCGCGGGCGCTGCTCGGTTGGGCCATCTTTGGCAGTCAGGGACTCGGCAAAATTGACGAGACGGCGGAATGGGTGCGGGAATATCAAGGCGCGGGAAATGGACGCATTCACACGCTGATGGCCCCGCACGCGCCCTATACCTGCGACGATGATTTCTTGCGCGCCAGCGTTGCCGCCGCCAAGCGTCTCAACGTCGGTATTCATATCCATGCTGCCGAAACACCCCAGCAGACCGAGTCCAGCCTCAAGAATCGCGGTATCACGCCGATCAAGGTGCTGGAACAGACTGGCGTGTTTGACGTGCCGACCATCCTCGCGCATGTGCTCGGCGCGACCCCCGATGATATGCCGATTCTGGCACGCCATCAGACAGGAATCGCCCACGCGCCGAAAACCTACATGAAACTGGCGATGGGCCGCGCGCCCGTGCTGGAATTTCGCGCGGCAGGCGTCCCGGTTGGGTTGGCGACCGATGGCGCGGTTAGCAACAACACGCTCGATATTTGGGAATCACTGCGGCTGATGCCGATGATTCAGAAGTCATGGACGGGGGTTGCCGAAAACCTGCCGATCCCCGAAGCGCTCTACATCGCCACACGCGGCAGCGCGCAGGTGCTTGGTATGGCGGATCAGATTGGCTCCTTGGAACCGGGCTATCTTGCCGATGTGATCTTGGTCGATCTCAACAGCTTGCATCACCAACCGCTGCACAGCATGACGGCCAGCCTCGTCTACAACACGCGCGCCAGCGATGTGCAAACCGTGATCTGCGACGGACAGATTTTAATGCAGGATCGCCAGCTTAAGACGCTCGACGGCGCGGAAATCGTCGCCAACGTGCGGGCAGGGATGGAACGTCTCGCCCAGCGGGTGCCGAACAAACGCATTCAGGTCTACAACCCCTAATCACTTCCGGATCGCGCTCCACTGTTGATACTGCTCCGCATAGCTTTGAGCATGAGCGCGATCCGGTTCGGTCACTTCCCCATAGCGCACCACGTCCGCGCACGCCTGCTCAAACGTTTTCCAATAACCCACCCCAACCGCCGCGATCAATGCTGCGCCGAGTCCGGCCTGTTCGCTCATCACGCTTCGCGTGAGCGGCAGATCGAGCACATCCGCCAGAATACCGCGCCACACAGCCGAGTCCATCGCGCCGCCAGCGGCAATGACGCTGGAAGGTTTTTCGGTCATCGTCTGGATGATCTCGACCTGCTCCTTGATAGCAAACGCGACGCCTTCCATCACCGCCCGTGCCATGTGTCCGCGTGTATGGTGCAGTTTCAACCCGCTAAAGCCGCCGCCGAATAAACTCGTTGCCTGCCGTGCCCACGGGTTGCGCTCGTCAATCAGAGAGGGAAGGAAGCGCAGCCCATCTGCGCCGGGGGGAATGGGTGCGGCTTCAGCGCTGAGGATCGGGTAGGCGTCAGGGTGACCTTCCAGACCGACGATCCCCCGCAGCCAGCGCAGCGACAGCCCCGCGCTGAGGATCGCTGCCTCGGCATAGTAGGTATCCGGCACAGCGTGATTGAACACCATCAGCCGCCAATCGGTTTTGACTTGTTCGCCCAACCCAACCCGCATTGGGGTGAAAACCTGCCCGCCGCTGCCGATGGTGATGCTCATCCGTCCCGGTGCGATTAACCCGTTTCCGATCGCCTGTGCTGGCTGATCGGCAGCGCCGTACACGACGGGTACTCCCGGTGCGATGCCCAGCGCGTCGGCGGCTTCGCGCGTCACGAACCCTGCGACCGCGCTTGAAGCGGCGACGGGCGGGAATAAGCCGAGAGGAATTCCCCATGTGTCCAGAAATTCATGCATCCAACGCTTTTCATGGATGTTGAAAATCCCGGTCGAGGCGGCGTCGCTGACCTCGGTGCCGATCTCACCGGTCAGTTTGAAGCGCAGATAATCTTTGGGCAGCATCACATGGTGCGCGGCAGCGAGGATTTCTTGGGCATGTCGGGAGAGCCAATAAAGCGTCGCCCCCATGAAGCCGAGGCACGGCAGCGCCCCGGTAAAGCGGAAATAATCGCCATCCCCTACGCGTGTGGAATCGACCATTTCGCCAATGTCGTCCACTGTCGCCCGTTGATCGGCCCAGATAATCGCCGGATGAACCGGGCGGCCCTGCGCATCGACCAAAACCGTGCCGTGCATCTGCCCGCTGAACCCGATCGCGCTGATGTCCGATCGTCCGCTTTGCTCGATCGCGCGGCGTGTGGCGCTGATCGCTGCCTGCCACCACTGATCCGGGTCTTGTTCGGCATAATTGGGTTTGGGGCGCAGAATCGGGTATTCCTCGCTTCCCACGCCGATCACAGCCCGTTGATCGGGATCGAACAGGACAGCTTTTAGGCTTGAAGTGCCTAGATCAAGGCCCAGAAATAAGCTCATGTGGAGAAACTCCGGCGAATCACAGGTATCACGGTGATCATATCCTGCGATGAGCAGGGGACAACAAAAAAGGACGTTCGTGATGAAACGAACGTCCTTCTGCACTGCTCTAAGAAGAGTAGGGCGTGTTACGGCGTGCTGCTCGCGTTAGGCGTAGACTGCGCGCCGGTCGAGGTGCTGGTGCTGACCGGGGTACGCGTCGCCTGCGGTGCGCTGGTGCGCGTGCTGCCGGTGTTTGTCCCACTCATGGGAGTTCCCGTCAGCGTGCCTGTGCGCGTCGCGGAGCCCGTCGCGCCGTTCAAGCGGCGCACGTTGCTCGGGGGGACATACGCGGCATCGGTCGAAAGTGCGGCGGTGCCAACATCGCAGCCCGTCCAGCGGAAGACAAACGGCTTACCATCGCTCAACACGCCGGACAGCAGATAGGTGTTTTCTTCCACCTGATACAGCATCACCGGGCCAAATGGGGCGGCACCGGTCGCCAACAGCACCACTTGGAACGGCTGGTTAGCGGCACGTGTTCGCGTCGGGGCGGGCGTCGAAGCTGCTGCGCTGGCTTCCGCCGTCGAGTCAGCATTCATATCGTCCATACCGGTGATGTCGCTTTCCGGCACGAAAATCACACGCTGCCCGCCTACACTCCACACGGCGATCCCGCCGCCCGCGAAGCTCATACCGGCTTGCCCAGAGCCACTTTCGCAGTAGACGCCGAGGCCGTTCAATTCATACAAGTCGTTGATACGCAAATCCGAGTGAATTCGTGTGGGCTGCGGCACGGGCGTATCCGTCTGCGCAAACCCAAGATTGAGACTTGCGGTGAGCAGCGCGCCAAGTACCACCACGGCTGCGATCAAGCCAAACGAACGTTGTTTTACATTCATGTACGGTCCCTCATTCCATTACAAACACCGTCTCATTGTACGAAACGCAGGTCGTAACGGGATGGGATAGCGGAGGGAACCTCATGTCATGCGTGTGGACTAGCGGCCTCTATCCTTTAGCACCGAATGGCAGGGAAAGTGTGTTTGCGGCATAGTCGTCATCATAGGACAACTGCGAAAAGGATCTGCGATGCTGCATATCATTCATGTGCAAATTCAAGTCAAGCCAGAGGTTATTGACGCCTTCATCACCGCGACGCTGGAGAACGGGCGCAGCAGTATTCAGGAACCGGGGATTATCCGCTTCGACTTTCTGCAAGACGCGGCTGATCCCACCCATTTCACCTTGGTTGAAGTGTACCGGACGCCGGAGGATCAACAGCGCCACCGGGAGACAGCGCACTATTTGAAGTGGCGCGACACCGTCGCCGATATGATGGCGGCCCCGCGTACCTTCATCAAATATGTGAATCTGCTCCCCGGTGACGCAGAATGGGAGTCATGAATCGAAAGCAAACCCGGAGCGGGATAAACAAACGCGCGCCGAAACGCAGCCGGGAATCGAAATTCCCGGCGCTGCATTAGGCGTTAGCCGCGTGACCAGCGGTTATCGGCGGCTCCCAAATCGTAAAGGAATACATCAACTGCGCGGCGTACATCGAGCATCGCTTGGGGGACGTCCTTGATTTCTGCCTGCCAGTTGCTGGCGGCTGCCCCGCCGACGCTGTTCACATTGGCGAGGACTCGCTTGATGGCATTGGCACCGCAGTAGCCCGCGTGCGCCCCGTAGTTATGGTAAATCTGCTCCAAGATGTCGGCAGTATCAGCGCTGTGGCGTCGAATTTCCTGCACGTCCTTCTTGAACACGAATGAATGGAACCCGGAAGCCATGTTACATCGCCCTTTCTCAGGAACAAAGAATGAAAACGGCGATGATCTTCAGTGAGCGACTGGTTATAAAATCCAGTAAGTGCCCACCGTCGTAATGATGTGATCAGTGTATGCCTTTTACATTCTTCATACACTAGGTCATTCGGGCTATTTACATAAACTTCGGTGCGGAACCGGTCTTGCGCAGGGCGTGTCTATGGATATAGAACTGCGGAGGGATGATGGTTTCAGCGAAAGCACAGGCGCGCATGATGCCTTTCACCAGTGTACCCCCTCAACCTGATCCCGATCTGCCCTTAATTCAGGGCATCGCACGCGGGGATGGGCGATCATTGACGGAGTTGTACACCCGTCATGGGGCGAATGTCTTAAATTATTTGACTTCTTACTTGGATGACCGTCAGCTTGCCGAAGAAGTCTTGCAAGATGTCATGCTGGCCGTCTGGAATCACGCGGCGAATTTTCGCGGCGAAAGCAAGGTGCGCACATGGCTGCTGACGATTGCCCGCAACCGGGCGATCAATGCCAGCCGCCGCTACACGCCGCACATGGTGGAACTGGACGAGAATTTTCATACGGGCGATACCAGCCCGTTGGAACGCGCCGAAGCCAAAACGCAGCAGCAGGCCCTTCGCGAGGCGCTGCGCTCACTGCCGAAATTTCATCAGGAAATACTGGTGCTCGTCTTCTATCACGGCCTAAGCGGCCAAGAAACCGCCGAAGTGCTCGGCGTATCCGTTGGGACGGTCAAGAGCCGCCTGCATCGCGCCAAAGAGATGCTGAAGCGGGTCTTGCAGTCGTCGGGGGATGAGTGGGGAGAAATGTTCAATGCATAGCCAACAGTGGGAAGAGCTAATCCCCTTCTACGTCGCCCAAACCTTATCCCGGCGCGAACAGCAGGCGCTGGAACGTCATTTGGCCACCTGCGAAACCTGCCGCCGTGCCGTCGCCGATTGGCGCAAGATCGGGTCTGCCGTGCGCGCGGAAGCCGCCTCGCAGCTCCGCGATCTACCGCCGCTTTCGCCCATGCTCAGGGCTGCGATGAGCGGTAACACGGGGCAGCCGGAAGCGCTCAATCCTTTACAGCCTTATGCGCCTCCGAGAGCGCGAAGTACGACCGTCGCGCGGCGCATGGTTGCCCCGCTGACTCTTGCCGCCGCGGTGATCACGGTGGTGCTGTTTGGCCTGCTGATCGTCAATCTAAGCCAGCGACAGAACCCGGACGATCTCCATTCAGGATCGTCCGTTGCGCTTGGGAATGGCGAAGCCACGATCACCCCAACGCCAACCGCCACCGTCGATCTGATGGCGACGATCGCGGTGTTGAGTACACAGTATGCCGATGGTACGCGGGCGAACCCGAATGACACGCCGATTCTGCTGAGCTTTGCGACCAATACGCCAAGCCAGCCCGCTCCCACGGCCACGCAAACGCCCGAACCAACGCGGACGACCGTGTTCATCAATGCGAACGCCACCACGCCCGCCGCACAGCCGAGCGTGCCTGTCGCCATTGTCACCGGGGAGTCGATCAATTTGCGCAGTGGGCCGGGGACAAATTACCCGGTCGTCGGCTCTGCCGTGCGCGATCAGCAGTTGGTGATCGTGGCGCGAGCGGGCAGCAGTCCGAATTCATGGCTGCTTGTACAGGGCGATCGCGGACGTACGGCGTGGGTGTATGCCGATATTGTGACCATCAACCCGGCGGATGCACAAATTCCCGCCGCTGCGACGATTCCGCCTGTGCCGCCGACCCAAACGCCGCTTCCAACCAGCACACCGCAGCCGCCCACGCTAATGCCTACAAGTGCATTGTTCATTCGCGGCGGTAGCTGGGCGCATGTGATGACGGTCGTGGAACATCAATGCGGCGGCGAAATCAATGTTTCGACCAGCGCCGATCTAATTCTCGTCCCATCATCTGATCTGTCGTCGGTCAGCTTTACCTATCTGGGCACCGCGATCAGTTTCACGGTCTTCCGCACCACCGGCATGAGCTACAGCGGGGCGTATAACATCCCCGATGTGGCGTTGGGTGGTAGTGCGACTGTCAGCGTGCAGGTGACGTTCGACAACAACGGCTCGACCTATACCGGACAAGAAACCGTCCTTCACCCGGATAGCTGTATTGTCCGTTCGCTGTGGGCGGGCCATGCGTTGAATTAGCAGAATTGCAGAGGGCGAGCGAACGGCTCGCCCTTTTCCTTTACGCCGCGCCGACGATCACCGTGAGATCGACCAACTGCTGGCTGCGCAGCACACTCACGCGTGCCACCGTCCCGGTCTTGATCGTCGTCAGCAGACGGTGAATCTCATCAACCGAGGCGACCGGCTGCCCGTTGAAGCGAATGATCAGATCGCCGCTTTGCAGCCCTGCATGAAACGCCGGACTGTGCGACTCCACCTGCATGACCTCCACCACGGTTTCTTTCGGCAGTTCAAAATAGCGCTGTGTACGCCGCCCGATCGGGCGCTGCTGCCCGGCGAATCCTAGATAGCCGCGCCGTACCCGCCCATTGGCGATCAATTCGCCGATCACCCACTTCGCCGTGTTGATCGGAATCGAAAAGCTAATCCCCTGCGCTTGGGCGATGATCGCGCTGTTCACGCCGATCACACGCCCCCGGCTGTCCACCAGCGGGCCGCCGGAATTGCCCGGATTGAGGCTCACATCACTCTGAATGATGTTGTCGATCAACCGCCCGGTATCACCGCGCAGCGCACGCCCCAACGCCGAGATCACGCCCGTCGAGACGGTACTTTGAAAGCCAAGCGGATTCCCAATTGCGATTGCGAGCTGACCCGCGCGCAGCTTCTCCGAATCCCCGAAGCGGACGATCGGCAGGCCGTTTTCATCCACCTTGATCACAGCTAAATCGGTCGCCGGATCAGCCCCGATCAATCGGGCGGGCGAGTGACTGCCATCCGTCCGGTAGACCTCAATCGCTTCAGCGTGGTCGATCACGTGGTTGTTGGTCAAAATGAAGCCATCGGGCGTGAGGATCATGCCCGAACCAGAGCCTTCGCCGCCCTGCGTACGCCCATGCTGCCCCACACGTGTGCGGATGCTCACGACCGCTTCGCCAACCTTTTCCACCACACCGATCACGGCGTTGGAATAGGCATCGAGCAGTTCTTCGTCAAAGTCTGAATCGGGCGTATTCCCGTTTGAATAACGCGGTTCCATAGCACCCTTACTTTCTAATGGATACGAACGGGGAAGGGACACTTGTCCCGCTTTGCATACGACCCATTGTATAGACGCGATCAGCGCACGGGAATCGACTATCCCGCTAGGGTTACCCTGACCTTTCGAGGGGGAGTCTGGTATGATCAGTACATGACCACACCTGACAACCTTTCCCATGAATTGATTGAATTTCCGGTGGAATCGGGCGGCGAACGGCTCGATAAGCTGATCGTGTCACGCCTCAGCGACCGCCTCACCCGCGCCCAAATTCAGGCGCTCATCAAAGACGGGCTTGTGACCGTCAACGATAAACAGATCAAGCCCGGTGTGCGCTTGAAAGGCGGCGAAACCATTCGCGTGCAGGTGCCGCTTCAGCCACCGGAGGAACCCGGCATTGAACCGGAACCGATCGAACTGGACGTGCTGTACGAGGATGACGATCTGGCGGTGATCAACAAACCTGCCGGATTGATCGTGCACCCCGGTGCGGGCAATGAACGCGGTACGCTGGCGAACGCCATTCTCGCCCGCTACCCGCAGATCGCGCAGATCAATATTTCTCCGAAGCGGCGCGGCATTGTGCATCGATTGGACAAGGACACCAGCGGCTTGATCCTCGTCGCCAAGCACAATATGGCCATGCACAAGCTGATGCGCCAATTTCAAGAGCGCACGGTGGAAAAATACTATCTGGCGCTGGTCGAAAAGGCACCCAAGACCACCACAGGACGCATCGACGCGCCCATCGACCGCGATCCGAAGAATCGCAAGAAGATGGCCGTCATCAAGCGCGGCAACCCTGCCGTCAGCGAGTTCGTCGTCCTCGAAACCTTCCGTGAGGGGCAAACGCTGGTGCAGGTCAAACTGCTCACCGGGCGCACCCATCAAATTCGTGTGCACATGGAATTCATCGGCGCACCCGTCGTCGGCGATCGCATCTATGGCTATCGCAAACAGCGCATCCCGCTCAAGGGACAGTTTTTGCACGCGGCAAAATTGGCCTTCGATCACCCCCGCACGGGCGAACGCATGACCTTCGAAGCGCCGCTGCCGGAACGTCTGCAAACCATCCTCGATGACCTGCGGAAATAATTCGAAATCACAGAGATTCTGAGTGAAGCTATCCCTCATTTTCTCTGTGATCTCCGTGTCCTCTGGGGTTTGATCTTACCTTCTCAGCTTGGTACTGCTGCGGTTTAGACTGCCCTTTGCGTTGATTCTTTTCTGTTCCCCTTCACATGGGATCAAAACCCGCCGTTGGGAAATTGGCCTTTTTAAGGTAAAATTACAACGCAATTTCACCCATTTCCACTAAGCAATAAGGACGTTACATGCGTGAAGTAACCGTCGCCGTTGTGCAGATGAAGCCTCGGCTGGGCGAAGCTGAGGACAACCTCGTTAAAATGTCGGAAATGATCAGCAAAATCGCCTCACAGCAGAAGGTCGATTTGATCGTCTTCCCTGAACTGATCACCAGCGGCTACGAACTCGGTTTGCGGTTCACCGAATTGGCGCAGCGCGTCCCCGGCGCGACGGTCAACCTGATCAGCCAGCGCGCTAACGAGTACGGCGTGTACATCGCTTTTGGCATGGTGACCAAAGAAAAAGTCGAATCCGTCATTTACAACTCGGCGGTCATGGTCGGGCCGGAAGGCGAACTGCTGGAAGCCTACAACAAAATTCACCTGCGCGGCGAAGAGCGCATGGCCTTCCGTGAAGGCTACCGCATGCCGGTGATCGAAACGGAAGTTGGCAACATTGGCCTGATGATCGGCTACGATTTGGCTTTCCCTGAAGTCGCGCGCAGCCTTGTGCTCGATGGCGCGGACATTCTGTGCTGTGTCGCCAACTGGGAAGCCTCGCAGATCGACGAATGGAAGACCTATCTCCGTGCCCGCGCTTACGAAAACGCCGTCTATGTCGTCGGCGCGAATCGCGTGGGCGAAGACGTGACCCTGACGTTCGGCGGTGAGAGCATGGTCGTCGGCCCGCGCGGGCAGATCTATGCATCGCTGGCAGGCGAAACCGACCCAGAAACGGGCGCGCCGCTCGAAGGCTTCGCCGTCGCCCGCATCGACCTCGATGAAGTGCGCCGCAACCGCGAAGAATACCAGCTCATCCAGAATCGCCAGCCGACTGTCTACAAGCCGATCGTACGACGGTACTAACCCCTAACGGACGCAAAGGCGCAGTGATAACAAACCCTCCATTGCGCCTTTCATCCTTTGCATCTTTGCGTTGAGTTTTTTATCGCTTGCCCTATTTGTGCCACACCAGCGAATAGCGCCAGAACCAATGCCGCGTGATCTGCGCGCCCGGTAATACCCGATCCGCGATTCGGCGCACCTCGCGCGTCGTCAGATACGTTTCCGCATCGCCGTGATGTTTCCATGCGGCGGCTTGCTCGGCAGCGGCAGCAGGTGTCATCGGTGTCGGCGCTGCATGGCGCATCTC
Organism: Anaerolineae bacterium; assembly: GCA_046328615.1. Classification (GTDB taxonomy): domain Bacteria; phylum Chloroflexota; class Anaerolineae; order Aggregatilineales; family Phototrophicaceae; genus Flexifilum. Next base: position 15,298 of record JAXLWG010000038.1, on the reverse strand, counting down.
CAGCAGTCGATTCACTGGAAACGCCAGCACATCCATCCCATATTCCAACCCCTCACTTTTGACTAAATCGAGCACGATCAGGGTGCCGTGCGGTTTCAGCCAGCCTTTAAGACGTGTAAGCACCGGTTCTAGATCGAGATGGTGCAGTGTGGCGATCGACGCGATACAGTCGAACGAGTTCGGCGCGAAATCGATCGTCATCACATCTGCGATTTGGTACTCGACATTCGGCACCGCCGCCGATTCTTTTTGTGCCGATTCAACCATGCGCGGTGAGAGATCGATTCCCAACACATGATCGGCGCGCTCGGCCAACAGGCGGGCAAAATCGCCGCTCCCGCACCCCACATCAAGCGCACGATGCAGTGAGCCGGGGATGTGCCGTAGCAGAAACGCGTGATAGTGCGAATTGTGATTCCACCCATTTTCCTGCAACACGGCGATCCGGTCGAAATCGGCGCGCAGTTCGTCATTTGTTTTGGAAGTTGGCATCGGGAGATCCTTTTTAGTGAACGTTCCTCTACTAATGGACACTGAAATCCACACGTTGGATCGACATGCGCCGATTTTTCGCTACAATCGCCTTGACTTCATCGACATGTGACACAGGGGAATCGCGAGCATGGATCCAGCCGTACAGCAAGCCGCCCAACAATTGATCGACCTGACGCCCGTCCAAATCGCTGCGCTGCAAATTCTCAATTTTGTCCCGCAGTTGATCATCGGTCTCGTGATTTTCATCTTCTTCTGGATTCTCAGCATTGGTTTCCGGCGCGTTGTCAAGCGCTATGGACGCATCACCCGCCTCGATCCGGCGGTGCTGTCGCTGCTGATGCAGGTCATCAACAGCATCATTCTGATCATTGGTGCCATCACTGCATTGGGGACGATCGGCCTCGACGTAACGGCGCTCGTCGCCGGGTTAGGGCTGACCAGCTTTGCGCTCGGCTTCGCGCTTCAAGACATTCTGAGTAATGTCCTGTCCGGTGTGCTGCTGCTGATCTATCGCCCGTTCCGCTTGGGGAATTTCATCAAGGTGGGCGACAAAGAAGGCCATGTCGTCGGGATCGATCTGCGCTACACCACGCTCCGCACCGACAGCCAGTTCATTCTGATCCCGAATCAGCAGCTTTTCAAAGAAGCCATCATCGTTGCCGCCAATCCGCCCGCAGTGGCGCAGCCGCCCGGCATACCGCCGCTGCCACCACAGCGTCGCTAATCGTGCTACGATCCGTCAGGGAGCGTTAACCACTTCTAAACCCTCTGAAAGCGGTTTTTATCCCAACTTATCCCAAGAAGATCGTGACACGATCAAGGTCATAAGAGGGCAGGGGACTTCCTATGACCCACAAATACCGGGATCAGAACGGATCTTTTCCCCTGAAAAAGTAATCGCCTTGATCGTGTCGATCCTCATGGGGAAGGGGCGTTAGTGCTCGATCGGGGTTGGGATAAATTTGGGATATAGGCCATCCCCATCCCAACCAAGCACCGTTAAAGAGTCGATCCGTAACATCCTCACCCTACCCGCCGCCCGGTTTTGGCGTCGAAGAAGTGCAGCGCTTCCGGGTTGAGCGCACACTTCAGCACATCGCCGCGCCGCACATCGCGATCTAGGGGCAGCGTCAGCCGCCATGTTTCACGGTTGGCGCTCACTTCCACTAGCAGGAAACGCTCGGCATAATGCGGGATGACCTCTTGCACGACCGCATTTTCACCATCCTCGTTGAGGATCACACCATCCGGTCGCACCCCTAAATTGACCGCGTCGCCATCGTCAAGGTCATGACGTACCGCGAAACCGCTAAAATTCGTGCCGTGCCATGTATGCCCCTGCACATGCCCCGTGAATATATTGATCGCCGGGGTACCGATGAACTGCGCCACGAACTGCGAATTAGGGGAATGGTACAACTGCTCAAACGAGCCGATTTGCTGAACCGCCCCCTGATCCATCACAGCGATCCGGTGCGCCAGCGCGATCGCCTCATGCTGATCGTGCGTGACGTAGATCGACGTGACCGGGAACTCGTTAAGGAGGCGATGCAGCTCAAATCGCGCCGTCACCCGCAGCTTGGCGTCGATATTCGAAAACGGTTCGTCGAAGAGGAACAAACGCGGATCGCGTGCCAGCGCCCGCGCGACCGCCACACGCTGACGCTCACCGCCGCTCAACTGGCGCGGCATCCGTTCCAGCAGCGTTTCCAGCCCAATCCCGGTGATCGCGCCGATGCGCCGCACACGCTCCGGGACTTCATTCTCGCGTTTGCGCAGCCACAGGAAAAACCCCACCGAGCGAGCGGCTTCCCAATGCGGCATTAACGCGCCTTCTTGAAACACCATGCCGATCCCGCGTTCCATGAGCGGAATGTCCTTCAGCGGCATGTTATCGTAGAGGACTTGGCCTTTGTCAGGCGGGAGCAACCCGCCAATTACACGGAGCAGCGTGCTTTTCCCGCAGCCGCTCGGCCCCACGATCGCGATCACCTCGCCATCGGCGGCCTTGAAGGACACATCACGCAGCGCCATGACCGATTTTTCGCCGGTAGCGGTCGTCTGCATAAATTCTTTGGACACGTGCTGTACGGTAATGGTGGACATAGCGCCTCTTGCGATCCCTGAATGCACGCACTAGGATTGTCGCCATGACCATTATAGCAGTGGACAGACTTCCCCATGACAGTGATTGATCTGCGCAGTGATACCGTCACGCAGCCGACCCCGGCCATGCGTGAAGCGATGGCGAATGCCCCGGTAGGCGACGATGTATACGGCGAAGACCCCACCATCAACCGGCTTCAGGAAGAAGCGGCGGCGATGCTGGGCAAAGAAGCGGCGCTGTTCGTGACCAGCGGCACGCAGGGCAACCTGACGTGTGTGCTGTCCCACTGCGCGCGCGGCGAAGAGATGATCCTCGCCAAAGAATCGCACATCTTCAAATATGAGGTCGCCAGCGCGGCAGCCTATGGCGGCGTGCAGCCCAATACGCTCGATCTACGCCCCGATGGCACTATGGATCTCGATTCCATTCGCCGCGCCATTCGCGGAGTCAACGCGCATTTCCCGGTTTCACGGCTGATCTGTGTCGAAAATACGCAGGGCGGCGCATGGGGCGCGCCGCTCAGCGCCGACTATATCAACAGCGTCGCCGCGATCGCCCATGACCATGACATGAAACTGCACATCGACGGCGCGCGCTTATTTAACGCATCGGCGGCCCTGCGCACCCCGGTCGATCAACTCGTCAAGCAGGCCGACAGCGTGACGTTCTGTTTGTCGAAAGGGCTGTCCGCGCCGGTAGGATCGATCGTCGCGGGATCGAAGGAATTTATCCAGCGGGCGCACAAAGTCCGTAAGAGCTTGGGCGGCGGCATGCGTCAAGCCGGGATTCTCGCCGCTGCCGGGTTGATCGCACTGCGTGAGATGACCCAATGGGAACGCCTTCAGGAAGACCACGACAACGCCCGCGCCTTGGCGGAAGGGTTGGCGCAGATTCCCTACATCGACATCGATCTCACCCGCGTGCGCACCAACATGATTTTCTTCGCGCTCAAAGCCGATGCGCCCATCACCGTCGAGCAGCTTTCGGCGGGCTTGAAACAGCAAAGCGTCCTCGCCAATCCTTACAGCAGCATGGATCGGCAGATGCGCATGGTAACCCATTACTGGTTCAAGCGTGACCAGATCGAACAGGTTTTGGACGCGGTGCATACTGTCATCACCGGGACGGCGCAGCCTAACCCCTCTTTGTGAAATTGAGAGCAATTGATTTTCGAGTCACGCATCAGCAGGAAAAGGCATGACGGACAGCCAGTACGACGAACACTTTGACGACGCGGCAGACTTCGCGCCGGACGAGGCCGTGGACATCACCGAAGGCGATGCCGACGCCGAACGTGAGCCTCGACGCGAACGCACTGAATTTCGCGCTTCTGGCAGCGATCCGATCTTCGGTTACTTGATCGCGATGGCGCTGTGCATTGGCCTTACGCCGCTGGTGCCGCTCAATGCCGATCTGCGGCTGGTGCTGTCATGGGGATTGCTGGCCTTTTTCGGCGTGCTGGCGTGGCTGCTTGGCAGTACCACACGCATCGGTGAAGAATCACCGGAAAATTTGGCATGGGGGGTGATCTTCGGCCTCATCGTCGCTGCGCCCATCTTTGTGATCGGCGGCGCCACGCTGACGACCACCGTTGAACTGATCTTCAAGACGGGGATCGGCGGCGTGGTGCAAACGCTCCCGCGCGGCATGATTCTGGCTATGCTGGTGTTCGTCATGCCGCTTGGCGAAACCCTGTTCTTCCGGGGCATCATGCAGGTGAACCGCTCGTTTTTGCTCATCGGCGGGTTGGCGAGCATCTGGTCGATGGCGCTCTTTTTTCCCGCGCTTGATGTGGGGCGCTATCCGGCGGTCGCTGTGCTGGTGGGAACCGCGCTGCTCATGATCAATCTGGTCTACAGTTATGTGCGCCAGCGCAACGGACTCGCCGCCGCGTGGGTCTGCCAGATCACCGTGAATCTGGTGCTGCTATTCATCCCGGTGTTAAGTCTGCCGGGATGAACGACGAGATACATCATTCTTGAGGCAATCAGGCCGCTATAGTCGCAGCTCGCCATCCATGATTCGCACGGCAAAGCCACCCACCTTGACCGTTTCAATCGCCTCTCGACTTCCGACGACTTCCACGTAGGCGCGCCCGGGGCGTTGCATCCAATGGCCCTGTTCTGCGATAAACCGTGGTTTGTCGATCAATCCATGCCGCCATAGATACGCCGCCATTCCTCCGGTTGCTGACCCGGTAAAGGAGTCTTCATGGGTATCTGGTGGCGTACCAAAATGGCGGGCAAACGTGGCGGCGTCAGCGGATAGCCCCTGAAGACAAAAAACATGCGGGCTGAAGAAATCGCTGACTTCGCGCACCGCCTTATACAGCGAGATATTCATCTGCACCCGCCGCAGGATTTCCAGATTACGCACAGGAATCATAAGCTGGGGCGTCCCGGTGCTGACGGTTTGAATCGGCACATTCGGCAGCAGATCGTCAGGAGAGAGATTGAAGATGGGCGCAATCACATCGGCAGCATAGATGTGGCTAAATATCGGGGATTTCTGTGCCATCGTGAAGCGTGTGCCGGTGGGCAGATGATCCAGTTCGACCTGCACAATCCCCGCTTCAAGCTGCAGCGAGTACGAGGTTTCGTTAGCGCTTAGCCTGCCGCTGTCCAGCAGTGCGCGGCTTACGGCCAATGTAGGATGCCCCGCCAATGGGATTTCCTCTGCAGGTGTGAAATAGCGCGCTCGAAATTGCGCTTTTTCAGAGGACAGGATGAAGGCGGTTTCCGATAGATTGGTTTCACGCGCGATGGCCTGCATCGCTTCAGGAGCCAGCCCGTCCGCGTTGAGCACCACGAGGCAGGGGTTTCCTGTGAGAGGCGTTTCGGTGAACGCATCGATTAACATTACCGAGAGATGGTGCGGCATACCTAAGAACCCTTCACTTAGATCACAACTCCGACGAGCTTTTCTAGCCGAGCAGCGCTTATCAGCACTGTGCCTTTCATAGTGTTGAATAGATGATCAAGGCCCAACGGAAAACTTGGTGACCTCTATATTCATGAGGGTGTCGCCTTGAAACGCAAATTCGATTTCGTAGGCCCAATGTAGAACCAAGTAGTTCCCCAGATCACGGATAAAATTCCCGGTGTTGATGAACTCACTTGGGGCGTTTGTCCAGCAGTTAGTAACGGAATCACCCCTTCTACACATAGACAGATTATTTCTCTCTAGGAAACGCTCTACTTCCTGACCTGAAGTTGCCCCGATTCGCAGTTCTGACCGCAGCATAGCCCTTAGTGTCGGTGAATTGGGGACATCTGATAACAGACTTGCAGGATACAATGGATCACGATGCATCCAAAGTAATCCGCACAATCCAAGAGCCAGTAAAAACAATACGGAGACACCCGCAAGCAATTTAAGGGATCTATGGCTTTTCATGCAATCTGCTCGCTGTGCAGGGTGAGAGTGACTTTCAGTAAATCATGAAATGAACAAAGAGACAGCGCAAGAGATTTGCTACTCTTCATTCCTATGCTCAGCCTAACGGGGTAACAGAATGGCTAAAGGGAAATGGCTCACATTGTTGATCTTGTGTTTGCTTTTTACGATCATTGGCTCTGTTTCCGCGGACGATGATCCGACAACGCCCTATCCTGTCGAGCGGCGCTGCGTAGACGCGCCTACTTTTCCCCCCGATGACTGGACGTATCCCGGCACGCTTCTATTTAGCGGATACGCAGGTATTCACGGGATGCGCGCCGAGTGGGAAACGCCGCATGTGTTAGCTGCGTTTTCTCCCCATCATCAGCAAGTCCCCCTTTACGGCTATCAGATTTCGCCGGATCAGAACTGGATTGCAGTACCTTACGGTCATCGTGAAGTTGAGCCGTCATTCAACCAAGCGTGGTACTTACAAAGTGTACACATTGCTAGTCTTTCAGATAGCGCCACAGTCACGATTGATTTGACGCCCTATGAGGCGCAGCTTTGGCCGGAAATGACATGGGTTTACTTCCCCATTCAGTGGCTGGACAACGAACAGTTTGTCATTGCAGGGCTGTTAATTCATCCCTTTGAAAATAGCATTGAAGAAGCACCAACCGATATAAGGATCTATTCCGCGTATGTGAAATGGGATTTAAATATCTCCCCCGATTTTACCCGCGCCTTTCACGCTGACTACGGTGATAGGTTAGGCCTGCATGATGTTGTTACCGAGGTATCAATAAACGACCAGTTACTTCGGTATTCTCTGACCAGCGGCATAGCTTGGAGACACGACTCATCTAGTTTTATCGGCGACATAGGTCTTGAAAATGCTCCACATGTCCTTTCGATCTTTTCGCGCGACGGTGATCGGGAAGAAATGGTGATGGAACTTGGCGAACAGGAGATCAATTTCGAGCGACAAGGCGGCGGACGAAACGAATCCCGCTGGTCGCCGGATGATACTCGGTTTGCATTCACATTGAACGCGAACGCGTATAGCCCGCAGCCATTGCTGATTGCGGACACGGCACACAAGATCATTTGGGATACGTGTTTGGCTGCGGCTGGCGAGCCGGTTTGGTCACCGGATGGACGGATGCTTGCATTCTTGAGGGTGGCAGGTGGCCGAGAAAACTTCAATGTGATCGTGTTGGATGTGACCACGGAGCAAGCCTATCAGGTTGCCCGTCATATCGGGGGCCGGTATACCGCCAGTACCTCATACCAACCGGAGAATGCGCAAATGGTAGGCTGGCAGCCTGATTAATATAGCGGCACTATCTGGCAGTATATTTATGCAAGGCTTCTCCCTCAAGTTGAGCGAAGAAAGCTTTAGTGCCGCAATTCCCTATTCGTTCCACAAATCGGAAGTATCTTCTAGGCCCAGCAGATCGCTCATCAGCACCGCGCCTTCGTTCTGCTGCGGCAGCTTGTTCAGGTAGCGTTCGGTCACGGCGACGTTGCTGTGTCGCAGCAGGCGGCTGATCTTGTCGATGCTCACCCCGCTTTGCTGAAGCGCCCCTGCCACCGATCGGCGGAGGTCGTGCGGCGCCACATGGTTAATCCCCGCCGCGATCGACGCATCGTTGACGATCCACCAGATGCCGTCTGGCGATAACCCGTACTTGCTGACGCCGCCCCCACGCCACAACCGGCGCAGCAGTGGCGATTGTCCGGTTGGGTTGAGCGAATTCGGCTCGACGACCGTGCGCCATTGGTGAATCGCATTGATCACCGGGCGCGGCACATCCAGAAACTCGCTTTTGCGGCCTTTCCCGTGTACGCGCAGCACCACGCGGTTATTCTGCAAGCTGAGGTCGCCCCACTTGACCATCGCCAATTCTTCACGGCGCAGCGCCATCGTACACAGCATCGTCATGACGACCTGATTGCGCATTTCGGCGTTTGGCGTCGGCGCGATCCGTCGTGCGCCTGCCATCAAATGCTGAATCTGCTCGATCGACAGCCAGCGCCCGGTACGCTGCCCGTCTTCGGCTTTCGGCGGGCGCACATTGGCGATCGATGCGCTCTGGTAGTCGTCCAGCCATCCGGCTTCCGCCAGCAAACTCGCCAGCGTGACCACCGCCGCGCGTGCCTGATTAATCCCCTGCTTGCCGTGATCGGCACGTACAAGCTGCCCCAGCCAAGCGCGAAGCTGGGGGGCAGTCAATGCCTTTTGCAGCACGGGAACGGGCAGCATCATCATGCGCTGCATGCGTGCGTCGCCGGAGGTAGGTTTCAACCCCGCTGTAACGACGAGGTATTCGTCAATCCAGCGGAAATAGGCGCGTTCGGTGTGGCGGCTGCTGGCACGGCCCGGCAGCACCGCCGCGAAGTTGAATACCAGCGCGTTGGGATCATAGGCCGCAGGGCGGTTGTCTGTGTAACGGTGGTTCGCAGACGCGCCGCCCTGTGTAGAAGGATCGGGAACGAGTGAAAGTGGTTTAGGCATAATGCCTGTATTTTAGCGGTTCATCTGCCTCATTGCACGCTGCTCCAGCGCATTTACCCGCGTATCGGTCGGCGGCATGCCAATCATTCCCTTCAAGATGAATGTCAGCACCACCCCGCAGATAAACCCGCCGATATGCGCGAAGACAGCCACCCCGCCATAGTCAGCCGTTGCGCCCAAAGAGGCGAATCCATTGACGAGCTGAAGCACAAACCATAACCCCAGCACGATGAACGCGGGCACCTCTTGCAGCCGCGAGACATAGCCAAGCGGCACGACAGCCAACACCCGCACACCGGGATACAGCACCAGATAGCTGCCGAGCACCCCTGCGATCGCTCCCGAAGCCCCGATCAACGGGATGGTGGAACCGGGATTGATCAGCACTTGAGTGAAGGCCGCTACAAACCCGCTGACGAAGTAAATCACCAAGTACAACAGCCAACCGAAACGATCTTCCACGTTGTCGCCAAACAAGAAGAGGTAGAGCATATTGCCGATGATGTGATCCCATCCTCCGTGAAAGAACATGCTGCGGATCACATCGAGGATGGTTTCTGGTGAGAACGGATTGGCACTTGCGAAGGCAGGGACAACAGAGAGATTTTGAAAGAGGTTATTGAGCTGCTGTTCCGGAAAGCTCAGTTCCCAGAGAAAGACAAGGACATTGATGCCGATTAGCCCGTAGGTGATGATGGGCAGCCGCCGGGTCGGGTTCAAATCGCGTACTGGAAGCACTGCGGATCTCCTTTCAAATAGGGAGCATAGTTGCGCTGTGGTTTACGGTAGCACGAATTGCGAGGGTGTGATCCCCTGAGTGGAGGAACTGCTGATCGGCAAGATTGTGGAGAATTGGCGCTGCGTGGAAAACTGGGGCGCACGGGCAGCCATGCACCCCAATGGATCTAATTATTGGTTTAGCTGCGCTGATCGAGGGGTACCCAAGGCAAATCCATCGCCCCCACATACAGCACATCGGGCCGCATCAAGCGGTTGGCCGCCTTCTGCTCCATGATGTGCGCCGTCCACCCGGCCATACGGCTCATGGCGAACAGCGGGGTAAACATATCGACATCGAGATGCAGCGTGTACAGGACGATGGCGCTGTAATAGTCCACGTTCGGGTACAGGTTGCGTTCAATGAAATACTGATCCGCGCGGGCCAACGCTTGCAGCTTGTCCGCAATTTCGAACCATTTGGCGTTGCCGCTGCTGCGGGCCAGTGCTTCGGCACGGTCACGGAGCACGGCTGCACGGGGGTCAAGCGCCTTGTAGACGCGGTGACCAATACCCATGATCTTGCGTCCGCCGTTCTTGATGTTGTCGACAAACCACTTTTCGACATTGGCCGGATCAGCGATTTCCATGAACATACGCATGGCTTCGGTGTTCGCGCCGCCGTGCAGGAATCCCTTCAGCGTGCCGATCGCGCTGACAATCCCGCTGTGCATATCCGAGAGCGTCGAGCTGGTCGCACGGGCGACGAAAGTGCTGGCGTTCATGCCGTGCTCGGTCAACAGCACCATGAAGGCGTTGATCGCATTGACAGCGCTTTCTTCCGGTTCGCTGCCATTGAGCATATACATAAAGTTCTGCGCGAGCGTGTAATCACGGCGCGGCTTGACGGGTTCCAAACCCTTACGAATACGCGGCCACGCGGCGCACAGGGTGGTCACCTGCCCATTGAGGCGAACAGCCTTGCGGCGGTTGGCTTCCTTGCTGTCATCTTCGCTGTCGGGGTCATACAATGCCAACGCCGAAACTGCCGTGCGCAGGACGGCCATCGGATCGGCCTCTTTCGGCATCGACTTGACAATATTCATCACCGGTTCGGGAACATCGGCGTGTGCGGCGATGTCGGCACGCAGGGTTTCCAACTGCTCCTTGGTCGGAAGTTTGCCTTCCCACAGGAGATAGACGACTTCTTCATACAGGGCATTGGCCGCGAGGTCTTCAATTTTGTAACCGCTGTAAATGAGTTTACCTTCGGTCCCGTTGACGAGGCTTAAACGCGATTCATCGATGATGACTCCGTCAAGTCCCTTGTAGATCTTTACTTCTGTTGTCATGAGGTGTTCTCCTAGCAAAAAACACAGTTCAAAGACGCGACATATCGCGGCTGTGCCTGATCAGGGGGATACAGAGTTGGCTCAAACTTCCAAATCTGATTCGCGAACTGTAGCACCGCGTTATGAGAGCGTGGTGAGTGGTGCTTTCGCCCAATGGCTCAGCGCGGAGTATAGCAGATAATTCATTAAGGCTATGGCACTTGTCAACCTAAAAAAGACGTTCTTCACGAAAAATCCCGGAAATATTTACGCTTTCTGGTTGATCCGATGATGAGTTGCGTATTATCATTACAAAATAAACAAAAAAGCTTGCATCGTACCCATGCGCCCAACGTCAGGTTTGCGCTATGACTCGTCCACATGTATTTCTTAGCTACGTTAGTAAAGATATTGATGTGATGTGGCGTGTCTACACAGATCTACAGGCCGAGGGCCTTACTGTGTGGATCGATCAGACGAACTTGGAACCCGGCACTTTGGCTTGGGATCGCGCGATCGAAGACGCGATTGTGCAGGCCTCCTACTTTGTCGTGCTCCTCTCCCCTTCCGCCCGCCGTGCCGAGTGGGTGCGCGAGGAACTGCACTACGCCAAGACGCTCGAAAAGCGTATTTTCCCGCTGCTGGTGGCTGGTGATGCGCAAACTTCCATCCCATTCGGGTTTTCGACCGCGCAGTATACGGATATTCGCGGCGAAAACTACGAAAATGGCATGCAGAAGCTGGTAGAGACTCTGTGCAAGTATCTGGGAATCGAAAGCCGGAGTGCGCTCAAGGAACGTCAGCGTCGTGCCCGCAAGCAGGCAGACCAGATTGCACGCCAGCGCCACGATATTGAAGAGGCGAAAACGCAGGCGCAAGCTTATGCGCACCAGCGCCAACTGGTTCACGATCAAATTGAACAGAATATTCAGCAGGAACAGGCCCTGAAGGACCGGATGGAATGGATCGTCCGTCAGCGGCAGGAACTACAGGAAGATTATCGACTCGTTTGCCGCCAAGAAAAGCAGGCGAATGAACTGCTGATCAATCTGACCAACAACCTCCGGCAGATGGAAACTGACGTTCTGGACGACGAAACGCAGCCGCAGCAGGCGTTTGGCTACCGTGAAAACCTAGAAGATCACGACTGGAATTCGGAACTGCCCGGTTTTGCGGAACTGTCGCAGGAGGATGAGACCGTCTCCACCGCTGAATGGCGTCAGGTTCCCCCTGCACCGACCAGCCTCCCTGAAGAGCCGCCGATGCTGCTGGGAGGGTTCCCGGAACTGCCCGCACCGGAGACGGATCAAGGATCAAAACCACGTAAACGCCGGTTCTAATACAGTTTCGTAATCCACGAAAAATCAATCATCTTAAATAAGAGAGTTGTCCGTACCATAGAAGATGACGGCGACTCTCTTATTTTCTTTCTCATGATGACGGCGTGATGACAACGATGTATCACATTTTTCTCAGTCACAGCAAACAAGATCTCCCAATCGTTTATCGGATCTTTACCGATCTGCGTGCGAAAGGGCTGCGCGTCTGGATCGATGAAAGCGGCCTGCCTCCCGGTACGCCTTCATGGCGGAACACGATCGCGAGTGCAATTCGCGAGTCGAACTGCATGGTGGTGCTGCTCTCCCCGTCTGCTTTACAAAGCACATGGGTTTTAGAAGAGATTGAGTACGCCGAATGCCACGAAAAGCCGGTGATCCCGGTGCTGATTAAAGGCAGCGAACGCGAATCGATTCCTTTTGGGTATCTTGGCACGCAGCGAATCGATTTGCGTAACACACGGAACTATGCGACGGGGCTTCAAGCGTTGGTCAAGGCCGCCTATGGCGAGCAGACCATCTTTGACTCACCGACGCTTCCTGCTGCGCTTGGCAAAACGCTCCTCCACAAAATGACACTGCCCCCGACTCGGCCATCTAAACAGTTGATCGATGGGCAGCGAAAAACCGTTGAACTTCACGCAGTGCCGCGCCGACGCTGGCATTGGGTGGCGCGGTTGTTCCGGTTGCCCGGTAGCCCTGCCAACCCGCGCAGTGCCAAACTGTGATACAACCGCATCTATCGTAGTTCCAACGGTTCACCCCTTACAATGACGCAACAACAGCGGCGTCAACGATGGGGTTGCTTGCATGTACCCGAACGCGAATGACACACTTCGCCCGCTCCGCATTCTGGTGATCAGCGGATCGCCGTTTGCGCGGGCAGGCTTGGCGGCATTGATTACTGGACAGCCTGAACTCATGGTGGCAGGGCAAATTTCCCCCGAAGAATACTTGCCCGATGCGCTCACACTGTATCGTCCTGATGTGCTGATTTGGGAAATGGGATGGGAACCGCTTCAGGTCGTCGATCGATTAGCCGATCTGCGTGAACCGTCCGGTAGACCGCTTATTCCCATTCTTGCCCTCATCGCGAATGACTCCAATGCGGCGGCATCCGCTGGCTTGCTGGTAAACGCGGGAGTACGCGGTGTGCTGATGCAGGATGCCAATCCTGACCGTCTAGCCGCCGCGCTGATGGCTTTAGGGCAGGGCTTGGCGGTCTTTACCCCAGCCTATCTTCCCACGCCGCTTTCCGCCCTTCCTGATGGGGGACGCGAGTCGGCGGTGGCGGTCGATGCGCTGACCCCTCGCGAAAGCGAAGTCCTTCAATTGATCGCCGAAGGCTTGCCTAACAAAATCATCGCAGGCAAGCTCAACATCAGCGAACACACCGTGAAATTCCATGTCAATGCGATTTTGACCAAACTTGGCGCGCAGAGCCGTACCGAAGCCGTCGTCCGTGCGACCCGTGCCGGATTGATCGCGCTCTAGACTTCGGAGAGATGCAGCGATTTGAGCCATTCGGAGAGCGATCCGTTCGAGCTGCCGCGCAGTTGATCGACGACGCTATCAGGCGGCGCGCCGGAACGCACGAAGGAGCTCAAATACTCGATCACTGACCACACCTTTGCCAGCATGACTGCATGGGAAAGCTGATCTGCGCTGATGGGATATGGGATGCCGAGGCGTTCGCGCACACGGCAGTCGGCGTCTGCATGCTGGCGAAACAATGAACGATCGCCCATACCGCCGATCTGAATCGCCACATCGATCGCCGGGGAGGCGCTTGTGAAACGTTCCCAGTCGAATAAGGCGAGATCGCCGCTTTCCCGTATGCCCCAGTTACGCGGATTCGGATCGGCGGAAATCCAAGATTCTGGGATAAAGGTGGGCTGGCAGGCCAACCGAACGGTTTCTAATTGAGGTGCCAGCTCAGATCGTGCGGCAGGGCCGAAATGAGACAAGGCTTGATCGGTCATTTCTGCTGACCAGCCGGGTTGATAGATCGGTTTCCAACGTGGAATCGCTGTCAACGGGATCGTATGAAGTCTTGCCAGTGCTTCAAGTCGTTCATCATCGGGTGCTGTCCATCGGCTGCGCGGCAGCAGCTCCGGCATATTTTCGAGAACGAGCCACACTTCAGGCGCTTCATCGATAATCCGGTAGCAATCGGGGATCGGCACACGAGCGGCGCGGACATGTGGTGCGGCTCGCTGATAGAACGCCGCCTCTGCGCTAAACTCACCCTCCCATCGCATCACGGTTGCCTTGAGGATGACGGTAGCAAACGTGAAAGTACAGCGAAATACGGCTGCACCGCTCTTGCCCGCCAGCAGCGCCACCGCGACCGGCTCCCCGTACACATTGCGCAAAAAGGTTTGGATGCTGATGGGAAAGGCATCCGGGAAAATCATGAGAACCTGCCTCCATCAAAAGGTTTACGTGACTGACCATAGGATAATGGGTGCCTCATCATTTGGTTAGGCTGAGGACTCGACGGACAGGCGGTTTCGCTGCGGCGGGTTTCTGGTTGAATAGAGATATGAACATTCTGCAACACAAGGATTGAAATCAAATGGCGGACGTATTGAAGAATCTTTCCCAAGAAATGGCCGAAGCGGTCGAAACTGCGGCGGCGAGTATTGTACGCATCGAAGCACGCCGGCGGATGCCCGCGACAGGGGTGATCCACACCAGCGATGGCGTGATCGTGACGGCCAATCATGTGGTGGAGCGCGATGAAAATGTGCGCGTTGGGCTGCCCAATGGCGAAACGGTCGCAGCGACCGTCGTCGGGCGGGATCCCTCCACCGATTTAGCACTGCTGCGAGTGAACGCGACGGGACTCACCGCTGCCCTGTGGGATACGGACAATCAGGCACGCGTCGGTCATCTGGTATTGGCGCTTGGACGCCCTGAAAACACCGTGCAAGCGACCCTCGGCGTGATCAGCGCCTTGGGTGAGGGCTGGCGCACGGCGATGGGGGGGCAGATGGATCGCTATGTTCAAACCGATGTGACGATGTACCCCGGTTTTAGCGGTGGCCCCTTGCTGAGTGTGTCCGGTTACTTCGTTGGACTTAACAGCTCGGCGTTGGCGCGCGGCGTCAGTGTCACCATCCCCGCCGCCACGATTTCGCGTGTCGCCTCGACGCTCCTCCAGCATGGGCGTGTTAAGCAGGGGTATTTAGGCGTGAGTGCGCAGCCCGTTCGGCTTCCGGCGGCAGTGGCCTCCAATGTGAATCAGGAAACCGGTTTGATGCTGCTGGCCGTCGAAGATCAAAGCCCCGCCGCGGAGGGGGGCTTGGCGATGGGCGACACGATTATCGGCCTCGACGGGCTATCGGTGCGGCTGATGGATGATCTGATGGCGCTGCTGAGCAGTGATCGGGTTGGCAAGTCTGTCCCG
>JAXLWG010000037.1:0-48979 GCA_046328615.1 Anaerolineae bacterium | reverse complement strand
GATCAATCTCCAAAAAACGTTCGCTCACCGCTATGCCTACGCCTACGGTGCGCCTATGGTGCGCCTCCGGTGCGCAGCTTTGCACCGCAGCGCAATGATGAGTCCGTTTTGTGTCCGAATCGTGTCCGCAACCGGGGGACGGGAGATAGGCCGGTTTGGGATGCTGAGGTTGTCGTCCGATGCGCGCAAAAGCGCGCTGCACTAAGGGAGCAGCCTCATGATCCGCTTCAACTTCGAAATGCCGGATGGAACCCCGCCCGGGCCCGGCCCCAAGCCGTAAGGTATAGGGGAATACGCAGGGGATATTCACCCGGAGTGCGCGGTGAGCGCGCTTGGTCGAGTGGATATTCCCCGCGTGAAAGCGTTTTCATGAAGTCGTATATTCACCGGGGCCAAGCTGTCCTTCATCAAGGCGCTTGCGTACCTGCCGTGCCAGCTTCAACAACCACGACCGCGCGGAATCAGGCCGAACCTGCCGCAGCAGGCGGTAGGTTTCCGCAATTCGCAGTTTCGCTTCTGAGCGGTTCCACTGATGTGCATACAGCAGCGCCCGCTGAAACTCGTTGAAGGCTGTGAGGAAGGTGTCTTCCAACTCACGGCTCAACCGCCCCGAAGAATTCAGACGGTTGTGGGCTTCTTCGTAATCCTTCAGCCACTTAAGCGTCATCCCCATTCCCATTTCGATGCGCATACGCTGATCACGGAACCAGCGGCCCTCGTGGCTGACGTTTTCCAGCATCAACAGCTCCAAGGCCTGTGTATAAAGTTGGTAGGCTTTAGCAAACGCATATTTGTCATACCACAGGCGCGCCTGCGCGATCAGTTGATCGATATGCCAGTCCATCGAATCGGCATAGCGGGTCGCACGGTTCAAATCCGTTTCCGCAAGCTCATACAGATCCAGAGAGGTATAGCATACGCCGCGATACAAATATGTTTCGGCGCGTTCTTTCGATAATTTTAGGCTTTCACCAGACGGCATCCGTTGGAACAGTTGGGCCGCAATCGTGGCGTGGTCGATGGCGTGAAGAAATTCTTGGCGCAAATAGTGCACCAGCATGATCGACACATGTGCGCGGGCCAGCAGTGCACGATCCGAAGAATCAATCAGATCCACCAGATAGTACATGATTCGCAGCCACGCAGTATCCGGTTTTTGCGCGGAAGTGCTGCGCAGCGAATCGCGGAAGACCCGGATTTCCGTGTTCACAAGGCTGCTGATATAGCTGTGGTTGAGGGAGGGCTGTTTCTTCTTTGACGAAGCTGGCATCCTATATCCGCTGCGCTTAAGAAGCCGGAAATGATCTTGCAGCAAGTCTGCGAGCGTTTGATACTCGGGTTCATTGAGGATCGCGGTGATCATATCGAAATACACAGCGCTCCACAAATCACGCTGATCCGAGGGCAAATCGAGCACGTACTCGATCATCCAGCCCAACAGTTCAGCGCCACCCCGTACCGTCTGCGAAAAGGTGTTCGTATAGGCGATGAGTTCACGGATCTGCACCTGATGCAGCATAATCCACGACTTATTCTGCGCGCTGGCATACTCAACCGCCTCTTTGCACATCCGCAGCACGTCCTTAAAACTGCGGGGCAGCCACTCGCTCTGCTTCCCCCCGATATAGCCTTGTGTCCAACCGTTACTTCCCATGTGACGACGTATCCCTTGGTGCAAACGGAGCCCACTCACAGTATCGATTCATTGTGAATTTATGGAGGGTGCAGTCAGTGACAAAACATCCGGCTGCACATGCGGCATTTCCGCTACCCTCTTCGCTGGTGCCAGTGTCTACGTCGATTTGCCAAGGGGGTAACTGCGCATTTATGAGGAAGTTTTTTTGTTCCTCATCTGGAAATTGTAGTTGGTTTTCAACATGATGAGTCACTCAATTTTACTGAGCGGTGTAATCACTTTTACAAGTGCATTGTCATCGATCTACTTCGTGAAATATGAACGGAATAGCCTCCACCGCGCCGATCACCGAGATCGGCGCGGTAGGCTACGAACCTAGCTTACCCGCTGCTTATGAAGCAGGATCGAAACGGAAAACCGCACCGTTGTAATCGACTACATACAATTCACCCACTTCATCTTCTCCGAACGACGAGATCGAATGCCCGGAATACTGGATAAAGGGGTCGGAATGCCATCCCATATTCGCATCCCGCCATGCCGCCCAGATCGTGCCGGTGCCGAAATCACCGTAGAAGTAAACGCCTTGCAGGTCGGGCAGGTTTTCGCCGCGATACACATATCCGCCCGAAACCGAAATCCCGTCATTGTGATTGTATTCCGCGATCGGCAGGGTCATATTCGCCGGGGCGGCAGCACCGCTGTAGGGATGAGTGGCTTCGTAGATACGCCAGCCATAGTTTTCACCGCCGGGATCACCTGCGGGTTGAAAATTGACTTCTTCCCATGTGTTTTGGCCGACATCGGCGATATACAGGTCACCCGTCGCGCGGTCAAATGAAAAACGCCAAGGGTTGCGCACGCCATACGCCCAAATTTCAGCGAGAGCGCCATCCGTATTCACAAACGGATTATCCGTTGGAACTGCATATTCGTCGCCGCTCACGTCAATGCGCAGAATTTTGCCCAGCCACGTATTTAACTGCTGTGCGTTATTGTAAGGATCACCCGCGTCGCCGCCATCGCCAAAGGCGACGTAGAGATAGCCATCCGGGCCAAAGGCGAGATGCCCCCCATTGTGATTCGGAAACGGCTGTGCCTGCGTGAGCAAAACATGGGCGCTGTCGGAATCGGCAGTATCAGGATTGTCGGCGGATACCTGATACCGCGCCAGTACAGAGGTGCCGCCAATATCCGTGTAATCGATGAAGAAACGCCCATCTTCGGCATAGGTAGGCGAGAAGGCCAACCCCAACAACCCGCGTTCCGTGTAGCCATCGGGCCGGGTTGCTTCCGGGCTAACCAACTGCGAGACATCAAGGAAGGGGGTTTCGAGGCGCTCGCCATCCTTCACCACCCAAATGAACCCGGTCTGTTCGACCACGAACAGCCGCCCGGAACCATCCCCTGCATGAGTGACCAACAATGGGCGGGTGAATGACCCTGCCACTTCCGTAAGCTGCACCTTGGAAGCGTCCGGCACTGCATCGCGCGTGATCACATTGTCCTGTGCTGCGATGCTCCCGGTCAAACCCATTACGGCGATCAACATCCCCGCCGCCGCCATGTACTTCCACTTTGAAACCATACGATCCTCAGTTCCTAGCCCGCGAGACTCTTATCCATACCGCACTTACATGAGAGCCGTTTAAGAATGGTAAGCGCCCCGCGACGCTTTTTCCCGCTGACTCGTATACGCCAGTCAAGATCAGACTCGAACAGTGCCCGTGCGAGATGCGTCAATGAAGATAAATCGATCAGGAGCGAAGCTAATGGCAGTCAATACTCACGTCATCGCCGACAAGTTCACGACGCACATGGATCAGCCGTTTGTGGTGTTCCTTTTGGGAATGCGCATCAACAAACTGCTGCATTTCAACAAGTGGAAGATCGCCTTTTTCGCCTTCCCGGAAATGCTGCGCACGTTGGAACAACACCCGGAGAAGGGCTTTCTTAGCGGCGATCTGTACTTCACGCTCGCCCCGTTCTCGACCGTCATGATCTCGTACTGGCGATCCTACGATGACCTTGAACGGTTCGCCCGCGCCAAAGATGATCCACACCTGCCTGCGTGGCGCGCTTTCAACCAGCGGGTAGGCTATGGAGGCAGTGTTGGGGTATGGCACGAAGCATATTTGATTGAACCGGGGAAGTATGAAGCCCTGTATGGTGCAATGCCACAGATTGGGTTGGCACGTGCCAGCGGACACATCGATTCAGTGACACGCGGAGCGCATCATCTGCGCAAAGGGCGAGGGCGCTTGACAGGGAAGGAAGCCGAACTGGCCCCTGAACTTGAAGTATACGAGGAAGGGCAGAAAAGAGAATGAACTCTTAACGCAAAGGCGCGAAGGAAAGCATTCTCTCTCAGTGATCACAGCGAAAACTTTGAAGTGTATAGAGGATCAATGGGGCGGGCGGATGACCTTAACGACCATTTGCAGCCGCCCAAATTCAAGCTCATCCCCATTGCGCAGACGGTAGCGCCGTCCGCTTTGCAGTTGAAACCCGTTGATGCGCGTTCCGTTGGTGCTTTCGTGATCTTCAATTTCAAGCGCGCCATCATGGAAGTGGAAGGTCGCGTGCATCCGGGAAACGCCGGTATTCTGCGCGTCAAACGGCGAAAGATCGATGTCGATGGGGACGGGAGTATCGGAGCTTGTGCGCCCGACGACCAACTGTGGTTTCAGCTTAGTTGCCAGTGTTTTAGGCGCACCGCCGTTTGGCTCGGTGACATAGAGAACCAAGCGCAGTGGCACATCGTCACCGTGCGCTTGAGATGGGGAGTTTGGTTTTTTGTTCCCCGCTTTGCTCATGATTCTACCGGATCGTTTGGTGTATTGCGCTTGCATAGCATACTCAATCGAGCAGGAAGGTCAAAACGAACAGCCTAGCTCTATTGTATGCGCGTTTTCATGAACGAAAGATTGACGACTTACGAAAAATTAATGAATTTCCCGTTTACAAGTCGTCCAAATCCCCTTTTTGCAAGCTGCGCTCGAAGGAGCGCCCGACCGTTAAGACGAATTCCGTCCAAGTGGCGATGTCGTCTTCGTCGAATATTTCCGCGAGCATGTCGTACATCGTATCCGGCAGCGTGTTCAAAATTTCGGTCGTCAGGCAGGCCATCGCCTGTTGTACCGAGTCACGGTCGTAGACCGCCGGAGGTTCACCGTCTATCAACGTATCGTACCAGCGTTTGACGATGGGATGTACCTGTTCACAAGAGGAGCCTTCATCGAGTTCCTGATTCGCCAACTCCTCAAATTCACCCAGCCAATTCGGTTCTTGTGGCGATAGATCTTCGGGCGGATTCTGTGATGCGTTCGTATCCATGAGGTGGCGATGCTCCTCGGGTCAACTATTGACGATAGTTTAATGCTACCCCCTAACCCGTGCAAGTTTCCTGTAGATCTGCAAACTGGGGAGGGGTACCCAAATCAACCACTTGGGCTCCCCGGAAAATGCACTCAGCCTGTGTATAATATTCTGAATAGAATTGGGATGATGGATGACACGAAATCAACGACTCCTTGTGATCGTCGGGTTGGCGATCAGCGCGATATTTCTGGCGGTAGCGTTTGGCGGGCTGAATCCACTAGTGGTGATCGATGTGATTCGCACCGTGAATCCGCTGCTGCTGTTGTTTGGCGCGTTGTGGTACTTTACCGCTGTCGCAGTGATCAGTCTGCGCTGGGGATTTTTGCTGCGCTCCACTAAAGCGATACCGTTTTCCAGCCTCTTCCGGTTGGTATGTATCGGCTACATGGGCAACAATGTTTACCCGCTGCGCAGCGGCGAACTGCTGCGTATATTCCTGCTGCAAATGCGCGATGGCGTGCCGATGGTGCGCGCGACAACTGTGGTGATCATCGAACGTGTGTTTGATGGGCTGGTGATGCTCACCTTCATCATTGTAGGCTTGGCAATCACAGGTGTCGCGTCTCCAGAGATCAACGCCGTGGTAAGTTTCGCCGCGCCGCTGTTCTTGATCGCCCTGCTGGTCTTTTTCGTATTGGCGGCAAAACCCGACTGGCTGTGGGCCTTGATCACGACGGTGACGCGCGTACTGCCGCACAACCTGCGCGATAAGGTCAATCATCTCGGTCACGACATTATTGACGGGTTGAAGGCCTTTCGCTCTCCGGGCGATCTGATAGGCGCGGTGGTAACTTCATATCTCAGTTGGATGCTTGAAGCCAGCGTTTACTGGATCGTTTCAGCGGCATTCGGCTTGAACTTCAGCTATGGCGTCGCGCTGATGGTCGTGGGTGTGGTCAATCTCGCCGGGTTGATCCCTGCATCGCCGGGACAGTTCGGCGTGTATGAGTTTTTTGTGCGTCTCGTGCTGGTCGCAGTGGGGGTCGAACAGGCAACCGCGACGGCCTATGCCCTCACCGTACATCTGGTGATCTGGCTGCCGGTAACGCTGGTCGGCTTCTTCTTCCTCATTCGGCAGGGATTGGGTGGTTTTGGCGCGGTGTCCCGCGCCCGGGAAATGGAACAGCAAACAACGCAGCCTGTGTGAGGCCGAACGCGACAGCAGGTTTGCGGCCCACAGGTTTTCTGAACCTCAGCATTTTGGTACACAGTGAAGGACGCCCTCATGAAAATTGGCATCATCGGAGCAGGTGCGGCAGGGATGGCTGCGGCATGGGATTTTGTGCGCGCTGGACATGAAGTCGTCCTCTATGAAGCGGGCGCGGAAGTCGGCGGGTTGGCGGCTGGCTTCAAGGATGACGGATGGGAATGGACACTCGAAAAGTTCTACCATCACTGGTTCCAAACCGATGTGGACATCCTAACGTTGATCGATGAAATGGGAAAGTCGGACAAAGTGATCTTTCCGCGCCCCAAAACGAGCTACTGGTTGGATGGGCGCATTGTCCGATCAGAGATGACGCCACAATCCGTTTTGTTCGCGCTCCCGCTCAGTCTCATCGCCAAATTTCGGTTAGCCTTGGGTGGTGGAATCCTCAAGTACCTGACCGGAGATTGGCGTTCGCTCGAAAAAGTCACCGCCGATTCGTGGCTTCAGCGGATCATGGGGAAAGAAGCCTATGAGCGCTTATGGAAACCGCTGCTGATCGGGAAATTCAGCGACCGCTACACACAGGTCAACATGGCGTGGATGTGGGCGCGCATCAAGACACGATCGGTCAAGCTGGGTATTTACGAAGGCGGTTTTCAGGCCTTCCTCAATGCATTAGCGGAAGCCATCACCGCCAAAGGCGCGCAGATTCATCTGAACAGCCCGGTTCAGCGGATTGGCACACAAGGCGGCAAGCCTACACTGACGATTAACGGCGAAACACAGGTCTTTGACCGTGTCTTAAGCACCATCTCGCCGGGGTTAATGCTTAAAGTGGCGGATGGGCTGCGGGAGACGCCGTATGGTCAGCAAACCGCCGCGCTGGAGAGCATTGGTGCGGTGTGTGTGGTGTTCGCGCTCAAGCAGTCGGTGCTCACCGATGGGACTTATTGGCTCAATTTGCCTGCGACCAGCCCGGACAAACGCAAAAGTCAGTTCCCGTTCTTAGCACTGGTCGAACACACCAACTTTATGGACAAGGCCCATTATGGCGGTGATGTGTTGATCTACTGCGGCGACTATGTCCCTGCCGATCACGAATATTTCACGCTCAGCGATGCGGATTTGGCGGCACGATTCGCCGCAGAACTGCCGAAGTTCAATCCCGCTTACAAACCGGATTGGATTCGCAAGTCTTGGGTATGGCGTGCGCCCTATGCACAACCCGTTCCCGGCGTGAATCACAGCCAAAAAATCCCGGATGTGAAAACACCGCTGCCGGGCGTGTATTGGGCCAGCATGAGCCATGTGTACCCGTATGACCGGGGGACGAATTATGCGGTGCGGTTGGGGCGGGAAGTCGCTGCGAAGATGGTCGCACCCTAGGCTGGGCGTTTCATAAGTCTTACGTGGACAATTGACAACCCATAATACATATTGCTAAGCTCTCCCTGCCTGTTCTTTCCAGTTAAGGAACGAATGGAGAACCGCAATGCCTGTACCACTGCTCCTAACATTGATCGGGTGGGGAAGTTCTCTTTTCGGCGGGTTCATCTTTGGCAAATTGAATGCTGAAGAAACCCGCCGCATGCCTATGTGGACACGGTTGATTTCATCGCTGTGTTTGGCAGTGGCAGGATGGTTATGGTGGGGGCTGACCCAAGGCACCGAAAATGCGCTCTACACACTGCCGATTGCCGTCGGTATGTCGCTCAGTTTCATCGGTGATTTGTTCATGGCGGGCCTATTGACCGGCACATCCAATCCTATCGGCGGCATGATCGCGTTTGGGTGCGGGCATGTCGCCTACATCGTTGGGATTTTCCAATTCAGCGACGCGGTAGGGGCGAATAGTTTGCGCATTCGCAGCCTCTCTATCGTCGTTTGGGCGGTCATTGGCGTGATGGGCTGGTGGTTGGCCGTGTACCTGCCAGCACGAGGCAAAACCCACCTTTTGCATTGGTTGGCGCTGGGGTATGGACTTCTGCTCAGCGGAACGACTGCTGCCGCAACAGCGCTCAGCCTCCAAGCCGCCTCGTTCGTTCCAACCGCCCTTGGTGCTGCGATGTTTCTGGTCAGCGATTTACTGATTGCGGCTCGCATGTTCAGTGACCTGAAGTTCTATTTGATCGACGATTTGATTTGGCTGTTGTACGGCCCCGCGCAAGCCTTGATCGTCTTTGCTGCCCATTATGCACTACTGGGCGGGTGATCTTCTTCCCTTATGCGTGCGATCCGGCGGCAAAGTTAAACCTATCCCGAACAAATGGTGTCGAATTAAAATGATGCCATGTTGAGAACGAGTTCATCACATGAGGTTCCTTCGATGAAGATTATCGTCGTCGGGACAGGCTTTGTCGGCCTGACCCACGCAGCCACCACGTCAGAATATGGGCATGAAGTCTATGCTTATGACATTGATGCCGAGCGCATCGCCGCCTATCAGTCCGCCGATGCCGCCCGCATTGAACGCCACGTCAACGAGCCCGGCCTTTCGCAGGTGATCGCCGAGAACGTTAATCGCTATCTGTTCTTCACGACCGATGTCGCATCGATCATCGAAGGCGTGGATGCGATTTTCCTGTGTACGGCGACTCCGCCGAAATATGATGGCAGCACCGATTTATCCTTTTACACGAATGCGGCGAACACGCTGGCCGCCCTGCTGGCAAAGCGGAAAGATCAGCGGCGCGTGGTGATCATCAACAAGAGCACCGTGCCGATTGGTACCGCGCGCTACTTGGAAGGCATCATGCGTGAACATGGGGTGCCGAATTTCGGCGTGGCGTCCAATCCGGAATTTCTGCCGGAAGGCGATGCGGTTGAAAAATCGCGCAAGCCGGATCGCGTGGTGGTGGGTGCAGATACCGACGAAGATTTCCGTATCCTGCGGCGCATCTATTCGCAGTTCGTGAACCATGTCCGCATTCGCTACATTGAAACCACGCCGGAAACGGCGGAGGGCATCAAGTATGTCGCCAATACGCTGCTTCTCACCTACATCTCCTTCTGGAATGGGGTGGGTGCGCGCTTGGGCGAAACGTTCCCGAACATTCGCATGGAAGACCTGAAGCGCGGCGTTACGTCAGACGCGCGCATCAGCACATGGGGATCGTATGTCTCGAACGGTGCGGGCGGTTCCTGCTTTGGCAAGGATATTCAAAGCCTGATCTACCAGCTCAAGAGCAGCGGCCAGCCCGCCGATCTGCTTCAATCGGTGTACGACATCAACGAACACCAAAAGGTGTACTTGATCGATCGCGCCATCCGCGAGGCGCAAGTCAACTTCAACCAGAAGACCGTCGCCCTGCTGGGTTTGTCGTTCAAGCAGCGCACCAACGACATGCGCGATTCGTCGTCGCTGAAGGTGGTCGAAACGCTGCTGGGACGCGGCGTAAAAGAAATCCGCGCGTATGACCCGCTGGCAATGCACGAAGCCAAGCGTTTCTTCGACCCGGAGAAAAATCACCTATACGCAAAGATCACCTATTTCGAATCGGCCAAGGAAGCGCTGGCGGGCAGCGATATGCTGTTCATCAGCACTGATTGGGAAGAATTCCGGGGCTTGAGCGGCACAATCGAGAAAATTGTTCCCGCGCCATACTTGATCATCGATGGGCGGCGCATGATTCCCGATTACCGTGAACTGGTCGAACGTGGCTACAGCTATCTGGCCGTCGGTTCGTCGTATATGCAGGGCGCGCCGATCAGCGGCAAGTAAGCGTTCGCTTGAGCAACTGTGATTTCATGAGGGGCGGGGCAAATAACCCGCTCCTTTTGATTCACCCTTGATGGCCTCGCTATAATCGGCAGCATTAATAAGCCTGCGCAAGCCGCCTTCTGCGAGATGTCATTCGATGCCGAAAATTTTCATTTCCTACCGCCGCGTAGAAAGCCAACCCGTTGTCGAGACGATCTACGCGTGCTATCGGGGCGGCACTTCGGCAAGGAGAATGTCCGTCTCGATCTCGACCGAATCCCTTTGAGTGTTGATTTCGACACGTATAGCTACGATCAGGCAGCACCCTATGATGTTGTTTTGGTGATCATCGGGCCAGAGTCGATCGAGGACAAAGCCAACCAGCCGAATGATATCATTCGCTCCTGAAAATTGAAACTTGCGCGGGCGCTCACTAAACAGGTGATCCCAGTGTTGGTGATAGACGCCAATACGCTGTGATTTCCGGCACCGTCCGCGAAACCAAGATCTGCGCTGTCGCGCGCGGCACTCCTCTCCATCTCCAGTCGGGTTTGGAGAACGACTGTGTGCGGTTGGCGGAAAGAATACAACAAAGAGCCAGTGGTGGTGGTGCAAGTCCTGCAAGAGCATTTAACTGATGGCATTCCCTTGCAGTGTGATTGACATCGCTTCCGGAAAGGTCACCCTGATCAATGATTGACAAACGATCGGGGCTACTCAAAAAGGATCAACTACAAACGTTTGCTGTGCCAGCCTTCTCGATTGCCAAATACCTGCGACGAATGACCAATACAGTTTATTTGTAAGCGCCGGAGGCTATTGGGAGCGGCACTGGTGGACAAATGCGGGATGGGACGCCCTTTTCAAAAGAACAACTGGACACAACCCCGCTTCTGGACTGCCGAGATTTCAACGGAGCGACACAGCCTGTCGTCGGGGTATCGTATGAAGCGATCGCCTTTTGCCGCCAGCTGAGCGATATGAGCGGGGAATCGATCTTGCTGCCTACAGAGCAGCAGTGGCAGCGTGCCGCACAGGGGAGAGGGGCGGGACTCTTTCCATGGGGAGACAAAGTGGATGCGGCATGCTGCAATACATCGGAAAGTAAAAGTTGGTAAAACTACCCTGCTCACCAGTATGCAGGAAAGGTGATAGCTGCTTCGGAGTCACGATATGGCGGCAACGTGTTGGTGCTCACGACTACAACACGGATGACACAGAATTTGAAGGAGCGATCTTCGTGTCATGCCGCGGGGGATCGTGGTTTTGCGCGGGTCGCTGCCTGCATCATCAGACGCTCCAATCATTTCCCCGGCTATCGCAATTACGCGGAGGGATCCTGAATTGTGCGTAGTTGATCGCCTTATTTAGCGTTTGCTCGTCGGCCATTATTCGGCTGGGGCGCGATCGGCCTGGCACCTTTGATTCCTTGTCCTCAACCTCGCTATAATCGGCAGCATTAATGTTTCTTCCGGTGCAGCTGCCTTTGCGAGATGCCGTTCGATGCCGAAAATTTTCATTTCCTACTGCCGCGTAGACAGCGAATACGTCGCAGACACGATCTATACTCTGATGGGCCAGCATTTCGCGTGAAAATGTATTCCTCGATGTTGGCCGGAATTCCCGTGGGCATAGATTTTCGCACATACCTACGCGAGCAGGTGGCGGCGCATGATGTCGTCCTGGTGATCATCGGGCGAGATGGCGGTCATCGATCTGGCCGCTCTGCCAGATGATTTTGTTCGCCTTGAAATCGAAAACGCGCTGGCGCTCAAAGTTGCGGATCCCGGTATTGGTGATGAGTGCGCATATGCCGGATTTTAGCGACTTGCCTGCCAGCATACGGGATTTGCAGTTCCGAAATGCGCCGGTGAGTTCGCCGCCAACCAGACCTAGAGAACGACTGCGCACGGCTTGCAGAGCACATAAATCAGTATTTCATAGATCATCCCAGACGTAAGACCAGCCAAGAAATAATGCCGCTCCCATTCGCATGGATCGAAATCCCGGCGGCAAGCAAAGTCAGTGTCATCAATGAGTGGGATTTAGACAAAGACGTATATATTAGGAAGCGAAATCCGCAGACGTTCAACGTAATTTTGCTTCTCGATCGCTAAATATCCATTGACAAACGAACAGTACAGCTTATTTGTGATGGCGGGTGGCTATTGGGAACGACGCTGGTGGACAGAGGTGGGATGGGAAATGCGCCATAAAGTAGGCTGGGCGCAACCGCGTTAATGGAAGGATTCAGCATTTAACGTGAGTCGCACAACCAGTCATTGGGGTGTCGTATGAAGCCATTGCTTTCTGTCGATGGATCAGTGAAATCACGAGTGAACAATTACATTACCGACGGAACAACAGTGGCAGCGCGCAGCCCAAGGCGATGATGGACGCATCTATCCTTGGGGAACGAATTTGATGTGTTGCGCAATACGCGTGAAAGCAATATTGCGCAAAGACTACACCTGTGACCCAGTACACTGGAAAGAACAGTAGCCCGTTCGGAGTATCCGATATGGCAGGCAACGTTTGGGAGTGGTGTTTAATAGACTATTATTCAAATAGTACAGAATTAGAAAGGTCAGGGTTCGAGTAGTACGTGGCGGGTCGTGGATAAGTGACAAGTTTGCTAGTGTCACCCATCGCTATGACAGAGTTCTCGGCTACGGTACCAACTATATAGGTTTTCGTACGTGTGCATGACTCCTCTGCATAGCAGCCGGTCACTATATTAATATATTAAAATCTACCTATTGAAAAATAAATAAAATTGCGAAATTAATAACTACCCATTGTTAAGTAAACGAGGAAATAACCGCCAGTAGATGGCTTCCCTCCTCCTTTTTCCGATATGCCTCCAACAAAAAGCCGCTACAATGCTCCTATTCGATGAACCTCAAATTAGGAGCAGCAGAGTGAGCACCGTCACTCGTCATGTATTGGAGAATGGGCTGGTTGTCCTGCTGAAAGAAGTGCGGAACGCGCCGATCATTAGCTGGCGCGTGCTGTATCGCATCGGCAGCCGCAACGAACGCACCGGGATCACGGGCGTGTCCCACTGGGTTGAACACATGATGTTCAAGGGGACGGACAAGTTCCCGCCCGGCGTATTGGACAAGGCGATCGACCGCGCGGGTGGATCGTGGAACGCCTCAACATGGATGGACAGCACCCAGTATTACGAAACCCTGCCCGCCCACGCCATCGATCTGGCGCTGGAAGCGGAAGCCGATCGCATGGTCAATGCGAAGTTCGATCCCGAAGAAGTTGAGAGCGAACGCACCGTCATCATCAGCGAACGGCAGGGCAGCGAAAATTCGCCGTTCTTCTGGTTGAGCGAAGAACTGCAAGCAGCGGCCTTCCGTGTACACGGCTATCACCATGAAATCATTGGCGATATGACCGATCTGCACACGATGACGCGCGACGACCTGTACAACCACTATCGCGCGCACTACGCGCCGAACAATGCGATCGCCGTCGCGGTCGGCGATTTCGACAGTGCAGACATGCTGGAAAAGATCAAACGGCTGTACGGCAGCATCCCGGCGGGCGAACCCGTCAAGCTGTTCAGCCGCCCCGAACCGCCGCAGAACGGCGAACGCCGCGTCAGCGTCGAACGGCCTTCCGGCTCACCGCTGATCGAGATCGGCTACCATGCGCCATCAGCGACCGATCCCGACTTTTTTGCGATGGAAATGGTGAGCAGTCTGCTGTGCGGCGCGGACAGCGAAGGTGGCAGCGGAATCGACAACAAGACCAGCCGCCTGTACAAAGCGCTGGTGATGACCGAACTCGCCGCATCCGTGGATGGCGGCCTGTATGCGACGATCGATCCGTTCCTATTCCTGATCTACTTGACGGTGCGCCCCGGTGTCGAAATGGATACGGCGCTCGCGGCGGTCGATGCGGAAATTGAACGCATGCAGCGCGGCGAAGTCACCGAAGCGGAGCTGGCCCGCGTTAAGAAACAGGCGCGCGCGTTGTTCGCGTACAGCAGTGAACGGGTGACGACGCAGGCCTCGCTGCTGGCGGCAGCCGAAGCCTTAGGCGATCACCTGTGGTACGAAACCTATGTCGAAAAGCTGAACGCCGTCACCCTCGATCAAGTGATCGAGGCAGCGCAGAAATATCTGCGCCCGCAGAACCGCACCATCGGCTATCTCATCCCCAGCGGAGAAGAAGGCGACGAGATGGGCGAATACGAGGACGAGGAATAGGATGAACAGCATCAACGGAAAGACACTGTCGATCCCCGGTTCGCACAATATTCGGCGTGAAGTGCTGGATAACGGGATCGTCGTGCTGGTCTATGAAAATTTCGCGGCGCAGTCGGTGGTGATCAGCGGGAGTATCCGCGCGGGCAGTCAATTTGAACCCGCGGAGAAAAATGGGCTGGCCTCGCTAACGGCAAGCGCCCTCCTGCGCGGTACGGCGAACCACGATTTCGATACGCTGAACGAGATGCTCGAATCGGCGGCGGCGGATTTGGATTTCGGCGGCGCGATTCACCGGACGAGTTTTAGCGGCAAAGCGCTGGCGGAAGACCTGCCCCTCCTGCTCGATCTGCTGTGCGAGGCCGTGCGCCAGCCAACCTTCCCGGCGGCACATGTCGAGCGGCTGCGCGGCGAAATCATGACATTCTTGAACATTCGCCAGCAGGATACGCGCTACCGCGCCAATCGCGCTTTCTACGAAACGCTGTACCCGGAGAATCACCCCTATCATCACGGGGCACGCGGATCGCTGGAAACGATACCGACGCTCACGCTTGACGATCTGATCAATTTCCACCGCACGCACTATGGGCCAACCGGGATGATCGTCGTCGTCGTGGGTGCGGTGAAAGCCGATGACGCGATCCAGCAGATTCGCGCACGGTTCGAAGACTGGACGAATTCCGCACAGCCCGAACCACCCCCGGTGCCAGACGTGCCGCCGCTGACCGCACCGCGTCGCAAAACGGTCGCACTGCCGGGTAAATCCCAGTCGGATATTCTGCTTGGGGTATTGGGGCCGTCGCGCTTCGCGCCGGATTTTCTCCCCGCCACGCTGGCGAACAGCGTGCTTGGGCAGTTCGGCATGATGGGCCGCATCGGTCACAGCGTACGCGAAACGCTTGGGCTGGCCTATTATGCCTACAGCCAGCTAGACGGCGGCTATGCCGCTTCGCCGTGGACGGTGATCGCAGGCGTGAACCCGGCAAACGTCGATCTCGCCATCGACCGCATCACCGACGAGCTGCGGCGCATCACCAGCGAAGCGATCAGCGCGGAAGATTTGGCCGATAACCAATCGTATTATTCCGGTCGGCTGCCGCTTCAGTTGGAAACCAACGAGGGAATCGCCGGGTCAATCCTGAACATGGAAATCTATCGCCTTGGGTTGGATTATCTCGTCAACTACCGCGATACGATCTACCAGCTCACCAGTGCCGATCTGCTGGCGGCGGCGCAGCATTATCTGCATCCTGACAAGGTCGTGATTGCCATCGCCGGGCCTGAAACGAAGTAACGCAGGTAAGCCACACGAGATCACAGAGAGTCTGAGAGAAAACATCCTCTCAGACTCTCCATGGTTCAAGCAGTTATGAGTTACTTTGCTGCGATTTGGCAGGGAGGCGGTTTCATCCGCCCGTGCTGCCTTCCGGAATTTGCAGATCGATATACGGCAGGTTTTCCCACCAAGCAGGGAAGGGTGCTTGCGCCGCATTGAAGTAGGCATCAAGGATGCGACGGACAATCGGCGCGGCGGTTTCGCTGCCTTCGCGCGAGTTTTCGACAATGGCCACGACGGCGATCTGCGGATCATCGGCAGGAGCGAACGAGACAAACCATCCGTGCGGCTCAATACGACCGGTCTGCGCGGTGCCGGTCTTACCGCACACCGTATACGGGGCCGGATAATCGCCATCGAAGACGAACCATGCCGTGCCAAGCGGCTGCCCATTTGTGCGATTGACCGCCGCCTGAGTGGTCACCGAACACATGCCTTCGCGGATCACATCTAAGACTTCTTGACTCAGACCCAAATCCCCCATCACTTCCGGCTGTGCGACGAATGAAGACGATCCGCTGCCCCCACCGCCAACCTGCTGCACCACATAGGGGCGATACAGCGTGCCCCCATTGGCGATCGCCGCGACCATCCGCGCCATCTGAATCGGTGACACCTGCGTATCCTGCTGACCGATAGCGATGCTGATATTCTGATCCTGCCCATTCGGCGCGATGATTTGTCCTGAGGCTTCCGCAGGGAATATGGCCGAGTCCAACCCGGTTGGCGATCCAAGGCCCATGCGCCGCGCATAACCGACCAGCGCAGACGGCTCGATGTCGTACAACAGCGCGCCCATTTGATAGAAGAACGGATTGCACGACGAGGTGAGCGCCTCGCTCATGGTGACTTCACCGGTTGGGAAACGCGCGTCTTCCTGCTCAAAATTGCGCCAGTCGAAGCGTACGGGCTGCGTATCGCCGTACTGCCGCCCTTCCCATTCCATCGCACAGTTGAACAACTCGTCAGGCTGCCAAATATTTTCGGCGGCGGCGGCGGCAGTCGTGATAATCTTAAATGTTGAGCCGGGGGAGTACTGATCCTGTGTCGCCCGGTTGCGCTGCGGCAAACGCGGATTCGCGCCAAGCTGATTGATGTACTGGCCCTGTGGCAGCGATGTATCCGGCGCAAAGGCGGATGGATCAAACGTAGGGAAGCTCACCATCGCCAAAATCGCACCGGTATGAACATCGAGCACCACCGCCGATGCGCCGGGCGACCGGCACCCCCAGTTGCCACCCTCGTTCTCGTTGTAAGCACATGAATCATTAAACGCATCGGTGACGGCGTGCATCGCCGCGCGCTGCAAATTGGCATCAAGCGTGAGGGTCACATCCTGCGGTGTTGATCCGGTCGTACCACCCAATTCACGGACAACCGTTCCCCCCGGTTCGATGATACGCAGCACACGCGTCGCCATGCCCGCCAACTGCTCCTCATACGCCGATTCAACCCCCGAAATACCGACTAGATCGCCAGAGTTGTAACCACGATCTTCGTAAGCGGAGGCTTGTTCAGCGGGAATTTGACCGATGTAGCCGATTACATGAGCCGCAATTCCGTGATCGACATAGCGGCGTGTCTGCCGTGTCCCGGTGATCAACCCGCAGTACTGCGAGAGGCTATCGGCGTTGGCCGTGTAGGTATCTTCGTCAATATCGCCGATGCTGAAGCGGGTGTCTGTGTTGTAGTCTTCCATCAGGGCGAGAATATCGTCACGCTGGCGCAGCGTAAGCGTTGCCAGCAGGTTCACACAGGCGTCGAAATCGGGCATATCCTGCTGCACGATGTACAGTTCGACCACCGTGCCGCCCTGCTCAACCAGATAATCGCCGTGACGATCCAGAATATTTCCACGCGGATCGCGGCTGGCAGCAACTTCGATGCGCGTGCCGGGAGCGTAACCATCGAAAATATCCATCTGTGACCACGCGATCCGCCAATCACCACTGCCGCCGTCGCGGACAAGGCGCATGGTGCGGTTCTCATCGGGGATCGTACCGAACAGTGCCGAAGCGATTTCGACATTGAGCGTGACGACCGCGCTGGTGCCCTGTTCACGGGCATTGGTGATGCTGATCGTGATGCCGCTTGGGTGGATGATGTCATCGACCTGCTGGTAGAGTTCACGGAAAACAGGCAGTGTCACCAACTGCTGGCTCCGGCTGGCAATCCGATTGTACATGTCGTCGTAATTGTGGGCATTCCACGCATTGAAGAACGCCGTGACCACATCTTGCGGGCTGGCGGAGACTTGCAGTACAGGCGCTCCCGCGCTGCCGCTGCTTCCACCGGTCAGTGAATTCACGGCCTCACATGCGCTGGCACACAGGGTGAGTACACACAGGCACACGACGAAACCCGCGTGCCGGAATTGTTTTAAGCTGGTCAAGCCAACACCTCAACTGATTTACAGGCGGCTCAAGTGTAGTCGTTTGCAAGCAGATCGTGTAGGGGTTGAGGCCAAAGCGTAGTCATGACGGTGTCTAAGCAACAAAGGGCGAATGTAAAACCCGCCCTTTGGCTGCATTTCTATCGTTGAAGGAGGGAGGCGGGGATTTTAAACGGTCGTGCCGCCGATGTCATCGTCCTTGCGCTTGCTATCTGTCAAGCTCAACCGATTCCCGAACAGCATATACACACCCAGCAGGATGAGGACAATCGCCAGAATATTGCTGCCAAGGAAACTGAGAAGGTTGGTTGCGAATATCAACCCGATGACAATCACGATCAGCCCGCCGCGCGCATCCGGGTGCTGCCAGTCGTGCCCTTCCGCATAAGTACGAGCGAGGATCGCCGCGCCGATCACGAACATGATTCCCGGCCACCACCATCCGGTCAGGAAAAGAATCGCCAACCCGATCAGAAATACACCGCCGAATGTCTGGTCTGAACGATTACTCATGAGGTATGCCGCCTTCCTACCATGACTCTGATGCGAGTCGTGCGAGTTTGTGCTTAACTAATGGCATATACGGAATCATAAACCCAAAAGTTGCATCTATGCGTTTCAAGAATGTGCTGCCTGCCTTACATGATGTGGTCGAGTTTCTGAGCTTCAACGCCAGCTACGATGTGGCGTGGGAAGATTTGGGCGACCGTCTGAATGTCCTGTTCGATGGCGCGTCCTTCTTCGTCGCGCTGCACGATTTAATCACGGGGCGGATTGAATTCCCCGTCGTCTATGAAAACAGTATCCCGGTCTATTTTGCGCCCGCCCCGGTGATGGGTTTGTGCCGTGCGGTGATGCAGCACGGGATTCCGCTGTACTTCGAGGATCTGACCCTCGAAGGCGAGCGCTTGGTGGCGATGAACGTCACGCTTCGCGATACCGAACCGGGAAACGACGCGATCGCGTGGGTGGGTGTGCCCATTCGCGGACGCAGCCGTGATGTGATTGGCGTGCTGGCGGTCTATGCCGATCAACCTGCCGCGTTCGATGACGAAGACTTGTCGCTCTTGATGACGCTGGCCGCGCATTTTTCACTCAGTTTAACGAATATTGGGCTGGCGGCCACCGAACGTGAGCGCCGTGTGATCGCTGCCGCGCTCATCGATATGAGTCACATCGTCGGCTCAACCACGCGCTTTGAAGACGCGCTCGACATGATCTTGGAGCAAATTCAGCGTGTGATCGCCTATGACACCGCGGTCATTCTTCTGCCGACCGAACAGAGCAGTACATCGAGTGATGGTGGTTTCACGGCGACCCTGTACGCGGCCCGCGACGAAGATTTGCAGACTGCGCGCATCGATCTCTCCTTTTCGGCCTCCAGTCCGTTTGCACAAGCTTATCTGACGGGAGCCCCCATCCTCTATGCGGATGCACAAACCATCTCCGGTTGGGATACCCATACCCGTTATCCTCGTTACGATCTGATTCACGGCCTCATCGTCGCGCCAATGCTGGTGGGCGGTCACCCCATTGGGGTGATTGCACTGGGCAGTTTTTCGCCCGGCACCTTCACCGAAGAGAATGTCACAGCGGCGTTTTCGCTGGCGCGGCAGGCAGGGATCGCGGTCGAAAATGCACGATTGGAAGCACGACTGCGGGCCAGCCTACGCGCAACGGAAGAACGCGCTAAACGCCTTGCCTCAATCGACCGCATTTCCAGTGTCATCACATCGATGCTCGACAAAACCGAAGTGCTGCAAATGGCCGCCATGCTGCTCACCGATATGTTCGGCGTCAATCACTGCGGCATCGCACTCATCGACGATATGGCGCAGGATGTGATGCTGGTTGCGGAATACCCGGATATGGGGAATTTTGGCCTGCGCTGGGGCACGGGGGGCGATCTGCGGCTGCGCCAGATGTTCCACTACAACACCGCCATCGAAATCCATGATGTCAGCCGTGATACGGTCATCGATCCGGGTATCCGCGATTTTCTGTTGAGTCATGGCGGCCAGTCCAGTTTATTTGCCCCGCTGACCTCCGGCGGCAAACTTCTAGGATCGATTGGCCTAGATGTATTCGGGCAGTCGCGTACGTTCAGCGAGGACGAACGCGCCACCTTGATGATGCTCTCGAATCAGGTGGCGATCGCCCTCACCAATGCCGATCTGTACGCGCAGGCCGTCAGCGCTAACCGGCTCAAGAGTGAATTCCTCGCCAACGTCAGCCACGAACTGCGCACCCCATTAAATGCGATCATCGGCTACAGCGACATGCTGTTGGGCGAATTCTACGGTACGCTTAGCGAACAGCAAAAAGACCGCGTCAAGCGCGTTCATGACAGCGGTGCGCATCTTCTCTCCGTGATCGACGATGTGCTGCATCTCTCCAAAATTGAATCCGGGCAGGTGCAGATCAACCCGGTGCCCATCCATCCTTCGGAAGTGATTGAAGTGGCGCTCCGGCCTCTAGAACCCCGGTGGCAGGAGAAGGGGTTGGAGGTTCGGGTCGAAATTCCTGATGACGAACCCTTAGCCCTCATGGATCGTGATGCGATCACACAGGCAGCAAGCGAATTGATCGACAATGCGATCAAATTCACCCAAGAAGGCGGCGTCACCGTGCGTGTGTATGCACAATCAATCTACGGGGGTGAAGCGATCAGCGGGGTAACACCGCCGCACCGAGCCAACATCCCCGATGGCGACTGGGTGATGATCGCCGTCGAAGACAGCGGGGTGGGCATTCCGTCCGACGATTATGAAGTGATTTTCGAGAGTTTCCGTCAGGTCGATGGATCAAGCGTGCGCCAGTTCGGCGGGACAGGGCTGGGCTTGGCGATCGCGCGCAGTTTGATAGAGCTGCACGGCGGGCGCATTTGGACGGACGCCGGACCGTCGGGGCAGGGAAGCGCATTCACGATGGCGCTGCCGCTGGTGCTCCCTGTGCGCCGCTCCTAAGTTTGGTTGGTACCTAAAACAAAACTCCACCCGGGGGGAGTGGGTGGAGTTTTGTAAGGGGTACATGATGTGCGGGTTGGGTGCTGGAAACCCGCTGCATCGAGCGCCTACCACTGCCAGCTTGGTGCTGGAGGGTCGTCATCGCCGTTTGTGTCAGGAGTCCCACGACTGGCGCTGGAATGACCCTTTGCACCTATTCAACCATTTTTCGAATCTTGAACCTAGTGATGAAGTTCACGAAATTATAGATGAAGTTCGTCACAGCGGGTGAGGTTCGGCATGGATGCATCCCATGAAAGATCATACGCACTTAACCGCTTGACTGTCGCACGTTCCCTATCACCTATGTTAAACTTTTAGACATGATGAATGTGATGACTGCTACCAAAACAACCCGTTTTAACTGGGCGCGATGGGTTTCGAACCTGTTTGCGCCACCTGTTGTGTGGGGTGCGATGGCATTTCCCATCGCTTTCCGCGAGGCTTCGTCCCACGAACAGGGCCTTGTGTGGGCTATGACGTATGTCATGTTAGTGTGTATCTTGCCCGCCTTTTATATCGGCTTAATGGTGTGGCGCGGGCATATCACTGATGTGCATATGCGCGTGCGTGAACAGCGTATACGCCCCTTTATTGTCTCAATCATTTGTACATCGATTGCGTGGTGGGTGCTGCGGATCATGGGCACACCGCCCATTTTGCCAACGTTCGCGCTGATCAGCTTGATTCAGATTGCGGCGATGCTGGTGATCACGCTGGTCTGGCAGATCAGCATGCACACGATGAGCGTGACCAGCGCAGTGGTTGCAACCGCCGCACTCTTTGGCCTACCCACTGCCCTGCTCGTCGCGCCGATCATCCCGGTCGTGGGGGCGGCGCGTTTTTCGCTGCGGCGTCACACCCTCAGCCAATTGATCGGCGGAGCAGCGCTCGGCGGCGGTTTAACCTTGGTGCTAATCCTGATACTGCACGTTCTGTAGGTAAGCGGGGGACTGTTCGTTTTTAGCGCCCATCCCATAACGGATTGCGCAGTTCCCCCACCACCTGACACCAATGCGGTTTCCCGGTGGTATTGCGGTGCAGGGTCATCCCCAACTTTTCCATCACCCGCTGCGAATTATGATTCTCGTGCTCAGTGGTGGCGACGATGCGGCGCGCCCGCAGGGTGCCAAACGCAAAATCGATCATCGCCCGCGCGGCTTCGCCTGCGTAGGCATGTCCCTGATATTCGGGTAAAGTCGCCCAGTACAAGCCAAATTCGGGCGCGATCAAATCCGCGTTCGCGGAGGTGTCGCCTTCAAGCACACGCCACGGGATCGTAGACTGCACCAACCCCACCGCACCTACTTGCAATCCATCCGATTTACGCACTACAGCATAATCCCCATACGGCGGCTGGTACAGAACCCGCAAGGCCGCATAGTTGCGCGTGGCCCATTCCAACCACGTGCGCGTCGCATCAACCGGATCGGTGCTGCCAAAGCATTCGGCGGCGATGCGGTGTGCGGCAGGCAAATCATCGATCGTGTACTCGCGGACGGTCAAGCGCTCGCTGTTCAGCGTAAATACCATGTTTTCCCCCCAAATGATGGAAGCGTGAAGTCTTAAGATTGCCCGGTGTCGATCTGTCCATTATCGACGCGCCAAATCGTCGCGCGTTCCAAAAAGGTGGGGGTGAAAATATCAAGTTCAGTCGTCGTCATCAGCGTTTGCGCCATGCCGTCAATACGGCTGAGCAGGAAGGCGCGCCGTTTGGCATCCAATTCCGCCACTACTTCGTCGAGCAGCAGCACAGGCGGTTCCCCGATACGATCCTGCATCCATGAAAGTTCGGCCAGCTTGAGCGCCATCACAGCCGTACGAGCTTGTCCCCGGCTGCCATACAATCCGGCATCGCGATCGTTGATCATCAGGCGCAGTTCGTCGCGGTGCGGCCCGGAAAGGGTTGCTCCACGCGCGATCGATTCGGGAAGTTCGGCCTTCAGGCGTTCGGCAAACTGCGGTGCGATCTGATCGGCGCTTAATTCGCGGTGCAAATCCAGCCCCAAGGTTTCGAACGAAAGCTGCCCATCGCCCTCAAAGGTGGGCGTGAAGCTGGGCACGTAGCGCAGAGTCAGCGTTTCACGTCCTCCGGTCAGGTCATCGTGAGCGCGCTGCGCTTCGGTTTCCAATTCGCGCAAAAATCGCTGCCGCCCTGCGATGATCACCGCGCCCGCTTGAATGAGCTGCTTATCCCAGTAGTCGAGTTCGCCGGGTTTGGCCTGCTTATCAGAAATGCGCCGTAGAAGGGCGTTGCGCTGCGGCAGCACCTTTTCATAAGTTTCCAACGCGCCGAGATATGCCGCATCGACTTGACCGAGGGTGTCATCGATGAAGCGGCGGCGATCGGCGGGTGAACCTTCGACCAGTGTCAAATCCTGCGGCAGAAACAGCACCACATTGAACAGCCCCACCATGTCCATGATGCGCTTTTCGACGCCGTTCAGTTTGATCACTTTGCGCAGCCGCAGCGCGCCGTCGCCGGGGGTTCGCTCTAACATCAGGGTGATTTCGACGCGGTGGATAGCGCCTTTTTGGGTGCAAACTTCCGCTGATACACGCCCATACGGGATCGTATCGTTTTCCGCCCGCCAATGGATGAGCTGGCGATCGGTCGCGGTGTAAGGGGATTTCGAAGCAGCGAGGTAGTAGATCGCCTCCAGCAGACTGGTTTTACCCTGTGCGTTTTCCCCGTGCAGCACAATCGGACGGTTGGCGGGGAGGCTCAGTTCGAGCCGGGCGTAATTGCGGAAATTGGTGAGGGATAAATGTTCCAAATGCATGTGGCGCTCGCCGGATGCTAGAACAAGGATTCTACCTCAAAACCGTCACATTTTCACGGGATGACTCCTCCCTCAGTTCGTGCAAGTTGCGCATGGGCGTTCGGCTGCATTTGCGCTACTGTCAAGCGGCTGTCGTACAAAGCTTCGGAAAAGGATGTTTCTATGACTGCCAAACGCCGCTCGTCTCGCCGCCCTACGATCTGGTCGCTGGCGAAAGCTGCCGTCACCGCACATGTGCTGGCACAGGGCGCGTTCGTCGCCTATCAACTGCTCAACAGCGATGTTCGCCGCACGCTGGCGCAGCCGCAGAACCGCGCGCCGCAGGGCGTTACGCTGAATGAAACCGACGAAACCGAACACTACACGCGGATTCACAAACTGGAAGACGGCATCGAATGGATCAGCTATTTGCCGAAGGTGCGCCGCCACGACACACCGATCTTGATGCAGCATGGCATGTGGCATGGCGCGTGGTGTTGGAGCACATGGCAGGAAGCACTGGCTGAATGGGGATGGGAAAGCCACGCCATCAGTCAGCCGGGACATGGGATGTCCCCCGTACAGCGCCCGATCTTCGCCTGCACACTGGAATACTATCTCAGCTTTTTGCGCGACGCGGTCAACAAACTGCCACACAAACCTATCTTGATGGGGCACAGCATGGGCGGCGCGCTGACCCAGTATTACCTCAAATACATTGGCAATCTCCCGGCGGCGGTATTGGTTGCACCGTGGGCACTGCCTGCGGGTCTGTGGCCGTCGATGAAAGCCTTTTGGGAACTTGATCCGGTTGGGTTTGTCACTACCTCGCTGACATGGCGCTCCGATTTCGTGCGCTCACCGTCTCATGCGGCGAACGCACTGCTCAGCCCTACTTCGATCCTGTCGCCGGATGATTTTTATCGCAAGCTCGGCGATGAATCGGCACTGGTGATGCTTCAGCATGGGCTGTGGACGAATCCCGATCCGAGCAAGATCAGCACGCCGATGCTGTGGCTGGCAGGCGAGAAAGACGCGGTGTGCCCGGAATCTGCCGAGCGATTCTCCGCCGATTTCTACCACGCGGATTATCGCGTTTATCCCGGCGCAGCGCACAACTTGATGATGGAAGCCAACCACCGCGAGATCGCCGCGCACATCAATGATTGGCTTGAAGATCGCGGATAGGGTGGCAGGCGCAAAGAGAGAATGCTGTCCTTTGCGCCTTACCTGCTTTGCGTCTTTGCGTTGACTCTTTAACTCATTGCGTTTTACACCGCGCCGAGATACGCATCCACTTCGATCTCGATCAGATGACGCACATCGACCAACTGACTGATTTCGACCATCGTCGAAACCGGACGGATCGTGCCGAAAAATTCCCCGTGTACCCGCCCAATCGCTTCCCATTGGCTGATGTCTACGACGAACATGCGCACGCGCACCACGTCCTTCAGTGATGCTCCACACGCGATCAGCGCCTTTTCGATTTTCTGGATCACATAGCGGGTTTGCGCCGCCGCATCGCCCACGCCGATCACATTTCCGGCTTCATCGCTGGCAGTCGTTCCGCTCACCCACACATGATCGCCAATGCGCACCGCGCGCGAATACCCCACGACCGATTCCCAAGGCGTGCCGGTCGAAATGTTGAGCCGTTCCATACTCTCTCCTGTTGTGTTTGCTACCCGGATGCTTCGACAAACCGGATATCGATCGATTCGGCCTTGTCTTCGACAAAGCGCAGCAGCCGCTCGCCTTCCTCGATCAACCGCGCTCGGTCATCATCGGTGAGGGGGATGAACGGCTCGATCAGCAGCGCGGCTGATTTCTTGCCTTTTTCAATTTTCCATGCACCGCTCACAAACCCGTCGATCAGCACCGTCGAGCGCACGCGCCCCGCCGACAAGTACACTTTTGAGCGATGTTCGTCGGCAATCACGCGCCGCCGATCCTCGTGCGACAGGATCAGGTTGTCGTAATCGGGGAGGAAGCGGACGGGAGCGGGTGTATCACCCTCCGGCAGCGGTTGATCAGGCAGATCGAGCAGTTCTTTGCCTTCTTCGGTCTGGTAGCGCACCAGTTCCGGCTTCACGGCTTCAACCGCCTCTTTCATCCGCGTCAACCCTGACCACGCCTGAAAGTCCATCAACGATGCGGGGCCAAACGCCGCCAAATATCGCTTGAGTAAGCCGCGCACATCGCCCGCCCCGTCGATCACCACCGGCTGCCCGATGTAATCGTGCGGCAGCGCGTAGCGGACTTCGCCGCCAAACCCCCAAGTCCCACCCGGCGGCACCTGCACGATCGGTAGATGCGCCCGCGCATAGTTCGATACGGCGATGGGATCATGTTCCGGCGCGATCTGCTCCATCAGCGCACGAATTTCAATGAACGTGCGCGGCGTTCCACGCAGAAAATCCTCAGCGGCGGCGACTACTTTGGGCACGTCCAGCCCCTTGCCGCGCTGACCGGAATAGGCTGCATACATCCGCGTGATCACGGGGTGCAGGGTAGGGCGCAGCGCCACAAAATCGCGCGTGCTGAAGAGATGCAGTGTCGCCCGCAGCATCGTTGCGCGCACGACCTGCTTCGCCTCCATCAGCGCGGTGAGATCGGCGCGCTGAAACGTGCCCAGCCGCGACCACAGGCCGATGTACGGCGGGTTGGGGACTTGTGCCTGCAAACCTGCGATGCGCTCGATGGCCTCCAGCGGCGGCACCTCTGCTCGTTCCAGCAGCAGTTGACGCGCTAGGGTTGCCCGGTTCAGTTCACGCAGCGTGAGTCGGCGCTCTGCGCCCATATCGATTCCCTTCACTCACCATTTATCCTCGTGTTTTCATGCAAAAACCGCGCAAACCGTGAACCCTATGTAAAACACGAAAAGAAAACAGCAAAGAGTCAACGCAAAGGCGCTAAGGGTGAAAGACGTCTTTGCATTACGTTTTTTCAGTTTCTTTCCTCGTCCTACAATTAGATCGCTTCTGCGGTTCAAAGGGTTCGCCTCTGCGATCGGTCACTGCAAGTCGAACAGACTCCGCGCCGTCACATCGCCCGCATGTGCGCCGTGCACCTCGATCTCCTGCGGATCATCTGGGAACACGTCGATCAGGTTATCACTGAAGCGCGCCTCTCCGTCTTCCGCCCAACCACTGAGCAGTACCGCCTTCGCAGGGCGGCGAGAATAAACCTGTACCCGATCACTGTCCAGCGGTGTCAGGGTGAGTTCGGGATCGAACAGCAGGAAGTCCTTCAGGGGTTCGGGGAACAGCGAGGCGCGGGAGACGGTCTGTAAACCGATCACCAAACGCACCGACAAGATTTGATTTCTCGCCACACGGATCGATCCTAGGGGAGTCACGCAGTTCGCGAGAATATCGACATCGTGCGACTGCGTATCGATCTCGCTGCCGTCAACCGCCCAAATCGACGCGATCACCTGCCCGCGCACCGGATAGGTAGTGCTGTTCACCACCCACAGCGCCGCCGTATCGCCTTCGCGCAGCGCATCCACGCTGAGCGGGGCCAACGCACGCTTAACCGTGTAGTAGGCCGGTTTGGGATTGAGTTTGCTGTCGATCAGTGCCCAACTGGTGACGGGCCAGCAGTCGTTCAACTGCCATACAAGCGCGCCGCTCACCATCCGCTTGCCATCAACACCCCAGCGCCCGCGAAAGAGGCGGTAAGCGTAAGCCAGTGCTTCACTCTGTACAATTTGCGTCGCGTAGGCGTAATCGTCAAAAGACCTGCCGGAACGTATATTCTGCGTGACATAGCGCCGCAGCCGCTCTTCGCCGATTCCGGCTTTGTTGTGCTGAAGTAGGGCCGCCTCCGCCGGGGGATACTGGGTATCGAAGTCACCCAGCGCTGTCCGGCTTGGGTAGCTCTGCATACCAAATTCGCTGACGAAGCGGCCCGCGTAGGTGCCATATTGTTGATAGGGTGCCGCGTCACCGTGCCACACTTCCCACGTATGGCGATCGCCAAGGGTGCCATCGAATACACTGATGCCGCCGTACGGGCTGCCCGGCCAGTATGGGCGCGTCGGATCGAGTTCCGCGCACACGGTCGGCAGCAGCACTTCATACAATTCGCGACCGGGGAAGGCGGTTTGCGTGAAATCGCCGTTGAAGTCGTCATCGTAAGCCCCCATCATCTGCGCGATTTGGTAATCTTCATTGTTCCCGCACCAGATCACGAGGCTGGGATGATTACGCAAGCGGCGAACGTTCGACTCGGCTTCAGCGCGCACACTGGCCTGAAATTCCATGTGCGCCGGGTACATTCCGCAGGCGAACATGAAATCCTGCCATACCATGATCCCGTATTCATCGCACAGATCGTAAAAAATATCCTGCTCGTAGATGCCACCGCCCCACACGCGCAGCATAACCATATTCGCGTTCGCCGCCGCTGCGATCCATTGACGATACACCGCATCGCTGAGGCGAGGCACCAGCAAATCCGACGGAATCCAGTTCGCACCGCCCGCAAAGATCGGCACGTTGTTGATCTCAAAGGTGAAGGAGGTTCCCGCTTCGCCTGCGACGGGGGTTTGTACCAGTTTCAATTTGCGGATGCCGAACGGCGTTTCAGTGCGATCGAGTACCCGCCCCTCACGCATCAGCATCGCCCGCACCAGATAGCGCGGCTGTTCGCCATACCCATTCGGGAACCACAGGATCGGCGACGACACCTCGAAGGTGTGCGATGCACCATCCCCTTCAATCGCAGCTTCGATGACATCAAGTTCGTGTTCATCCGGGTCAATGAGCGTCAGTTCGATGGTGTCTCCCGGCTGCGCGGTTTCGACCCACACATTCACCGCAATCTGCGCGCTGTTCAGATCATCCGCGACCGTCACCGGCAAACTCACCTCATTGATGCGCGCATAAAAGCTCTCCAAGCGAACCGAGCGCCAGATGCCGCACGTCATCACAACAGGGCCCCAATCCCACCCATAATGGTATTGGGCTTTGCGCACGTACAAACGGCTGGTATCCCCATTCCATGCGTCGCGCGCGCCGTACTGCGCTTCTTCGGCTTTTCCATACGCCAACGCCGATTTGAACAACACGATCAGCGTATTCCGACCGGCTTTCACCACATCTTTGACCGGGACGCGATGCGCGACGAACATATTGGTGCTTTCGAGGATCAAGGTATCGTTCAGCCACACCGACGCGATCGTATCCAGCCCATCGAAGCACAGATCGACATAAGGCGGCGCGATCCATTCTGGCGTCACATCAAAGTC
This sequence comes from Anaerolineae bacterium, assembly GCA_046328615.1. Lineage (GTDB taxonomy): Bacteria > Chloroflexota > Anaerolineae > Aggregatilineales > Phototrophicaceae > Flexifilum. The sequence goes on along the minus strand of JAXLWG010000037.1, from coordinate 20,134 downwards.
GAGCCGGTAGATCCATGATCGCTCTCCTACCCACTGCACAGCCTGCTCATTTGAAGCAAGAAACGGATCAGGGATCAGCCCTGCCGCCAGCAAATCCTGATGCACGGTGCCGGGGACAACCGCCGGAAGCCACCCATCGGCGTTGAGGGCTTCGGTAGGGGAACGATCCGACCCGTACTGCTTGAACGTCCAATGAGTATGCAGATCACGTATGAGCATTGGTTTCTCTCGAAGGCGTAATAGGTAGGGCAGACGACATCACGATCTTAACGATGGTGCGCCGTTCGTCAAATGCGCCATCGTTGACGGCGTGCCGGTTGCGCAGTTTCCCCAAAAGATGATAAGTTTGGGACACAGCCGACTTGCACACAGGAGTAAATTCGATGACTCAACCTGACCATGCCGAACAGATCGCCGCGCTACAAGGCCAATTTCAGGAGCTAGAGCAGGAATCGCAGTTCGACAGCATCCGGCAAGACATGGAAGCCGTTGCCGAACAACTGCGCAATTTGCCCGATGACATCGCCGCCGTGCGCAAACGCGGCTACGTTTTCGCATCGTATCTGGAGCACAAAGTAGAGGTTTTGAGCAGCCATTGGTCGCAGCGAAGTGTGTCTGTGCGGCAGATGATTTCGCATCAAGCCGCACTGCTGCGCGATGATGTGCTGCGCGCGCGGGCGTTGCTTTCGGCGGGCAAGGATGTCGGCGCAATCACCAATGCGGTGAACAATTTGCAGTCTCAGATCAACACCATCAAGTCCAACCTAAGCGGGCAGTTCAGCCAGCTTGCGAGCGATGTTTCCAGCGCGGTCGCACAGGTGGAAAGTATCGAATGGGCGCTGAGCCAGCGTGACGAAGCGAGTTTTCCGTTTTTGGCGGACGAAAACGTATTCCTCGCCGCCAAAGCCGAATATGTCGCGACCGGGCGCGGCAAAGACGATCCCGATGGCATCCTCTACCTGACCGATCAGCGTTTGGTATTTGAGCAAAAAGAAACCACCGGCAAAACGTTGGGGTTGTTTGGCGGCAAGAAGACTCAGGAACTCGAATGGCAGGTTCCGCTGAACCAGATCGGCGATGTGAAGGCCGAAAACAAGGGATTGTTCGGTGGCAAAGACATGCTCAACTTCACCTTCAAACCCGGCGCTCCCATGAATACCGCCGTCGTGGAAGTGAAAGGCGGCGTCAACTGCAAATTCTGGGCAGCGCAGATCACCCGTATGATCCGCGATGGGGCAAGCGACGAACGCGCCATCCAGCCAGATGCCGAAACGCTGAACGCGATCCGCTCCGCACCGACGGCCTGCCCGGTGTGCGCGGCGACGCTGCCGGTATTGGTCGCCAATCAGCGCCAACTGGAATGTGAATTCTGCGGCGCAGTGATCCGCGTGTAAGGCGGCTGCCTTTCACACGCTGCGCTTAATCTTACGATTCGATCTATATTGATCTGATCGATCAATCGATGAGGTGATTCGGATTACCCAAATGATCAACGATCGATCAAGAAGCGGGGTAGGGCAGGGGATCGTCTTGATCGATCCTTGATCCTTCTCGATCGATCAAAGTGACCGGTTTGTTCGCTCATATTGGAACCGAACCGCCGTTCATCCTCAGCAGTGGGGAAGTCGGCACTATATCCCAACCTACGCACTCTGTGGTTGGGATATAGTGTGGCAGCGGCTTCTAGCGCCCGCGCTGCTGCCCCTTGAATAAGTCGATCCGCAATAGGGCATGAGCGCCAACATGCGGCTAACCGTATGCTGCGGGCGCAGCCGTCCGTTTCCGAAGGGCGCATCGCCTGTGAGGGGCCGCGCATAACGGGCAATGGGCTAATCAGAGATGGCCGTTTGGGTGAAAGGGGAGAGGGGCGGCTTAAAAGCTTGCCCCTCCAAAGGGGAAACCAACGTATCAGATCAGGCGGTCTACAACCCCAGCGACACGTATTTCACTTCCAAATACTCGTCAATGCCAACTGATCCGCCTTCGCGTCCAAGCCCGCTCTGCTTGACGCCGCCGAACGGAGCCTGCGCCGTACTCGGCAGTGGATCGTTCGCGCCGATGATGCCAAATTCCAGTTTTTCAGCGACGCGCATCACACGGCTGATATTGCTGCTGAAGAAATAGGCCGCCAGCCCGAACGGGGTATCGTTCGCCTGTGCCAGCACTTCCTCTTCCGTTTCAAACGGGATGAGCGGTGCGACCGGGCCGAAGGTCTCTTCTTGGGTGACCAGCATCTCCGTCGAAACACCGCCGATCACCGTCGGCGTCCAGAACGTGCCAGTCGGGTTATTGCTCGCCAAAGGCATGCCGCCTGTCAAGATTCGCGCGCCTTTGAGTGTCGCGTCGCGCACATGGCGTTCGACCTTTTCGAGTGCAGGCGTGTCGATCAGCGGGCCGATCACGCTGTCCGGCAGCAGGCCGTTCCCCACCTTCATCTTGCTGACTTCGGCGGTAAACTGCTCGGCGAAGCGGTCATAGATGCCGCGCTGCACGAAAATGCGGTTAGCACACACGCACGTTTGCCCGCTGTTGCGGAACTTGGATGCGATCGCACCCTTCACGGCGGCATTGAGATCGGCATCATCGAAGATGATGAACGGAGCATTGCCCCCCAATTCAAGCGACATCCGTTTGACGGTATCGGCAGAACTGCGGATGAGGATTTTGCCCACTTCGGTCGATCCGGTAAACGAAATTTTCCGCACACGGTCATCGGCAAAGATCGTATTGCTGAAGGGGATCGGATCGCTGGTGGGGAGGATGTTGACCACACCGGCAGGAATGCCCGCTTCGATGAAAATCCGCCCCAGTTCCAGCGCGGAAAGCGGCGTTTGCTCGGCAGGTTTGCAGATCACCGTACATCCGGCGGCCAATGCGGGGCCAAGTTTGCGCGTGAGCATCGCGGCGGGGAAATTCCAAGGGGTGATCAGTGCGCATACGCCAACCGGCTGCCGCAGCACCAGAATCCGCTTGTGCGCCGCGCTGGCAGGGACAATCTGACCGTAGACCCGTTCTGCTTCGCCCGCAAACCATGTAAGGAAACTTGCTGCATAGGCGATCTCGCCGCGCGCTTCGGCAAGCGGCTTCCCCTGTTCCAATGTCATGATCGTCGCGAGTCGTTCACGCCGCTCCAGCATCAATGCGGCGGCTTTGCGCATCATATCGGCGCGCTGCCCTGCCGGGATCGCCGCCCAAGCGGGAAGTGCTGCCGCAGCCGCATCGATCGCGTGCAGCGTATCACTCGCTCCGGCATCGGGAATCGTGACCAGCGGCTGCCCGGTGGCCGGGTTTTCGACGATGAATGTTTTTCCATTCGCCGCCTGCCGCCATTCATTCTGAATAAACACGCCGTACTGCGCATCTTTTAGCGCGTCGGCGGTAATCTGCGCCACATCAAAAGATTGCATAGGAATAACCAACGCCTTTCAATCGAACTAAGTTCAGAGCCTAACACATGTGTGCTCTGATGTTAGCGCAATCGATCGAATGAGCAAATCGCCTGCTTTTGAGCGGCGCAGACGTTATTCCCACAAGGGTTGGCCCTCTAACAGTTGGGCAATCTGTTTTGCCAGCAGCATTCCGCTAATGGGCTTGCTGATGAAGCCATTAAATCCTTTTTCTTTCGCTTTGGGGATTTCAATCGCCGGGTCTGCCGCCGAAATGGCGACAATCGGTGTTTTCTCGAATTCCGGTTCCTTGCGCACGCGTTCGAGTACCGCGTAACCGTCCATACTATGCGCCAGCATCAAATCCAGCAGGATGAGATCGATAGGCGCGAACGCTTTCATGCGAAGGATAGTATCGTACGAGCCGCGTCGATCGTACGCCAGTATGGCCCCATGCCGTTCCAGCGCAAGCTGAACAATGAAGCGGTTTGAATCGTTGTCTTCAACGTAGTAAATGCGCTTATTCTCCAGTAGCATGGCTTTTCCCTCACTATGCTGCGTGATGCATTGTCTATAGCGATGTCAGCAGGGCTATCGCCTGCTCGGTACGATGTCGTACATGATGATCAGGATCATCCAGATAGGGCCGAATGATGTCGATCGCGCGGGGGTCACCCAATTTTCCCAGCGCCTGAATAATTGTGTAGCGCAGCGAGCTAACCGTCACCGTTGCTAAAAGGGCAATCAGAGGGCTCACAGCCCGGCTGTCACCCAGCGTTTCTAACGCTGTGACAATCCTAAGTTGGGTCATGTAGGTCGCGTTTGGCAGGGAGTCGATTAACGGTTGTACGGCACGTTTCCCATACTTTTCCAGTGAACGGGCCGCCGTTTGACTCACCAGCGGATGCGCCATATTCAGTGCTTGGCTAAGCGCTGCAAACGCCCTATCTGATTGCAGGTCTGCCAACACATCCGCGGCCTGCCAGCATTGGCGGTTTTCACAGCTCAGCATCGCCGCAATCAAGGGATCAATAGCAGACGCGCCGACCGCTCGTAAGTGATCTTTGGCCGCTTTGACTTCATCCGCGTCGGTGCTGTTCAGCGCTTCTATCCATTCTGCAATCCCCATTGCGATATCCTTTCTCAATCTTTTGTCCGCTGCTGCGTATGGTTTGTCGCCTAACCGATATGCCAAATGGATTTCCCAGCGGCGATGTCGTCGATGAGCAGTGGAAAAGTTTGAATACTGAGCGGCTTGGCGATGGCACCCCGAAATCCGCTTGTTTGCAGTTTGAGAATTTCTTCGTTCATCACACTTGCCGTTACCGCGACAACAATCGCTTCTGAATAGACGGGATCTTCTCGCAGTAGGGTGAGCATCTGGAATCCGTCGATCGGTTTCATGTGAATATCGAGCAGGATGATAGTGGGAATTTCCGGCAGGCTGTGCAGCCGATTCTTGAAGTCTGAACTGTCGTCAAATACATACAGCCGCTTGACACGGGGCATTGTGGACGCGATCAGTTCCATCACTTCACGGCTAAGCCGGTCATCTTCTACATACAAGAGCGTTAAAGTATCGGCCATACCATTGCGTGCTTTCCATTAGGCGAGTGCGGGGTCGGAATTTTTCGTTGTAGTCGGCAGTGAAACGTAGAAAGTCGCCCCATGTCCGGGTTCGCTTTCTACCCACAAACGCCCACCATGGGCTTGAATCAGGCGGAGCGAAATTGGCAGCCCTAAACCGGTACCTCCTGCATGTCGAATTCCGGACTCAGTCTGTGTGAATGGCTCAAAGATGATGCTTTGTTGTTCTTTGGGGATGCCCGGCCCTGTGTCGATCACCGCAAATTCGATCACGCCATCGTTGTGGCAAACGCGTAATGTGATCGTCCCTTCTTCAGTGAATTTTGCGGCATTCGACAGCAAATTGTAGAGAACTTGGCGGATGCGCCGCCGGTCACCGCGAACAGGCGGCAGCGGCTGTTCAATTTCGGCCTGAAATGCGACACGCTTTTCGGTCAACATACTTTGAACCGCTTCAATAACGGGATTTAATTCATCGTTCAAGTCAATATTATCTTCAATGAACAGATTGAGCATCCCCGATTCGATCTTCGTAATGTCAAGCACATCATTGATGAGCGAGAGCAGATGCCGCCCACTATCCAAGGCTTTATTGAGGGCATCCTTCTGGCGATCGTTGATTTCACCCATCAACCCCATCGAGACAAATTCAGTGAAGTTCAGAATCGCGTTAAGCGGGGTGCGCAGTTCGTGGCTGACACTGGCAAGGAAATGGCTTTTAAGTTGATCCAATTGGCGAAGTTGTTCTGTGAACCGCACCTGTTCATCATATAGGCGCTTGGTTTCATCGCCTGCATCGCGCACGGCGCGGAATAAGCGCGCATTTTGCACAGCGATCGTGGTCTGTTCGGCAACCGAACTCAAAATACGCACATCTTCCGGGCTAAAGCGTTCTTTCTTCTCGTCCTGAATATCCAAAACGCCCACCAGCGTCGAACCGACAATCATGGGGATCGCCAATTCGCTGGCGGTCGATGGCATTTGATCGAACACGAGGTAGCGGGAATCTTTGCTCACATCCCCAACCAGCACAATTTCGCGGCTGTGCGCTGCCGCCGCAATCAGCCCATCGCCGTGAATCCGCAGCCGGGGTTTGTTTTCATACAGATAGGCTGCTGCCGGCCCCGCTGCCCCGGCGCATACAAGTATTTCGGCGTCCTCGGCAAGGAAAAGCCCCACTTGATTCAGGTTAAACGCTTCACGGGTACGCTCAACCACCGCCCGCAGCAGATCATCCAGATCGAGGATGGTCGTAAGCTGGCGGGAAACGTCCGAAGCGAGATGAAGATCGCGTGTGCGCTCCATAACACGCTTTTCCAGCGATGCCTCCGACAAACGTAAAGCGTCGTTTGCGTTTTGCAGCACCTTACGGCGCTCAGTTTCAAGTGCGCGCCGGTGAATGATATAGGTGATCACGATGAGCAGGGTCGCCACGATGAAATCAACGACTCCGCCGATGCTGAACGTCGTAGGAGGGTGGCCCCAATTCACAAAACCGAGCAAGATCATGGCGGCAATCGATGCGCCTGCGGTGACCAATATTTCGGCGTTAGGGAGAAAAAGCGCGGCCACCAATACGAGAACGGGTAGATAGATTGCGCCGGGGTACCAGAAAAACGAATAGACAAATAGACCGAGGAAGGCCGTAATCACCAGCAAACGGGCGGTGGTGAGATAGTATCCCCGCCTGTTTAACGCAATCAGGCCGATGTCGATAATCATAAAAAACGATATGAAGAAGGACTCGATCGGCAGGGTATGACGCTGCATGGATCGCAGCCCTGTGCGAATATCGACATTGAGTAAAGCGGCGAACACCACAAACAGCATAGCCGACAGCAGCCGCGATTGCCGCCGCGCTTCTGGATCGATAATGCTGGGCGAAACAGCGAGAAGCCACCAAAAAAAGGTTTTGAGCTTCGTAATCAAAAGGATGTGCCCTTAACAAATCCAGCTCGTCGCATGAATAGCCGAATATTGGATGACTCTCTAGCTGGCATTCACACTCAATTAGTATATGCACTTTTGTTTGAGCATGTCTATTATGGAAACCCCTATGCAGGCGGAATTCATAAATGAAACTTTTCTAACGTTGCATACGGAACGAAAATGGATTTACATGAAAAGCGCACGGGCCGGCGATCGGCTCATGCGCTTTTCGAAACAGCATTGCGATTTTAGGGGGAAAAATTACTGGGCGGTTTCTCCACGCAGCGGCAGGACTTCCTGCACGACCTCGTTCAGCATGGTGCCATTATCGCTTCCGGCGTCCGGCTGCGGGTGATAGCCGACCATCTTATGACGATCTTCATCCCACAAGCGAACACGCAGCGATTTCAAGCTGGTGCGCAGCGTTAAGGGTTCAATGCTGTTGAAAATCTCACTCTGCTTGTGGCAGTCTTCCAGCTTGTAATTCGGAATGCGCGGGCTTAGGTGGTGAACATGGTGATAGCCAATGTTCCCACTGAACCACTGAAGCAGCTTCGGCAGTTTGTAGAATGAACTACCGTACAGTGCGGCGGTCGCGAAGTCCCATTCTTCATGGCGTTCCCAATAGGTATTTTCGTATTGGTGCTGCACGTAGAACAGCCACACCCCCAGCGAGGACGCAACCGCGATCACCGGAAGCTGCACCAACAGATATTCCTTGAAGCCAATCGTGAAGCCCATGCCAAGGAAAATGCCCAGCAGGGCGAGGTTCGTCCACACGACGCTCAGCTTATCGCGCTGCTTATCCGACGCACATACCATCGGCAGGCGCTGAAGCACCACGAAGTCGATGAAGGGGCCAATGCCGAAGATGACGAACGGATTGCGGTAAATGCGGTAGAAAATCCGCATGCCAAGGTTCAGTTTTTGATATTCCTCATAGGTGAGCGTCCACACATCACCAATGCCGCGCCGATCAAGGTCGCCGGAAGTGGCGTGATGCACCGCGTGGCTGTGACGCCATGCATAGTACGGCGTGAACGTGATGATCCCGGTGAGGATGCCGACCAGATCGTTTGCCCAACGTGACTTGAAGAAGGAGCCATGCCCGCAGTCATGGAAGATGATGAAGACGCGCACCACGAACAACGCCGCAGCTACGGCGAGCACGAGCGTGAGCAGATACGACACTTCAAGAGCGCGATAGGCAAGATACCACAGGATGAAAAAGGGCGCGACGCTGTTCAAAAGCTGCCACAGACTCACACGCAGACTGGACGTTTGATAACCCGCGACATCTTTTTGCCACGGCAGATTCTTCGCCTTGGGCGGCATGGGCTGGGAAACAGTTCCAATTGACACGCTAAAAGTAAACTCCACTGAGTTAAACAGACAAGTTGAGGCTTCCGCCGCGCAGGGGATACGTGACTAACGTCAAGACTCATCCCTACATCAGATGTAAACCACCAAATAGGAGTTTGGTTACGCAGCGGGGAAGGCCAACTTCTTAACTTTATCGCATCCAATGCCAATTGTCAGCTTAAGACTTGCGGTATAGGCGAGATGGGGCGGTCAAAATCCATCCAATGCCCCGCGAAACCGGTAGGCCGCCTGCATAGACTGAGAGGGTCGTTTTCGGAGGCGGCAGCTTTCCGCCGCGAGGTTCGCGCAATGCAAAATGACGAACTGCATGGCCTCATGCCCGACCATCCTTTTGTGCGGTCAATGTGGCGTGTTCAGCGCTTCAGTTGGTGGATTCTATTGGTGCTGCTGCTGGCAGCGCTGATAGGGGTGTTTGGCGGCGAAGGATGGTTGAACACGACCGATGTTCGCAGTACGGGTGGCGTAGAACTGCGCTATAACCGGTTCATCCACGAACTTGATCCCAACGACCTTGAAGTGCGGATTCCGCTGCGCTTTGCTTCCAATGGTCAGCTTCAGGTGGCGATCGATCTCGACTATCTACGCCATCTCGAATTTCAAGACATCAACCCCGAACCCGAACAGGCCGTCAGTACGGGCGACCGGGTGATCTACACCTTTCAGGTCGATTCGCGCCCTGCCGAGGACAATAGCTTCTACACCATCCTGTTCGGCGTGACACCAACCCGAATCGGCGTGTTGTCCGTTTCCCTCAGCGTGATTCAGGGCGAAAGCGAATTGGAACCGCTGCATTTCTGGCAAATTGTGTATCCCTGACGGGGAGAAAGGGTGTCACCAATGGATGCTGTCCTTCGCGCGGTGGCGATCTATGCCTTTTTGCTGGTGCTGTTTCGCATCGTCGGCAACCGCGCCCTCGCGCAGATCACCACCTTTGACTTTGTGCTGCTGCTCCTCATCGGCGAAGCGACACAGCAGGGGCTGCTGGCCGAAGATTATTCGCTCACCAATGCATTTCTCGTCATTTTGACGCTGGTGGGCTTAGATTTAGCGCTTTCCCTGCTCAAACAGCGTTTTCGAGCACTCGATCGGGTGATTGACGGGGTGCCGCTGGTGCTGGTGGCCGATGGAAAGTTGATCCGCGAAAACATGGATCGTGAGCGCGTAGACGAAGCGGATATTTTAGCCGCCGCCCGCCATACCCAAGGTTTAGAGAAGCTTGATCAGATCAAGTTCGCTGTGTTGGAGCGCAGCGGCGGCATTTCGATTATCCCAAAGGACTCATGAGGGCGATCGCCCTAGCCTCTCAAAATCGCTTCAATTTCGCTCAGTTCGTCCTGACTCAGAGCCGCATGGGCGAGCGCTGAAACAATATCGTCGATCTGGCTCACCTTGCTCGCGCCGATCAGCACCGAGGTGATCACTGGCAGGCGCAAAATCCAAATCGTCGCCAACTGTGCCATCGTCTGGCCGCGCCGCTCGGCGATCGCGTTCAGCTTGCGCACCTTTTCGATCCGTTCCGGCGTTACATGGGCTTCGGTCAGGAAGGGGATCGTGTCCTTCGCAGCACGCGAATCGGACGGGATACCGTGCAAATAGCGATTGGTCAGCAGTCCCTGCGCCAGCGGCGAAAACGGAATGCAACCGATGCCTTCGTCTTGCAGCGCACGTTCCAGATCGCCTTCGATCCAGCGATCGAACATGTTATAGCGCGGCTGATGAATCAGGCACGGCGTCCCCAATTCACGCAGAATTCGGGCGGCCTCGCGCGTCTTCTCCGCCGGGTAGTTGCTGATCCCCGCGTACAGAGCGCGTCCACTGCGCACGGCGAAATCGAGCGCCATCATCGTTTCTTCAAGCGGCGTATCCGGGTCAGGGCGGTGGCTGTAGAAAATATCGACATACGGCAGGCCCATCCGCTTCAAACTCTGATCAAGGCTGGCGATCAAATACTTGCGCGATCCCCATTCGCCATAAGGCCCCGGCCACATCAAATAACCCGCTTTGGTCGATATGATCAGCTCGTCGCGGTACGGCTTGAAATCCTGCGCAAAGATCTTGCCGAAGTTCTCTTCAGCAGAACCGGGCGGCGGGCCGTAGTTGTTCGCCAAGTCAAAATGGGTGATGCCCAGATCGAACGCGCGGCGCAGCATGGCCCGCTGGTTGCTGATCAAGTCCACATCGCCGAAGTTGTTCCACAAGCCCAACGAGACGGCAGGCAGGCGCAGTCCGCTCCGCCCCACACGGCGATACTGCATTCCGTCATAGCGCATTTCAGAAGCTGCGTATACCATTAGGTACCTCTGACGCATGGCGTCGTTTTTTGAGTAGACTATGCGTATCACAGTGTAACGCACCTTGGAATCGCGTCACAGGCCGCTTCCAACTGCTACAGGAGTTCCGTTATATGCCCTTCCCTACCCTGCAAACCTCCGACCCACGCTTTACGCCACCGGGGATCACGCATATCACCGTCAAAACCCCCGCATTGGGCGGGCGCGCAGATGTGACCGTCTACGTGCCGAGAGGCTATGAAAACCGGGTCGGCGTGCCCATGGTGATCCTGCTGCACGGCATTTATGCAAGCCATTGGGCATGGACGATGAGCATTGGGGCGCACCTGATCGCGCAGAAGTTGATCGACTCTGGGGAGATTGCCCCGATGGCGCTCGTCATGCCGTCCGATGGGCTGTGGGGGGATGGGACGGGGTATATCCCGCACCCGAACGCCAACTATGAGATGTGGATCGTCAACGATGTGCCCGCCGTGGCGGTGCAGGCAATTCCCTCGCTCGCGGTCTACTCACCGGTCTTCATTGCAGGACTGTCGATGGGGGGGTTCGGTGCGCTGCGCTTGGGTGCCAAGTACCCGGATCGTTTTGCAGCCATCAGCGCCCATTCTGCGGTGACCGATTTGGCACAGCTCACCAGTTTGGTCACGCCGACCATCCCTACAGGGCGCGTCGATATGTCGGATCGCGGATCGGGGTTGTACTGGCTGGTTGAAAACCGTGATCGGCTGCCCCCCGTGCGCTTCGACTGCGGGCGCGAGGATGAACTGATCTACGAAAACCGCCAGCTTCATGCCGCACTGGATTACTACGAAGTGCCGCACACCTACGAGGAATTCGACGGCGGGCATGATACCGCCTACTGGAGTGCCCATATCGCGGATACGCTCCGCTTCTTCAGCGGCATCCTCCGGGCGCAATAGCACAACATAGTGCCAAGAAGTGCCGCCGGAACAAAAACATCCCCGTTTCATACTTAGTTTTTATGATTCAAATAGCATAAAACCGACTTATACGCTGCTCCGTCACACTTCCTGCCTCCATCAACATTTCATGAGAAACACGTATAATGAACCCCTATACGAAGCGTCGATCGCTTCATGAAAAAGTGTATGCAGCCCGTTTTTTTGGAAGAAAGTACGCCCATGTCGGCTCAACTACCCCAGCCGCAGCAGACACCACCTCTTGATCAATTCAAACGCCCGCTTCACGATTTGCGCATTTCGGTGACCGATCGCTGCAATTTTCGCTGCAATTACTGCATGCCCGCCGATGTGTTCAACGATGACTTCGAGTTTCTGCCACACCCGCAGATTCTCCGGTTTGAGGAAGTCACACGCTTGGCGCGCATCAGTACGACGCTGGGTGTGCGCAAACTGCGCATTACCGGCGGTGAACCGCTCGTCCGGCATGATCTCCCGGTGCTGATCGAGCAGTTGAGCCAGATCCCTGCTGTTGACGACATCGCCATGACGACCAATGGCTTTCTGCTGGATCGGTTCGCGCAGCGCTTAAAGGATGCAGGACTTCAGCGCATTACCGTCAGCCTTGACAGCCTCGACAATGACGTGTTTCGCCGTATGAACGGCGGCAAGGCCGATGTCACCCCGGTGCTGGAAGGCATCCGCGCAGCCGAGCGTGCCGGGCTGCTGCCGATCAAGATCAATGCCGTCGTGCAGCGCGGCGTCAACGATCACACGCTGGTCGATCTGGCGCGCTTCTGCAAAGACAACGGCTATATCGTCCGCTTCATCGAATTCATGGATGTGGGCACGCGCAACGGTTGGAAGCTCGATCAAGTCGTCCCGGCGAAAGAGATTGTCGAAAAAATCGATGCGGTGATGCCGCTGGAAGCAGTGGACAGCAACTATTATGGTGAAGTCGCGGCGCGCTACCGCTACCAAGATGGCGGCGGCGAGATCGGCCTGATCACGTCGGTGACGCAGCCGTTCTGCGGAAGCTGCACCCGTTTGCGCATGTCACCGGATGGGCAGATTTTCACCTGCCTGTTTGCGCGCAAAGGCACCAGCCTACGCGATCCGATGCGCGCGGGGGCCAGCGACGACGAACTCAGCGCGATCATGCGGCAGGTGTGGCATCTCCGCGAGGATCGGTATTCCGAAATCCGCACCGAAGAAACCGCCGCGCAGAAGAAAATTGAGATGTATTACATCGGTGGGTAGGGGCGGGGTGCCCCGTAGGGCCTCCCGTCCGGTTTTCGAGCAGAGGACGACGCAAGCGTCGTCCCTACGAAGCTCGGCAATCTCACGACTATTCGCTGCCGTGGTTCTTCGTGTTTTGCTCTTCGGGCTTCTTCGGCAGCATGACGGTCACCGAGGTTCCGCGATCGACGCCCTCACTAGTAATGCTGATTCGCCCCCCATAGGCCCGCACAATCGACTCCACGAGCGACAAGCCTAAACCGGTGCCGGGAATATCGCGCGAGCGCGCTTTATCGACCCGGTAGAAGCGTTCGAATACGCGGGGGAGATGCGCCGCGTCGATGCCGCGCCCGTTATCACGGATCACATTCGTGACCCACCCCTCAGCGCTGGACATTTCCCAGATGACCGATCCACCTGCGGGCGTGTACTTGATCGCGTTGTCGATCAAGTTGCGGAACACGACCGTAAGATGAGTCAGGCTGGCGGCGATCGGAATTGGCTGATCGGGCACCTGAATCGACAGCGTGATCTGTTTTTCGGCGGCCTGCCGCTGCATTTGATGCTGCATACTGGCGGCGAAACGCGGCAGATCGACCTGATCCTGCCCCAATTCAGCGCGCCCCGCGTCAAACCGGGAGAGCAGCGTTAAATCCTGAATCAGGTTGGACAGCCGCACGACTTCCGAGTCGATTTCCTCGATATATTGGCGCGCGGTGTCCGGTTCCAGCGTGGGATCATCACGCAGCGCTTCGGTGCGCAAGCGAATGGTCGTGAGCGGTGTCCGCAGTTCGTGCGAGGTGTTGCTGGCGAAAGCGCGCTGTTCTTCCAACATGCTTTCGACCTGCTGCGCCATCTCGTTGAACGCGTGCGATACCTCACCGATTTCGTCAGTACCCGCGTAAGCAATCCGGTGAGAGAAGTTGCCCTTGGACAAATGCAGCGCCGATTCACGCAGTTTTTCCAGCGGTTGAATGATCGAACGCGCCAGCCAAACGCCCGCCGCCACGCTCGCCGCCGCCACGCCCGCGAAAATCAACCCCAGTTCCGCCCAGCGTTCCGCGATGAGTGCTTGCAGCCCTTGAGTCGGCACGCTCAATTGAATCAAGCCGAGGAATTGATCGTCATACATCACCGGCGCGGCGGTGTAGAACCGTTCTTCGCCGTCATCCGTCCGCCGCTGCACAACGATCGCTTGACCGCGCACCGCCGCTTCCAATTCCAGTACGCCGTGAATCGCGTCGTCGCCGTCACGTTGAGGTGGATTATTATTGCCATCTCCGGATGGCGTTTGGTTGGAAGCGGAGCCTCCATTACTGCTGAAGGGATTCTGCGGCATGCCAAGCGCATACAGCCGCAGCGTTCCGTTGATCTGAGAGGCGTATTGGCTGAACGCCGCGTTCAAGGCGTCATCATCGAGGGTATGCGCAGTCGTATACTCATAGACGGTATGGGCGATGCCCTGCGCGATCAAGCGGACTTCGTTTTGCAGGCGGGTACTGTAATCGACCTGCGCCGCCGATGAAATCTGCTCTCCGGCGATCACGGCGACCGCCGCGAACCCGATGATCAGAATCCCGGTGTAGACGATCAGCAGGCGGGTGCGAATGCGAATAGCGCGCAGCCCTTTCATGATTCGCTCTCCCCGGCGACAAAGCGATAGCCGACGCCGCGCACGGTCTGGATCAAACGCGGCATACTGGGATCATCTTCCAGTTTTTCGCGCAGCCAGCGGATATGCACATCGAGCGTGCGCATGTCACCCAACCAATCTGTCCCCCATACCTTATCGAAAATCTCGGCCCGCGTGACGACATCGCCCGCGTTGGCGATGAGCAGGCTGAGCAGCTCAAATTCCTTGAACCGCAGCAGCAGTTCTTGACCGTTTTTGTACACCTGCCGCCGATCGAGATCGATCTTCACATCCCCGGTGACGATGAGGCGGCTGGGCTGCACGGCGCGCGCGCTGTCAAACTCCACGCGGCGCAAGAGCGCTTTGACACGCGCCATCAATTCGCGGGTGCTGAACGGCTTGGTCAAATAGTCATCCGCGCCCAGTTCCAACCCCAAAATGCGATCGATTTCATCGCTGAGGGCGGTCAGCATCAAAATTGGCACGACGCTTTTCTGGCGAATGCCCTTACAGACTTCCCACCCATCCATTTCGGGCAGCATGATGTCCAAAATGACCAAATCACACGGCTGAGAGAGGACGGTTTTCAAGCCCGTCGCGCCATCGCTGGCGGTCAATACGCTGTACCCCATCGACTTCAAGGCGCGCACCACCGGCTCTACGATCAAGCGGTCGTCTTCGATAAAGGCTATGACGGGCATGAATGGCAACCTGCTTTCTTTCTACAACTTTCTATCTTCAGTATCAGGCCGATCCCGGTACTACATCAACCCATTTAAGATGGATTTAAGGATATTTGAGGTGACGATAATCCAGCAAAAGCGCACCTCTGCTAGAGTGTGGAACGGTATCCGCGAGTATGGAGTGAACCCCTTCTCATGAAGTCCCGTTTTGTTTTCTTCGGCGCTGTGAGCGCCTTGATGCTTGCCGCTGTACTGGTGGGCTGCTCATCGGCGTCATCAACCACCACGACCGCTGTTCCGACACTTCCCGACGCCAACGCGTCGTCTGATGCAACGCTTGCCCCACCCGTGCTTTCGAATGGCGATGAAGACAGCGATGAGGACGGCGGCGGTTCCGAGAGCGGCGCTGAGAGCGGCGCTGTGACCATCAGCACTGAAACGACCGCATCCAACACGACTGCGTCCGCTGAATGCACGCGTTTGAACCTCAACACGGTCACGGGCGATCAACTGACGGCGGCGATTCCGAACTTCCCGAACCGCATGATCCGCGAATTCCTTGAATATCGCCCGTATGACAGCATTCTCGTGTTCCGTCAGGAGATTGGCAAGTACGTGGGTGAAACACAGGTCGCCGAATGGGAAGCCTACATCTACGCGCCAATTGATGTGAACGCTTCTGATACCGAAACGCTCAAGCAGATCCCCGGCATCACCGATGACCTCGCCGCCACGCTGATCGCGGGGCGCCCGTATGCCGATAACGCCGCCTTCCTCACCGCACTTGGCGGGTCGCTCACTGCCGATCAAGTGGCGCAGGCGTCGTGCTTACTGGTGGGTGCTGCCTAACCATGACCGTAACCGGTGATGTGGTTTTGGCACGGCTGCGCCGTTTTCTGATCGGGTTATCCGGGCTGATTTTGGCGGGCACGATCGTGGAACTGCTGCTGGAGGAGCACTATCAGGAACCGATCCAGTTTGTCCCGTTCGCCTTGTGCATCGTCGGTGCGCTGGTGGCAGGGATGGCGTTCTTTCGCCCCAATCGGGGAAGTCTCCGTGCGCTGCGCGCCTCGATGATCGTCATCGGCTTGGGCGGCGGCATCGGCGCGACGATCCACTTGATCGAAAACTTCGAGTTTGAGCGCGAAGTTCACGCGACCGCCGATTTCATCACGCAGCTTTTCAATGCAGTCAAAGGGGCGGCTCCCTTGTTCGCGCCGGGGATCATGACCTTCGCCGCGCTGATCGCGCTGGCTGCCGCCTACTATCACCCCGCTTTCCGCTCTTCCGAGGCGGGTTAGTCTCGAAGTTATCCTCCGAACTCTCTGGTTGCTCTGCACGGTGTCCTTTCCACTCCCCCACCCTTGCGGAAAGGACACCGGCGCGGGGCAGACCTACGGCTGCGTCGTAACGTTCGCCGCCGGAAGCAGCGAACCCTGGCCATTCACGACGACGTACCAGTACGGAATCCAGCCGATCCCGAACAGATCCATCACGATGTCTTTCTTATAGGGGCTGATTTGATAATCGTCGTTCTGGGTCGCGATCTTCGCCCATTTGTCGTTGACTTCGCGCAGTTTCGTCTCGAATTCCTGTTTGGTCTGTTCGACTTCGTCTTCGATCTGCTGCATGCTCAATTCGTGCAGGTCTACCTGACTCTTCGAACGGTTTTTGTATACCGAGGCGCGGCTCATACGTGACAGCGTGAACGACGTGCGTCCACGCAGCAAACCGAGCACGGCTTCGCCGGTCGTGAACAGTTCTTCGCGGCGGTTGCTCGCCAATTCGCGTCGTTCGCCTTCCAAGCGCTGCACGATCACCTTGTACTTGTCGTCCAGCCCATCAAGGACTTTCTCATACTTTTTGGTCAGCGCGTCCACTTCCGCATCGCGCCGTTCGCGGACGGTCTGCTGCACCTGCGCGCTAAACTCGCTGAACTCGCGATCCGGGTTGCCGTACATATCGAGTGCGGCGTTATAGGGCACGACCAAACGCGCCGTCGTATACAGCACATCAAGCAGTTCGCCGCGCAGCGCCGTCATCCGCTTCGTATCGGTCAGCCCGGCGGAAAGATCGCCAAAGAAGGCTTTTTGGAACGGCTCCCCGCTCACACGGCGCACATCGACCGGTGCCGAGTGGAATTCCTCCCAGCGGATCATCCCCGAACGTTCGATGTTGGGCACGCGGAACCCGTATTCACGGGCGGTGAAGACCTGCGTCTTGCGATCTTGATAGCGCACGGTCGCCTGTGCCAGCAGCACCGGGCGATAGGCCAGCACCGCGCCGCCAAATCCGGTCGAAATGATGCCTGTGCGCTGTTCATAGGCGCGCATGGCCTGCTCGGCGGTGAGATCGGCGGGGACGAATATCTGGCTGGCAGTGCCGGAGAGCGGCGGCTGCGTCACCGAGAATCCGTTCGGCGCAGCGATCCCGTCGATGTTGTTGGCGCGCGTAAGCTGCGACTGACCGGATGGGGCCAGCGGAGCAACTGGCGCGGCAGGGACGATCGGCTGTGAAACCAGCGGCTGCGACGCAAACTGATCCGGTGCGGGTACCTGCGGCGCATACGGAAGCTGCTGGGATGGCATTTCGGGCAGTCCCGGCGGCATTTCCGGCAAACCGGGGGGCGGCGGTGGCGAGGCGGGCGCGGACGATGCCGCATAGCCGCCCGCGAAGGGCTGCGCTGCTGGGCGGATGGAGGCTGGAGCCTGCTGCGCCATTGCCAACTGCGCGCCAAACCCGCCATAGGCTTGCTGAGTCTGTGGGGCGGGGGCGCTGAACGTCTTCGCCAAACCCAACCGGCTGCCCATCGCCTGTTTTTGCGCCGCCATCAAGGCGGTGATCTGCTGGCGGGTGAGCGGCCCACGGAGATAACTCATCGCCCAGCGGGTATGCACCATCACCGGCCCGCCGCGATCGTGGACGTTGTGCATCAAAAACACGCGCGGCGGAATATCACCGATCAACTGGCCGACTTCCTTGACGCTGAATTCCGTGTTGACGGAGGCCAGCGCTTCCAACCCGGCCATCACCCGCTGGCGATCCTGCTCGCTTTGCAGACGACCGATAAACCACGTCCCGGCGTTGCTCAAGCCCTTATAGTCAAGATCGCCGGGGTTCTGGGTGGCGAGGATCATCCCCAAACCGAAGGCACGCGCCTGTTTGAGGAGCTGCAAGAGCGGCGCTTTGGTCGGCGGGTTGAACGGATAGGGCGGAAAATAGCCGAACATTTCGTCAATGTACAGCAAAGCGCGCAAGCTGGTGGTGCCGCTCTGCTGGCGCATCCAACCGAGGATATTTTCGAGCAGCAGCGTCATCATAAACTGGCGCTCGGTATCGTTCAGGTGCGCGATGTAGAAGATCGACACGCGCGGGCGGCCATCCGGCAGATATAGAAGCTGCTGAATATCGAGCGGATCGCCGTTGATCCACGACTGGAACGACGGCGCGGCGACGATGTTGTTCAGCTCCAGCGCCAATTTGCTGCGCTGCTTTTCGCTGATGTATTCATCGATGGGGAACACACCCAACTTGGGGAACGGCGGTTTTTGCACCATGAGGATGATGTCCTCAAGGGTGAGGTTCAACTGCCGGCGCCACGCATATTCAAAGATGTTGCTGATCAGCACATGTTCTTTGTCAGTGACCGGCTGCGCGTTCCGCCCGATCAGCGCCAGCAGCGCCGTCGTGATCGCGCTGATGCGTTCGCGGTTGCCTTCTTCGTTGGCGTCCCAGCCTTCAGTGGGCGCGCGCAGCGAAGCGAGGATGCTCACCGGCAGTCCTGCGTCTGATCCCGGCGTGTAGATGCTGTAGTTCGCCGCGTATTTGAGCCAGCGCATGCGATCTGGCACGATGCCCCAACTGCCCAAACCTTCCCGCCAGCGGCGCGCCACATCGGCGGCGTACTGGGGAATATCCATGCCTGCCCGGCGCGCATCATCAAGGTTCACCCATGGCGCGAAATCTTCCGGGCGCAGGTCGGGGAAGTTGAGCAGCAGATTGGTAATGTCGCCTTTCGGATCGATAATGATGGCCGGGATGTTATCGAGCGCGGCTTCTTCCAACAGGCTGATGCACAGCCCGGTTTTGCCGCTGCCCGTCATGCCGACGACGACCGCATGCGTCACGAGATCGCGCGAGTCGTAATACACCACGTCCGAAGTCAGCTTCTTGGTCGACGGATCGTAGCGGCGGCCAAGGTAAAACGTAGTAGGCGCTTCGATAAAGGACATAGCAGTCTTTCCTGTTGGGACTCCAAACCTGTTTCGAGTATAGCCCGGTTTGTCCGGGCTTCACGTCCCCCCATTCGTAGGGGATAGCTCAGCGGGGCAGCGCCAGCAGCGACACCCCGCGATCATGGTTTACGAGCAGCTCAACGACGTTGGCGCGTGGGCTTCATTCCAGCGGCGATCGAACTCCATGAGATACTGTGTCGCCAAATCGCGGTCGCGGATGATGATCAAATTCTCGTCGTTGCTGTTCGCCGCGTTCGCGGAGAAGTTGAACGAGCCGACGATCACGGTTGAGCTGTCAATCACGAACACTTTCTCGTGCATAACGAACGAGTTGCCATCCTGACGCACAGGCAGTCCCGCACAGAACAGCGGTGTCAGCTCCGATGAGGCGGTTTGGCTGCCAGTCGTCTCAAACACACCGCGCACATTCACGCCCGCATTGGCACGGGTGATGATCGCATCCGCCATTTCGTCCACGGTGAACGAGAACGCGAGGAAGCGGATCGACGACTGCGACGCGTTGATCTCACGCACCAGCACGGGCAGCACTTCGGTTTCCGGCGCGAAATACACCTCCATCGGCGTGCCGTCCTGCGTGAAGGTCACATTCGGCGTGTTGATGGGCGAACGCGGGCCAAACTGCCCCTGTTCGAACATTTCGTTGAATTCGGCCTGATAATCGGCCACCACGTTGCGCGAACGCAGCACAAGCGCCGTGTTGTTGTTGCGATAGGTGTCGTTGATGGTGTAATTCCACGTCCCCATCCACACGATTGTGCTGTCGATGATCATGAACTTGTCATGCATCAACGCGCTGCGCGTATCCGGCACCACCGGAATCCCCGCAT